>JAFGRD010000026.1 GCA_016935315.1 Pirellulales bacterium
GCAAGCTGAACCGCCGTGGTACGGACCCGTATGCCCGGTGGTGTGGGAGGGGAGCGGCCGCGAGGCCGCCCCCTATCCCGATTGCCGAGGATTTGACGGCGGCCAGGGTCCCGCCAGAATGGCCGATCCGGACCGCCGCGGGATCGCCCGGGGATTGGCCACACACCGGCACCACCGCAAAGAAGCCGGCAAGTCCCCCCCTTTCTTCAGCTCCCGCCGTCCGGTACACTGATCTGGTTTGTCCTTGTCAGGACTCGCAGAAGAACCTCCGTGCATGATCAACCCGTTCTCTAACGAGTCCTCGGAATCCGGCGTTCCCCTTGCAGCAGACCCATGAGCGATCCCTATTTTCAGCGACTATTCGCCCAGCGCATCGGCGGCAGCAGCTACGGCAAAGGCACCGAGATCTACAAGTTCGAGAAGATCAAGCGGGCCAAGCGGAAGGTACTTGCCGAGAATCCCGAGCGGCCGCTGATCGATTTTGGCATCGGCGAGAACGACGAGATGGCCCCGGCAGCCGTTCGCCAAAAGATGGCCCACGCGATCAATCAGCCCGAGAACCGGGGCTACGCAGACAACGGCATCGTCGAGTTCAAGGAGGCGGTCGCCCGGTTCATGGATCGCCAGTTCGACGTTCAGCTCGATCCGGCCACCGAGATCAACCATTGCATTGGCTCGAAGACGGCCCTGGCGATGTTGCCGGCCACGCTGATCAACCCGGGCGACGTGACGCTGATGACCACACCCGGCTATCCGGTCGCGGGCACGCACACCAGATACTACGGTGGCGAGGTCCATCGGCTGCCGCTGCTGGCCGAGAACGACTTCCTGCCCGACCTGGACTCCCTCGCCGAGGATGTCCGTCGCCGGGCGAAGCTGCTGGTGATCAACTACCCGAACAGCCCCACCGGCAAGGTGGCCTCGAAGCAGTTCTACTCCGAGGTGATCGAGTTTGCCCGACAGAACGAGATCGTGGTGGTTCAGGACGCCGCGCACGTGATGCTGACCTACGAGGGCCGGCCGCTGAGCTTCCTCCAGGTGCCCGGGGCCCGCGACGTCGGCGTGGAAGTCCATTCGCTGTCGAAGGGCTGGAACATGATCGGCTGGCGGATCGGCTGGGTTTGCGGGCACGAACGGCTGGTGCGGGCGTTTGCCGACGTGAAGGACAACTGCGATTCGGGCCAGTTCATCGCCGTGCAGAAAGCGGCGGCCGCGGCGCTGGACGACGACGAAATTCCTCGTCAGGTTCGCCAGAAGTACCGGCGCCGGCTGGAGAAGCTCGTGGCGACCCTCGACCGCTGCGGCTTCCGCTGCCGCATGCCGGGCGGATCCTATTTTCTCTACGCGCCGAGCCCGAAGGGGATTGCCGGCGGATCGACGTTTGATTCGGCCGAAGCGGCCGGCCAATACTTGATCACCGAGCACTCGATCTGTACGGTTCCCTGGGACGATGCGGGCGCCTTTTTGCGGTTCTCGGTCACTTATGAAGCGGCCGACGAGGCGGCGGAAGATAAGTTGATGGCGGAGACCCAACGGCGGCTGAAGAAGCTGCGGTTGGTCTTCTGACCGGGCTAGGGCGAATCTACGTGCTATACCGGGTTAATCGACCCGGCTGTCGCCCCAGTCGACCTCCGGGTGGATCAGCCGGGCAAGCTCTTCGACCAGCAGGATAAAGCGCGGCCCGGGCACGAAGGCGTAATCGCGCTGGACGAGATGGACCTGGCCCCGGGCGACCGCGTCGACCTGGTCGAGCTGCCGCCAGTCGTCGAGCATCGTCGCCGGGTCGTGGTCCCCCGCAGCCAGCCCGAAGGTCATGTCGAGAATCACCTCCGGATTCAATTGGAGGATGCTCTCGCGGGAAACGACCGGGAAGGCGACCGAGCGATCGCGATGGGCGTTCTCGCCGCCGGCCAGCGTGATGATCCGGTTGAAGTAGCCGCCGGCACCCGCAATATACACGTCCTCCAACGCTCCGGTGCCGAGCGTCCGCTCGACGACGAACAACACACGCGGCTGCCGCAGCCCGGCCGTCTTCCGTCGCACGCGATCCATGCGGGCCTGCAACTCGGACCGGAGTTGGCGAGCCTGCTGCGTGGCGCCGCAGACCCGGCCGATCTCGTCGATCGAATCGAGGATCCCGTCGACCGTCTGGTGACAGACGGCCAGGGACCTGAAGCCCAGCTTGCCCAAGGCCGGCATCGACTGCTCGTTCTCGACCAACATCACGACGAGGTCGGGATCCAGCGCCACGACGGCCTCGAGGTTCGGATTCAAGTAGGCGCCGATGCGGGCCTTCTGCCGGGCCGCGGGGGGATAGTCGCAGAAACCGGTCACGCCCACGACCCGATCGCCCAGACCGAGCGCGAAGAGCGTTTCGGTCAGACTGGGCGCCATCGACACGATCCGTCGGCAATCGGACGTTGCGGCCGCCTGGCTGCCGCGCGGCCGTCCCAGCAACCCCTTTGCCAGGAACGCGCCCACGAAAACCAGCAGGATCGTCGTGCTGAGAATGAGCCGATTCAGCATGGAGGGAGACTCGGACTGCCGACGGAGAAGCCGTGGTCTGAACGGGACTCCTGCATGATACCAGACAACGACGGCGGCGGACAGGCAATCGGATCAGGACCGGTCCAGCGTGGCGCTGCGCCGCTTTGCGGCCGAGTTTGCCGAGCGGCGCTGCGCTTGTCTCGTGGCCTTGGCCGCGTAGATTCCGGCGATCAGGTCCTGATAGCCCTCGACGGTCCGCTCGATCGACCAGCGGGCGATGACTTGCTCGCGGCCGGCCCGGCCCATGGCGGCGGCTGCCTCGCGGTCGCTCAACAGGGCGGCCACGCGTGCGGCGATTTCCTCCGCGTTGCCCGACTCAGCCAGGTAGCCCGTCCGGCCGTCGATCACCGCTTCCGGAATCGAGCCGACGCGCGGGGCCACCACCGGCTTCTCCGACGCCATGGCTTCGAGGATCGAAATCGGATTGGCCTCCATGTGCGAGGTGAGCACGAATACGTCGATCAGCGAAAGCAGGTCGGCCACGTCGCTGCGACTGCCGAGAAAGCGGACGGCTTCGTCCAACGACGATTGCCGCGCCATCGCAACCAGCGGTTCGCGTCTCCGACCGTCGCCGATCACAAGGAACCGGGCACGGGGAATCCGTCGCCGCACGCGCGCGGCAACTTGCAGAAACAGCTCGTGATTCTTCTCCGGACGCAACGCCGCCACGATGCCGACGACTGGCGTGTCCGGCGCCAAGCCCAATTCCGCAAGCAACTCCGCCGAACGCCACCGTGGGTGAAACTGCTCGACGTCCACGCCGTTGGGAATCACCCGAATCTTGTGCGACGGGCAGCCCTCCTGCTCGGCCAGGTAGCGTCCGTGCGGCTCGGCCACCGCGATGAACGCATCGGTGATCGGGGCAAGCAACCGGTTGGGCCACTCGACGTGGTCGGGCAAGCCGGTCGAGTGCAACGCGGAGCAGATTGCGGGCACGCCGGCCCACCATGCGGCTAGACGACCCCAGAACATCTTGTCGCCCCCGGTGCCGACGGTCACAACCGCATCGACACGCCGTCGCCGCAGCAATCGCACCAGCCGGGGCAGCACCGCCACGTCGTACTTGCCGCCCAGCAGCCCCATGTATGCGGGTACCTCCTCGGCCAGTACTTCGCCCAAGGGCCCGAGGAACTTCAGACAACACAGTTCGGGCAGCAGCCGGGAACGATCGAGCCGGCGGATCAGCTCGACCAGCAACGTCTCGGCGCCGCCGACCGGCATGCTCGTAATCACGAACATCGTCCGCAGCGGACCGCGATCGTCCGGCAGCATCAGGTCTTGGCGGCGAAACAGGGGCATAGGCGGGGCGCGGGTATTGGGAACGTCAGGTCGAGATGTCAGGAGTCTTCTGCTTCAGCCTTTCCTCTGCGCGGCCTGCACACGTGTTTATTGACGTTTGCACGGTCAATGCGCGGGAGCGATCAACGGGAGCCCGGCTTTTTCCGGCCTCCCGTTGGTCGGCCTTGATCATTCGCAATGCAAACATCAATAGGAGGAACGGGCGAGTGTCTCCACGCGGGTCCGGACAGTACCGCGCGTCCTTCTGCTGTTTCCGCGAACCCGCTCAACAAGTATGGCATGTTGTGGTGATGTCGAAGCGCCCCAAAGCCGAAGTCTTGCGACTTCAGCTACCATCTGGCTGAAACGCCGGCGACAGCCAACTGCCGACTGTAGGACTGGGAACGCTTGGGTAGGCCGCAAGGATTCTACGGGCCCCTGAAACAGCTCCGACCGTATTCCGGCCAGTCGGCGAAAATCGCCCGCATCGCAGACCCCCGGAGCATGCCATCTTTACGATGTGCGGCCGCCCTCCGGCGACGCACTCGGCAGTCCAGCCCCGGGGAAATCGCATATGGAAACCACGCTACCGGATGAAACCAAGCCGGTCGAACCGCAGCCGGAACGTCCACCCACGCTGGAGGTCGTGCTGGAAGACGGCTCGTCGCGGGACCTCGGCGGCCTTTCGGGCGATGAGCTGCGCCTGCTGCAATGGGAACAGGAGCGACTGTTTGCCCGGCGGATTCTCGACTCCCCCAAAGGCTCGTCGCAGCGGGCCGATGCCCTCTGTCATGCTTACGACACGGTCAACCGCATCGTGGGCGCCCGGATGGCGGTGGCCTCGGGCGGCGCCCTGGACGAGCCGCCGGTGTTGGGATTGGATGCCCGGCATGAGCAACTGACCTTCAGACTTCTGTCGCGATGGAGGGCCGCAGGCGTGCAACCCCGCTTCTTCGAGGTCGGCTACGGCAACGGCGTGCTGATGAGATACCTCAGCGAGCGTGGCTTCCCGGTGGCCGGGATCGAGGCCTCGGCGTCCATGCGGAAGCACGCCTGCACATTGCTCGGTCCGGACCATGAGCAGGCACTGCTGCTGGGCGACTTTCTCAGTGCGGAACTGGCCGGCTCCGGGCGCGGCTACCATCTGGTCTATTGGAACGACGTGTTCGAGCATATCCCACCCGACGAGGTCCTCGACTATCTGCGGAAGATCCACGATCTGCTGGTTCCCGGCGGGCAACTGGTCACGATTACTCCGAACTGGCACACGCGGCCTTCGGACGTCACCGGCGACGTCTGTCGGCCGCGGACCGAGGCCGCCGGTCTGCATCTGAAGGAATACACGCTTCGCGAGGTGACAGGGCTGCTGCGCCGGGCGGGGTTCACGCACGTGAGCACGCCGATGGTCGTCGTGCCGGGTCGGATCGTCCTTTGCGGCAACGGGCTGGCCGGCTGCAAGCGGTTCTTCGAACCCTGGCTGGAGTGGTTGCCCTTCCGGCTGGCAAGGCTGCTTTGCCGGGGCTTCGGGCTGGATTGCACGATGGCGACCAAGGGCATGTCGCCTTGACTTGCCGGATTGCGGATCTCCGGCAACAACGGCTGTCCGACAGACGTCGTCGTTCCGGCATGGGGGAGCATCAGCCCGAACCACGTTCTGCCGGCTTGCGGGTCGGCAACAGGCCGCGAAACCTCTCGGCGTATACTCGGTAGCGGTCGGCGATTTGGCGTTTTTCCGCTTGAGAGAACAACCGCTCGGAAGTGACGACCTGAAGAACCGCGGCCAACAGCACGGCCAGTGCCAGCCAGGGGCCGAAGCAGATCGTAATGGGCATTGCCAGGACGACGCCGGCGCCGAAGCTCAGCCGGAAGCCGAGCAGGTGGTTGAAGCCGCAGATGAGCACCAAGGCAAGCAGGTTGGCGACGGTGGTCGCCAGGACGGCACCCAATAGCCCCAGCCGCGGCAACAGCAGAAGGTTCAGCCCCACGTTGGCGATCAGGCCGATCAACAGCGCCAGACTCGCCAGCCGGGCCTTCTCGGCACACCACAGGTAGTTCTGGCAGACAGCCTGCATGCCGAACCAGATGCAGTAGGTCAGGGTCCACGGCAAGACGGCCAGTCCCCCGGCGAACTTGCCCTTGAGCGCCACGCCGAACAGCAGCGGCGCGGCCAGCAGCACGGCCACCGCGGCGGCGAACAGGATCAGTCCCAACAGCTTCACGATCAGGTTCAGCCGCTGGGCCACCCGCTCGCGCTGCCCCGTTTCCCACTCATGGCTCAGATGGGGCGTGGCCGTGGTCGAAAGCATCATGGCCACGGAAACGAACAACAAGGGCACGACCCGGGAGCTGTGGTAGTCGCCCACGCGAGCCAGCGCTTCGGCGGCCGGCACGGCGGAGAAGTGGATGATCATGTAACGGTCGACCACCGCGAATAGGTTGGCCAGCGTGCTGGTTGCCAACACCCAGGCGACAAACGGGAGCACCTTGGACCAGAGCTCCCGTTGCGGCAGGTGACCCTCGTTTTCCGGAAACGCCCGCCAGCTTCGCCGCAGCCACACCAGGGCGCCCAGGGCACAAAGCATCGTGGCGCCGCCGTAGGCGATCACCACGGTCGCCGCCGTGCACCGCCAGAAGAGCAACAGACCGACGGCCAGAACGGCGAAAGCCACCGTGTTGAACAACTGCAGCGCCGCGATCAGCCGGACGTTCCGCAGGGCGTTGAACAGATCGATGAAGTAGTTGGTGGCAACCACCGCCAACAGGCTGACGGCCAGCACCGCGACCAACTCGCTCTGCTCGGGCGTGCCGAAGATCAGTTGCGAGAACCACTGCCGGGCGGTGTAGATCAGCAGGACGGCCGGCACGGCCAGGAAGGCGCAGAAGACGGCAGTCCGCCGCAGAAACGTCCGAAGCTGTTGCCGCGTGCGGAAGTGTTCCACGTACCGCCCGAACGAGCCCGACAGCGAGAATACCGACAGCGGCGCCGCCAGCATCAGGAAGCTGAAGGCCATGTCCCACTGCCCCAGTTGATCGGGATCGAGCCAACGGCAGAAGAGGACCGCCCGGCCGAAGCCGATCAGCCGCTGCAGGACCGTCAGCGCCAACAGGATGATCACGCTGTCGGCTAGCGTGTCGGTGCGCAGGGTCGGCGCGGCGCGCGGCGCGTTCGGTTTGCCGGGGGCAGCGGTCATGGGCATCCTTCCCGCGCCGGTTTCGCATCTCCCGCCACGGCGGACTGCGACGATACCTGGCCGACAGCGGGCGGCTCGTAGGCAAATCTCGGCGTGCCCAGCTTGCGGGGGTCGAGGGTCGTCCAGTTCTTCAGACGGATCATGGTCTCGTCGGCGGCGATCCGCTGCACGTGAAAGGGGTCGTCACCGGGAAAATTGAAGCCGCCGTAGGCCGAGCACGCCGCCAGGTAACCGGCCCCATAGGCCAAGTCGAACGCCGCCCGGCTGAGGTTGGCGTGGTGGCCGATGGGAAACGCGAAATAGCGCACGGGACGCTCCAGCGCCGCCCGCAGGTCCTCGCCGGCCGTGATCACCTCGCGCCGCAGTTGCTGCGGATCGTCGATGCGTCCCAGATCGGCGTGGGTATAGGTGTGAGCGCCGATCTCGATGCCGGCGTCGGCCATAACCCTAAGCTCTTCGAGCGTGTTGGGCTCCAGCGGCCTCCCCAGGGCCGCGTCGTGGGGGAACGGCCGACCGTGCAGCACGTTTTCGGTGGCCACGAAGTAGGTGCACGGGATCCGCTGCTTGATGAGCAGGGGAATCGCTTCGCGACAGTTGTCGGCGTAACCGTCGTCGAACGTGATGCTGACACACGGCCGCCGATTCGTCCCCAGATGCATTCGGCGCTGGACCTCCTGGAGCGAGATCAACTCGAAGCGCGACCGGAGCCAGCGGATTTGCCGGGCGAACATGCGGTGAGAAAGGGTCCACTCGTTCGCCTGGTCGTCGGCAACCCGATGGTAGAAGAGCACGGCCATCGGCACCCGCCCCGCGGCCACGGCCTGGCGCAGATACCGGCGTCGCAGCGGATAGGAGCCGTAGTAGTAAAGGTGCAGCAGCAGAGGTTTCCAATGCGACATGATTCGAAAATGCCCGGCCAGGCTCCCACGGAGCGGTCAACCTTCTCGTGCTCCCGCCAATCGCAAGCCGCTCTTGAACCAGTGCTTGACGTGGCTGCCGGCCAGCCAGAGGTGGTGTCGCAGTTGGGCGGCGGGTCGGTTGGGAACGACGCGGGCTTCGAGGCTGGGCCGGGGCTGGGCACGGAAGTGGGGCTTGTAGGGCTCGTCTCCCCGCAAGAAATCAAACGCCCGATAGCCTTCCTCAATCGCCTTCTTCAAGGTGGCCATGATAATCAGCCGACCGGGCTGTCGGTCCATGGCCTCCGGATCGATGCCCGACTGATAGGCGTAGACAACGCCTCCGCCGGCCAGCCCGTATTCGACGGCAACCGGCTTGCCGTCGAGCTCGAGCCAGTGGAAATGGAGCTGTCCGGCCAAGAGGATCTTCGGCATGACCTCTCGATGAAAGGCCTCGAAAGGCGCCGAAGCGAAGCAACCCGGCTCCCCCAACACACGCCGTCGCCGCTGGTGCAGCTCCACGAGCAGATCGATCGCCCGCGGCAGCTCCTCGGCCCGCTCGACCGAGTGCAGCACGGTCCGGCCGTTGTCGAACATCTTCCGCTGCAACCGGCGGAGCTGACTGCGATGGCTCTTCGAGAGCGAGGCTAGGTACGCGTCCCAGCTATCGGGCAGCTCGACTCGCCAGCAATTGGGCCCGACGCGGCGATGGATCGTGTAACCCCGTTCGTCAAGGTGTTGCAGCAGGTGGCCGATGGCGACGTCTTCGGCGTCGCACCCGCTCAGCTCGAGTAGGTCCCACGGCAAGGTGTCGTAGGTCTCGACCCGCTCGTCTCTGACCAGACACTCGCACAACAACTGGGTGACGGCGTATTCCGTGCCCGGCTGGCAAAGCACGCTCAGGTAGTCGGAACAGATCTCGCCGCTGCCGAGCATCCGCAGGACGCGGCCCTGGGGGCCGCCGCTGTCGACGTACCAGGGCGCTATGCCGATCAGCCTATCGGTATGATCGAAGACACAGGGAACGAACAACCGCCAGGCATGTTGCACGCCGTGTCGCTGTGGGCCATAGTGACGCCACCAGGTGGAAAGCCAGGTCCAACTGCGAAAGGGCACGCTGCGGGACAGGCGATCCCAATCGGCGGCGTAGGGCTCCAACTCTTCGATTTCAAAGAGACAGAAAACTCGCATGGCGATCGGCCTCGTGCTGGGAGTTGAGGGCTCAAAAAGGAGCAAGTTGGACATTCTCATGGGTGGACAGAGGGCACCCCCGCCGCCTTCGGCCCGGCCTTCCGCGCAGCCGCACGGCCTGGCCCTCGCGCCACATTCCCGCGGCCAACACGCCGAGACGCAGGTCTCGCTGGGCAACGGCACTGCTTAACTCTCTGTCACGTTTTGCCGGAAGCAAGTCGCTTTGTCCCCGAAAAGGAAGCCAAGCCGAACGTCGCGGGCGTCGCCTTTGGACAACGGGGGGTTGTGTTCGGGCAACGCCGTGCGATCGGGGATCGGGGGGCCGGCCTTCCGTCAGTCGGTGAAAGTCCGGTTCCCGCACGGTTTTGGCCCGGCCATTGCCGTTTGGGCCGTGGCCGCGTCTCGCTTGGCATCGCCTTTGCAAGTTGGGGTGTTCCACGCTTCGGTATCCGTCGCCGAGGGTCCCTGCAATCGATCCAACCCCCCAGACCGTAAGCCGAGAAGACTGCATCATGAACTGCTCATCGCAAACGATTCCCAGCCCCGGCCAAGTCGTCCGCCTGCTCGCGACCCACAAGAGGCACTGGTTGATTCCGGCCGTGGTGGTGGGAGTGTTGGCCCTGCTTTACGCCTTGTTTCGCCCGGCAACTTGGGAGGCCTCGCAGGCGTTGATCGTCCGCGACGAGGCGACCAACAACGAAGTCAGGCCCGGCGAGTTCGGCCACGCCGACGAGATGAAGACGCTTCAGGAGACGATCCTCGAGCTGGCCAAGAGCGGGGGAGTTCTCAGCGCGGCCCTCGGAGAGATCGGTCCCCCGGCAGGCGAGCGGCCCGGTGATGCCACATGGCCCAGCCCGGCCGATGTGGCCAGGCTTCGCGACCGTGTGAAGCTGACGCCGCCCAAAGGCGCCGAGTTCGGCAAGACCGAGGTCTTCTACCTGAAGGTCCGCGATCACGACCGGGATCGGGCCGTCGCCCTGAATCGCGCGACCTGCGGCCACCTGCAGGCCAGGCTTCAAGAGCTCCGCGACGCCAAGGCCCAGAGCATGATCAGCGAGTTGGCCAAAACGGTCCATCTGGCCAAGAACGACCTGCAAGAATCGACTGCCCGTCTGGAGCAGCTCGAAAAGCAGGTGGGCAGCGATTTGGCAGAGCTGCGTGTGCTGAACGAGCCGGGGCTGGGCGACAGCGCGTTGCGTCGCACGATGACCGAGATCCGCAGCGAATTGCGGCAGATCGACGCCACCCGACGAGCCAACCAAGAGTTGCTCGCCCTGCTGGTGGCAGCTGGCGACGATCCGGGCCGCTTGTTGGCTACGCCCAATCGACTCCTGGAATCGCAGCCGGCTTTGCGGCGGCTGAAGGACGGCCTGGTTGATGCCCAGTTGGCTACCGCCGCACTGATGGGGACCATGTCGGCCGAGCACCCCCTGGTGAAATCAGCCTTGCAGTCCGAAGAGGAGATCGGCCGGCACCTGCACGACGAGTTGTCCATCGCCATCCGCGGGCTGAACGTCGAGCTGCAGATGAACGACGACCGGGCCACCGTGCTGGAAGGCCAACTGGCCGAGGTCACCGCGCGGCTGGGCCGTCTGGCCGAGCTGCGGGCGAGCTACGCGAATCAACTGGCCGAGACGGCCAACCGCACCCAACGGATCAAACGGGCCGAGCAGAATTTGTCGGAGGCCCAGGCGACCCACGCCAGCGCCAAGGCAACGAACCTGATCAGCCGCATCGACGTTCCCGACACCGGCGTCGATCCGGTCGGCCCCAGCCGCAGTCTGATCGTGCTGCTGGGGATCGCCGGTGGGCTGGCCGTCGGTTTCGGCGTGGTGGTGCTGGTGACACCTCCGGTTTCGGTGGCCGGAGCCCATGCGTCGCCCGCCGAGCCAACGCGGCCCAGTCCGGTTGCGGCCGGGCCGTTCGACCTGCCGGCTCCCGTGGTCCAGCCCCGGCGAAGGCCCGTCGCGTGTGGTTTTCCCGCGGACCAAGGCCTGTCGATCAAGCAGGCCCTACAAAAAGTCGTCCTGCACAACACGGTCTGATGATGTTCGCATTGTGAATGATCCAGGCCAACCAACGGAAGGCCGGACAAGTCGGGCTTCCGTTGGTCGCCCTCGCGCATTGAGTGTGCCAGCGTCAATCATGCTCGACACCGGCCGCCGTGCCGCGGCGTGATGCGTTTCAGATTGCCATGGGTGCCGCACGGCCGCGGCACCCCGACGAGCCCTACCAGCCACCGGATTTCGCCATGACCGCAATCTACTTCGTTGCCGCCGCCGTTGCTTTGATCTGGAGTGCGATCTTCGTCTTGCGTGGATCGCTGACGGCCGGGTGCCTGGCGCTGCTGGTGGCCGGGGCCTGCTTTGGGCACGACTTCCTGCGTTTCGAAGTCGGTCCGATCCCGATGACGATCGATCGGCTGGTGGTGGTGCTGCTGCTGCTGGCCTATGCCGTGCACCGTCGCCTGGGTCGTACGGCCCCGAAACCGTTGGGAAAGACCGACGTCTTGTTGTTCGCCTTCTTGGGTGTGCTGGCCTTTTCGGCCTGCTACGGCAGCTTCGGCGGCCAGGGCGACGGGATCGAAATTGTGTTTCGACTCTTGGCAGGCTACCTGATTCCCGGCGTGGTCTACTGGATTGCCCGACAGTCGCCGCTGAATCGATCGAACGTCTCACTGACCCAAGGCGTCCTGACCTGCCTGGGCGTGTACCTGGCCCTTACCGGGCTGCTGGAAGTTTCCGGTCAGTGGTGGGCCGTCTTTCCCCGCCACATCGCCGATCAGAACGTCGGGCTCCACTTCGGACGTGCCCGCGGACCAATGGTCCACGCGGTCAGCTTCGGTCTGCACCTGGGCGTGTGCCTGTTGGCCGCGTGGTTGTGGCAATGGCGATTCGGCCGACCGGGCCGGCTGGTGATTGTCGCGTTGGTGCCGCTGCTTCTGGCCGGCATCTACGTCAGCTATACGCGGAGCGTGTGGATGGGGACGGGCTTGGGGGCGCTGATCGTGCTCGCGCTGACTCTGCGGGGTTCGTGGCGACCGCTGGTCATCGGCGGCATGGTTTCGGCCGCCCTACTGCTGGTCGCCACGCGAATGGACAAGCTGGTGAGCTTCGAGCGCGAGTATGCGGCCACGTATACCGGCAAGAGCGTCGAAGTGCGAGGGGCCTTCGCCTACCTTTCCTGGCAAATGTTCCTGGACCGGCCGCTGCTGGGCGTCGGATTCGGCCAGTTCCCCGAGGCCAAACTGCCCTACCTTGCCGATCGCTCCACGGAGTTCAATCTGGAGGCGGTCCGGCCCTATTCCCATCACATCGGGTTCCTCAGCGTGCTGACCGAGACGGGATTGGTCGGGTTCGTGCTCTTCCTGGCGCTCCTGGGTGGCTGGGTGCGGGCGGGCTGGCAGGTTTGCCGCAACGCCACACTGCCCCCCTGGGCCCGGGCCCAAGGGATCTTGCTGCTGGGCGTGTTGGGCGTCTACCTCTGCCAAACCGCCTTCCACGAAATGAGCTACACGCCGATCGACAACGCCCTGGTCTTCTTCCTGGCCGGTCTGACGGTCGGACTGCGGGCGGCCCCGGCGACGGCGGACGTTCCGGCCGCGGAAACCGCTCCGGCCCGTCTCTGCCACCTTGCGCTCAGTCCCGGCATGGCGTCGTAATCGGATCTCGACTCGCATCGGCCCGGCAAGGCCAATCGGTCTCCGAGTGCCCCGTCTTGCCGTCGTCGGAGATCATCCACGCGAAAACCCGATTCCGGACATGATCTCTGCAGCGACTCCACGGGGGGCTATCTCGGCGGCTTCTCGACGAGCACGGCCGTGGCCGGATCGATCTTCATCGCCCAGGCCTCTCCCCGAAACGTGAACACGTAGGCCAGTTTTCGCCGGGCGTCGTACATCCAGCCGGTGCTGTGGCCCGAGGGCACGTCTCCGGCGTCCAGCAGGAACATCTTGTTCCGGCGGCAGTCGTAAACGCGCGTGTAGCCGGGGGCGTCCGACTGGCCCCCCGGTCGGCACAGCTCGCCGATGAGCACCCAGTCGGCATGCACGACGTAGGCCATCTCCCGAGCGTTGTGAGTCCTGGCCGGCTCGGGGTTCTCGGGGGCAACCGTGTCCAAGGCCCCGGTCGCAAAGTCGAACGCCAGCAGCGTGCCGTTGCTGAGCTTGTCGTAGCCGCCGCCCACTCCGCCCAGCAGCATCCGGTCGCGCTTCGAGTCGTACACCATGCCGTGGGCGTCGCAGTACGGCTCGAACAGCTTCCCTTTCGGCTCCAGGTCGATCCAGCCGCGGTCGCGGTCGAACAGCCAGAGCCCGAACTGCTCGGTGCCTTTCCGGTTGGCCCAGGCGACGGCGCCGTGCGCAGAGGCCTCCACGCAGGTGTGGTGCCAGGCAAACGCGAAGGGCAGCGGCATCGGCTCGCTGCGCAGCCAGTCCATGCGCTCCGGGTCGTAGAGGTAGCCGCGGCCGGAGACCAGCAGCTTGCACTTCGGGTCGTAGGCATAGTGGTTGTAGTTGTGTGCGGAAACCCACGGGCGGTTGAAGAGCGACGAGTCGAACCCGCCGCCGCCGTTGGCCCCATACGGCTCATCGGCGTCGAATCCCTCGACGATCCGCCCCGAGGCCGGGGAGTAGTGGGCCACCGTGCTGGCTGAACGCACGCAGTGGCCGCCGCCCCAATGCAGCACCTGGTCGCGGTCCGAGTCCCATATGCAAGTGCCCCAATCCCGCTGGCGACAACCGCGGCACGGGTTGCGGGGCGGATCGGGCAGTCGCACCCAACGGTTCGCGGGAAGCCGATCCAGATTCGTCGGATTCGGCTCCGCCGCCACCTCGCAGAACTCGGCCACAAACGCGCCCGAGCGGTAGAGTCGCTGGTCGGGGGCCACCCCAAGCTCCTCGCGGCCGGCCGCGTCAGGCGGCGCCGGCTCCAACGTCATCGCCCACGTTTCGCAAGGCCGCTTCCACTGCCAGGACCACGGGCCGCAGCGGTGGGCGGCCAGAACCAGCAGATCGTTTGTGTCGGCAGCCAGTGGCGGCGGGCAGAACCACTGGCTCGCATAGCCGTCGAAGAAACCCAGCGGCGCCGGCATCGTCAGCTCGTCCTTGCCAGGCAGCGGCCAACTCGCCATCAGGTCCCAGCGGTCGGCCTTCGGGTCGAAGCACCAGAGCTGGCACGGGTCCAGCGGCGCATAGGGGACGGCGCCGTAGTCCGTGCCGGAAGTCTGCACGTAGCCTTCGTACAACGCGACCCTGCCGCATCCGGGCAAACCGCAGAGTGCATGCCCGGCCCGTGGGCTGGGGACCTTGTCGGGCTGCGACCGTCGCCACGACTCCTTCGCAAGGTCCAACACCCAGGTGTCGTTCATCAGATAGTCCTCGTGGTCGCCGCCAAAAAGTACGAAGACCTGGTTGGTCTCGTCGAAGGCCAGCGGCGAGTTGCGACGTGCGCAAGGCACCGGATATCGGACCTCGGCCGTCTGCTCGATCTTGCGCTGCACGGCGCGGGCCGACTTGAGGGCGTCCAACGTCTTTCCGCCGGCCAGCAGATCGGCCACTGCTCCGATGTCTCCGCCGAACTCGTCCATCCGTGCCATCGTTTCCAATGCCGCGCAACGCCGGCCGAGGGCCGCGAGCTCTGCCGCGGTGCCCACGCCCGCCGGGTCGCGGTACCAGGCCAACCGGATGCGCCCGACCAGATCGATCACGGCTTCTTTCGCTGCCACCAATTCCCGGTGCTGCCGCACGACGTTCGTGTCGGTCACCTCGAGTCGAGACCATTTTCCCGCGGCAATGTCGTAGACGACCGTCCGACACCAGCCGAGGTTGTCCGCCTGCTTGTCGGCGCCGAGCACCACCAGCTGGCCGCCGATCGTGTCGCACGCCATGGTGTGCCAACTGAGGCCCTCAAGCTCCGGAGCGGGGGGATGCGCCGTCCAGGTTTTCTCGGCAAGGCTCAGCGAGTACAGCACCGGCCCGCCCGAAAGGCAGTATACGGTCTTGCTGCCCGGGTCGTAGGCCGCTTGGTAGTAAGGATGGATGGCGCCTTGGACCGAGGGAGCCGCCGTGGCCAATTCGCTCCAGGTCTGCGTGGCCGGGTCAAACGCCTGCACGAAAAGTGCGTTCTCATCCGGGCCGACCAACAGCATCTGCTTCCGGTCTGATGCATACAACAGTACCGAGCCCACGCGGTCACCCGTCCGGCCATCGGCCACCCAGGTCCACGAGTTGGTGCGATTGGGCTCGCCGCACAACCCGAGTTCGCCCGGGCCGGACATCGCCAACAGCAGCATAATTGCCGGAAAGCACCGCATCGTTTCCCCCTTGCGTCAGACGCGTCCGTCACCTTGTGCACCAAGTCTGCGCGGCGTGCCGGTGTCGCCCCGTCGGCATGACTGCGCGATCACCCGGCCGTACAGGCTCACGCGCACCAACGATATCACAAATATCAGCTTCTCGGCACCTGTTCGAGCGAATCTCGGCCACGCACATAAGTATTGCTAATGTTACGTATTAGCAAGACAGGGGGTTCATAATACTCCCGCAGGCACTAGTATTAGGATGTCTTCATTTTGGATACGCCATCGAAGAAGTTTTCACTTGACCGCTATCAGGACCGTGCCAAGGAGAGATCATTGTGAACCTACAACGACCCAACGCCAATGATGCCACGCGGAGCTTGAACCGTTCGCGGTCCGTGGTGCCTCAGTCAGGACTCTGCTCCCGGTGCGTTGACGGGTGCAAGGGAAACTGCGAGGTGTTTCAAGCGACGTTTCGGGGCCGCGAGCTGTTGTACCCGGGGCCCTTTGGCAACGTCACCGCCGGTGGCGACAAAGACTATCCCGTCGACTACTCCCACCTGAACATCCAAGGTTATGCCTTCGGCGGCAGCGGGCTGCCCGAGCACGTCGAGGCGAACCCCGACACGTGCATCTTCCCGGAAGTGCAGGTCGCAACTGAATACGGCTGGGATCGGAAGGTCAAGATGGCGCTCCCCGTGTTCACCGGCGCCTTGGGCTCGACCGAGATCGCGCGGAAGAACTGGGAACACTTTGCCGTCGGCGCGGCGCTGAGCGGCGTCACGCTGGTTTGCGGCGAGAACGTGTGCGGAATCGACCCGCGGCTGGAGCTCGACTCGGGCGGCAAGATCACCTCGGCCCCCGACATGGATCGCCGCATCGAGACCTACAAGCGATACCATCGCGGCCTGGGTGAGATCCTGGTGCAGATGAACGTCGAGGACACCCGGCTCGGCGTGGCGGAGTACGTGATCGAAAAGCACGGCCTGGATACGATCGAATTGAAATGGGGCCAGGGCGCCAAGTGTATCGGCGGCGAGATCAAGGTGGACAGCCTCGAGCGGGCGTTGGAACTGCAGAAGCGCGGCTACATGGTCACGCCCAACCCCTCTGATCCGATCATCCAGGCGTCGTTCCAGGACGGAGCGATCAAGGAGTTCGAGCGCCACAGCCGACTGGGCTTCATTGACGACGAAGGCTTCCTGGCCGAGGTCGATCGGTTGCGCGGCCTGGGCTTCAAGCGGATCACGCTGAAGACCGGTGCCTATTCGCTCCGCGAACTGGCCATGGCGCTGAAGTGGGGAAGCAAGGCGAAGATCGACCTGCTGACCATCGACGGGGCGCCCGGCGGAACGGGGATGAGCCCCTGGCGGATGATGGAGGAGTGGGGCGTGCCGGCGATCTACCTGCATTCGGCGGCCGTCCAGTTCGCCGACAAGCTGGCCGCCAAGGGCGAGCGCGTGCCCGACTTGGCCTTTGCCGGCGGCTTCAGCGCCGAAGACCACCTCTTCAAGGCCCTGGCCTTGGGCGCGCCGTACGTCAAGGCGGTCTGCATGGGCCGCGCGTTGATGATTCCCGGCATGGTCGGCAAGAACGTCGTCGAATGGATGAACAACGGCGGGCTGCCCAAGAGCGTCTCGATCTACGGCACGAAGCCCGAAGAGATCTTCGTCTGCTGGGAGCAGATTGTCGATCTGGTGGGCAAGAACGAGATGAAGCGCATTCCGCTCGGCGCGGTCGGTTTCTACTCCTACGCCCAGAAACTCGCCGTCGGCTTGCAGCAGTTGATGGCCGGAGCCCGCTGCTTCAACCTCTCGGCGATCAGCCGTCGGGAGCTGATGAGCCTGACCAGGGAGTGTGCCGAAGTGACCGGCATTCCCTACCTGATGGAAGCCTATCGCGACGAAGCCGAGGCGATCCTCGACAGCTAGACGAAGAAGGAAAGCAGGACGCACGGCTTGCCGGGGGCCGGCACTTGCCCCTTCCGCTCAGCCGACGATGCTTCGCTGCGATGCTATCCCGCCTCGCCGGCAAACACTTTGACTTCCCGCGGGGCAATGTAGACCTGGCTGCCAACCGCCACGCCCAACTCGCGGTAGCGTTCCTGGGAGACTTCGGCGCAGAGCGATTCGCCCGACTCGGCCCGCAGCTCGAGCCGCACGTTGGGGCCCGCCGAGTGGACGTGCGTCACCGTCGCCTGGAAGCAGGAGTGCCCGTTGCGGCAGACGTCGACCTCACAGTCGTGCGGGCGGACGAACACCTGGGCCGGCTGCGTACGGACCGAATCGTGGTTGGGCCAGTCCAGGCTCAGGCTGGCGAAGTGCACCTTCCCCTGCTCCAGACGCCCGTGGAACCGGTTCACCTGACCCAGGAAGTTCATCACGAACTGCGTGCGGGGATGGTGGAACACCTCGTCGGGCGTGCCGACCTGCTCGATGCGTCCGGCGTTCATCACCAGCACGCGGTCGGCCAGTTCCAGGGCCTCGTCCTGGTCGTGGGTCACGAACACACTGGTCACGTGGATCTCTTCGTGCAACCGGCGAAGCCAGCGACGCAACTCCTGGCGAACCTTGGCGTCCAGCGCCCCAAAGGGCTCGTCCAGCAGCAGCACCTTCGGCTCCATGGCCAGGGCCCGGGCCAAGGCCACGCGCTGCCGCTGTCCGCCAGAGAGTTGGTTCGGGTAGCGATTGGCCAGGAAGTCCAATTGGACCAGTTCCAGCAACCGATGTACCTTGGTCTTGATGGCGGCCTTCGAGGGCCGCAACTTCCGCGGCCGAACGCGCAGACCGAAGGCCACGTTCTCGAACACGCTCATGTGGCGGAACAGGGCGTAGTGCTGAAAGACGAATCCCACGTGCCGATCCCCCACGTTGCACTGGGCGACGTCTTCGTCGTGGAAGCGGATGGGTCCGCTGCCCCGGTCGGGTTGCTCCAGGCCGGCGATGATCCGCAGCAGCGTCGTCTTGCCCGAGCCCGAGGGGCCCAGCAACGCCACCAACTCGCCGGTGTCCACCGTCAGGCTCACGTCGTCCAGGGCCACGAAACGGCCGAACGTCTTGGAGATGTGCTCTACGGCGATGCTCATGACAGGCTCTCCTCTGCGTCTTCGATCCTTTCGGCAAGCGCCAGTTGGCGCGCCACTTTCCATTCGAACACCGATTTCAGAACCAGGGTGACCAGGGCCAGCACGGCCAACAGCGAAGCGATGGAGAAGGCGGCCACGAAGTTGTAGTCGTTGTAGAGAATCTCTACCTGCAACGGCATCGTGTTGGTGTTGCCGCGGATGTGCCCCGAAACGACCGACACCGCGCCGAACTCGCCCATCGCCCGGGCGTTGCACAGAATCACCCCATACAGCAGGGCCCACTTGACGTTCGGCAACGTGACCCTCCAGAAGGTATGCCAGCCGCTGGCTCCCAGCACGCGGGCGGCCTCCTCTTCCTCGGTGCCCTGGGCCTGCATCAGCGGGATCAGCTCGCGGGCGACGAACGGAAAGGTTACGAACAACGTCACCAGCACGATCCCCGGCACGGCGTAGATGATCTGGATGCCGTGGGCCTGCAACCAGGGTCCCAACCAGCCGTTGCGGCCGAAGATCAGCACGAAGACCAAGCCCGCGACCACCGGCGACACCGTAAACGGCAGGTCGATCAGCGTAATCAGCACGTTCTTGCCGCGGAATTGGAACTTGCCGATCGCCCAGGCTGCGGCTAGGCCGAAGGCCGTGCTCATCGGCACGGCCACGGCGGCGGTGAATAGGGTCAGCCGAATGGCGGCCAGGGCGTCGGGATCGCGAAACGATTGCAGGTAAACGCCCCATCCCTTGGCCAACGCCTGGGCAAACACACCCACCAGCGGCATCAACAGGAACAGCCCCAAGAAGCCCAGTGCCGTAACCGTCAGCATGCCGCGGACCAGCCAGGGCTCGGTCGTCGCCACGCGCTGCTGCGCCGGGGCCCCCGAAGTCGGAACTGTTGCCGTGCCCGTTGCCATTGTCGAGGTCTCTCCTATTCGCTGTGCCGCCGGCTCCACCACTGGAGCATGTTGATTGCCAGCAGCAGCAGGAACGACGCCGAGAGCATCACCACTGCAATGGCCGTGGCCCCGGCATAGTCGTACTGTTCGAGCTTGGTAATGATCAGCAGCGGGGCGATTTCCGTCTTCATCGGCATGTTGCCGGCGATGAAAACGACCGAGCCGTACTCTCCCAGTCCCCGGGCGAACGCCAGCGCGAAGCCGGTCAGCAGCGCCGGCAGAATCCCCGGCAGCAGAACGCGCCGGAAAGTCTGCAGGCGGCTGGCGCCCAGGCTGGCCGCGGCCTCCTCCAACTCCGGATCCAGGTCTTCCAGCGCCGGTTGCAGCGTGCGCACCACGAACGGCATCCCGATAAAAGTCAGTGCAATCACCACACCCAGCCGACAGTAGGCGGCCGGAATCCCCAACGGCGTCAGCCAACGGCCAAGCCAGCCACCGGGGGCGTACAGCGCCGTCAAGGCGATCCCCGAGACGGCCGTGGGCAGCGCAAAGGGCAGATCGACCATGGCGTCAACCAGCTTGCGCCCGGGAAAGGAATAGCGGACCAACACCCAGGCCACGATGAACCCGAACACGGCGTTGACGGCCGCCGCGATCAGCGACGCTCCGAAACTCAGCCGATACGAGGCCATCACGCGGGGATCGCAGACCGTGTCCCAAAACTGCTGCCAGGGGACGGTAGCCGATTTCAGCACCAACGCGGCCAACGGCAGCAACACGATCAGGCCCAGATAGAATACCGTGACCCCCATGGTCAGCCCGAAACCGGGCAACACGCTGCGTTGAAGCACTCGGATCTGCACGATAGGACTCACTCACCTTGAAACCACGCCCCAAGACAAGCACGGCGGCCAATTCCGGCGTTTGGTGCTACGGCTTGTAGATCTCGTCGAACACGCCGCCGTCGTTGAAGTGCATCTGCTGCGCCTTCTGCCAACCACCGAAAACGTCGTCGACGCTGAATCGCTGCACGTCGGGAAAACGCTGCATATCCTCCTCGGGCACCTTGCTCGGGGCGACCGGCCGATAGTAGTTCTTGGCCGCCAGGGCCTGACCCCGCTCGCTGTAGAGGTACTTCAAGTAAGCCTCGGCCACTTCCCGCGTGCCGTGCTTGTCGACCATCTTGTCGACGACGGTCACGGGCGGCTCGGCCAAGATGCTCACCGACGGGACGACAATCTCGAATTGATCGGGGCCCAACTCGTTGACCGCCAAGAAGGCCTCGTTTTCCCAGGCCAGCAGCACGTCGCCCATCCCGTTCTTGACAAAAGTCATCGTTGAGCCCCGGGCACCCGAGTCGAGTACCGGTACATGGCGGTACAGTTCGGTGACGAACCGGCGGGCCTTTTCCTGGGCCTTGGCCACCGCCTCAGCCTTCTGGGGATCGTCCAACACGGCCAGATCGCCCAGTTCCTGCTGCAACACGTATCCCCATGCGGCCAGGTAATTCCAGCGGGCGCCACCCGAGGTCTTCGGATTGGGTGTGATCACCGAAACGTCCCCCTTGACCAGGTCATCCCAGTCGTGAATGCCCTTCGGGTTTCCCTTGCGGACCAGGAACACGATCGTCGAGGTATAGGGGCAACTGTTGTGCGGCAGCCGCTTCTGCCAGTCCTGGGGAATCAGGTCGGTCTTCTCGTGGATGGCATCGATGTCGTAGGCCAACGCCAAGGTCATCACATCGGCCTCCAACCCGTCGATCACCGCGCGGGCCTGTTTGCCGGCGCCCCCGTGCGACATCCGAATCGAGACCTCCGTGCCGGTCGAGTCTTTCCAATGTTGGGCGAAGGCCTCGTTGAACTGTTTGTAGAGTTCGCGCGTGGGATCGTACGAGACGTTGAGGATCTCAATGCGTTGCCCGTCGGCGTTTCCGCCCCCGCCACAGCCGGCCAAACCCATCGCCATGCCTGCCAAACCGATGCCGATCCAAAGGCTGCATCCCAACGGCGTCTTGCCCGATCTCATAGTCATCCTCCTCGGAGAACTGCTGAATTGATGCTTGTGCTGCCTCGCCTCGCTTACGTTGGCGTCGGGCAGCATACGACGCGGGGCGCCGACCGGCGGCGGCCGAGAGATTGGAACAATAAGCAAACGTCGTGCCAGAAGACCGTTCGATCTGTGGAGGGTCCGCCGAGGCGATTGCGCTTCAATGCACGCAGAACGTCTCTTGAGCCGGCCATCTGAAGACCGGGGCAAGCAGCGGTTCGGTCCACGAAGCCTTTGCCGCACAGCCACTTACGGCGACCGCGGCGGGTTGCCAAGTCGGGTGCGGCATCGATCCGAAGCCTGGCCGCTTTTCTTACCTCAACAGCGATGCGGCGAGGCATTCCAAGGGCCGACCAGCGGTGGCCAAGACACCGCAACCAGCATATATCACGGCTTCTACTCCAGGACAGGCCGCGCGACCGTGATATTTGCTCGCTTCAGGCGAGCCGAGGCGCACCCCGCCCAGCCTCGGTCTGTTCACGTCAGGGTCCAGCGGGGCGGAACGCCGGCAACGACCGGAATCACCCATTGCCCACGCAGTAGAGTTTGCGGGTGGTGCGGATAAAGAGTTGGCCGGCGGCGGCGGCGATGGATGATCGGACCTGCTCTCCGGCGCGGGGCTCGTCCATGGGGATCACGCTGAGCAGTTGGCCGTCCGCCGCGCCAACCACGGCGACCTCCCCTTCGAAGTTGATCAGGTAGATCTTGCCGTCGGCCGCCAGCGGCGAGGCTTCATACTTCGAGCGGCCCGGCGTTGCGATCGCCCATTTCACCTTGCCCGTGCGGGGCTCGACTCGCGAGAGACTGCGGCGCACGTCGCTGAGCACGAAGAAGTCGCCGTCGTAGAAGGCAGGCGTGGGCACGTCGGAGGAGACCTCTCGCACGTCGCGGCTGGCCCAGGCGACGGCATCGTCACCGAGTACGCCCGTCCCGCCGGCCTTGATGGCGTAGACGGGCTCGCGCTTCGGGCCGCAGGCCAAGATCACGCCGTCGCCGGCCACCGGCGAAGCCACCAGCCGCCAGTGCGTAACCCGTTGTGGGTTCCAAGTGCCCCAGCGCCATAACTCGCTGCCGCTGTTCGGGTCGTGACCAGTCAGGGCATCGCCGCCGACCAGCAGCAATTGCTTGGTCCCTTCGTGCTGCAGCGGGATGGGCGTGGAGAAAGCCTCTCGCGACTCGCCTCGGGCCTCGCTCGGGCGCGTCCGGCGCCAAAGCGTCTTGCCCGTTTCCGGATCAAGGGCCAACAGATACGACTCGTTTTCCCGGTCCGTCCATCCGCGACCCTCAACCGCCACGTCGCGCTGCAGGACTTGCACGTAGAGCTTGCCGTCGAACAGCAAGGGCGTGCTGCTGAAGGTCCAAAGGAACGCGAACGTGCCGTAGTCCTCCTGGATGTTGCGGCCCCAGAGACGCTTGCCGTCCAGATCGAAGCAGACCAGATCGCCGTTGCTGTAGAAGAACACCGCCAGCTTCCCGTCGGTCACCGGCGACGGCGCGGCAAGCGTGCTGCGGTAGTCCTTGCGCGTTCCCTCGGCGACGTCGTGCCGCCAGCGTAGCATCCCGTCGGTGCGGCCAAAACACATCGCTTGCAGAACGTTCCTCTCGGCGTCGATGCCCGAGAGGAAGACCCAATCGCCGGAGATGATCGGTGTGGCGGCGGCGCAGCCGGGCAACTCCGCGGTCCAGGCGATGTTCTCCGTCGTGCTCCACTGGGAAGGCAGGTCCGTCTCGTCGGTCGAACCATTGAAGAACGGGCCTCGCCATTGCGGCCAATCACTGGCTTCCACCCAAGAAGTCGCCAGCAGTAGCAGCACCACAAATCCAGCACACTTCATCACCGACGATCTCATGAGGGGTATCTCCCTGAAAACAACAACCTGGAGCAGACGTTTTCTCTTCCGGACAAGTATCGCGACAGTTCGCATTTCCTACGGTTTCGAGTGTACTGCGGCCGACCGGCCGCGCCTACTGCATCTGCGGCGGCGGAACCGATTCGCCTTGGAGTTGGGCCTGACGCTCCCGCGGGCGATACGTGCCGTAGAACGGCGCGTTGCCGTCGAGCCAAACATTCATCCGACGGCGATCGGCGTCCGAGAGCCTGACGCGCTCGGCGTGAACGCCTTCATCGAGGATCTTGCTCAACGGGCTTTCGTCGGCGCCGATGCGGCCGGGGAGCGTGACGATGGGGTGAATACTGGATCCGCCCCATTCGTACCAACGGACGTGCGGCTTGAGGCTCTCGTACGCCCGGGAGAAGGTGCCCGCCGGCTCGCCGGTCAAGTCGGGCGCCGCCTTGTCGGGGCCCTCCGTGCCGTCGTGACAGCCTACACAGTGGCGGTCGAGCACCGGCTGGACCAGCCGCGGGAAGCTGAACGGGCGGGTGCCGTCGGGGCCGGGTTCGATGGCCGACGGCGGACGCCTCAGGGCCAGGGTCCGGCGGGTCGGCGGCGAGGTGCCGGGCCGCTCATGGCAACCGACGCAGCCGCGCCGCTCGCCCGGCTGAAGGTAGGTCACGCTCCGCATGCTTTGCACGGCCCGGCCGTCGCCGTCGACCGCCTGGAAGTAGAGCGGCTTGCGGGCCGGGGCACGGAAATAGGCCGAGCCGTCGACCTCCACCGGCACAGTGCCCAGCAGCATCCGCGCGCTCTCGGCGTTGGCGTACCCGATCCGTGGCCGGTTGGCCATGTGCGTTTCCTCCTTCGGCAGCACCTGGAAGATACGGAGCCGGCGAATCGGCCGGTCGGCGGGCAGCGGCAACAGGCTCCAGCGGACGTCGCTGAGCACGAACTCGCCCTGATCGCCCAGGCCGGCATCCAGCATGCTGGGAACCGTCGGCGGCGCGGGCCGCGGGGCCAGAACCGCCGGGTCGCAACAGACGATGCCCGGCTCGCGATAGAGCAGCTCAAGATTGTCGAACCGATCGAAGTAGTAGATGCCCGTCTCCGTGTCGCGAACCTCGCCGGACCCCATGCCCGGCAACGGGTCCAGACTGAAACCAACCAGGTAATAGTCCTCCGACAGCGGGCAGGGGCTGACGTAGTAGGTCGCCGGCCAGCCGTCGGGCGCCTCGGGAAAGCAGACCTCGGGCGTGAGGATCTCGATCGAATCGAAGCGGTCCTGACCCGTTTCGGGGTCGAGCTCCACCCGGGCCGGATCGAACAGGGCCAACGACCCGCCGACGTTGGCGTGATGGGCGCCGGCAACGAACAGGATCCGATTCGAGCCGGGGATGGCTCGCGGTTGATAACACGTGCTCACGCGCTGCGTGTAGTTGCCGAAAAGAATGCCCGGATTCGAGCCGTCGGGGTTGCTGACCCAGATGCCGTGGAAGTGGGCCGCCGAGCGGTCGACGTAGTCCCAGCGGCAATAGGCGATCCGCCCGTCGTTGAGCACGGAAGGATGCCACTCGTTGGTCTCGTGGAACGACAGCGTGCGCAGCCGGCCGCCGTCGGCTTCCATGCGGTGCAGCGTGTGCGTGGGGATCGGCTCGAACGGGTTGTCGCAGCGACAGAATCCGCCGCGTCGGCTCGACATGAAGATCAGATCTCCCCCGGGCAACGGGCAAGGGTCGAAGTCGTCCTCGATGCCGTCGGTCAACTGGCGGAGGTTGCCGCCGTCGGCGTCGATGGCCCAGACGTGGAACGAGCTGCGCCCGGCCGTGTAGTAGTTCAACCATTCGGGAACCTGGTCGGCCGCCGGAAGCCCTCGCCAGTGGGCCAGCGGCGCGTGCTCGCGGCGGACGTCGCGGACCTCGGAGAAGGCGAAATAGAGCGTCCGAGCGTCGTACGCGAGGGCCAGGGTGGCAAACGTGCCTCGCGGCAGACGGTCGCCGATCAGATCGCGCGTCTTGAAGGAGTGCCCGGGCTGCTCCAGGACATACGCTCCACCGCCGGCCAGGTTGCCGTAGTTGTAGTAGTAGCCGATGTACTCGTGCAACATCTGGCAGATGAAGCGGCGGCGCTTCAGGAACACGATGGGCTTCTCGGCCAGCAAGGGGTTTTTCAAGGCCGCTCGCCGCACGACGTGTCGCACTCGGCGATAGAGATCGAGCCGGGCCGCCTCGTCGAGCAGCTCCACGCTGCCCACTTCACGACGCAACTGCTCGATCTCCGACGCTTCCGCGGCGAGATCCAGCCGGGCGGGCATCTGCCGCAAGTCCTCCAGCAGCCGGTCGGCCCGGGAAAGGACCTCGCGAATCGCTTGCGCCGAGTCCGGTTGACGACCGCGACGTTGCTCCTGGGCCGTCCAATCGGCTTCGATCGCCTGACGGTAGACGGCCCCGTCGGAGGCGACCGGCGATTCCGAGGCCTCGGTCGCCGCGTGGGGAGCAGCGGCCGTCAGTAGAAGCGTTGTCGTGGTGAGCCACGCGAATCGCACGCCCGCTGTGCGGCGCCGTATCATGGGCGACCTCCCGTGCACTGGTTCGATTGTCGAAGTCGCCAGCAGTGCGGCGCGTTGCGCCCGGCGCCCTGTGAAGTCGCTGGCGGCCCGGTGGACTGTTACTTCTCGACCACCCAGATGTTGCGGAAACGGACCGGGTTGCCGTGGTTCTGCAGGAAGATCGGGCCGGGGCCGGGGCCCTCGCGAACTGGGGCGGCCGTGGTCGCGTGCGGCACGTCCTGGTCCTTGTGGACGACCACGCCGTTGTGCCGAACGGTCATCATGGCGTTGCGGACCTTCTTGCCGTCCTGGTACTCGGCGGCCGTGTAGTCTACGTCATAGGTCTGCCACGATAGCGGCGGCAGGCACATGTTCACCTTGGGTTCGGCCACGCCGTAGATCCCGCCGCACTCGTTGTTGCGGCCCTCCAGCCCGAAGGAATCGAGGATCTGCACCTCGTAACGCCCCTGGGCGTAGAAGCCGCTGTTGCCCCGTCCCTGGCCCCGGGCAGTGGGCTGGAAGGGCGTGCGGAACTCCAAGTGGATCTGGAAGCTCTGGAACTGCTGCTTGCTGGTGTCGCCTTCGGCCAACAGGCCGTCCTTGGTCATGTGGCCGCCTTCAAAGGCATCGGCACTGGTGCCGTCAAAGAGCACGACCGCGCCGGCCGGCGGCTTGGCACCCAGCGTAGGGCTCTTGCGTTGGACCTTCTTCAGCGTGGCGATCTGCTCACCCTCGCTGCTGACAATCGTCAGCTTCCCGTCCTTGATTGTGACCTTCCAATTGCCGTCCTCGCCAGAGAACGTCGCCACGCCGTTCACGGCCTGGCCCTCGACGGCGCGTCTCTCCTTGCCGTCCCAGCCGTCGCCGGGCAGTCCGCCCTCGTGGCCGACGGCGCGGAACTTCCCTTCGCCCAGGGCGATGACTTGCACACCGATTTTCATCTCCTCCTTTTCGCCGGGCACGGTGCCGACGTACTCGCCCTGGACGGCGAAGTCGGGGCCTGCCTTTGCGGGATCGGTAGCGGCCTGGCCCTGGTCGGCCGCCGCGGCCGAGGTGGCCAACGCCAGCATCAGGATCGCCGCCGACAGGAATTGCGCTCTTCGTAACATGATCGGGTCTCCGCAGGTCTGAAGGAAGGTAGTTCGATGGCGGGGCCGCGCGACCGCGACCGTGCCCTCATTGTGCGACACGCGAAGGCCGTTTGCAAGGGTTTGCCCGGCACCCGCTTTTTCCCGGAGGTTCTGCCGGGCTCCGCCACAGTGGGGGCGCCCGGGTTTCAGGGACGCGAGGCGCCCCGAATGCGGCCACTGAAGACCGCCCATCCGGCGGCTGCCGGTCGCCGAGCGGCTTGGTACAGGTCGCGCAGCGAGGCGGGAAACCGCACGATGCCCAGGCACAGCAGCGGAGCAAACAGCGAGCCCCAATACTGATTGAATTCCTGGCCCACCAGCGCAAACGCCGTCACGAATAGACAGGTCGTCAGCCCGCAGCGCAGCCCAAGCTCCGTGTGCCAGCCGGCCATGGCAAACAGCGCGGCCACCAGGTACAGCGCCGTGATCCACTGAGGCAACAGCACTAGATAGGCGTTCATCTGCGCCGTAGCAATCACAAAGCCTGCCCCGCCGAGTTGGATCCAGCCCTGGCTGTGTGCGACGGCGTTCGGAGGCATCACTCGGGCCACCTGGAGTCCGTGCAAAGCGAAGAAGCCGAGCCACGCGGCCAGGCCAACGCCCCAGGCGGTCCCTTCTGCCCGGCGCCCGTGCCACCAGGCAATTGCGGCCGCCAAAAGGCAATAGGGCAGGGCCAGCTCCCGAAGGAACAGGGCCGCCAATCCCATCGCCACGCCCAACCAGGGCCGATCAATGCCGTAAGCGCAGATCGACAGGGCGATGAACACACCGGCCCAAAGCACCGGCATGACGAAAAGGTTGCCCAATAGGCAGGGCATCAACGGACCGGTCAGCAGTAACGCGCAGGCCACGGGTCGCCTGATGATGTTGTTCTCCTCCCGGGCGAGTGCCTCGAATGCGATCAGCAACAACGCCAGTGCCGCCCCACAGATCAGGGCCTTGCCCAGCACGACCGCCGGCAGCTTCCCGATCAGCCACATCGGCAGCGGCGTGCGCCAGTTGAAGAGGCTCCGCGTGGGATATCCCCTCGCGGGCAACTCGGCCGCCGCGGCCTGGTAGTAGCCTTCGCCGGCGTGAATCCGCTGAACCTCGGCCCAGTAGAGCGCTACGTCTCCCTCGTCGGGCGGCCGCTTGCCGACGTTTCCCCGACGCAATGGCGAAAACGTGACCCCCACGAAGAACAGGGCCGACAAGGCCAGCACGATCATCACAAGTCGCGCTTGGCGCGGGGTCAGCCGGGCATAGCCGGTCTCGCTGGACATCTCGGGCATGGCCGTTCGGACGGAGACGGATCGTAGCGATTGTAGCAGCGGCTGCGGGTATTCCCCCGATGGCGGCGCGATCGGGCGCATCACGCCGTAGCATTTCCAGGGAAGTCTAGCTTGAGTTCGGCGCCGAAAAAGCCGATTTGCCGAAACACCTTTCGCCGGCGGGTTTGGCCCAAGAAGTGTCGTTGAGACAACAGGTTGCGCCTGGTAGAATCGTCTGTTATGAACGCTTGCACAGTCAATGTGCGAGGGCGACCAACCGGAACCCGATTTCTCCGGCCTCCCGTTGGTCGGCCTGGATCATCCACAATGCAAAAATCAATAGGAGTCGTGCCCCACAGGGCCGAATCGACGTAAGCGGAATCCATGCCCGGTTGATTAACCCGGTATAGCACGCGAATTCGCCCCGCGTAGATTGCGGACCAAAGGAGGGGGGCCCTGTCACCTTGGAACTGCCGCCGGAAACCCCAACCGTGCATCGTCCGCACCACGTTACGCCGCACCCGGGGGGAACAGGAAGCTATCGGGCGTTGATCCGGCGGGCGTTGCACGTCTGCGTGCTGGTGGGCATTGTCGTGTCGGCTTTTCTGCTGCGGGGGCGTGACAACCTGCCGAGCACACCCGCCGACGCGGTGAGCCGGTGGTTCGACGCCAGCGAGCAAGGCGACGACGAAACCTGTCTTCGCCTGGTCTGCGGCCGGTTCCGCCAATCGCTCGAGCAGTCGCGATCGCAGATGGGTGCGACGGCCTTCCGGGAGCACCTGCGGCGGTCGGTTGCCGGCGTGAAGTGCCTGGCCATCATCCGCAACGACACGGCCCCGGACGGCGGCGTCCTGCTCGAGGTGAATATGGTCTTCGCCGACCACGACGAACGGCAGGAGGTTCATCTGTGTCGCCAGGAAGCCGGCTGGATGATTACGTCCGTCGAACGGTCGCGTGTGTCCTACCACCCGCCGAGGACCGGAGACTGACCGTCCAAGACTCCTTTCATTGTCCCTGTAGAAATCCGGCAACCGCTGACAACACACCTTCGACGCTCCATGAAACGCCTTGCGCTGTCCGCTCTGCTGCTGTCGATCGTCGCCGTTTGGGGATGGACGTTCGTGGTCGTCAAGGACGCGGTCAACGCCTATGGCGTGGTCCCCTTCCTGGCAATTCGCTTTCTGATCGGCTCGCTGGCGATCGGGCTGTTCGCGGCCCGGCATCTTACTCGGCGAAGTCTGCTGGTCGGCGGTCTGATCGGCTTCGCGCTGGCGTCGGCCTACCTGTTTCAAACGTTCGGCGTACATCTGACCACGGCCACGAACGCCGGCTTGATTACGGGGTTGTTCATCGTCTTTGCGCCGCTGGCCAACCGGGTGCTGTTCGGCGTGCGTACCGCAGCCCTCCAATGGACGGCCATTGCCGTGAGTCTCGCGGGGCTGGGCATGCTGAGCATCAGCGAGGACGGCTCGGGCCAACAGCGGCTCGGCGACGCACTGACTTTGGGATGCGCCGCGTGCTTCGGGCTGCACATTGCCCTGCTCGACCGCCATGCCCATCGCCATCGGGCGTCCGCACTGGCGTTCGGGCAGTTGTCTTCGGCAACGGCCGTCTTCTTTGTGATCTGGGCGGCCCTAGGGGCACAGTCGCCGGCGGACTACGCCGTCGCCTGGCCCAGCGGACAGGTTTGGTTCGCCTTCGCGGTGACGGGCCTGATCGCCACGGCGGCCGGCTTCTTCGTCCAGACGTTTGTCCAGCAGAGGCTTTCTGCGGTGAAAACCGCCGTGATCATCGTCACCGAGCCGCTGTTCGCCGCGCTGTTCGGCTACCTGCTGCACGGCGACCGGCTCAACGCCACTCAGATCGCCGGCGCGGTGCTGATGATCTTCGCCGTGATCGTCGCCGAACTCTATCCCCGCTGCCGCAACACCTCGTAGAATACGACCGCCGCGGCCGCCGAGACGTTCAGGCTGTCACCCACCCCGCACATCGGCAGACGCACGGCCGCCACGTCGTCGGCCGACCAGGCGTCCGAGAGCCCTTCGGCCTCGTTGCCGAGCACGACGGCCGTCGGGCCGCGGTAGTCGATCCTGGTATACGGCACCGAGCCGTCCACGCGCAAAGCAACCATTGTCAGGCCGTGCCGGCGGAGCCAATCGAACGTCTCGGCGGTTGTCGCGGCACAAACGGGCAGGAAAAAAATGGTGCCCAGGCTGGCGCGAATCGCGTTGGGATTGTAGAGATCGGTCCGGCCGTCGGCCACGATCAAGGCCGAAACGCCCGCCGCATCGGCACTGCGCAACACGGCCCCCACGTTGCCCGGCTTCTCCACGCATTCCAGAACGGCCACCAGCGGAACCTCCGGCAGCACCAGTCCGTCGAGGGTCGGCCGCGGCATCTCGGCGACGCCCAGCACGCCTTCGGCCCGGCTGCCGAACGCCAGCTTCTCGAAGACCGGCTCCGTGACGTGCAGGATCTCGGCGCGGCACTCGGGCAACAGGACCAGCAGCCTCCGGCACGCCTCGCCGCCACAGAGCGGCTCGCAGACGAACACTTCCTGCAACGCGACGCCCGCCGCCATCGCCCGGCTCAATTCCCGGGCGCCGTCGATCAGGATGCGCCCCTGCTTTTCCCGGTGCCGCCGATCGCGCAGCCTGACCGCGTTCTTCACACGCGGGTTCTGGCGGCTGGTGATCAGACTGTTGGTCATGACGTCGAGCGAGACAAGCTTTTCGGCGTTCGAAAAACGCGCCGCGGAGTTCATCCCCGCGCGAATGCCCGCCGAATCACGTTCTTTCTCCGTAACGGTCCAGACCTCGGCGAATTGACGCGGCGATGAACCCCGCGGCTTACCGAACTGGGCGCGGACACGCACGCTCATTCCACCGGCCGGCTCGTCCAACGGGCAACGACCCCGCTGGGCATCTCGCGTCCCGCAACCGAGCAGATCGCCAACGGACGGGCTTCCACCGAGCCTCGGTCCGTCTCGCCCATCGCGTCGGCCATCATCTCTCTTACTCGCTTAGGATCATAGCCCGGCGTATGGCACGTCAACAGCATGAACTGCCGCCGCCCGGCCGTCAACTGCCCACACAGTTCGAGCAGCCGCGGCAGGTGCCGGGACAACCGCCAGACCTCGCCCCGCGCGCCGTGGCCGTAGCTGGGGGGATCGAGGACCACCGCGTCGTAGCGGTTCCCGCGCCGCAGCTCCCGCTTGACGAACTTCGTCGCGTCTTCGGCGATCCAGCGGATCGGCAAATCGACCATGCCCGACAGCTCGGCGTTGCGCCGCGCCCAGGCGACTGTATTTCGGGCCGCATCGACATGCACCGCCTCCGCCCCGGCCGCCGCCGCGATCAGCGTGCTCCCGCCCGTGTAGCCGAACAGGTTCAGGATCGTCATCGGCCGGTCCGCGGCCCGGAGCTGTTGGGCAATCCAATCCCAATTGGCCGCCTGCTCGGGAAACACGCCCAGGTGTCCGGCGGGTGTCTGTTTCAACTCGAGGGCGAGCGGCCCATGGGCAATCGTCCAGGTTTCGGGCAGTTCGCGGTGGGCCGACCACTGCCCCTCGTTCTCGCCGGTCCGCTCGAACCGCGCGTCCGCGTCCGGCCATGCTTGTGGGCTACCTCGCTCAACGCCCTCCGCCACCGGGCAGGGTCGATCGAGCCGCCAGGACCCGAAGCGTTCCAGCCGCCGGCCGCCGCCGAAGTCGATGAGTTGGTATTGATCGGGGTCGAACATCGTGCCAGCCGCGAGTCCTCTCAATCGCCGAGGATTGCGCCCATCGCTGCCAGGGATGGACGTGTCACTTCCGCCGTTTCGCCGTCTTTCGATGTGGCCGATAGCCGGGCGTGGTCGGCTTGCCCGACCGTTGGCCGGTGGATCGACGGCCCGGTTCTCCCCGGCTCCTTCCGGGCGACCGGGCGGGGATCAGACAGTCCGGGCCGTCGCCGATCAAGTCGAGACGGTTGGCTTGCTCCAACGCCCGCCGCACGTCGTCGTAGTGCTCCGGCTTCCAGTATTGCAGCAGCGCCCGCTGCAATCGCCGCTCACGGGCGCCCTTGGGCACGTCGACCTGCTCGCCGCTGAGCGGATCGATGCCCGTGTAGTACATGCACGTGGCAATATCCATTGGGCCGGGAATGAAATCCTGCACTTTGTCGGGCCGGTGGCCGGTTCGCTTCAGGAACAACGCCAAATCGATCATCGCCCGCAGATCGCTGCCCGGGTGGCCGGCCATGAAATAGGGCACCAGGAATTGTCGCTTACCGGCGGCGGCCGAGGCCTTGCGAAATCCCTTCTCGAACACCTCGAAGTCCCCGATCGGCGGCTTCTTCATCGCCCCCAGCACGGCCGGATCGCAGTGTTCCGGGGCCACCTTCAACAGTCCGCCCGTATGGTGCCGGGCGAGGTGGCTGATGTAGGCCGGGCTGTGCCGGGCCAGGTCCATCCGCACGCCCGAGGCGACCAGCACCTGTTTCACCCCCTGCTCCCGACGGGCGGCCTTCAACAACCGGATCAGCGGCCCGTGGTCGGTCCGCAGCAGCTTGCACACGGTCGGGTGCAGGCAGCTCAGGCGACGGCATTTCTTGCGGACCTCGGGCCGGCAACAGTTCATCCGATACATGTTGGCTGTCGGCCCGCCCAAGTCGCTGATCGTACCTTTGAAGTCCGGTGCGGCGGCGATGCGTCGAATCTCGGCCAGAATCGACGCCTCGCTGCGGCTCTGGATGATTCGGCCCTGGTGGGCCGTCAGTGAGCAGAACGTGCAGCCGCCGAAGCAGCCTCGCATGATCTGGATCGAGTCTTTCACCACGTCGAACGCTGGTATGGTCCGCTTGCCGTAACACGGATGCGGCTGCCGCGTAAACGGCAGGCCGTAGATCCGATCCATCTCCTGCTCCGAAAGCGGCCACGCCGGCGGATTGACCACCACTGCCTCGCGATCGTGGTATTGCACCAACCGCCGTGCACTCTCCGGAGTGGCTTCGCGGTGGATCAGGCGCGTCATCCGGGCAAACGCCCGCTTGTCCGACGAGACCTCTTCGTAGCTGGGCAGAACGACCGTCTCGCCTTCCGGCCGGGGCTCGCTGGCCCCAAGGCGATGGACGACGCCGCGGATGTCGCGCAAATCGCCGAGCGACGCGCCGGCGTCGAGCCGGCGGACGACTTCCACCAGAGGCGCTTCCCCCATGCCGTAGACGACCAAGTCGGCCTTGGCGTCGAGGATGATCGCCCGGCGGACCTTGTCGCTCCAATAATCGTAGTGGGCCAACCGCCGCAAGCTGGCCTCCACGCCCCCGGCGATCACCGGCACGCCCGGATAGGCCTCGCGCGCCCGCTGGCTGTAGGCCAACGTGGCCCGGTCCGGCCGCAGCCCGATCTGCCCGCCCGGGCTGTAGGCGTCGTCGTTGCGGACCTTGCGGGAGGCCGTGTAGTGGTTGAGCATCGAGTCCATGTTGCCCGCGCTGACGGCAAAACACAGCCGCGGGCGGCCGAAACACCGCCAAGGCTCACACGAGCGCCAATCCGGCTGGCTGAGGATCGCCACGCGATAGCCTTCGGCCTCCAGCACGCGGCCGAGGATCGCCATGGCGAAACTCGGGTGGTCCACATAGGCGTCGCCGCTGACGAAGACCACATCGACCGCGTCCCAGCCCCGCTCGGCAACCTCTGCCCGAGTCGTCGGCAAGGGCGCGAGCGATTCGGACGCCAGATCGTGGTTTGGTGCAGACATGCTCGGAAGACGCCCCGGCTACGGAGAAGAAACCGCAAGTGTCTTATTTTACCCGAGTTTCCACGGATAGAGAACCTTCGAGGCCGCACCGTGTGCAAAACGGGTCCTGGCACAGGAGCCTTGGGCGTGGGCCTTCCGATCGGGCGAAACCGGCTTTATCGACAAACTCCACGCAGAGCGCGTAAATTGACTAACCGGACTTCGCTCGTCGATCCGATAGTGAGAGAGAGGTAGACAGGCGGACTTGTTCTCACCAGGGCGTAGCCGAACATGCACATCATGGAAATCGTCTCCGGCCGGAGCGTCAACGGCGCGGTCTTCCACTGTCTGTTGCTTAGCCGCGAGTTGGTCCGCCGCGGCCATCGCGTGAGCTTGGTCTGCTACGGCGACTCCTGGATTGCCCGGCAGGCCGCCGCGGACGGCATCCCGATCATCACCTCCGATTTGCATCGGTGGCCACCCGACGAGCTACGCCGACTTGCGGGGCTGATCCACCGCACCGACGTCGATGTGGTGCACACCCATTCGAGCCGTGCCCAGTTTTTCGGCATCCTCTTGCGATGGTTCAGCGGCGTCCCCAGCGTGGCGACCGCCCACAGCCGTCATTTCCAGCTGCATTGGATGTTCAACGATCAGGTGATCACCGTCTCCGAGGCCAGCCGAAGGTACCAGCGGACCCGCAATTTCGTGCGCCCCAGCCGCATCGAGACGATCTACAACTTCATCGACCATCGCCGCATGACCGACGTCCCCGACCAGACACGGTTCCAGGTGCGACGGTCGTTGGGCATCGGCAAGGCGACGCCGCTGATCGGGATCGTCGGCGACATTGTGCCTCGAAAGGGGTTGATTCATCTGGTCGGTGCCATGCCGGAGATCCTCCGGGCCGTTCCGGAGACCCGCCTGATCGTGGTCGGGCATCCTCGCGACGAGAAATACGCCGAGCTTGTGCAGACGGCGGCAGTGCGGCTGGGCGTTGATTCCCAGATCCTCTGGACGGGCTACCGCGGCGACGTTCACGAAATCATGGCCGCCCTGGACGTCTGCGTACTGCCGTCGCTGGAAGAGAGCTTCCCCTTGTCGATCCTCGAGGCGATGGCGGCCCGCCTGCCGGTGGTGGCCACGATGGTAGGCGGCATCCCCGAATGCGTGGTCGACGGCGTGACGGGCACCCTGGTACCGCCCGGCGACAGCGACACCTTGGCCCGGGCGATCGTCTCGATCCTCGGCGACCCCTCCGAGCATCGCCGCTTGGGCGAAGCGGCCCGCCGCCGCGTGCTGCAGTGCTTCTCGCCCGAAAGCCAGACCGCTCGCGTCGAGCGGCTGTTCCAGCGCGTGATCGAGCGCCGGCGGGCGGCCTGATGTTCGATGTTCTCGTGGGGTGAATGTCTGTTGGAGGATCAGCGCCCGGCCGGCTATACTGGGTGATCCCGTACTGCACTTCGAGTCCTTACCGTCGCGAGTCCCCCTTGCCACGGACGGCCATGTCTTCTCGATCGATCTGTCTGCCGGCGGCCCCTCGGATCCTTATCGTTCGCCTCAGTGCGATCGGCGACGTGGTTCAGGGAATGCCGATTGCCTGCACACTGCGGGACCGGTTTCCCGACGCCTTTCTGGCCTGGGCGGTGGGCGAGCCGGGGGCCGCGCTGCTTCAAGGACACGAGGCCCTCGACGAGCTAATTGCGTTGCCCCGTCGGTGGCTGAAGTCGCCCGCGGCCGTTTGGCGTTTGCGGCGCCGGTTGCGGGCAATGCGTTTCGACGTGGCGATCGATGCCCAGGGGCTGACCAAGGCCGCGCTGGTCGGCCGGCTCTCGGGCGCGAAGCGCCGGATCGGCTTTGGCGACCCGTGGGGCCGGGAGCTCAGCCGGTGGCTCAACAACGAGCTGGTCGACACGACGGCCCGGCACGTCGTGGACCGAAACCTCGAGTTGCTTCGACCGCTGGGCATCGAGTCGCCCGGGGTGCGTTTCCAAGTCCCGCGGCACGAGTCGGCGCGCCTCGCGGCCGAGGCCATGATCCGCCGGGCCGGCCTGGAGGCCGGATTCGCGATGATCAACTCGGGCGCCGGCTGGCCTTCGAAGCTCTGGCCCAACGACCGCTACGCGGCGGTGGCGGCTTATCTCGGAAGCGAATTGGGCCTGCCGACCTTGATCGTATGGGGCGGCGACGACGAGCGGGCGGCGGCCGAGCAAATCGTCGGCGGCGCCGCGGGGCACGCCCATCTGGCGCCGCCGACCTCGCTGACCGAACTGGCCGCCCTGGCACGCCGCGCCCGGCTGTTCCTCGGCTCCGACACGGGCCCGCTGCACCTGGCCGCAGCGGTGGCTACGCCCTGCATCGGCCTGTTCGGCCCCTGGCCGGCCGAGCGACACGGGCCCTACGGTCCGCAGCACGCGGCACTGCAAGAGATGGTGTTCGAGGGCTCCACCCGCCAACGCCGAAACGCATCGCCGAAGTACATGGAGGCGATCGGCGTGGATCTGGTCTGCCGGACGTGCCGGCGGATTCTGCGGCGCGAAGGCTGGAAGGCGGCGTGAAGTTGCGTCCGAGCGTGCAGCGGCCTTCCTCTTTCACTTTCCACTCAACACCGGCTGATGAGACCGTTGCGTCTTGTGGCTCTTTCCCAATCTGAAGGCATGTCGCACCACCTCTCCAACGCTGCCGGGCAGTCTTCTGACCACACCCTTCGGAGGCGGCACAACGCGAATTCTCGAAGGCTTCCCTTGCCCTGCTTTATCGCTCTTCCTGGGCCGCCAGGTCCAGCCAGCGCCGGTAGAGCTGCTCGATCTGGGCCTTGTCCACCTTTCCATCCCACGCCGCCACGCCGTAGCGCAACGCCAACGGCTTGGCGGCCTCGACCTTCAGCGGCTGCCGGTCCAGACCGAGCGTGGCGGAGATGTAAGCGAAGTTCTCCATGGTGAACCACGTGGCGGGATGCCGGGCGTTGGTCTTGTCGTCGAAGACGGCGATCGTCACCGGATTGCCGTCCGCGCTGGCCGTGTAGGCACACCAGCGTGACCGCACGGCGTTGGTTCCCTCAACGCCCGTCCGGCCGTCGGCGTTGGAAAACTCACCACCGGTGTCCATGGAGGGGAGAAACCGCATTCCCAGACCGAAGTAGGGCGAGCCGCTAAGCGTCACCGACAGCTTGCCCTCCGGCGGCGACAGCCGGCAGCGCCAGGTCACCAGCGTCGTGGGGACGTCGAAGGGCGCATGGACCCAGATGTTTCGCTCTTCGGCCAACAGCGGCGTGCGGCCGTCGGCGTGCGTCCAATCGAGGAACTGACTGAAATGGCCAAAGGCCTCGGAGCCGTCGGCGCTTCCCACCCAGGGCCCTTCGACCCGGCGGCTGATCTGGCGTCCGCTGTCGTCCCACTCAGCCCAACAATCCACGCCGTCGACGGCCACGGCGAACATCAAGGCGTGGTGATGCCGGTGGTCGACCGGCGCGTCGCGCAGCACGTTGATCCCGGCCGGCGTGAAGAGTTGCTTCACATAGGGTTTTCTGGGATTCGGTGTCACCTGGTACTGGAGTTTCGGCTGGAAGGCGCCCTCCGGACGGGCGCGGATACTCAGCCGGATCTCGTCATCGCTTTGGGTAGCGCTGGCGTTTTTCTGCCCATGTGTCGGGACCGCGGCGCCGAGCGCCACGATGTACGCCAGGACCGCCGCTTTCCGCTGGAATCCCCGTGTCTTGTTTGCCGCCATGATGTGACCTCCGCCGGGAAAGAAAAACGAGAATCGGGTTCTCTGGACGAGTCCCGCCAGCGACTCATTCTAATCGACGTGAGGGCGTCTCACCAGCCGGCAAACACTTCGCCGATCTGGGCCGCCGTGGGCTCGCGGCGCAGTCCGGGCGAAAGCAGGCCGCTCATGAGGCTGCCGGGCTGGGAGCCGAGATCCGGCAAACCCAGCACGTGACCCAGTTCGTGGGCGACGACCGTCAGCAGGTCCATCCGGTCGGCCGCCGACGGATCGACCACGGCCGATTCCGCGCCGCTGCCGAAGGCGAATTCCTCATCGTCGGCTGGCGTGGGATCGACGAACCAGCCGTAGCCAGCCGCGTCGCGATCGAGGTAGATCGTGTCCGACTCGCTCAGTCCCAGCGTGGCGCCCGGCAGATCGGCGATCACGAAATCGACGGCCGCCAGATCGGCCTGCGGTGCGGCGGCTTCCCAACGGGCGACGGCCTCGGCCACGATCGGCCGGAGCTGCTCGTCGGCCAAGACGCCGGCCTGGGCTCCGGCCGTGGCCTCGCCGCCGGCCGCCAGCAGGGGCAGCGCACCGGGTCCGTTCCAGTCGCCCACGATCGGCAGCAGCCCCGCGCCGCCGGCCCCGTAGACGAAATTCAGATCGGCGTAGCCGGTGGTGTTGGTGTTTCGCAGCAGCAGGGCCGAGACGGCCGGGTCGTACAGCCCGATGGTGTCGGTGCCGTCGCGGTTCCAGTCGCCCGCCAGCGGCGTCGAACCGGCGCCGCCGGCGCCATAGGCGAACTCGCGGTCGGCCACGCCGGTGTCGTTGGAATTGCGCAGCATAAACAACGAGGTGGCCGGGTCGTAGAGCCCGATGCTGCCGATGCCGTTGCCGTCGAAGTCGCCGGCGATCGGTTGCAGTCCGGCCCCGCCGGCGCCATAGATGAAGTTGAGATTGGCGAAGCCGGCATTGTTGGAGTTGCGCAGCAGGAACCGCGAATCGGCCGGATCATAGAGTCCGACCGTGTCGATGCCGTCGCCGTCCCAGTCGCCGATCACCGGCAGCAGGCCCACTCCGCCGGCGCCGTAGACGAAGTCGAGGTCGGCGAACCCGGCGTCGTTGGAGTTGCGCAGGAGGAATTGCGACGTGGTCGGATCGTACAGCCCGATGGTTGCCAAGCCGTCGCCGTCCCAGTCGCCGGCAATCGGCACCAGCCCGGCCCCACCAGCGCCATAGGCAAGCTGAAGGTCCGCGGTGCCGGTCGTGTTGGCGTTGCGCAGCAGGAACAGCGAAGTGGCCGGATCGTAGAGCCCCGGCGTCTTGGCGTCGTCGCGGAAGCTGCGGATCTGGATCGAATCGAGCACGGCCGCCGGGCTGTATTGCCACGCCATGACGAATCCACCCGAGGCGTTCATGGCCACCGACGGCAGGAACAGGTCGTGCTTGATCGAGGTGGTCGGGCGCTGGACGCTGCGGGGTTTGCCGCGGGCGGTGGTCGACGCGTCGGCCGAAAACTGCGCGAAGAAGACGTCGAAATCCCTCAGCGGCACGTCCTGATAGGTCACCACGATGCGATCGGCCGACATGGAGACGTTCGAGGCCGTTTGCCTGCCGGAGCGGGTGTCGACGAGCACCTCGGGCCCCCGGACGACGCCCTTGGAGGTGAACTGTTGCAGGAAGACGTCGTCCTCGCGCGCCGAGGTCGCATTGGTCCAGGTGATGGCGAAATTGCCGTCGGCACCGACGGCCACCGAGGATGCGTACTGGTTCCGCCCGCCATCGGTGGTATTGGCCTGGGTCCGGGCCTTGCGCTCCGTCCCATCGGCATTGAAGATCCGGAAGTAGACGTCGCGATCGCCGCCGCCGACCGGCTGCTCGGTCCAGGCGATCACGAAATCGTTGGTGTCGGACGCAATGGCGATGTCGGGCTCGGTTTCGTCGAGGCTGGTATTGCCGGCGGCGACCTGGTCCTCGTCGGTCTCGGCGGTGCCGCTGGAGTCGAAGCGGCGGAAATTGACTTCCCAGCTTCGGCTGCCCAGCTTCCGCTGCCAAGTCACCACGAAGCTCCCGTCGTCGGCCATGGCAACCCGGGCGTTCTGGTGGGTGCTCACGTCGTCGGCCGTGCTGACGACAGTGACCGATCCCACGCGGTTGCCCGAGGAATCGAACCGCTGGAAGAGCACGTCGTTGCTACCGCTGCCGTCGACATTGGATCGCGTCCAGACGACCACGAAGTTCCCGCTGGCGTCCACCGCCACATCGGCGTCGGTTTCGTTATCGGAGGTGGCCCGGGCGAACTGCTGCTCGGTGAAAACCGGATTTCCGTAGGCGTCGAGCAGTTGAAAGAAGATGTCGGAGTCGGCCCCGCTGAGGGCGTCCCAAACGACCACGGAGTTGCCGCTGGGGGCCATGGCAACCTCGGGGCGGAGCTGGTTGTAGAGGATGTCCGTGCTGGCCGTGTCCACGTCGCCGGTCGCCCGCGCGCTGAGCAACATCCGGTTCTCGAGTTGCTCGAAGCGTGCCTGCCGGCCGCGTGCGCGCCGGGGGTCACGAGGTAGGGACGGCTGTCTCCCGGCCGGACTGTCTGATGCATGCCCGAAACCACGCCGGATAGAGCTTGGCCACATCCTGTTCTCTCCTTGCTTCGACGAACGTCAACAGGCTTGATCGAGGTACACCTGCCCCCTTGACCGTGTGCCGGATACGGCCCAGGTCATGATCGGGTCACGCAAGATTCATCGTCTCGGCGGAAGTTTCGGAACAGTCCAATTGTATAAGATTGGATCGGGCGGGGGGCTTGAAACGAGCGATCGGGGCAAGGTTTGCGGGCTGCGGAAAATGGTTGGGCAGAATGGCGCGTTGGGCCACTTGACGAAAGGACAGAAGCAGCGGTCAACGGTCCAGTGCCAGCGTGAGCACGAAACAGGCCCCTCCGGTCACGCTCTCGTCGAACTGCAAATCGCCGCCCATGTTTCGGGCCAGCCGGCGGCTCAGCGCCAGGCCCAGCCCGACCCCCGGCGCCGTGTGCGCCGCCTCGCGGGCCGACTTGCCGAAGCTGCAAAACAGATGCCGCCGCGCCGTGCCGGAGAGCCCCGGCCCGTGATCGCGCAGCCGCACTTCGGCCGCGTTGCCGTTGCGCCCCAGCATCAAATGAATCCGCTTGTCGGAAACGTCCGCGGCGTATTTGCACGCGTTGTCCACCAGATTGAAAAGGACCTGCTCGGCCGCCGAGACGTTAACACGGACCCGAACCGCGCCCGAACCGTGGTCCGACTGAACCACCAACTCCTTGCCGCCTTGCGCGGCGCGCGCCGCCAGACGCCCCTCCATCTGCTCGATCAGCCGGTCCAAGGCAACCGTCTCCAGCCGCCCGTCGGCCCGGCCGCGCTCCAGGCGGGCGTAGGCGAGCACGTTTTCCACCAGATGACCCAGGCGGGCCGCCTCGGCACGGAGGGTGTTCAGATAATGCTTCTGTTGTTGCGGGTCGGGCACCATGCCTTCGGCCAACATCTCCGCGTACATCTGGAAGGTCGTTAACGGAGTCCGCAACTCGTGGGTGACCGCCGAGACGAACGACGCCCGACGCTCGCTCAACCGCACCACCCCCCACAGCAACAGACCGACCGCCACGGCCGCCAGCAACATGCAGCTCCAGGCGATGGCCAGCGAGAGTCGGATCGGCCACCGGGAGTTCGCCGCCGACACGGACGGGGGATCGCCGACGAGGCCATCCACGGTCGGCTTGCCGGGCAGCAGTCGGACGGGCAAGGCCGCTAGCATGCCGTCCACGTGGTCGCCCGAGCCTGCGAGCACGGGTTTCAGATCCGCCTGGGGGAGGAGATCCCCGACCATCTCCAACAGTGACGTCTTGACCGCCGACCAGTCGAGCAGGCATCCCTGGACGTATTCATTGCCCCCGGCGGTGATGCGCCGGGCCAGCAGGAGCTCGCCGTCGATCCAAAGCGGCGTCATTACCACGCCGTGCACGTCCGTGGGAGGCAACAGCAGACTGTTCAGCGCGTTGGCCGCAAACTGACCCTGGGCCATCGCGTCGGTGTTCTGGCGAATCACCTGGTTGCGTTCGTTGAATTCGACCGTGCCGCGCCCGTAGTTCTCCAGATCGAGCTGCCGCTGTCGCTGCTGGACTTGTCGCTGTTCGACCGTTTGAAACAGCGGCGAAATAATGGCCTCGACCGGTTCCGGCGTGTGCTCGGGAAGCCTGGCCAGCAGCTTCTGCCGATCGACCAGGCTCTCGATGCGGGCGAGCTGTTGCTGCGCGCGTTCCACCGAGGCTCCACTGACATGCTCCGGAACGGCCAGGCGGAGGTTGCCGTCGCGAGGCACCTGCGGCGACGTGAGCCGGCCGTCGGGCTCGAACTGGAAGTATACCCGGATGTTCGGCAGGTTCTCAGACAGCAAGGGGGAAGGAATCAGCATCTCGCCGCTGTCGCGGGGGCGGAACATGTTTCCATACGCCCGGGCCAACGGCAAGAACGAGCTGTAGGCGAAATAGGGACGAACGCTCTCCTGGGCGACAAACGGGGCCAGGGCCGAATCGATCCTCCAGAGGGCCAGGCGGATCCGCTCCTCCCAGGCCGCCTTGCGCCAGGCCTCGGCCTCCTGCCGGCGCGCCTCGGCTTCCGCCCGATCCAAGCGCAACGCCGCCAGGCTGATCCAACTCACCGCGGCCAACACCACGACCAGACAGAACAGAAAGCCGATCCAGATGGGCCAGGAACGTCTCATTCCGGTTGCGTCATTTCCCTATCGATTCGTTGGCCACCATGTAGCCCTTGCCGCGAACAGTCAGAATCACCGCAGGCCGGCCCGCGTCCTTTTCGATCTTCTCTCGGAGCCGGGCAATATGCATGTCGATGGTCCGGGTGGAGACCCCTCGGGGGCTGATTCGCCAGATGTTTGCCAACAGCTCGTCGCGCGCGATGGCGCGCCCCGAGTTGGCGGCCAGGTAGTGTACCAGCTCGACTTCGCGTTCGGAAAGCTCCACGCGGCGCCCGTCCTGGAATCGCACTTCGCGCCGTGCCAGGTCGATCCGCCCGTCCGGAATGGAAATCTGGGGCACATGGTCCGGGCGCTCCGGGGAGCGGCGGATGACGGCTTCGACGCGAGCGAGCAACTCCTTGACGCTGAACGGCTTGACCACGTAGTCGTCGGCGCCGTCGCGGAGGCCGCGGACCCTGTCGGCCTCTTCGCCTCGAGCCGTAAGAATGATAATCGGCAAGGTGGGGCGCAGCCGCCGCACCTGATCGAGAATCTCCAGGCCGTCGCGCTTGGGAAGCACCAGGTCCAGCAACAACAGATCGAACTCCTGCCGGAGTGCCATTTCCAGACCGATTTCCCCGTCCGGCGCCTCCAGCGTGTCGTAGCCGGCGAAGCGGAGGGCGTCCACGATCCCTCGACGGATAGGCGGGTCGTCTTCAATCGTCAGGATCCGTAGCCGCGACATCGTTTTCTCCCGTCGCCCGAAGGCGAAACCCCCAGTGAATTCTACCAAGATACGGCGGACTTTGGTGTAACACGTTTGTAACGGCAAGAACGGACATGAATGTGTCGGCAGAAGGGCAGAGGCCGGAAGAGCCGCCACCCCCTCGCATCGGGGGAAGATGGCCCACATCGACCGGCACGACCCTCGCAGTTGGGGCAACCGTTCGCCGCCGCCGGCTGCCTCCGATTCGGTGGGCCGCCGACGGCGCATCCTCCCGGACGCCTTGTTGTATATTTCAATAATAGGGTGATCAGGCAGCTAGCGCCAGAGATACGGCAGGGCACACCCTTTCTGTGCCTGGTGCGAGCTAGGTTCAGGGCGTATCGGTTGGTCGCGTCGCGGTATTCACCGCATTTTCGCACGTGACCGCAGATCTGCGGCCTGTTTTTCTTCGATGATTGGGCAATCGGTTCGATGGCATGGCCACGGGCCGTTGGGCTGAGAGTTTATTGACGTTTGCACAGTCAATGCGCGAGGGCGACCAACGGGAGCCCGATTTTTCCGGCCTCCCGTTGGTCGGCCTTGATCATTCGCAATGCAGACATCAACAGGATAGTCGCTGGGGACCGCAACGGATGAGCAGCATTGACGCCAAGAATCAACGCATTTTGGTGATCGACGACAGCCCCGCGATCCACGACGACTTCCGCAAGATCTTGGGGGCCCTCGAGGGCGACGCCGCCGTAGATCAGTTGGCCGCTCGCCTGTTCGACGACGACATCGGGACGGACGATGCGGCTGTCTTCGAGATCGACTCGGCCTACCAGGGGCAGGAGGCGCTGGCGATGGTCCAACAAGCGGTCGACCGGCGGCGGCCGTATGCCATGGCGTTTGTCGACGTGCGCATGCCGCCGGGTTGGGACGGCATCGAAACGACTTGTCGAATCTGGGAAGTGGACCCCGAAATCCTGGTGGTCATTTGCACGGCGTTCTCCGACCATCGCTGGGAGGAAATCGTCCAGCAGTTGGGAAGAGCCAGCCACTTCCTGATTCTCAAGAAGCCATTCGACAACATCGAGGTCCGACAGCTTGCCTGTTCGCTGACCGATAAGTGGGAACAGGCCCGCGCCGCAGAGCTGAAGCTGGACGAGATGAACCGGAGGGTCGAAGAGCGGGCCCAGGCGATCCGTGCCAGCGAAGCCCGCATGCAGGCGATCATGGAGACGGCCGCCGATGCCATTATCATTACCGACACCCAAGGCGTCGTGCAATCGTTCAACAAGGCCGCGGAGGCGAGCTTCGGGTATGCGGCCGAGGAGATGCTGGGCCGTCTCGTGACCAAGCTCATGCCGCCGTCGGAGCACGCGCTGTTCGCCCGGCTGACGAGACAGTTCCTGGAATCCGACGGGGCCGCGGCTTCGGCCGTTCGTCGCGAGATCACCGGGCTGCGCAAGGACGGAACGGAGTTTCCCGCCGACCTGACCTGCAACATAGTGGAGACCGGATGCGAAAAGCTGATGATGGGGATTATCCGCGACATCACCGAGCGGAAACAGGCTGAAATGGAACTGCGCCGAGAGCGGGATTTCAATCTCGCGCTGATCGAGAGCTCCACGGCCTATATCGCGGCAACCTCGCCGGATGGAATCGTTCACATGGCCAACGAATCGCTGCTGCGGGCGCTGGGCTACACCGCAGCGGAGCTGATCGGTAAGAACTACCTTGACTTGGTGGTGCCACCGGAAGAACGGCACCGGGTGCTCGAGACAACCGAGGCGCTGATGACCGGCAAGATGCCGGTCACCTTGGAGACGGAGATTCTCACCAAAGAGGGCGCCAGGCTACAAGTTGTCTGGGGTACCGGTCAGGTCTCCAATGCCCAGGGCGAGACGGAATCCGTTTTCGGGGTCGGGATCGATATTACCGAGCGTAAGCGAGGCGAGCACGAATTGAAGCAGTACGCCGACGCCCTGGAAAGGGCCAATCGCCGTTTGGAGGAGCACTCTCTTTCCGCACAAGAGGCATCGCGAACGAAAAGCGAGTTCCTGGCCAACATGAGCCACGAAATCCGCACGCCGATGACGGCCATCCTCGGGTTCTCAGAGAATCTGCTGCTGCCGGATCTGTCGGAAGAGGATCGCGTCGTCGCCGTGGAGACCATCCGACGCAACGGCAAACACCTGCTGGCGCTGATCAACGATATTCTCGATCTCTCCAAGGTCGAGGCCGGCAAGCTGGACGTCGAGCGCATCGCTTGTTCGCCGGGCCAGGTCATAGAGGACGTTCGGTCGCTGATGCACTCGCGGGCCCTGGAAAAGGGCCTGGAGTTCCAGGTCGAGTACGCCACGGGTCTGCCCGAAACCATCCTCTCCGATCCCACACGCCTGCGCCAAATCCTCATCAATCTCGTCGGCAATGCCGTCAAGTTCACGGAAGAAGGATCCGTCTGGCTGGTCGTGGGCTTCCAGCACCCGCAGGACGGCGAGGAGCCGTTCCTCTACTTCGAGGTGACCGACACGGGAATTGGGATGACGCCGGAACAGACCGAGCGGCTGTTCCAGCCGTTCGCGCAGGCCGACTCCTCGACAACCCGCAGGTTCGGTGGCACCGGCCTGGGGCTGACTATCTGCAAGCGCTTGTCGGAGAAACTCGGCGGGACGGTCGAGGTTTCCAGCCAACTGGGGGTCGGAAGCACGTTTCGCGTCACGATCGCCACGGGAAAGCTGGACGGCGTGGCCGTGGTCGAGAAACCGGCCGCAACCGTGTCCCGTTTCGTGGAGCCCCAGCCCGCCCTTGCTGCATCCGCCCCGGTCGACAAGCTCGACTGCCGCGTCCTGTTGGCCGAGGACGCTCCCGACAATCAGCGGTTGATATGCCTGATTCTCAACAAGCTGGGCGCGCGGGTCACCGTGGCGGAGAACGGGCAGATCGCCTATAAACAGGCCATGGAAGCCTGGCGCATGGCCGAACCGTTTGACGTGGTTCTCATGGACATGCAGATGCCCATTCTGGACGGCTACCAAACCACGCGGAGGCTCCGAGAGCAGCGATACACGGGGCCGATCGTCGCGCTGACCGCTCATGCCATGGCCTCCGATCGCGCCAAGTGTCTTCAGGCAGGCTGCGATGCCTATCTGTCCAAGCCCATCGAGCGAGAACGCCTGACGGCTCTGGTCGCGGAGTATGCGAGGCAGACCATTGTCTGAGAGTCCCCGACCGGGACTTGTGCGCACGGTGGGCGCATTCTCGCGCGTGCCGCCGAGTCGCGGGCTCTCAGCGCTGCATGGTTCTCACGGCGACGATGCTGGAGCCCATCGTCGGGCGGGAACGTCGCCATCCGGAAAGCAGCGAGGCGATCAGACTTGCCGCGACGATCGCCCAGCCGAACAGGCTCGGCGACAACCACAACCACCAGGCCAATCCGAGGCCCACGCCGAAGGCGGCGGGCCATCGCTTGAAGGCCTCGGACCATACGCCTCGCCGCAGCCCAAACAGGGCCAGCGCGACGGCCGCCAAGAGGCCGGTGGCCGCCAGCAGCCCGCCGCGAAGCCGGCCGGCCTTCTCGGGGTGATAGGTGAGCGTCAACGAGGGCACGTCCTGCGGAAACGCGTAGCGCGCAGTCACCTGCCGGCAGTCCAACGACCAACTCCAGAGCTCCGCCGGACACTCGGCGATCAGGTCGCCGGAGAGTTGGGCGAACGCGTCGGCCATCCCCAATTCTTCGGCGATCTGCGCTTGCCGTTGGTCGATCACTCGCGCTTCCAATCGAACGTCCTGTACCCGTTTCGAATTGCCGGCCTCGGAAAGCCGTTGCGTCAACTCCGCCCGGGCGGCGGCCAGCCGCCGGGCCCAACGCCAGTACCAGCGGAAGGTCTCCTCGGGCGCCTCGGCGGAAACGGCTGCGGCCGATTCGATCATTGCCGCCGCATTTCTCAGCCGAGCCCATGCCTGGTGCCATGACGACGCCGGGCCGATGCCCTGCACTTCGTCCGGCGTCCACTGGCCCGGGCCGAGCACGGTCCACAACGTCTCTTCAGCGGGTAATCCTTCCAGCACGGGCGTTTCGAAGCGGCGGGTGGCCGACCGGAGCGGACCGGACAGGGCGCCGCGGAAGACGATCTCGACGCGTTGCGGGAGTTGCTGCGGCCCCAAGGGCAGTTGCCAGGACTCCGGATCGATGCGGACCGGGGTGGTCGGCACTCCGGCCACCGACACGTGGACCAGGTCGTAGCCCAACGGCAAACGGAGCCGACAATCGGTCGCCTTGCCCGGCTCCAAATCGAAGGCAGTCACTCCGTGGCACGAGCCATCCGTTTTCCAGGCCACGTGGACATCGGCCAGGCGGACGCGTGCGGCGCCGTCGCTGTCGCTCTGCAGACGAAGGACCGCCCGCCACGGCTCGCCGACGATTCGGTAGGCCGTGAACGATTCCAGCGGCGATTTCTCGAGGTTGTCCGGCGGCGTGGTCTTTTCAAGGCCGCGTATCTCCCAAGACGCCGGCTGGTCCTGGGAATGCGTCGGCAGGCAGAGCAGCCGCGTGAGCGGTCCCGGAAGCCGCGGCTCGACTTGAGGGGCCCGTGGCCGGTCGCTCGGCGTCAGCGCGAGTGAGCTGATCAACGTGAAGCGGTACTCGTCCCCGATCGCCGACTGCGGCCGAACGATCAACCGGCGCGGCTGGCCGGGCGCGTCGAGGACTTCGCAGATCGCGGACGGATCGGCCTGGACCCGATAAGGCCCGCCGAACAGGCTCGATACTTCGATCGGAATCGTGTCGAGCAGTCCGTCGGTGACACGAATTCGGAAGTCGACTTCGGCGTCCCATGATCCGCCGTGGCAGAGCAGCCGCGTGATCTGATCGGTCCGGGTCTGGGGCTGATTGGGCAGAACGGAAAGCGTGATCTTGCCGGGTTGCCCACCGTCGGCACGGAATCGTGCCGCGGCGCGTCCCAAATCCGGCACGATCGGTTGCCCCGCGGGATCTTCGACGGCTACCATTCCTTGGACCTCGCCGATCTCCAGGCGAACCGACGGGCGGCGGTAGAGACGCACCTCCGAGGACTGCGCCGACAGGCGCTCAATCTGCACCAGCGGCAGCTCCAGCGGCGTCTGCCCGTCGCGGATCGGCAGACGAGCGCGCAGCAATAGCCTTTGGGGGCCCGTCATTAATCCCTTCAGGAAGACCGTGATGGAGCCGTCGGGGTCCTGCGACCAGCGGGCGGCCCGCTCGGCCCCCTCCTCCATGGCCGAGACGTGCTCGATCTGCATGCCTGGAGGCGCCTTCAAGCGGTGCTGGAAGATGTATCCCGCCTTGGGAGTCAGCTCCGCCTCCAGCCGCAGCTCGACACTCCCGCGCTCGAAGCTGCAGGCAAGCTGGTGTCGGCCGGCAATCTGGGGCTCGCAGAGCTCGGTCCGCAGAGCCCAGTCGATTTCGCCCGGGCCCAGACGGTAAGCGAGCAGCGGCTGCGACGATGCGTTGCCCCAGGCGGAAAGGAAGTCGGGCACGGCGACCGCCTCGAACCGGCCGGCCGCCGGGGCTTCATGGACCAATTCGGGATCGACGGAAACAGCTAGCCAACGCCGTGTGGATCGGGTGCCTAGGGCTCGGACCTCCGGCAGCCGAAGGTGGCCCACGCCCGAAGTCCCCTTCAGCTTGAAGGTCGCGTCCACCACCACACTCTTGGAAACGGCACGCGGCCATTCCAGGCTGATGATTTGCCGCCGGCCGGGCGCCGCGCGGGTCTGCACCGTGGGCGGATCGTCGCCCGCAAGCGGCAGGATCTGCAAGGCCGGATCGGTGGCCAGTTGAAGCTCCCGAATCTGCCCCGCGATGATCTTGAACTTAAACCTGGCACTGACCGAGACCGAGCCAGGTTGGACTTTCAGCCACAGCAGCTCCTCGACATCCGCAGCCGATCCGCTCGGTGCCACCCCGGCCCCGCCGGGCCAATGGACCGTCAGCCGGTCGGTCGGGCCGAGCTCCGCGACGATCTTCGGCGGCTGCTTCTCGATGCGCACCATGCCAACCGCCGAGGGAACCTCGACGCCGGATGCGTCGGGCGGCAGAGCCAACTCCAGGCGTGACGTGGCCAGACGCGGAATTGCCAGGTCGATGCCCGCCGGCTCTTGTCCGCCGCGCGCCATGGGACGCACCGACAGCTCCAGACGGTAGTTGCCCGGCTCCGGAACCTCCAGCACCAGCACGCTCCCGTCCGGCTGCCATTGCGGCTGAATCACCCGGCCGTCCAAGAGGGCGCCGTCGGGCAACAGAACCGCCTCCTTGCCGAGAAAGGGAAGCGGAATCCGCGCCACCGTGCCGAACACTTGTAGCTGGAAGGTCGCCTTCAACGGATCGACCACCATGCCCCCGGACGCAGCCTGCTTCGAGAGCGCGCCGCGATACGTCGCCGAGCGGAGCAGGAAGCCCTGGGGCTGCACGGCGGCCGCCGCCGCGCGGCGGTGCAATTGCTCGTAGAGGACCTCGGGCACGTAGTACTTGTCGCCGGCCGGCTGCTTGGCGTCGTCGATCGGAATGAAGACCCGATGCACGGGCGCCGGTGCACTCGGTCCCGTCGCGGGAAGCTCCTGCCGCGATTCCTGCCCGCCGGCGGAAGCACACCACACGCAGCTTGCCAGAACGGCGAGCATCACGATCCCGAGTGGGGCGGCGGTCGCCGAGTTGCCGGCGTCTTCCGAGTTCCCGCCCGAGGTGTCGTGCGCTGGCTGCGGCTTGCCCGGTTGTCGGCGGATCAATCGACACGTCAGACAGAACAGGGCTGCCAGCACGCCGGCCGACGCGATGGGTGCGTAGGTGTCGGGAAGGACCAGAGACGCCATGCCGAAAGCACCCGTCAGCGCCAGCAGCGAAAGCGGCCGATCTGGCAGCTTCCACCAGGCCACGGCGAGTATCAGCAGGAAGGCGCTCACAGCGAACAGCCGCACGGTTGGCCGGTGGACGAACTCCAACCGCAGCGGCGCCGTGCCCGACGCCTCCAAGCGGTACGCCGTCCACGCATAGCTGTCGGTCGGCTGGCACCCCGCCGGCGCATCGCCCGTCCAGGGGACCTTCGGATCTGCGGGCTCTTGTCGCCAGGCCGCGACCGGAACCATGGCTTCCCAGGGTGCTGCCGCGGCCGCCTCCCGCATTCGGTCGGCCAATTGTCCGGGGTTGACCCACCATAGCACTTCGCGTTGCAGAGGAGCCAGGTGGCCGCGCAACATCCCGGCGTAGGCCTGGCTGGTCAGCAGCATTGCATCGGGGTGGACCAACAGCGCCAGTCCGGCTTGGTGCAGCAAGCCGATGCCTCGCGAGGACGGCGCATCACCGCCCCCCGGCCGGACCGGCGTCTGCGGCGTCAGGGCGAGTTGTGCCATGGCGCGCCGATCGACCAAGAGAGAGACTTCCGGCACGTGGACTGATTCGCTTGCCAGCAAGCGGCCCCAGTCCAAACCGCTCCCTTCCGGGCCCGCCGCCCCCTTGGCAATCAGGGCCCCCAGCGTCTGCAACAACCGTTCGGCCTTGCGTTGGGCAAGGTGTTGGGCGCGGCGTTGGGACGCCCTGCTCGACCAATGCTCCGGCGAAAACGGATCGAAGGAGGCTGCCTCGCCCGATCGCCCCAACGGGCCGAACAACCGTTGGCTCCAACTCAGCGACGACAGGGGCGGCGTCTGGGGGCAGAGGTTCGGATCGACCGCCTCGTAGCCCGGCGGCAACCACACGGTCCAGCGCTGCGAAAAGACCGGCACGTCGTCCAGTAGCGTGGGAAAAGGAGGTTCCAGCGAACCGCCGATCCCCAGCCCGGCGCCGGGCGTGGTGAAATGGACGGTCACCCTGGGAAACTTCTCGCCCGGCGGAAGGTCGATGGCCAGATTCCCGCCCTCCTCTCGCCGGACGGCGCGTTTGCCGTCGATCCACGCGCCGTGGAGGTCCTGCAACCCGGCCGGCGGCGGCAATCGCAGTCGTATCCGGTTGCCCCGGCAGCTCTGCAAAAAGTACGTCGCCAGGTGTTCGCCCGCCGCATCGCTGCCGTATCGCGACTGGAGTCGGCAAGCCCATGCCCAGGCCGGGGGCGCGACCGAATCGCTCGAACTCGAGACGACGGTGGCGTCGGGAGACGCCACCGCATCGCGGGTCGGATCGTAGCGGAATACGGCACGAACCGTCTGCCGCCGCTCCGGCGTTACGATCTCGGCCGAGATCCTCTCCAGCCGGCGGTTCACCACGCGCACGGTCTGAGAACCCAGCGAGCGAACGACCAGCGTGCCCCGCTGCTCGGCGGCTTCCGGCAGCCATGCCAGAGAGACCGGCTGCCTTGCGGACAACTCGCTTTCTCGGACGGCGCGGAGTTCGAAGGGCTGGCTCCTCGAGCGATTCAGGGTCAACTCCCACGTCTCGCCCTCCGGGGCCAGGCCCGCTGCGGCCTGCTCGTCGATCGACAAGGGCCGCGCGGATAGCTGCCGCTGGTCCTCGGCGCCCAGCGTGAACCGCGGCGGAACCTCGCGGCGGTGCGAGAAGTGGACCAGCACGCGATCCACGCGGGCCGACTTCGGCAAGCACCGCAGCGTGTAGTTCTCTCGGAAGAATCCATCGCCCACGCCCGCTTCCACGCGAAGCTCGCCACCGTAAGTCGGCTTCTGGCTTTCCAGCGAGACCCGCAAGCCGGCGGCGCTGGCGTCGTTGAGCGTCAGCAACTCGCCGGGCAACTGAGCGAACAGGTCCCGCTCGGCGGCGTCGAGGCTCTGTGGGGCGATGCGAGGAAGCTGATCACCGTCGATAAGTCGCAGCCGGAACGGGCTGACGGCGTCCACCGCGAGCAGCTGCTTGCTCTGTTGTGGCGCATCGAAGCGCAGCGGCACCAGATCCTCGCAGTTCACGCCCGACTCCCGGCTCCAAGGCGTGTGGAGTCGCTGCGCCCGGATCACCAGCAACGTCCGCGACGGCGAAAGCGGCTTGGCCAGACGAACGGTCAACCGCTGCCTGTCGCCTCGTCGATCGAGGAGCCAATCGTCCATGGCCTCCGCTGGCACCGACTCCACCGAATCGATCAGCCAGCGCGGCGCGACGTCGGCCTGGAGTGAGAACCGCTTGCCGTCGGTCACCCGAAAATCGGCCCGCACCTCGGCGGTCATCTCGCGATCGCCCAGCCGGACCGCCGTGCCGCTGGCCAGGCGGACGGTAGCCTCGCGGCGCGCCAGCAGGACTTCTACCGTGGCGTCGGCAGCAAAGCATCGGAATTCCACGGATTCCCCCTCGCGCGTCCCCGAAAGCGCAGCGGCGCCCGACTGGCGGCACTTCACCGGCCGGGCCTCCTGCAACAACAGGGGCGCCGGAACCAGCAGCGTCACGTTCCCTTCCCGCCAGAACAGGTCTTCCGGCACGATTTTCGGCAGCCGCCAGCGGCCGTCGGTTCTCAGCGGGGCCAAGGCCTGGAGCCGCAAGACGCGACCGGCCTCTTGAATCGGCTCCGGCAGCGTGACGATCACCCGATGGCCGCGACCGCCGGAGTCCGGAGCGGGCGACCAGGACGCGGGCCGGTCGCCGTACGCCGCGCCGACCAACTGCAATTCGTCTTCCAGGGTCAAGGCAACTTGCGCCAACGGTCTTTCGGGCGATCCGATACTCAACTCGCTCGTGACGTCGACTCCGCGTGGCGAGAAGTCGTAGACCACCGTTTCCCGCACCGAGGCCGATTGCGGTCGTCGGGCAGCGGACTCGGTCGGGGCGATGCGGAGCCGGAAACGGTAGTGACCGCCCAACTCGACGCGCCAAAGCTGGATTCCGCCCTCCGCTTGACCCTCCTGCTGTGCGAGTCCGCGATCGCTGGCGACCGTGAGATCCTCCGGCAGTTCGAGAATCAGGCGACTGGTAGGGCACGCCGGAAGCGCGATGGGAAAGCTGAGCGTGCCGTCGATTTCGCGACTTCCGCCCAGCGACCAGCGGAAGTGCAGCCGGCCCGAGCGCGACACCAGCACCTTCAGTTTGCCGTCGGCTCCCAGTCCCAGCACCGCATCCGGCGAGCCGTCCTCGGTGTCTTCGGCGTCGAACCAGGTCGCCTGATCGACCGCCAGACCGCACGGATCCAGAGGCAACAGCGCAGCCGCTTCGCCCGAATGGACAACCTGCAACGTGGCTCGGCCTTCGGTCAACCGGTCTCCCTCCAAACGCGCCCGGTATTCGGCCGTGATCGTTCGAGCCGCCCGCAACGCACGGACGTCGGGCGTGGAACCGCGGGCGAGGGTCAGCAGGCGTTCGAACTCATCGGCCTCGACGGGCAAGTACTTGCCGGAGCCGCGCGGCCAATCCTGGATCCGGTCGGCCGGAACGAATACGCGGTGAAACCGCAGCACGCCGGATGCCGGCTCCTGGGATGGTGCGGTCTCCGCCTCGGCGCATCGTGCCGCCGGCTGCGAAACCATGGCCAGCAGCACCCACGCAATCGACGAAACGGACAACAGGCGAAGGCTCATTTGGTGGAATCCGGAATCTCCGGCGGCTCGACGGACGGCGCGGTCCGAGTCGAGGCCAAATGGTCGACCATCGGCACCTGCGATACTTGGAATTGAGCTTGTGTGGAACCGTTTTCCAGCACCACGGCGGCGGAGACACCCGACAGGGCCGTCTCCCGCCGTCGCCGCGCCACACTCCGCTCCAACAGGCCGGCCAGCAAGGCCAACGCCAATCCCAGGCTGGCGGCCTGCGAGACCAGCAGGGCCGGTTCCGGGTAGAGCAGCCCGGCGCAAAGCAGCCCGACTGCGGCTGCAAACAGCGTTCCGGGATGGCGGGTCAGAGGAACGTAGATCAACAGGAAGCCCGCCACCAGGGCGGCTCCGGAAGCAAACAACACGATCCAGGTCCGGCCGGCGGTCCGCAACTCCAATCGCGCAAGGCTGCCTAAGCCGCCGAAAAGATAGTGGTTGGCCCCTTGGTGCGACGTGCGGATGATCCCGTCGGCAGCTGCGTTCCGATTCGATACGCCCGCCCAGGTCTCCAGGTCCGATTGCCCCAGCAGCGGCTTGCGGCCCCAGAAATACCCGTCCCAGCCCCAGGTGAACTCGCTGATGAATCCTTCGGGCGTGACTACCACGTGTTCATTCTGGGGCAGGATGAGCTGCCAATAGAACCGGCGGACCCAAACGTCGTCTCCCAGGTGGGGCAGTTCGATCGAAAGATGTCCCGGCCCGGGACGCCGCCCCGGGAAGTAATAGTCCAACTCCAACACGTGCTGGCGAACGCTGGAATCGCCGGCGAGGGCGATGATCCAGCGGTTCTGGCCGGCGGCACGCTCCGTAATCCGCTGACCGTCCAGCAGCATCTGCAGGTGGTCCGCGGCCGTACCGGCCGGGATCGTCAGCTCCAACTGTGTCGAGTTGGTGCTGAAGCGGAAGACGGCCCGATCCTGCCGACTGGAGTGCGTCAGCCAGGTTTGCACCCATGCCCGCTCGACCACCGTCGCCTCGCCCTGCGCCCCGCCGGCCAAACGTACCGCCAGTTCCACCCGCTCCGTACGCTGCCCGGTGGTCAGCTCCAACCCGCGCGATGGTCCGGCTCGCGGCGCCCGCGGCTGGGCAACGGTCCATGCCCCCGCCGGCGCCGATACGTCCAGACCGGCCGCCGCATGGACTTGGACCGTGTTGCCCGTCAGCTCGCCGTCGCCGGGCATTATCAACGGAACAGACAGCGGGGTCGGCGTCTTGGTGCCCGGTGTTGGAACAGAAAGCGGGTAGCGGACCACCAGCACACACGGGCCGATGCAGGCCTCGGGCAGCGCCACGCGAAAACGCACCGTTCCGGCGGCCGTCGCGCTGCCGTCGTCGGACGGCCTGGTGTGGGCCAGCGCTTGTCCGGCACGCTGAAACGTCAACTGGTTCGACTCGGCCAGGCTCAGTGGCAAATCGACCAGGAAATGGTCGGTCGGGAGATGGGCGATCGTATAGGCCAGCTCCTGTTCCACGCCGGCGGTCTGCTCGTCGATGCTGATCCGGCTGGTGACCTCGACCGCGATCTTCTGGGCGCGGAGCAGGAAATCGGCCGCAAAACAGGCCTTCCCCGTCTCGCTCCGATAGCATCGCGGGGCCTGTTGCCTTGGGGGCAACTGCAACTGAGGGTCCACTTGCTGAAGCGTCAACCCTTCCATCGCTTCCTGGCTGGGGATCAACTCGACATTGTCGTTCGGGACCACCACCACCGTCGCGGGACACGGCGCATCGACCAGCGGTTGCGGCAGCGGAAGGCTGATCGATTTCGTGTTTGGGGGAATCGGCCAATGCGCCTGAAACCACAATTCGATCTGGCCGGTCGACGGTTGCGACAAGGGAATCGAAAGCAGGTTGGAGTCGATCACGGCCACCGCATCCACCTCGGCCAGATTCTCCGGCCCCACCGCGTCGAGTTGCCACTGCTCGGGAAGTCCCACATCGATCTGCGATGCCTTTCCTCCGCGGACCGTGTATTTCAATCCCGCCTCCAGTCGCACCTGCTCCGGCTCCACCAGCAACTTATAGACCGGCTCGACGTTGACGCGCGTTAATCGGGGCACTAGCCGCACGGTCAGCGAGCTGGGCTGGGCAACGTGAAAATACTCGAAACCGGCGACGAGGTTCTCGGGCCGAAGCGGGTTGGGCAACTGGTCCGTCTCGACCTGCTCGAATCCGCGGCCCTCGCGCCATCGAACCAGCGTCTCGTCCATCGCGACCAGCGCCACGTGTCCCGATTGCCGGACCGCCTCGACCACCTCGAATCCGGCCACCTCGAACCATCCTTGCGGCTCGGACACGGTGTGAGGTCGCCGGGTCATCAGCCGCACCGTGATCGGCTCGGTGTCGGCTTTCGCCCGCACAACCTCGACGAATCCCTTCGTCGCCGCGCCGGGATCGAGCGAGACCGCCGGATCGACGCCGTTTCCCGGCACCAACTCAGTGCCCGGAGGCAGACGCACATGAAAGCGATCGAAAGGGGCCCCCGAGCTGCGGACCACCAGCGTCGTTTCGCTCTCGACAGTGGATTTATCGATTCGAATCAGCACGGCCCCTTCGGCCGTCAGCACGGACGCCGTGGCAGCCGCGGCACCGTCCGACTTGAACCATCGCAGCTCGAAATCCCCGGCCGGGCCCAGAACCGTCAACTCCGTCTCGTTGTCGCCAGCGGCAGGAGGCTCCAGCGTGGCCCCCTCCGAAACCTCACCCGCGGCGTTGGCCACCGGCACCTTCAGCTTCAGTTGCGAGGCGGCCGCCCGCGGAAGGTGCAGCCGCAACGCGGTCTTCTCCCCCGTCTTGATCACCGGAACCAGGACCGTCAAGGTCAACGTATGTTGGCTTCCGGCCTCGCCACGGATCCAGCCGGTGTATCCGTCGCCACCCTCCGTCAGGTGGACGAACCCCTCGCCGGGGCCCTGATACACGGCTGGCTCGCGAAGCACGGCCTGGTCAAGGTGCAACGGAACACGAGCCCAACCCTCGCGGCGGACCAACACGCCCATCTCCAACGTCAATTCGGCCCGCTCGGCCCCGGTGGTCCCGCTGGCCGAGATCCGCTGCAGGCTGTACGGCGGCTGCTGTTGCTGCTGTTCGAACTGGTGCTTCAAGTCGTAGTACTTCTTGAAGTCTTCCCAACGGAAGCCGGGTACGGCGATCAGGTTGCCGTGCTCATCCTCCAGGTAGTACAGTGTCGGCTGCGATTCCTCGACTTCCGCCCGGGGCGCGGGCGATGCAGCCCCCGGAGGCTGCTTGGCGCCATCGGGCGCACCGGCGGCGCCGGCGTCTTGGGCGTGGCCAGGACAACACCACAATACCAGGTGGCAAGCCACCATCGCGATCGCACAACGCACGCTGTCAGGCAAAGCGTTTCCTCCAGCCAGCTTGCCGTTAGAATCCAGCAAGGGCCCCCATTTTACTGCCGGCACGGCTCGGAAGGGAGTGAGCCAGAAAAGCACTCCCTCTTAGTCTAATCGCTCGTTGTGGGAGAATAAAGCGCCGGAGATGGCAATTTCTTGCCAAGGGCACCAAGCACCCCCCCACGATACATAGGCGTGCTGCCTCGCAAAGGCTGTTGACCAGATGCAGCGGCGCCACTCACGCAGGGCCGCTGCGCGACCTTGCACTTTCATGTATGTCCAATTTGCCCTTTTGCGAGTCCTTATTGACGCTTGCACACTCAATGCGCGAGGACGACCAACAGGAGCCCGACTTGTCCGGCCTCCCGTTGGTCGGCCTGGATCATTCACAATGCAGACATCAATAGAGGTGCTAGGCCAACGCTCGGGCCACCAGTTCTTGAAGCTGCCGGTGCAGCGTGTCGTTGGCGGCGGCCAGGAAACGGGCGTCGTTGAGGATAAACGGTCCGCCGTCCGGCGAGGTGACCTTGCCGCCGGCCTCGCGAACCATCAGCACGCCGGCCGCCACGTCCCAGACCTTGGTCGAGAATGACCAGTACACGTCGAAACGCCCCGCAGCCAGGTAGCAGAGATTCAACGCCGACGAGCCCGTCCGGCGGATCGCCTGGCACGCTTTCAGGGCCTCGAGAAACACGATTGCGTCGGGCGAGTTCCGCGACGAGCCGGGCGGAAAACCTACAGCGGCCAAGGCCTCGGGCAGGTCCGACACGCCACTGGTGCAGATCGGGCGCCCATTGAGGCTGGCCCCTTCGCCGGCAACGGCCGTGAAACACTCGTCGCGCGTCGGATCGTACACGGCGCCTACCAGGAGTTCGCCACGGCGTTCCAATGCCAACGACACGCTGAAGTGTGGCACCCGATGCACGAAGTTCGTGGTGCCATCCAGCGGATCGACGACCCATCGGTATTCCGCTTGTTGCGCGGCCGCTTGCGCGTCGCTGTCCTCTTCGCCCAACAGAGCGTGGTCGGGAAAGGCGTCGAAGACGATCTCGGCGATCACCTCTTGCGAGGCGAAATCGGCCTGGGTAACGAGATCGGCGGGCCCTTTCTTCTGGACTTCGATTCGGCCGATCCAGTCGAGCACCGCAGCCCCCCCGGCTCTAACCGCCTCTTCGCAAATCGTTTTGTAGTCGTGTATTGCGTTCATTGATGTCCTCGCCCTGCTGGAAGTTCTCGCCGATTATAGGAACTCCAGTGAAATGTGTAAATGGGCAAGCTGGCTCACCCACCAGAGGGGAATTTCCGAAAAATGGCCGATCGGGGCCCGTTTTCGTCGTGGAAGTCTGGACAGGAGGAAAAAAGTTGGTATCATCGAATTAGGAGATGAGGGGAGTCATTGGCCAGAGGAGGGCTTTTACCACGCTGCGTTCGGGACGCGCTGTTCTCCTTTCGGTGTATTATACGGGAACTTTCTATCGTTAGGTGTATCTGGGTACCACGGCCTCTTCTCTGTTCCGGCCCCGCCGTTTCGCTTAGCTGCGAGCGGCGGGGTTTTTTCGTCGCCAGTGCTGCGCGGCCACTCGACAACGCATCGTCGCTCAGCAGTTGATCCTCAGCGTTTGCCCTGCGGTCGCGGGCCGCCTTCTACAGGACGGTGTATGTCATGATCTCGTTGGCTTGGCAGTTGGACAAACACGTCGCTCGTTTGCAGTCCGATCGGTTTGGCGCCGCCGTTGATTTGACTCGACCGGCCGAAGGCATCGTTGACGTTGGCGTAGATGGTCGCCACCTGGAGGATGCTCGTCTGCTGGCCGCGGAAATCCCTTCGCTGCGGGCCGGTGATGCGGACTCGTTGATCGAGCACTACGCCCGTGGCGCTGAGCTTGTGGCAGCCTATAGGCAATCGGCAGAACACCCTGTTCGCGTCGACAGTTTGTGGCGCGCCCTGCCCCACACGGCATCAGACCTCATCGCGGCGGTCGAGTTGGTGGTCTCGGTTCGAACCGAGCTGCTCAACTCCCGGCCCGAGATGCATGTGCAGAGTGGATTGGCCGCCAACGAGGTGTTGCGGCTGACGAACACCGACGCCGCCGGATACGTGCCGATCGTGCCCTCGACCACGGAGACAATCCTCCAGCCGTCCGATGGCATCGGGTGCGTGCTGTTCCGGCCGACCGGCGCCGAAATCAGTTACGCGGAAATGATCCATCCGGACGATTTCCAGCACGACGAGGTGCTCTGCGGTGGCCGGAAAGGTCGTTGCGTGTTGCTGCGCCACCGCCTGTTTTCAGAACGGTTGGAAAAGGGCGTGATTCTACGCGCCCGCCTGCGAGCGGCGTTCGTGCCGCGCAATGACGACTTGCGTATCGCGGCCGCCTGCTACGGGAGCTTCGTCGCCACGGAGGCCCCGCTGGAGTCCTATTGATGTTTGCATTGTGAATGATCCTGGCCGACCAACGGGAGGCCGGAGAAATCGGGCTCCCGTTGGTCGCCCTCGCGCATTGACTGTGCAGGCGTCAATAAATGGGCTTGCACGATTCCGAGAACTACCGACTCCGCCGCCACCCTTCGGGAGGCGGCTCCAAGACGCCGCAGTTCTCCGACCACTTCAGAGAGGGTGGCGACGAAGTCCGAGACTGCCCACATCCTACCCGTTCATTCACCGCTTGTCGGCCGACCGCACACCCCCGCTGCCGTGGGAATCTGCGATATCCCGGACTGTTCCAAAAAAGTTGCACATCTGGGGGGGATTTGTCATAATGGGCCTGCAGGCTTTGCCGGCCCTTGCGGCGATCTGCATTGCGTATACTCAACCGGAACAGGCCACTGCGGCAACAGCCTCGAGCGTCCGCTGCGTCGCCGTGGCGTGGAGTCTTGTGATCAGGCGGTGAAGCGGAGATTCAACGGAGGTCGTCGTGCTACGCAGCTTTACTTCACTGATTTCGGCGTCGTGCGGCGCGCGCTCTGGATGTCGGGAAGCAGCGACCTCGCCGAGGCGTGCAGCGGCGATGCGTCTGGCGCTGGAGCGCCTGGAACCGCGGCTGGTGCTCGACGCCGGCCCGCTGGTGATCAGTGAGCTGCTGGCGGTCAACAACGGCGATTATCCCGGCGCGCTGTCCGATGCCGACGGCGACCTCTCCGACTGGCTGGAGATCTACAATCCGACCGGTAACTCCGTCAACCTGGACGGCTGGTACCTGAGCGACGACTCGAACCTGCTGACGAAGTGGCAGTTTCCGGCCGTTTCGATCAGCGCGGATCAGTATCGGGTGGTGTTTGCTTCAGGCAAGGATCGCATCGTCGGCAGCGAGTTGCACACGAACTTCCGGCTCGACGGCGACGGCGAGTATCTGGCCCTGGTGCAGCCCGACGGCCAGACGATTTCGCACGCCTGGCCCGACTATCCGCGACAGTACCCCGACGTCTCCTATGGGCTGTCGGAGGAAGCGGCGGCGTTTACTGTGGAGGCTTCGGGATTGACCTATCACGTCCCGACCAGCGCCGATGCAGGGCTGGAGGGGGCCTGGACGGCCGTCGATTTCGACGATTCCCCATGGGATCGATTTGCAGCCACGCCCCAGGTGCTGATCACCGAGATGGGCACGACCAGTCCCGATTTCGTGGAGATCCAGAACCTTTCCGGGGGACCGATCGACACGTCCGGCTGGGTGGTGGCCGTAAACAACGGCAGCGGCGTCCCGGCGGACATCAACAGCATACACGACACGCTTTGGGCGTTGCCCAACTCGATGGCCCCCGGCGAAGTGCTCTACCAGACCGACACGGACGACCATCCATGGGGCGAAAACATCTATTGGTCGACCGCTGGCCCCGGCTGGGCCATGATCGTCGACGACCACGGCAACGTCGTCGATTTCGCGGTCTTCGGCTACAGCGAAGCCGACGTCGCCTCGCTGGCGGTGAGCGTCAACGGCTTCGACGTCACCGCGGCCGAGGCCTGGGGCGGACCGGCCATCGACATCCAGATCAACCCCAGCTTCTCCCTGCAGCGCCAGGGCGACTCCGACCACGACAGCGCCGACGACTGGGCTTCGATCACCACCCTCTCCATGGGCCAACAGAACGCGGGGCTCCAGCCGCCGTTTTCCGGTCTCCCGGACCCGGGCATCGGCTTCGAACTCAGCGCACCCGGGCTGGGCGGCGCCGTGCAGATCGATGTCGCCGAGGCCATGCACGGCACCAACGCCTCGCTGTGGGCGCGGATCCCCTTCGAGGTCGACAATCCCGGCGGCTTCAACTCGATGACGCTACGGATGAAATACAACGACGGCTTCGTGGCCTACCTCAACGGCCAGGTCGTGGCCAGCCGCAACGCGCCTGGCGCCTTGGCCTACAACGCCGCCGCCACTGCGGCCCGCAGCGTCGGCGAGTCGCTCGATTACGAAGAGATCGACGTCAGCGATTTTCTCGATGCGTTGGTAACGGGCACCAACGTGCTGGCGATCCACGGGCTGAACGTCGGCGCCGCCGACGGCAACTTCCTGATCCTACCCCGTGTGGTGGCGACCAGCGCCCAATACTTCGATCCTCCCTCGCCGGGCGGCCCCAACGGCGTCGGCTACCAGGGCGTGATCAGCGACACCAGCTTCAGCGTCGACCGCGGCTTCTTCGACGCCCCATTCGAGGTGGAAATCACCACCGCCACGCCCGAGGCAACGATCTACTACACGATCGACGGCAGCCTGCCGACCGAGGCCAACGGCGCTCTGTACACGGGGCGGATCTCCGTCGGCACGACCACGACCTTGCGGGCCGCCGCGTTCAAGCCGGGATACCGACCCACCAACGTCGACACGCAGACCTACCTGTTCATCGACCAGGTGGCCAGCCAGCGCCGGCCGGCCGGCTACCCAACGTCCTGGGGCGCCGCCCCGGCCGTCGATTACGACGTCGATCCGGAAATCGCCGCCAGCCCGGTCTACCACGATCGATTCCTGCAAGGGCTCACGTCGATCCCCACGCTCTCGCTGGTGCTGCCGGTCGAAGACATCTTCGGCCCCGCCGGCATCTACTCGAACACGCAGAACGAGTTGCTCGAGGTGGCCACTTCGGCCGAGCTGCTCGCTCCGGACGATCCGGGCGGCGGTTTTCAGATCGATTGCGGATTGAAGCTCCAGGGCGGCGCCAGCCGCGTGCCCGACAAATCGCCAAAGCACTCGCTGAGCCTGCGGTTCCGAAACGAGTATGGCGCGGGCCGGCTGGACTATCCCCTCTTCGAAGGCTCGCCGGTCGAGGAGTTCAACTCGCTGCAGCTTCGCGCCATGTTCAACAACTCGTGGATCCATTGGGCGGGCGAGCAGCGAGCCCGGTCCCAGTACATCCGCGACCAGTGGGCCCGCGATTCGCTGATCGCCATGGGCCAGGACGACGCCGGACGCGGCTGTTACGTGCAATTGTACATCAACGGCCTCTACTGGGGCCTCTACAACGTCCACGAGCGGCCCGAGGCCTCGCACTACGCCGCCTACAACGGCGGCGACGACGACGCGATCGATGCCCTCAACGGGACGTCGCCCATCGACGGCAACCTGACCTCGTACAACCGCATGCGGTCGGTCGTCGCCAGTCGCAACTGGAGCGCCATCCAGGAGGTGCTCGATGTGGACAACTACATCGACTGGACCATTTTCCACCGGTTTGGCGGAAACACCGACTTGAAGGACACCGAAAACTGGCGCGCCGCCGGCGGCGGCCCCGACGACCTGCCCTGGAAGTTCTACGCCTGGGACTCCGAGCATATCCTGGAAAACGTCGGCAACACTTCCCTGCCGGTGCCTTCGGCCGACCCGCCCGGCTTGTTCTCCTACCTGGACGACATTCTCGAATTCCGCGTCCGCTTCGCCGACCGGTTGCACAGGCACCTCTTCAACGATGGCGCGTTGACCCCGAGCGAGAACATCGAGCGCTGGATGGAGCGCGCCAACGAGATCGACCTGGCGGTTATCGGCGAGTCGGCCCGCTGGGGCGATTACCGTCGCGACGTCCACTCCTGGCAAAACGGCCCCTACGAACTCTACACCCGCGACGGCCATTGGGTCGCCGAACGCAACCATCTGATCAACTACTACTTCCCCAGCCGCACGACGAACATCATCAACCGGCTGCGCTCCGACGGGCTCTATCCGAACGTCAACGCGCCGGTCTTTTACGTCGACGGCGTTTACCAGCACGGCGGGCTGATCGCGTCGACCGACCCGCTGACCATGCCGGCCGCCGGCGGAGTCGTCTACTACACGCTCGACGGCAGCGATCCCCGGCTGCCCGGCGGCAACGTCTCCCCCGGGACCCGGGTCTTCGACGGCACGCCGCTGCTGCTGGCCGACTCCGCCCGGGTGAAAGCCCGGGCGCTTAGCGGCGGCCAGTGGTCGGCGCTCAATGAGGCGGAGTTCCTCGTGGGCCAGATGGCAGCGGCCGGCAACCTGGCCATTACCGAACTGAACTACAACCCCTATCCGCCGACCGGGGACGAGACGGCCGACGGCTTCATCGATGGCAACCAGTTCGAGTTCATCGAGCTGGGCAACATCGGCCCCGATACGATCGACCTCTCGGGCGTGCAACTGACCGACGGCATTGACCTAACCCTCTCGCCCAGGGCCTTGGCTCTGCTCGATGCCACCTTCGACACCGGCCCCGGCGGCTTCTCCTACGCCGACGATGCCTTCGAGGGCACGGCCGCCCCGGAGATGGCCGCCGGCAGCTACGAGGCCTCCGGCGGCGTTGACGGGGGCGGTCTGCGCGTGCTGCTGGGCCCCGACTCCAACTACGCCCCTTGCTCCGGCGCTTGGTCGGGGACGTTCAGCCTGGTCGGACCCGCCACGGTCGACGTCTCGCTGCGATTCCGCATGATCCTGGGTTCCGGGCTAGAGAGCAGCGAGTTTGGCGAGGTGATTCTCGAGATCGACGGCGTCCGTTATGGCGGCGACACCAACGACAGCCTGATGCACGGAATCGGCGACGGCAACGGCGGTGGAGACGACGATTCGGGTTGGCGCTCGGCCGGATTCAGCGTTCCGCTCTCGGCCGGCGAGCACACGATCACCTTCGGGGCATACAACAACCGCTCCACATCGGCGGATGAGTTCGTCGAGGCGCTGTTCGACAACGTCACCGTGACCGGCTCCGCGACGTCGCTGAAGCTGGCCGCCGGACAGCGCGTGGTGATCGTCAGCGACCCGGGAGCCTTTGCCGCCCGATACGGCGCCGGAGCTGCCGTGGTCGGCCGCTACGACGGCCAGCTCCGCAACGAGGGGGAACGGATCGCGATGGTCGACCGCTTCGGCCAGCCGATCCTCCAGTTCGAGTACAACGACGCCGGGGTGTGGCCCGGCCGGGCCGACGGCCGCGGCGCCACGCTGGAGCTGATCGACCCGGCGGCCGTGCCCCTAAGCGACCCGCAGCACTCCGCCTTCCTCGAGGACGGCAACAACTGGCGTTCCAGCAGCGAGTACGGCGGTACGCCCGGCACCGCGGGCACGGGCCCGCTCGGCGACGTGGTCGTCAATGAGGTGCTCACCCATACCGACTGGCCCTCGGTCGATACGATCGAGCTGCACAACACCACGGCCGCGGCGATCGACATCGGCGGTTGGTATCTGAGCGACTCGTGGGGGTGGGGCGAAGACAATGGTCGCGACGACTACAGAAAGTTCCGCATCCCCGACGGTACGAGCGTTCCGGCCTACGGCTACGTGGTCTTCGACGAAGACGACTTCAATCCCACGCCGCTGAATCCGGGGCCCGGCGATTTCGCGTTGGACGGCGCCCATGGCGACGACGTGTGGCTGATGGAGGCCGACGCCGCCGGCAACCTCACGCGATTCGCCGACCACGTGGAATTCGGCCCGGCCGCCAACGGCGAGACGTTCGGCCGCTGGCCCGACGCCGCGGGTGTGCTCTACCCGATGAGCCAGCCGACCTTCGATCCGCCCAACAGGGCCAACAGCGGCCCGCGCGTCGGGCCGGTCGTGATCAGCGAGGTGATGTACAACCCGGGCGAGTTCGAGGGCGCCGACGACCTGGAGTACGTCGAGATCTGCAACCCCACGCCGGCGACGATCGATCTGACCGGCTGGCGGCTGCGCAAGGGAGTGGACTTCGAGTTTCCCGCCGGCACGGAGCTTCAACCCGGCAAGGCCCTGGTGGTCGTGCCGTTCGCGCTCACCGACCCGTTGAAGCTTTCGGCCTTCCTCGATCATTACGGCATCGACGAGACGGTGCAGGTTGTCGGGGGTTACCGCGACGTGCTGGACAACGGCGGCGAGAGCGTGCAGTTGCAGGATCCCGATCTGTCGCCGGCGGACGAGCCAGACTTCATTCCGCGGCTGTTGGAAGACGAAGTGAAATACGACGACGACTCGCCTTGGCCGCCGCAGCCCGACGGCAACGGGCTGTCGTTGCATCGCACCGCCGCCGACGCCTGGGGCCACGACCAGGCCGCTTGGACGGCCGCGCCGCCGAGCCCCGGCCTGGCGTCGCTGGCCCGACAGGCAATGGTCGTCGGTCGCCACGTCTTCTACAACCAGTCGGCCTTCGACGGCAACAGCGCGGCGCTGGATGCGCGGGACGACGACGCCATCGCCGTCGACAAACAGGCCCTGCTGCCCGGCCAGACGGCCACACTGGCCAACTACACCAGCTACTACCGGGGCATCAACGGGGTGATGGTCGACCTCAGCGGCTTGGGCGACGGCGTGGTCCCGGGGGCCGACGATTTCGAGTTCCGCGTCGGCAACGACAACAGCCCGGCCGCTTGGGCCGCTGCCCCGGCCCCGATCGCGATCACCGCGCGGCCCGACGCCGGTGTCGGCGGCTCCGATCGCGTGACGATTGTCTGGGACAGCTACGCCGTCGCGAAACAGTGGCTACAGATCACCGTCCTGGCCACCGCCGACACCGGGCTGGCCGAGCCCGACGTCTTCTACTTCGGCAACGCAGTCGGCGAGGCGGGCAACGCCGCCCTGGATGCCAAGGTCAACGCCTCCGACATGCTCTTGGCGCGGAACAACCCCCGCAACTTCCTCAACCCCGCGCCGGTCGATTTCCTCTACGACTTCAACCGCGACGCCCGGGTCAACGCCACCGACATGCTGCTGGCGCGGAACAACCAGACGCATTTCCTTACGGCCTTGCGCCTGATTAGCGTGCCGGAGGCCGCGGCCAAGGCGGGCACCGCTGATGACAAGGCGGCTACCGCTTGCGACAAGCTGACCGGGCGCGAGGCTCCTTCGAGCGGCGACTGGCGGTCCAGTCGCACCGCTTGGCTCTACGAATTCGAGCAGCTTGTCGCCGCCCGCCCGTCGGCGAGGCGGCAGCAGCCCGGCGTAGCCGTGGACGCCGCCTTGGCGACCGAGGCGCCGTAGCCGCGCGTCGCTCCGCCGGGCAGACGCATCGATCGATGTCGGTCGTGCCTCTTGACACTTACGGCTGAGCCGACTGCGGCAGGCGGCGCATCCAGAAGCTGCCGGGCCATTTCTTGTTGCGACGGTAGGCCGGGAAAGCGTCCGTGAGCTTTTCGCCATGCATCATGTGCATATGGCTGCCGGCCCAAAGCACCTCGAAATCGCGGTTGCAGGCGAGGAACGCCTGGAGCAGGTACTGCTCGGTCCAGAACCAGTGATTCTCCATGATCCATTGTCTCGGATAATGGGCCGGCAGGAAGATGTCGTGCGCGTGGATCACCACGCCCGGTCGCAGCCGGGGGATGATCTCCAGATACTCGTGCAACACGTCGCCCCCAATCCGCACCACATGGCTGGAATCGATGAAGAGAATATCATTCTCCTGGAGTGCCTCGAACCGTTCCATCGGCACGTTTTCCACGCGCGCCGGCAGCAGTTCCGCGAGGCCCGGAAACCCCTGTTGCAGGATGGGGCTGGGATACGGCTCGATGGCCGTCAAGTGGCACTCGTGCCCGAGCAGCTCTTGGTTCTTCCGAATCGCGGCGGCAGCCACGAACGTCGATAGCCCCGATCCAATCTCGATCATCCTCCGCGGCTTGAATTTCCGAACCATGCAGTAGAGCACTTCGGCGTCGACCGGGGGCAGGTTGAACTGGTCGTGGTAGAATTCGTAGGGACACGAGGTGGCGGCATCGGGAAACGTTCCGTACTCGCTTCCATAGGCGGCCGAGACCTCCGCCAGCAACGCCAACTGCCCCGACTCGTTCAGATCGACGCCGACCAGTTTCGAGGGAGACTGCCAGAGCTCCTCGCGCAGCTCGCGGGTATCGGGAATCGGCTGATAGAAGTGAACGGGCGTTACGTGGATGCCCAGTTTCTGAAATACGTTGAACAGACGGTTGATCATCGGCGGTGTGCCTCCGTGCGAATTGTCTGCTGCCCTGCGACTCCGACGGCAAAGAGACCGTCTCGACACCGGCCCCGGTCGGGCAGTCTAACGGGGCATATTGGCCGGGTCAAGGCGGAAATCGCGCCTTCTTCACGACGTGCGGCGGGACCGTATAGAGAGCCGCGGCCGGAGCGGCTCTTACCAAGTCATCGCTACCAGTCCTCTCCTTCGAGCAGATCCTCGCCGTAGCCTGGCGGAAAGGGATTGAGGACGTCGTCGGGCAAGGGCTTCTCGTCGGCCGCTTGCCGGTCGGTCGGCTCTGTGCCTGACGGCTCCGCGGACGACGACCCTTCACCAGCGGACGATTGCCCGGCCAGCTCGGCCAGTTCCTGCTGGAGAAACTTCGCCAGCACCGACTCACCCCCGAACTGGCGGATCCAGTAGTTGACGTCTTCCTCCAGCAGCGGCACCGGTGGCCGGGCAGGCGCGGGGGGCTGCGATTGGAGTCGCTCGCGGCGGGCACGCACGATCTCGGCATACCAGACGTCGCTGTCGACCGCGGTTGCCCGGCGGCGTCGGGCGGCCCGTTGCAGCCGATGATCGCTGGAAACGACGGTCAGGCGCCGCGGCGACGAGTGCGCGCGGATCAACTGCTCGATCAGCGCGTCGGCGTCCTGGTGTTGCGAGGCGAACCGGACGGCCAGCCCGCGATGATTCACCTTCCGCGGCAGGCCCGGCGGGGGATCGTGGGCGTCGAACACGACGGTCGTTTGCGGCAGTTCGTCCGGCGGAAGCGACTCGACCAGGAAGTTCAGCAGCGCCAGACGCGAGCGTTGCAGGCTGCCCGGTCCCAGGCCCCGGTCGATGATGCCGACCGCGTTGAGCAGGTTGTAGCCATCGATGAGCAGGGGCATGGGTACCTACCGCGTGCTGACTACGCACGTGCCGGAGAACTTGTCGTGCAAGCCCACGGGCCAACGCCCGCCCACGAGGTAGGAAACAAATTCAAACGGGATCATGCGGCAGAGCGTTCGCCCGACGATTCGTGGGAAGATCGCGGGCTTGCCGTCGGTCGTCACGACCTTCGTCCGCGTGAGGAACTTGGCCAACGTCCTGCCCGTGAGGGTCTCTTGAGGAACGTAGTACGCGAAATAGAGGAGTATGACATAGATCAGGTTCGGCAGCTCCTGCAAGGCCCTGATGGCTGCCTCGCCGCCGAGGATCGCCACGGTGGCGGTCAGGAAACACGAGAATCCGATGTAACAGAACACGTCCACCATCAGGTTCAACAGCCGTTGCAGCCGGGTAGCAAGCTGCAGTACCTCGGTCGCGACGACGGGATCGGAGGCCGACGTGGCGAAAGGCGACTGGAAGGGGTTCTCGTCTGGCATCGTGGGGTTTCTCCCTGTGTGAATGGTGTTGCCCCGCTCGCGTGGCGTCTGCCGCCCCGATAACCCTGCGATTCGCAAGAGGATACGTCGGACATTCTTGTCGGTGGAAAGGCGGCGTACGTCCAGCTTGTCCTTTTGCGAGTCCTTACCGCCGGTCGAACTTGACCCGGCCGCCGACGATCACGACCTCGGCCCGGCCGGTCAGCTCCCAGCCGGCGAAGGGCGTGTTGGTGCTCTTCGAGCGGAACTCGGTCGGATCGACCGTCCACCGGACCTTCGGATCGATGATCGTCACGTCGGCGTCGGCGCCGACTTGCAGAGTGCCCTTGGGGATATGCAGGATGTGCGCCGGGTTGCAGGTCATCTTGGCCAACGCGGTGGACCAGTCGAGGTGGCCCGGCTCGATCAGCCGGGTGATCACCAGGCCCAGCGAGGTCTCCAGGCCGACGATGCCGAACGGGGCCTGGTCGAGCTCCTGCATCTTCTTTTCTTTCGCGTGCGGGGCGTGGTCGCTGACAATCGCGTCGATCGTGCCGTCGACCAGCCCGTCGATGCAACCCTTGACGTGCCCCGCCCCGCGCAGCGGCGGGTTCATCTTGAAGTTGGCGTCGAACGAGCGGAGGTTCTCGTCAGTCAGCGTGAAGTGGTGGGGACAGATTTCGGTGGTCACGCGGATTCCCCGCCGCTTGGCTCGCCGCACCGTATCGACGGCGCCGCCGGTCGAAACGTGCATCAGGTGATAGCGCCCGCCGGTCGCTTCGGCCAAAGCGATATCGCGGCTGGCCATCACGTCTTCGGCCGCGGTGGGCATGCCGGGCAGCCCCAAGATCAGCGACGTGAGGCCCTCGTGCATCACGCCGTGTCCGGTCAGCTCGCGAATCTCCGAATGGTTCAACACCGGCTTGTCGAACATCAGGCAGTATTCGAACGCCCGGCGCATCAGCTCGGGGTCGTAGATCGGGTCGCCGTCGTCGGTGAACGCCACCGCGCCGGCCTCGACCAATTGGCCGATCTCGGCCAGCTCCTTCCCCTCGCGGTTCTTGCTCACACACGCGACGACGAACACGTTGCAGTGGTCGGCCCGGGCGGCCTGGCCGCGGATGAACTCGACCGTGCCCTGGCTGTCGATGGGCGGATCCGTGTTGGGCATGCAAGCCACCGAGGTGAAGCCGCCGGCCAGCGCGGCGGCCGTGCCGCTGGCGATCGTTTCGTCCTCTTCGCCGCCCGGCTCGCGAAGGTGGACGTGCATGTCGATCAGTCCCGGGGCCACGATCTTGCCCGAAGCGTCGATCACCGTTTCTTCGCCGTCGGGCTCGACGTCGCAGCCGGCGATGCGATCATCGCGAATCAACAGGTGGGTGACGCGATCGATCTGCTGAGAAGGATCGATCACACGACCGTTTTGGATCAAGATCGAGGACATGGCTTCGGGGCGAGGCAATTGAGGTTAACGACTCGTCAGAAAATGGGCTGTCTTGCAGGTCCCTCCCCTCGCCCCGCTTGCGGACAGAGGGGCCGGGGGTGAGAGGCCTCCATCGGTTCGCAACGCTTCAGCCACATGGTAGCCGAAGTCGCGAGACCGCGGATCGGGGACATTCCAGTACCGCAACAATCTGAATCCTGGCGAATCCAGCTACAACTTACCGCAACAATCTGAATCCTGGCGGATTCAGCTACAAGCTACCTCGGCCACCATGTGGCTGAAGTGCTATATATCCACCCTTGGTCCGTCGCCCGCAACCAGCCACAGCACGGCCATTCGCACGCAGACCCCGTTGGTCACCTGCTCGAGAATCGCCGACTGCGGGCCGTCGGCCACGTCGGGAGTGACTTCCACGCCGCGATTGATCGGCCCGGGGGCCAGGATCAAGATGTCGGACTTGGCCCGGGCCAGCCGGTGGTGGTCCATGGCGTACAGATGGGCGTATTCGCGAACCGAGGGAAACGGGCGGGTGTATTGCCGCTCGAACTGGATCCGCAACAGATTCAGCACGTCGACCCGCGGGAGGATATCGTCGAGACTGTACGAATACTCCACGCCGATCTCGGCCCATCGCGGCGAAACCAACGTGGAAGGACCGCACACGATCACGTGCGCCCCAAGCTTCTTCAGCCCCCAGATGTTCGAGCGGGCCGTGCGGCTGTGGGCAATGTCGCCGACCAGCGCCACCGTCAATCCTTCCAGGCTGCCGCGGCGCTCGCGGACCGTCATGATGTCGAGCAGACCCTGCGTGGGATGCTCATGCGGCCCGTCGCCCGCGTTGATGACCGAACACTGGAGGTTCTCGGCCAGCAGCCGCGGCGAGCCGGGTGTGCGGTGGCGGACGATCACCACGTCGACCCCCATCGCCTCGAGGTTCTTGGCCGTATCGATAAAGGTCTCGCCCTTCGAGAGGCTGCTGGTGGAAGAGGAGAAATCGACCGTGTCGGCCCCCAAGCGGCGGGCCGCCAGCGAGAAGCTGGTTCGCGTTCGCGTCGAATTCTCGAAGAACAGGTTTACGCAAGTTTTGCCGGTCAGCAGCGGGATCTTCCGCTGCCCCTGGACGATCGCCCGCTTGAAAACCATCGCCTTGTCGAGGATCAGCGTGATCTCCGCGGCCGAGAGTTCCTCAAGCCCCAGCAGGTGCCGCCGCGTCCAGGAATCTGGAACCGTGCCCAAGTCAACGGTTTCGGTCGCCATCGTGCCTTCTCGCCCTCGTCCAGCGTGCCGCGAATTTCTGCCCCGGATGATTCTAGCAGGCATGGGGAATGCTGCAAGCTGCCCCGTGTGCTATAATGTTCGGTCATGTGTGAATTAGCAGACGTCAAGCTCCTCGTTCTCTCCCGACAGCCCGCCTTGGCGACGCAGTGGGCCGGGATGCTCGGCCCGGCAGACGCCGAAATCTGGACCGATCCGGCGAGCATGCCCTCCGATCGGCTGCCTGACGTGGTCGTCAGCGACGGCCGGCCCTTCGAACCCAACGACGGGAAGCCGAACGGCGCACCGCCCGCTGCCGTGGGTCTGATCCGGATCGGCCCGGCGGAAGACTCCGCCCCCCCCCCCGACGTGCGGTTGCCCGACGACGTCACGGCCCGCGAGCTTCGAGTCGCCTGCCGGCTCCTGGCCGAGGTGGTCCAGCTTCGCCGCCGCGAGCAGAACGAAGCCGCACTCCGCCACCAATTGACTGAAGCGGCTCTGACCGACCCCCTGACCGGGTTGCCCAACCGTCGGGCATGGGACCAGGCGGTGTTGCGGCACCTGGCCGCCGTGGCCAAGTCGTGCGGGCCGGCAGCCCGGCGGCTGTGTCTGGCCGTTTTCGATCTGGACCATTTCAAGCAAATCAACGACCAACTGGGACACAGCGTCGGCGACGCCGTGCTGCGCTCGGCCGGCCGGGCCCTTAGCCGCGGGCTGCGTCAGACCGATTTCGTGGCCCGGCTCGGCGGTGACGAATTCGGCCTGCTGTTGTGGGTGCCCGACCATCGAACCGCGCACGTGGTGATCGATCGCGTACGCGAGTCGCTGCCTTCCCACCTCGCCCACACTGCGACCCAGCCGGCCACGGCCAGCGCGGGCTTCTGCCTAGTCCCGGCCGTGGCCAACGACGAGTCGCCGCCCTATGCCGACGTGCTGTTCGCCGCCGCCGACGCGGCCATGCGCGAGGCGAAGCGTCAGGGACGCGACCGGACGGTCCAGGCATGATTCCTACGTCAACACCCGCCAGCGGACGTTGAACAGCCACAGCATGGCCCACAGCAGCGTGGTGTTGATCATCGCGTAAAACGCCAAAAACGCGAAGAACACCGGCCAGTTGGCCGGATTGGCCGGGGTGTCGTTGAGTTGTCCCAGCGTCAGCGGCAGCGCGTCGGCCGCCGAAAACGGGCTGGTGAACGTGAAGTTGCTGATCCAGGCCATGGCCACCGCGTCGAGCTGCAACAGCCCGCCGAATACCTGCACCGCGATCGGCACCGCGAACAGCACAATGATCACCAGGTACGAAGTCATCATGCTCACCGTCGTCTTGCGAAAGAAGACCGAGCAGAACATCGCCAGCACGGTCGTGGTCAGGCTGGTCAGTGCAATCACGGTCACGTAGCCGATCATCGAGGGCGTGTCGTACCAGTACGTCCACGGCGGCAACAGCCACGCCAGCAGCAGCGGCCAGACCAGGAAACTGGTCAGCACGCAGGAAACCCGCAGGCTGGAAACCAGCTTGCCCCAAAGGATCTGCCACGGCGAGACGGCCGTGGTCAACAGCAGTTCGAGTGTTTGGCGCTCGCGCTCGTTGGTGATGGCCCCCGCCGAAAAGACCGGACCGACCAGCATGTTGAATAGCAGCACGTAGCCGGTGTACCACGCGGCCAACTGCGGCCACATGTACAGACAGACGGCCATCAGCGGCAACGCCAAAAACATGCTCAACTGGATCACCAGCCGCAGCATCAGCGTGCCCTGACCGAACAGCTCGCTGCGCATCTCCTTGTCGAACACCGGGTTCGCGTTGTCGGCCATCAGGTCGGTCCGCTTCGGCGGGGCAAACAGCTTGTCGGGGAACTGGTCGCTGCGGATCACCATCCCCACAGCCGTCTTTTGCTCCTGCTCCGGATCGACCACGTCCTGCGCCTCGCTGCCGACGTCGGGCGGGTGCAGCAGCCGCCGGGTGGTTGCCGCAAAGAGCATGCCGCAGACCACCGTGCAGGCCGCCGGAAACACCACCGCCAGCATCCACAGCCGCGTCCTGGCCATCTCCTCGAAGGCCGTGTAGAACAGCACGCCGAACAGGGCCATCGGCAGGATCACCAGGTAGGAGACCACCAACGCGGCCAGCGTACGGCTGAAGTAGCTGCTGCAGCTGATGCAGATCATGCCGAACGTGATCACCGAGGCGGCCATGCCCGTGTACGTGGCCAACACCTCCCACAGCGACACGCCCCCCAGCGGCAGACAGAGCATCACGATCGGCAGCGAGGCGAAGACCAGCACGGCCAGGTGGCACAGCGCGGCCAGCAGCTTGCCCATCACGATGGCCCCGGGCCGCATGGGGCTGGCCAGCAGCATCTCGTAGGTCCGCCGCTCCTTCTCGCCGGTGATGGCCCCGCCGGCAAAGCTCGGCGCCATCAGCGACATCAGCACATACTGGCCCAGGAAGAAGAAGTTGACCAGCTTCTTGGCCTCGCCGCCCTGCTCGGCCTGGCTGGCCTGCTGCACCTGTTCGCCCCGGGTCAGATCGAGCCGCTGCTGGCTCGGCCACGCCGCGGCCACCACGATCCCCAACAGGGCAATGTAGGCAAACAGCAGCACGAACGCCCGAGTCATCCGCAAATTGACCAAAAGCTCGCGTTGCAGTACGGGGTTTTCCAGCAGGTACATCGGCCGCGAGCGACTGGGGTCCAAAGTGTTCCGTACGCGCCGGGCGGACATCCGGCGATCACCGACCCGCCCGGCGGACCCGGCAGGCCACACCCCCATATTCTACGCCATCAGGTCCGTGGGCGAAATGGGCGCATGGGGGCCCCGACGGCCGACGATGGGCCATCCCGAATGCCCCTTCCGGCGGTCACTACATACTCGTTCATGGCACCCACATACGACCGCACGTTCCCCACCGTACGTGGTCACCATGCCTCCGTATGATATCCCCAACGAAGGAGAGTCGCGAAAGCCCTCGCTGCGTGCGGTGGCGGCTCACGTCGCGTGGTGCGCACCCCGGGTGCAGCCCTTATGCCGCTCCGACAATCAGGAGCACATCGAGGCCGTTGAGTCGTAGGGTGGGTCGAGTCGCAGTAGAGGTGTCTTTCTCTCTGCCGCCTATTCGACGCGCAGGGCCCGCAACTGGCACGCGTACATCGAGAGCGTCGTGCGGCCGTCGCGCACCGAAAGGGCCTCGCCCGTCACGGCGTCGGTCACGCGCTGGCCAGCCGGCAACTCGACCGTCACGTCTTCCTTGCCGGTCAGGCCCACGTTCACCACGGCCAGGTACGTTCCATGTTGCGGCGTCGCGATGCTGCGCACGACGACCTCGGGGTCGGAGGCGGCGTCGGCGATTACTTCGCTGGGCAGCGCCGGCAGCGAGAGGAAAGCCGTGTTGAATGCCCGCACGTATTCGGGAAACCCGCGGTTGAAGTTCAGCCCGACCAGGTAGCCGATGTAGTTGGGATCACCGTAGGCCATCGCCCGGGCCTCGGCCAGCATGCAATAGGGCCCGGCCCGTTCGATATCCGCCACGAAATAGCCGAGCTTCTCGTGGTCGTTCTTGTCGTACGTCATGTTCTCGTTCAGCGCGTAGTGCCGCACGACGGCTAGCCCGGCCGGCCCGCGAAACCGGTCGAACGTCTTCGGCGAGCCCACGGTATAGGCCCGCCCAAATCCGTGGGTCATCAGGATGCCGTCCGTCTCGCGATAGCGATCGGGGTCGGCTGGCGGGCTGGCATGGTGCACTTCCCAACCGCCCCAGTTCAGCGGCGCGTGCAGCAGGGCCTGCAGGTACATGTCGTTGCGGATGACCTCGTCGATGTGCAGCGGGCGGATCTCTTGGCCCTGCGAGACCTCGGGACGTTGCAGCATTCGGTTCCAGGCCTCCACGTCGTCGGTGACGAACTGCTTGTCCCAGGTGGGAAAAGAGACACCCGGCTCGGAGGCACTCGCTGTGTAGAGCACCACCGCCTTGGGATCCACGCCCGAGGTGCGCAGGTGATCGCGCATCGCCGCCAGGAACTCGCGCCGCTTGCCGTACCACCAGTCGTAGTAGCGATCCAGTAGCGCCTTGTCGTCGATCAATTGTCGGCGGCTGACGGCCCGGCCCTGGTGGGCCTCCGTCGCAAACCGTGCCCGGGTGGCGTCGCCGAAGCCGATCGGGATTTGCGAACGGGGCCGCAGCCATGCGCCCAGGAAGTGGGCCTTATCCTTGTGACGCACGATGGTCAGGTCGAGCATCTTCTTGAAATCGGCGTACGTGTCGGGGTCCGTAATATCGGCGTTGGAAGTCTCGATCCATTGGATGTGCGTGTAGGCGTCGTCGCGGGTCAGCGGCCTGGCCCGCCGCTGGTTGCCCAGCCCGTTGCCGCCCTTGCTGCCGGAGTATTCGTAGTAGGGCAAGACGTCGAATCCCTGTCGGCCCATCAACTCGACGATCTGGCTCCAGAGGTCTTTATGGTCGTAGTTGTAATACACCCAATCGTTGCCGCCCCCGGCCGACGAATCCCAGCCTTGGCAGGCGCCGAATTCCAGCAGGTCCTTGGTATAGGTGTTGATGCCCAGGAACCGCATGGTGGCGGCCTTGTAGCGGTACCAGTCGAGCATCTGCCGCACGCCGCGCTCGTTCTGTTTCGCGCTGGCGATCACGCCGTCGGCCATTTCCTCTCGCCAGAAGACGTGGCGCCGCGGCAGCCCTTCCGGCGGCGGGTTGTAGCGGGCCTGGAACGTCTCGGGATCGGGCACCTCGAACAGCCGAATCCGGGCGACCGCCGCTCCCCGGGAAGCCGGAATATTCGACGCCGAAAACTGGCAAACCACGACCGAAAAGCCGTCCTCGGGCACCAGGGCCCGCAATCCCGCGCCGCGGATGAACTTCACGTCCGGAAAGCGGTCGTGCAGGTGGAAGAGCATCTTCCAGGTTTCGTACTTGCCCGACAGCGGCACGCGCAGTGACTCGTTGTTGTTCTTGACGTATTTCGGGTGGAAGGCGTCGCCGAACGTGATACCGGTGTGGAAGCCCCATGCCGTCTCGTTGCCCGCGTTGAGGATGATCATGCTGCGGGGTGCGTCCTCGGGGTATTCGACCGTCAACAGATACGCGCCGCCCGGCTTCAGCAGCTTCATCCGCCCGACGCGATAGGCGAAATGGGCCGCTTCGTCGGGGGTCTTCTTCAACACGCGACACGCTCGGCCGAGAATCGTCTCCACCCGGCTGACGCCCGACGGGTCCTCCAGAAACTGGTGGTCGGGCGCCGCCGAGCCGCAATCGATCTCATCGACCAGCGGCAGCCGTCCAAAGGGCTCGCCCAGGTCGATCAGCGGTCGGTTTTGGGCCTCTTCGTGCGCCTTCTTCAGCGCGATCTCCCGCTGTGCCGCCGCCTTGGTCTCGGCCGCCTTGCGCTGCAGCATGGCGGCGTGGGCCTCCGGCGTGTATTCGTAGAGCGCGATCTCGGAAAAGATACAGCTCGGTTTCACGCGCGTAAAACGCAAGTAGCGCGTGGTCACGTCCAGCGGGATCTTCGTCCAGGTCATGTAGCGATCGCTCTGGAACGTGTGCGTCTTCTTCCATTGGCCCGGCTCGCCGATGGATATCTCCAACTCGCCCGTGTTGTAAGTGTCGAAGATCCAGAGCGTCGCCAGGTTCGTCTCCCGCCCCAGGTCGATGTGGGCGCTGTACGGGAATTCTCTCCAATGGTTCGAGGGGACCTTCCACGTGTTCTCCGGCGCGCCCGCGGGCGAATCGGCGATCCCCTCCTGCTCGTCCACCATGGCCTCCGGGTTGCCCAAGTCCGATTCGTTGACCACCATGTCGGGAGTCAGCTTGAGCTTCAACTGCTGGGCCGGAGCCGTCGGAGCGACGCCCCACGCGGCGGCCAACATGGCCACAAAGAGCACGGTCGATCGATTTCTCATGGTGGTCTGCTTTCTGCTTCCTTTCGGTCGCGTTGCCGACGGTCTGAATATCAGGGAGTGTCAGGGATTATACCACGCGCCGGGTGCCGCGGAAACTCGGCTCCGCCAACGCGTGCGATGTTTGACACGCCGCGGCCGGCCAAACATAATGATAGCTCCCGCCTCGCTCCCCGGTCGACCCGATTGACGCTTACACGCTCAACGCGCGAGGGCGACCAACGGGAGCCCGACTTGTCCGGCCTCCCGTTGGTCGGCCTGGATCATTCACAATGCAGACATCAATAGGTGCCTAAGACGATGACATCCTCGAAGAACTGGAGCTATACGCTCCTGATCGTCGCGTTCGCTCTCCCGCTATCGGCAGCGGAGAAAGAGGAGGACCCGTCGCGGCTGAGCGTGGAGCGGATCTTCAGCTCGGGCGAGTTCAGCTCCGAATCCTTCCCAGCCCGCTGGCTGCCCGACGGCTCGGGATACGTCTGCCTGGAGCGGTCCGACGACCCGTCCGGCGGGCGCGACCTGGTTCGTCACGACGCCGAAACGGACCAGCGTGAAATCCTGGTTTCCGCGGCCCACCTGGTTCCGCCGGGCGAATCGAAGCCGCTGCGGATCGACGACTACGCCTTCTCGCAGGACCGGTCGCTGCTGCTGATCTACACCAACTCGAAGCGCGTCTGGCGGCAGAATACCCGCGGCGACTATTGGGTGCTCGATCGGGCCGGCCGCGAGCTGCGCAAGCTCGGCGGCGACGCCCCGCCCTCGACGCTGATGTTCGCCAAGTTCTCGCCGACCGGCCGCCACGTCGCCTACGTCCGCCAGGGGAACATCTACCTCGAGGACCTTCGCGACCACGGCATCAGGGCTTTGACCCGCAGCGAGTCGCTGGAGGTGATCAACGGGACGTTCGACTGGGTGTACGAGGAGGAGCTCAGCCTGCGCGACGGCTTCCGCTTCAGCCCCGACGGCGAGTCGATCGCCTACTGGCAGCTCGATACGCGGGGCGTGCCCGGTTTCGTGATGGTCAACAACACCGACGTGCTTTATCCGCGGCTGACGGAGTTCAAGTATCCGAAGGTCGGCCAGCAGAACTCGGCCTGCCGCGTGGGCGTAGTCGCGTTGGCCGACGGCAAAACCCGCTGGCTCGACGTGCCCGGCTGCCCGCGCGAGCATTACATCGCCCGGATGGACTGGGCGGGCCCGGGCCGAATCATCCTGCAGCAGCTCAACCGGCGGCAGAACACCAACCGGGTGATGCTGGCCGACGCCGAGACGTTGCAGGCGACGACGATCCTCACCGAAACCGACGACGCCTGGGTCGACGTCCACGACGAGCTGACGTGGCTGGCCGACGGACAGCGATTCACCTGGCTCAGCGACCGCGACGGCTGGCGCCACGTCTACCTGGCCTCCCGCACCGGCGAAGCACCCCGGCTGGCCACGCCCGGCGACTACGACGTGATCCGGTTGCTGCACGTCGATGAACCGGGCGGCTGGCTCTACTACCTGGCCTCGCCCGAGAATCCCACGCAACGATACCTCTACCGCGTGCGGCTCGACGGCACGGGCACGCAGCACGTGACGCCCTCCGGACAGCCGGGAACGCACGACTACCAGATCGCGCCCCACGGCCGCTGGGCCATCCACCGCTTCTCGTCATTCGACTCGCCGCCGACGGCCGAGCTGGTGGAATTGCCCGACCACAAGACGGTGCGGCCGCTGGCAGAAAACAAGTCGCTTCGTGAGAAGCTCGATAAGCTGTGGCGCCGGCCGGCGGAATTCCTGCGCATCGATGTCGGCGACGGCGTGCTGCTGGACGCCTGGTGCATCCAGCCGCCCGATCTTGACCCGGGGAAAAAGTATCCGCTGCTGGTTTACGTCTACGGCGAGCCGGCCGGCCAGACGGTGGTCGATCGCTGGGGCGGAAACGGCTACCTCTGGCACCTGATGCTTGCCCAGCGGGGCTACGTGGTGATGAGCATCGACAACCGCGGCACGCATGCCCCGCGCGGTCGGGCGTGGCGCAAGTGCATCTATCGCCAGGTCGGCATCCTGGCCCCGGCCGACCAGGCCGCCGCGATCCGGAAAGTGCTCAGCGAGCGAAGCTACCTCGACCCCGAGCGGATCGGCGTTTGGGGATGGAGCGGCGGGGGCTCGATGAGCCTCAACGCCATCTTCAAATACCCCAACCTCTACCGGACAGCCATGGCCGTGGCGCCCGTGGCCAACCAGCGCCTCTACGACACGATCTACCAGGAGCGCTACATGGGTTTGCCGGGCGACAACGACGAGGGGTATCGCCGGGGATCGCCCGTCAACTTCGCCTCCCAGCTCGAGGGCAACCTGCTGATCGTCCACGGCACGGGCGACGACAACTGCCACTACCAGGCGACCGAGACGCTGATCAACGAGCTGATCCGGTGCAACAAGCGCTTCACGATGATGGCCTACCCCAATCGCAGCCATTCGATTCGCGAGGGCGTCAACACGACGCTGCATCTGCGCAACCTGCTGACGCGCTACTTGCAGGAAAACCTGCCCCCGGGGCCGCGGCCGGCCGAGTGAGCCTCATAGTCCGCCTGTCGGTATTAGCGGAAACCACGCACGCCCCTGGATAGGCCGACCCAACCCGAACCCTCTTGACACCCAAGGACCGGTTCGGCAAGAATTGGCGAATCATACACGGTCCGGGTCGAACGGTTCACCAACAGAATCGGATGCCACCACGTGAGTTCACCGGAGTCGGCAATCAGGCATCTCGAACAAATCCAACGGCTTGCCGTCTCGCTAAGCCGGCACGGCATCCACATACTCGAGCACCAATACCATGCGCATGCATTTGGCAGTTTCACTCTGGTTCTCGGCAAGCCGAAGCACAGGGTCCGGTTCGACTGGGACGCAAAGGAGCTCATTCTCAACGTCTCCGTGGCAGACTGTCCGTCGTCAGGCGTGCCCCCCCGGTGGCAACCGATGGACAACCTGCGACTGTCGCCACGGACGGAACGCGACCCGTTCGACGAGATTCACAGACGGGCGTTGAGAGAATTCCGTGTCCACACGGGAGCTTCCGGCAACGGGTCATGATCTCGGGGTAGCTGAACTCGCAAGAGCCTATGGATGTTTGCATTGTGATGATCCAGGGCGACCAACGGGAGGCCAGACAAGTCGGGCTCCCGTTGGTTGCCCTTTTGTGCATTGCGTGTGCAAGCGTCAATAGAGCGAATCGATGCCAGGTCGCACCGCGGTTGAATTCTCGCGAGTCCAGCTACCACCGATTGCGAATCCGAGGGACCGAAGGACATAGCTTGCCGCACATAATCGTCGCTGCCACCTAAGAACGCCCGCAAGAAACCGGCCTCGACCAGGTCCCTCTTGACATACAAGGACCCGGTCGGCGAGAATCGGTAGCTTGGTAGGAGTTTTAGATTGGCGGATCCCTTGAGCTGGGACGCTCACAGGACGTTGAAGCCAAACAGTCTGTTGGCAGAGTCACGCTGAACGAGCTGCGTTCCGTGTTTGATCCATTTAAGACAACCAGTCTCGTCTTTCTTGTGACCACGTGCGTGTCCGGGGCTGAATGGAGGACAACGGACGGTATCGTCTCAGTCGCCGCCCCGAATCCATCACAGTTTGTCCAATCTGACTGCATGGCGACGTTTTCCGCAATTTGGCTGTCGAAAGACGAAACCGTCAGGCTTGGCGTCACAGAGACGTCGCTCCCCCCCAACATCAGAATCATTCGGTCGTCTCTCGAAGAGGGCCTCGCAGAAGAGTTGGGGGGAAGAATCATCGCCTCATCCGCTCAGCAGCAAGAGGGACACGATGTCTTTCTGATGACGGGTCGCGGCGGAACGGGCGGAGACAAAATCTACATTACGCAGGCTATCGTCGCTGTGGGCAACAAAGTCTACAAGGTCATAGCCTGTGGAATCGGAAAGGATACACGCGTTGATCCCGACGCAACTGCGTTCATCTCCTCGTTCAGGATTCTGACGCCCAGACAAATCGTCGACTCCGTCCCACGAGAAGATGTGGGAAATTCACAGCCGGCGCTGAATCAACCAAGCGAGTCGCTTATTGGCCTGTTGTCCCGAAGAATCGGCGGTATCAGTGCGCTAATACTCCTTGTCGGCGTGATTGTGATTGTTCTGTTGCGGTTTGTCACACACCGAGAGCCAACTGCGTAGGCTGCATCGTCCGCCGCACATATGAGACAAGACAACCTGCACGCAGTCACCGGCGCCTTTGGCTACTCCGGAAAGTACATCGCCGGACGGCTGCTGGCCGACGGGAAGACCGTAGTCACGCTGACCAATTCGCTGCGCCGCCGAAACCCTTTTGGCCGGCAAGTGCGGGCCGTCCCCTTCCATTTCGACCGGCCGGGGAAGCTTGCCGAATCGCTCCGCGGCGTCTCCGTCCTCTACAATACGTACTGGGTCCGCTTCAACCACCGCGGCTTCACGCACGCCGACGCCGTGCAAAACACCATGCGGCTGTTCCAGGCCGCCCAGGCCGCCGGAGTCCGGCGCGTCGTTCACGTGAGCATCACGAACCCGTCGGAGGACTCGCCGCTGGACTACTTCCGCGGGAAGGCCCGTCTGGAGCGGGAGCTGGTCAATAGCGGTCTGTCGCACGCGATCCTGCGGCCCACGGTTCTGTTCGGCAAGGAAGACATTCTGGTAAACAATATTGCCTGGGCGCTGCGCCGCCTGCCGGTGTTTGGCGTCTTCGGCGACGGCCAATACAAACTCCAGCCGATCTACGTCGACGATCTTGCCGATATCGCCGTGCAACAGGGCCGTCAGAGCGAGGACCGCGTCCTCGACGCCATCGGGCCGGAGACTTTCACCTACCGCGGACTGGTTCAGACCATCGGCCAGATCATCGGCAAGAAACGCCCGATGGTTTCCGTTCCGCCCGCTCTTGGGTATGCAGCCGGGTGGGTCATCGGCAAGCTGATGCGCGACGTGATGATCACCAGGGAGGAGATCACCGGGCTGATGGCCAATCTGCTCTACGTCGACTCGCCCCCGGCCGGCCACACCAGACTGACCGAGTGGGCCCAGCAACGCGCCTCGTTGCTGGGCCTGCGTTATACGAGTGAGCTTGCCCGACGACGAGACAGAGAGCTAGAATACCAGGGCAACTGATGCCCCGCACCAGCGACCGGTGGCTAGGTCGAAGCGGTGCCTGGGTGTGTTCACCTCTGACGGATCGATTCCCTCGTCTACCGCGGGTGCTCGGAGACAAGTCAATCTGTGCAAACAACCTGTGCCTTACTCAGGCACGTCCACGTACGCTCTACAGCATGGGCAGATTTCGGCATACCCCCGACGATGTGTCGGAAACGTGATTTCTGCTGCACACTCCTCACATGCAAACGTAATGCGCGCGTCTTGGGTGTGAGCTGTACGCCGCCTGTTCATGATCGAACGATGCTCATCCATGATGCTGCTTGCCCGTTCAAGATCGCTGGAGGGGACCCGGACAACAACACCGTCGGCCGTGTGGGGCAGAAAGGGATTCGTGCCTGGGACCTGCGCGAGTTGCGACTGGATACCGCATTGCTCCAGTAGCGCACGACAGGTGTTTGCTTCGCCGAGAGTTGCGAAAGTGCAGACTATGACAGGATCCTGCATCAACGGCAGGTCGGCTCTCCCTTCTTGCCCCGCCCCCAAAGTGCCATCGGACGTATCGCGTGCGTGAATAAAGAAGCCCGTGAGCCGGCTGATCATCGAAAACAAACCGGTGAACCGGCCGATAAACGAAAACAGCGTTGCCTCGTTGCGGCGCCGCTCTTGTTCTTCCCGTTCAAACTGTACAGTGAGGCAGATGTCGCCGCACGCCGGGCAAGGCGCCTGCTCGCAGCCGGTGCCGTCCGGCTCAGACTCAAAAGTGGCTTCGCACTCGCGGCAATAGAAAAGCAGCATTTCCTCGATCGCACCGTATCATTGCGATAGCCCAGGACTGGCGGACTCTGGGCGGGGGCGATAGGGCATAGTATAGCCCGAATTGCCGGTGTGACAAGGGGCTTGAGGCGAAGTCCCCTCGAAACATGCTGACGCTGGCCGGTTGGCTGATCGACGGTCTATCGCAAATCGGCCAACAGGGCGCCGATGGCCTGGTCCGTCGCCTCGGCGTCCTTGGCCGGGCTGGGCTTCGCCTGGAGCCTCTCAAACTCGTAGAGCCACGCCATCGCGGCCAGCGACGACTGCGGCGTTGCCGCTTCCTCGGCGATCGTCTTCTCCCACCCGGCATCCAACGACGCCGACTCGGCGCTCTTGACGCCGGGCACCGTGATCAGCTTCAAAGCGTTGAGAAAGTGCGTCTGGTTGTTCCGCGCGATCAGCATGTCGGTCGCGTTGACCCGGGCGTCGCGATTGAAGTCGTAGGGGAAGTCGATCTCCGCCGGGTTGAGGAAGTTGCGGGGGTTGTTCCGCGCCAGCAGCATGTCGGTCGCGTTGACCCGGGCGTCGAGCGTCGAGTTGCCGGCCTCGCCGACGGCGTTGCCGAAGTAGAAAACGTCGTCCGTCAGTAGCCCCGTATCCGCGGTGGCCAGCACGGTAACCTGGAGCCACTGCTTCGCGATCGCGTAGTCATCCCAGACGAGCGTGACCCGGTCGCCGCCGGCGACCGGCCGGACCGAAATCCCGGTGGGCGCCGGGGCCGTGTCCCAGGTGCCCGAATCGTTGCTGTTGCCGACGCGGAAGAGGAAGTCGTCGGCCTCGAGCGCGGTCCCCTGCGGCAGGCCCTGGATGTCGATCATGACGCCGTTGATGCCGCGGACGTAGCTGGTGTAGTTGGCAAACGTGGCCGTCTGGCCCGGCAGCAACGGCTGCTTGTCCGCGGCGATGGCGTTGTCGTCCTGGGCGTTGGCGGCGGCGTTGTTGCCGTCGAAGGCCGAACGGTTGTAGAAGACGTGGCGGCCGACCACCTCGGCCGAGCAGGTGTAGGCCAGCGCGCCGGGCGTCGGCGTGTCGGCCGCCCAGCTTGCGGCGTCGTTGCCCCACGAATAGGGTTCCACCCGACGCAACGACAACCCGCCGCCGTCGGTCTCCGCCGGCCAGGGCGCCGCGTCGTCGTAGCGGACCTCGTCTTCCAGCAGTCGGGGGATGAAGTCGGGCTCGCCCAGCGGCGGCTCGTCGGGCCGCTGGAGCCGAATCGTGGCGCCGTCGTCGCCCAACTGGCCGACGTAGGGGCCGCGGACCTCGGCCCAATCGGCGACTCCCTTGCCCGCGCCGCATTCCGGCACGTAGTGCGCATCGAAGGCCTGCATCTGGTCGGCGTCGGCGGGGTCGAACGGCACCAGGACCAGATATCGGCCGGCACCGAGCGTGTCGCCGGGGGCGAAGTCGAACTCGATGCCGTCGCGGACGCGCCAGCCGGTCAGGTCGATTGCGGCGTCGGTCGGGTTGACAATCTCGACGAACTCCAGGTCGTCGGCGCCGGTGACGTCGCCCGGGTTGTACATCACTTCGCTGATGATCACCGGGCCGGTCCGCGGGCCGCTGTTCTCGCCATGGGCCGGATCGAGCGTCCGTTGGCTCATCGGATACAGCGGTCCCTCGCCGTTGGGCCAGCGCCCGAAACTCTCGCCGTTTTTCGCTGCACCGAGAATCACGTAATCGACGAACCGCGTCGGCTTGCCGTCGGGGCCGGCCGCCACCAGATAGACCTCGTCGCCGTGGGCGCCGTCCAGGGCGAAATCGTTCGGCCCCGGATCCAGCGGCGTGGGGTTGAAATCGTCTTCGTCGAAGACCACGTAGCCGAAGGCGGGAATCGTGGTCCCCTCGGGAATACGGAACTTCAGGTAGTCGGCGTCCGAGTCGCTGAGGTACCAGCCGCCGATATCGATTGGGTCGGCCGTCGTGTTGTGCAGCTCGATCGTATCGACCAGCGGCGGGTCCGTGTGGGTGAGCACCTCGTTGATCAGCACGTCGATCGCCGGCTGGCCGTCGGCCGTTCCGGGCGTGCCGCCGGGCAGTGTGCCGGCCTGCCAACTCTCGGCGTCTCGCCAATTGGCCGGCTTGGCCGCCGGATCACGGATCTCCAGGGCGTACCCGCCGCCGTCGGTGGTCGGATACCAGGCGTCGTTGTACTCGAATCGCAACACGGCCGCTTCGAGCGGAACGGGCAGTTGCAGCACGATCTCGTCGCGGCTGTTGCTGAGGTTGCCCGTATACTCGCCGGCCACGTTGATGCCCGAGTCGTACCGATCGGCAAACGCCGCGCGATCCTGCACCACGACCACGTATTCGCCCGGCGCCAGCAACAGCGGCGGGAAGGCAAACGCAACGCCCCCGGCAAGACGGACGCCGGTCACGTCCAAGGTCGTCTCGCCGACGTTCTGCAGCTCGATGAACTCGGCGCTGCCGTCGTCCGCCGGATGGTACATCACTTCGGTAACGCGAAGCCCGGCCAGCAACTCCAGCCCCCGGGTAATCCGCGCGTCCGCCTGGGCTGTGACGGTGGCGTCCAACGTCAATCCGAAGACGATGTCGGAACTGGTCGAGCTGACCTGGTGGACCTCGACGGCCAGCAGGTTTTCGCCTTGCTGCAGATGCTCGGTAGAAATCGTGAAGGGGCCTTCGTAGACCGCGTTGCCCACGCTGCGATCGGCCTCCGTCTGGTAATCGACGACCGTATCGGAATTGAAGCCGAGACGCCACACTTCATGCCCGTTGAGATAGAACACGGCCGCGTCGTCGATCACGGTGCTCATCTGCAGCATAACCTCTTGCGGATCGGCGTCGAGCGTGAACGTCTTGCGGAAGTAGTAGGTCGTGACCTGGGGATCGCCCAGCGACAAGGGTGTGCTCTTCGGCGCCGGCATGGCGGAGCCCTCGACGTACAGCAGCGCGGCTCCGGTGGGCCAGGGCGCGTCGGGCACGAAGCCCGGCTCGCGCCACGCCGTATCCAGGTCTTCCCCCGACTGGTCGTAGGCCCACACGTCCACGATGCCGATCAACGGCGTGGTGGTGACCGATACGCCGGGGTTGGCCACGCTCGGCGTGGGCAGCGGAAAGAATGCGTAAGTGTCGACGCCGTCCGGGCTGCGGCCCTCGGAAACGTCGGTGGTTTGCGAGAAGAAGATGATCTGGTCGATCTCGCCGAGCGCGGCGTCGTACAGGCCGATCATCTCCTGCTCGGGTGAAAGCTGGAATCCAAGGTGGTTGGAGCCCAGCGTCGTGTCGCCGTCGGCCAGAAACACGGCATGGCCGCCCGCCGGAACGAAACTCAGCGGTACGATCTGGTGCTTATCGCGCTGGGTATAGGGATGGTCGGTCAGATACAGCCCGGCCAGCGATACCGGCAGCGGATCGGGGTTGTAGATCTCGATGAAATCGCTCGCGAAGAGCACCTCGGCGTCGGCCAGCCATTCGTTGATCTTCAGTTGCGATGGATCGCCGCTGCGGGCCGCCGCGTTGGCGCTGCCGAAAGTCGGCTCGTTCAGCGCCCACTGGGCGTCGTGGCCGACGCGCCCGATCGACAGCCCGGGCACCTGGTGGCCGAACTCAACCGAATCGACCAGTCCGCCACCCTCGGCCGCCGGGGCGAACAGATAGAGACCTTCGCCGGTTCGCGTCAGTCCGAAGCCCACGAACAGTTGCAGCGGATCGTAGGCCGTGCCGCCTTCGATCTCTTCCGGATTGAACGTGCCCCGCTGATCGCCGTAGAGCACGAGATAGCCGCCCGGGGCCATCGTGGTCGCCGCCGGCAAATCGGCGGGAAAGACGAACTTCTGCGGATCGTTCGGGTCGTCGCTGAGGCTCATGCCCGCCAAATCCACCGCCACGGGCCCGTCGTTGCGCAGCTCGATCCTGTCGGCCGCCGTGACCGGGGAATCGGGGTCCTCGGCGTTCCATGCCAGCACCTCGTTGATCAGCAGTCGGGCCAGCGAGGTGTCGACGGTCCAGGTCAGCGAGGCGGTGGCGTCGACCTCGTCCTGCCAGACGCCAGCGGAGTTCCTGCCGACGGCAAACAGCGTGTAGCTGCCGTCGGTCAGGCCGCTCAGCTCGACGGGCGTGTCGACCGGCTTCTCCGCGCTCCAAGCGCCGGCGCCCAGGCGATACTTGTAGTGCGTGATCCCGGGGCCGCCCACGACGAGCGTGGCATCGGTTCGCGAAGTCAAAGCGGGCGGCTCGCCGGAAATCGACGCACCGCCGGGCACCATGGCCCCCATGTCGAGTCCGTTGGACCCGGCGCCGAAGGCGGGCGAGCCGGGCAGCAGGCCAAACGCACCACCGCCGAGATCGACCAGGCGGGCATCCTCGGCCAGGTTGCCCACACCCAGGTCCATGATCGTCCCGGGGCGGCTGCCCACCGCGTCGGTCGCGTGCTCAGGCGGCAGCAGCGTGCGGTGCATCTGAAGCAGCGTGGTGAACTCGGGATCGGTGGGATGGTAGTCGATGTTCTTGAAGATGGGCGTGGCCATGCCGACCAGGATGTTGCCGTCGAGGTAAGCGCCGCTGCCCGGGCCGTGGACGGACGTGCCCCCGATCTCGTAGAACTGGATCAGCCCCAGGGTTGTATCGACGAAGAGGTTGTTGACGACCGTGGCAAACGCATCTTCCTTCAACAGGATCGCGTGATCGTTGTTGTAGAAGACGTTTCGGACCACGGTGATCTCGGTGCGGTTCGCCTCGCCCGTCTGCGGCAGCCCGGTGGCGATGGCGTTGGAGGTGGTCGTGCGGCCGGTGTTCAGATGGAAGTTCATGAACAGGTTGCCCTCGATGTGCGCGTCGGTCCCGTCCAGATCGAGTCCGTCGTCGCCGCCGCCGAGGAACACGTTGTTGAGCACCTGGAACACGGGGCCCGGTCGGTCGGCGCCCAGGAAGTCGATCACGTCGTCGCCGCTGGTGCTGGCTTCGAACAGGTTGCCGTCGAGAATCAGGTACTCGTCGCCTTCGATATACTCGCCGTGGACCACCTCGCCGCTGGCGATGCCGGGGAAGACGGAATTGCGGGCCAGCAGCGAGGGGTGCTCGACCTCGATGATCGTCTCGTCGGTGCCGGCCCAGGTCATGGTGTCGACCAGCAACTGGGAGTGGTCGACCAGGATCGATTCGCCCTGGGAGTCGCCGAACTCCATGTCGACGTAGCACATGCGGCTGTCCGCCAGCGAATCGACCAGTGCCACGCCGTCCCAGTGCGACGTGCTGCCCGGAACTCGCGTCAGGCGGATATGCTGATACTCGCTGCCCTCGGCCAGCAGCCGTCCATGGACGGTGATGCCCGTACCGGCGTCGAAATACAGGTTGGTGCCCGGCATGATCGTCAGCGTCGCGCCGGCGTCGACAATCACGTCGCCGAGCACGTGATAAGGCCCGCCGTCCGGCGAGAGGACCGTATCGGTGGCGATGTGGCCGCCGGCGAAGTCCCGCACGTCTTTCACCGAATCATCTTCGATCGGCTTGACCGCGTCGTCTTCATCGGGGACGCCGACCGTCGGGAGCGCCCCAGCCGGTGCAGCCGCCGCCTCGACCGTCCACGTCAGCGAGGCGTTGGCGTCGGCCTCGTCCTGCCAAAGGCCGGCCGTGTTGCGGCCATAGGCGTAGACCGTATAGTCCCCGTCGGCCAAACCCGTCAACTCGATGGGCGTGCCGACCGGCGTCTCGGCACTCCAGGCCCCGCCGTTGACCCGATACTTGTAGTGTGTCATGCCCGGCCCCCAGACCGTCAGCGTGGCATCGGTTTGCGAGGTCGGCGAGGTGGGCTCGCCCGAAAAGGCGGGACCGGCCGCGACCAGACCGCCCATGTCGAGCCCGTTGAGGCCGGCGCCGATCGCGGGCGAGCCGATCTGCAAGCGGAAGTCGCCGCCGGCCGGATCGACCAGCAGCGGATCGCCGGCGACGTTTTCGCTGCCCAAGCCGAGGAACTCGGCAGGCACGATCGATTGATCGACTGTAATCGCCGGGTCGGGATCAGGCGGCACGGAAATGTGGTTCTCGAACAAGGCAGCCATGTCCCAGAAGATGTTGCCCAGCAACACGGCGCCCGCGCCGGGATCCACGTCGCGGTTCGGTTCGTCAAAGTTGATCGAGGCGATCGTGGCGCCGACGAACGTGTTGTTCTCCGCGACCATCGACGACTGCTCCTTGAGCAGCACGTCATGGTCGTTGTCGAGGAAGAAGTTCCGCACAACGGTGATTTCCGCGGCGTCGCTGCCGTTCTGGCCGGTGGCGATGGCGTTCGAGCTACTATCCCGCGGAGCGTCCTGGTGGAAGTGCATGAAGACGTTGCCTTCGATGTGGGCGTCCGTGCCGTCCAGATCGAGCCCGTCGTCGCTGCCACCAAGGAACACGTTGTCGAGAATCTGGATCACCGCGTTGGGTAGCTTCCCGCCGGTGAAGTCGATCACGTCGCTGTAGCCGGTCGTCGTGCCAAACGTGTTACCCTGGAAGACCAGGTAGCCGTCCGAGGGAATACCGCTGCCGTGGACTGTCTCGTCGTTGTCCGTGTCGGGGAAGACCGAATTGCGCACGATCACGTTGGAGTCATGCAACTCCAGGGCCGTGTCGTCTGTCACATTCCAGGTCATGTGGTCGATCAGCACCTGGGATGCATCGATGCCGATCGAATGTCCGGTGCCGTTGGCGTCTTCCATGTCGACGCAGACCAGGCGGCTGTCGTTCATCGAGCCGTCGAACTCGATGCCGTCCCACGTCGTGGCGTCCGGATTCCGGGTCAGCAGAATCCGCTCGGTTTCGGTGCCTTCGGCCACTAACCGGCCCTGGATCGTCAAGCCGGCCTCTTCGCTGAAGAAGACATCCACGCCGGGCATGATGGTCATGGTGACGCCGTCGGCGACAACGACCGGGCCGGCCACGTAGTAGGGGCCGTCGTCGAGCACGAGGTCCGCGACGAGCGTGCCGCCGGGGATGTTCTTCGAGAGGAAGCCCGGATCGTACAACACGTCGAAAAACGCCCGCCGAAGCAGGTTGCCCGTGCCGTTGGGGCCGTCGAACGTTTGCACCGTCACCCGGTTGATGCCCTCAAAGAGGAACAGGCCGGTCGGTGCGACCGTGCCTTCGGCGATCAACTCCGGCTGCATCAGCAGGTCGGTGTCGCCGGCCGTCACGTTCAAGGCGTGAATGGCCAACACGTTGTTGCCCGCCCGCAAAACCCCCAACGAAGCGGAAACATCGATGTCCTCGAGGATCACGGCCTGGGCGTTGTCCCGCTCGGCCGAGGCCGTCATGTCGTATGTTGGGGGATTCTCCGCGTTGCGCCGGGCGATTTCCGTGCCGTTGAGATAGGCTATGAACCCATCGTCGTACTGTATGCTCAGCGTCAGGGTGTCGTACTCCGCGGGATCGTCGACCGCGAACTCCACCCGGGTCCACAATGACGCGCTGACGCCCTGCATGGCCGCGGCGACGTCCGTCGCGATGATCGCCTCGAACGACGGCTGGCTGTCGCTGAAGCCCAGCCCCAGTCTGTTGGCCACGGCCTGGCCGAAAGGGACCGTCATCTCGGGATTCTCGGCCCCTTGGCTCGTTTGGTCGTCGCGGGCGAAGTCGGCGGCCGAATCCTGGTCGGCGGCGCCGGTGCGCTTCAACCACGAGAGCGGTCCCGCGGGCGCAACCTCTTCCAGCCGGATTCCCGCCAGACCGTAGCCCTTGTTGCCGTCGGCCGGTCCCAAGGGCGTGTCGCCGGTGAACTGCGTGGAGACCACGGAGAACGCGCCGTCGGGTCCCGGATCGATGCCGGTCCAGGCGGCCACGTAGCCTTGGCCCGCCAGGTCGTTGACGCCCGTATTGATCGCGACTTCGGTGGGGCTGACGACCAGCACGCCGGTGCCCGAGCTGTGGGCGGCCGTGGCCGATTCGGCACCGACGAGGGTAACCAGCGTCCAACGATTGGTGTAGCTGTCGCTGCCGCGGATGGCCGTGCCGCTGAAGTCGTAGGTGACCACGTCGCCGGGGTCGAGGCCGGAGAATGCGTGGACGTATTGGGCCGCTGTGCTCAACTCGATGCTGGAGCCCGTCGCCGAGGTGAAGTCGACGAACCCGTCGAAGACGGCCGCGGCGTCGGTTCCCGCGGCGGGTCCGTTCGACGTGCCGCCGAAGCTGGCGCCGACCTGCGAGGTCGTCAGCGTGACGCCCGTATCAAGCCCGGTGTTGACGTCCTTGAGCACGCCGGAGGCGACACCGCCGGAATTGGCCGCGTACGTTGTGGCGCTGGCATGCGTGCCCGCTCCGATGATGTGGTCGTTGAAAGCGACGAATCCGGCGTCGATCGGCTCGCTGCCGGTGCCGACCGTGCCCACGGCAGCTCCCGCGTCGCTCCATTGGTCGCCGGCGGCGATGCCGGTGAACGGGCCGTAGTCGATCGCCATGGCCGCGATTTCCGCGTCGCCGTATCCCCAGGCCACGAAATCCATCACCCGGCCTGCACCGTCGAGGATCATCACCCACCCGGGACCCTCCGGATCCCAGAGAATCTCGCTCCCCCAATACGCGTCGGCCGGGTCGTCCGTCCGGTAGAGGACCTCGCCCGGGGCAATCGAAGCCGGCAGGTTCCAGGCGGTGGCGCCGACCGTGTTGATGTCGCCGGCCGCGGCGGCGTTGACCAGCACGGACCAGCCCGTGGCGTCGATCGACGCGCGCGAGACGTTCTCAATCTCGACCATCCGCGTCTGTCCGGTGGAGATCTCGGTAATCAGCAGACCGGCGCCGCCGGAGATCGTGACGTCGCTCCAATCGCTGTCGTCGAACTCCGGCGTGGTCCAGGAGTGCCCGTCGTCGCCGGCCGTCGGCACGTGATAAGTCACCGCGTCGCCGGCCGAAACCAGCGTATCGGACACACTGCCGCCGGGCCTCTGCTCCAGCGACCAGGTGCCGTCGACCGGCGACCAGTCGGCCGGCATCCCGTTGACCAGGACGGACCCCGTCTCGGCCGCCGGCGCCGTGCCGTCGAGCGTCTCGGCGGCCAGGTTGGTCAGATGATACCCGCCCTGCAACGGAAGGCGATTGCCGGGATCGATCGTCAACGAGTCGGGAATTACCGAGAGCACGTAGGCGTTGCGGGCTTCGGTCCAACTGACCATCTGCGCCACGGTGGAAGCCGGCACGTAACCGTCCAGAGCGTGCTGCAGCAGCGACTGTATCCGCGCCGGATTGAAGACCGTCGCGATCAGGTCCTTCAGACGGGCATAGTAGCGGCCCACGAAGTCCGGATGCGTCAGGAACCGGTCGATCACGGGCTCGCGGGTGGCGGCAAAGATCGAGGCGGTTGGGCTGGCGCCGGAGCTGCCCAACCCCAGAATGGTATCCAGATCGTGCGAGATTAGCACGAATCGCGGGTCCTCGACGCCGCAATACATCGCGTAGTCGTCGCCATAACCGTTGCCCAGGTTGGTCTCGTTGTTGCCGATCAGCGCTTGTACGGCAAACCACCGCAGCCACTGGTCGACGTCGATCACCTCGGCGACCTCTTCGGCGTAGGTGGCGTCGGGCGCGTTGCTGAGCACATCGGTTAGGTGAATCAGGTCGGACCAGTCGTTCTCGGCCGTGTTCGTGGTCTTCGAATAGCCGGCGTTGACGTAGGCCTGCGGGTCCGTGCCCAAGTAAGTCAGATCGGCGGCGTGGGTGTCGGAAACACCGCGGTAAACGTTGCCGGCCGCGTCGTCGGGAAACTGCTGCTCAGCGAAATCGGCGTCGGGCACCTGCAGGTGGACGTAGGAGCCGTACATCACCGGACCCGTCTCGGCCAGGTTCTCGCCGTTGACGCGGACCTGCATGGCCAGGGCGTCCTCCGCCGCCAGCCCCGCCACACGCATGATCGCGCTGCCGGCGAACTGCAAGTGCGTGTACTTGCTGTTGACGTTGATTGCCGCCACGCCCTGCCACGGGCGTTCGCTGACGAAGTTGACTCGATAGTTGTTCGGCGGATTGTCGCGGGAGCCCTTGCCGCGGTTGCGCACACCGACGTTGTAGCGCACCTGCATGCCCGTTCCGCTTACGCTGACGAACGTGGCGTTCATCTGGGCGTTGCTGTTGCTGTCGTTCTCCGTGCCCGGCGGTCCGCTGCCGTTGCCGATGTCCTCCAATTCGGCCCGCTCCGCCTCGGTCATGATCAAGTGGTACCCGGGCTGGCCGTGGGGATCCCAGACGGCATCGGGATCGAACGCGTCGTCGACCTGGTAGAGCAGGTTGGCAGCCTGTGCGTAGACCGGTTCCTCGGCGGCTGGCCAGGTGCGGGCGGCGGCGGGCCAGGTCCGCGCGTTGGCCGCTCCGTCGGTCGCCTCGACGTAAAACTCGACGATCGTACCGTCAGGCTGCGCCGGCAGGACCGCGGTGTAGACCCCGTCGCCGGGCGCTGCGTCGCCGTTCCGGCCGTCGTCCAGCATCGGCACGGCGATGAAATCGGGCGTCTGATCAACGCGGTAGGAGACCGTCGCCGTCACACCGGTTGCCGACTCGTCTCGCAGCCGGGCGCTCACCGTGACCGGATCGGTGGAACGGGGCACAACGGGAAGGTGCGCGACCTCCAGCACCAGCGGGGCCACGTCCGCCGCGGCAACCGAATTGGCCGCGCCGGGCGTCGGCCCCTGGCCCGGATCGCTGGCTGCCCAGTTCTGGCCGGAGCTGTTCGACATGGCCACGTTGATCAGCTCCAGCGATTGGCCTTCGCCGTCGTGTGCGGCCGTCCAGATCCAGCCGGTATGGCCCAGGTCGTCCGGACCTTCCTCCCGAATTGCCCAATCGCCTTCGTCGGCATAGCGGACCCGATCGACCGGGGTCCCCACGGAGTTGACCAGCTCGATGGCTTCTCCACGGTTGCTCAGCCGGCCCGTCCATCCACCCACCGCGGCCGTGCCCGGGGCTACGGGGTAAGTCTGCACGAACGTCTCGACGTCGGCCGCCACCACGAGGTATTGGCCCGGGGCAAGGGTCACTTGAGGAACATCGGGAAACGTGAAGTCCACGCCGTTGCTGAAACGCCAGCCGGCCAGGTCGACCGCCTCGGCGCCCACGTTCAGCAGCTCAATGTATTCCTGCCGCACGTTCTCGCCCACGACGTCGCTAGGCGGATGGTACATGATCTCGGTGATCACGATCGGGTGGTTCGGATCATCGACCGGCTCTGTGGCATTGGGCGCCCCCGGCGTGGGCGACGTGAAATAACCTACGACCGTTAAGTCGGGCGAGAGCCCGTAGGAGACGTCCTCGTACTGCTGTGGAAACTGGGGCGCGTAAGCGAATTCGACGGTTGCGCCGTCGGGCTGAATCAGCGCCAAGTATTCGCCCCCGCCGGCCAGTTTGAAATTCGTGTGCAACTCGCCCAGCGGGTCGCGGCGGTTCTTCCCGGAAGCAAAGACGACCCGGTACTCGTACGGTTGCAGCGTGACCGCGGGAAGCTGCCATTGCGTCGGGACAGTGGCGTCGTCGGTCAGGTACCAGCCGTCGAGGCCGACCGGGGCGGCCGTGGGGTTGTGGATCTCGATCCAGTCGGAATGGTCGCCGTCCCCGTCAGCCAGCACATTGTCGTTGAGCGCCATCAGCTCGTTGATCACCAGCGAACTGCCGTCAAGCACCAGCCGCGGCTCGAGCGATTCGACCGCAAGCCGGCCGGCCTGCCCTCGTGACGACGCGCGCGGCCCTGGCACGCGACGACGCAGCACGTCGCGCGCCGTGACAAGGCAGCTTCTGAGATTGCGCAGCACGACTCCCTCCTACTTTTGACGAGTGAATGTTCCGAACGTCGACACGGCGATCCGCCTGGCAGCGCACGGTGCAACGCAGGTTCCTTTGGCGCAGGACTGTTCCGTTAATGCCGGGGGATACGCCGACGTGGTTGACGCCTGCCGTGTCCATGTGCGAGGGCGGCCGATGTCAACACAAGTCTCGCGCAGCAGAGACTCCTCGCCCGATGCTCTCGGAAGCCTCGATCACGCAGCGTTCGAAAGACCCCGCGCGGCCCGCGCGCGGACCCCCGAATCCTACGGGTTCATTATGATCGGGATCTGCCGAATCTGCAAGCTTCTCGAATAGTCCGTTAACGAAGCCGTCCTACGGCCGGAGCATCCTCAACAGTTCGTCGACGGCCTGATCGGGCGACTTGTCCTTTCTCTGTGGCTGTGCCGTGCCGCGTTCGAACTCGTACAGCCAGTCCATCTTGACGGAGACCGCAGGTGCCGTCGCCGAATCGTCGGCGGCCGCCTGCTCCCAAACGGCCTGGTATGCAGCCGTCGCTTCACCCTCCTCCCATCGTGCCGCCGAACCCTCCGCCGGGGGCAGAACCAACGCCTTGTCGACCGTGGGATCGACCGTCGCCGGCACGGTGATCAACCGCAGGGCATTGAGGAAGTGCGTCTGGTTGTTTCGCGCCAGCAGCATGTCGGTCGCGTTCACCCTTGCGTCGCGGTTGTAGTCGAAGGGGAAGTCGATCGCCGCCGGATTGAGAAACGTCCGCGGGTTGTTCCTCGCCAGCAGCATGTCGGTCGCGTTCACCTGGGCATTCGTCGTCGAGTTGCCGGCGTCGGCCACCGCGTTGCCGAAGTAGAAGACGTCGTTGTGGGACAGCGCCGTGTCGGCGGTGGCCAACACCGTAATCTGGAGCCACTCTTTCCTGACGGCGTAGTCGGGCAAGATCAGCTTCAACCGATCCGAGTTGCCGACGCCTTCGCCCGGATGCACCGTGACTTGGATCCGCTCGACCACATCCGGCGGCAGGGAATCCCACCGGGACGGATTGTTGTCGTTGCCGACCCGGAACTCGAAATTGGCCAACGGATCCAGCGACTGCTGGCCCATCGTCTGCACCGGCAGATTGGCCAGGTCGATCATCACGCCGTTGACGCCCAGGCCGTAGCTGGTGTAGTTGGCGAACGTCGCCGTCTGGCCCGGCAACAGGGCTTCCTTGTCGGGGGCAACCGCATCGTTGTCCGTGGCATCGGGATTCGCGAGACTCGACCCGTCGAAGGCCGAATTGTTGTAGAACACGTGGCGATCGACCACTTCCGAGAACGGCCTCGGCTGGTGATGGGTGGCGCCCAGAGAGAATCCCGTCGCGAATCCGTAGGCGTTGATCAGCGGGATCTGCTGAAGATTCTCATACACGTCGCCCGGTCTGGGCGGCTTGTGCGTGATCAGCGTGTGCATCCGCTTCGGTACTTCCGTGTGGAACAACTGGCCGCCCACCTCGATCTCGAAGAAGACGTCGAAAAAGCTGTCGGCCGAGCCGCCGTCGGCAAACGGCGGCAGGTCCAACACGCCAGGCGTGAAATTCAGCGTCTCTTCAATCTCGCCCAGCGAGGGAATGCCCGGATGCAGCCGCACGGTGATCGGCCCAAGCATGGGGCTGTGACCGGTGAGGTTCAAGTCGACAATTTGGGTCCGCACTTCATCGCGTTGATCCCCGTCATTGTCGTAGGCCGTCCCTTCCGCCGCGCCCTCGAAGTAGACGGCTACCGTGGTCGGACCGCTCAGCTCAACCATTTCCACTCCCAGCGGCGTGACCAGCTCCACCGATCCCAGCGAGAGGTCGAACTGGTCGATCTCCACCGGAGGACGCGGCCGGTGATGCGTGGCCACCAGATAAAAGTCCGTCTCGAAGCCGAAGCCGTTCAGCAGCGGGATGTCCTGCACGCCCTCGTACCAGTCCAACGGCCCCGGCGGCTTCTCGGTGATCTGGCCGCTCATCCGCTTCGGAATTGTCGTATGGAACGTCTCGCCAGCCACATCGACCTGGAAGAACAGATCAAAGAAGCTGTCGGCCGTGCCGGTCGCGGCAAACGGCGGCAGGTCCAACACGCCAGGCGTGTTGTTGGCCGTCTCTTCGATCTCGCCCAGCGACGGAATCATCGGGTTGAGCGTCACGCGAACCGGCCCCAGCGTCGGGCTGAGGCCCACCAGGTCCAAATCGGTCATCTGGGTAACCACTTCGTCCCGGCCGTCGCCGTCGTCGTCGTCGACCGTGCCTTCCGTAGCGCCCTCGAAGTAGACCGCCACCGTGGCCGGGCCGGTCACCGAGATCATCTCGACCGCCCCGTTGGGCATCCGGATCTCCAAGTCGCCTATGGTGAAGTCGAACTGGTCGATCTCCACCGCCGGGCGCGGCTGGTGACGCGTGGCGCTGAGGAAGAAGCCCGTGGAATTGCCGGCCTCGTCGACC
>JAFGRD010000027.1 GCA_016935315.1 Pirellulales bacterium
GCGTAGCTCAATTGGCAGAGCAGCTGATTTGTAATCAGCAGGTTGTGGGTTCAAGTCCCTCCGCTAGCTCGTAACGGAAACCCCTTGTTTTTCGCCTTGAAGACGGCCCTCATCGCGATCCCTCGAAGGCGATATGGGTCGGCCAGTCGCTGACAGACGAGTTCCACACATACTTAGGGGGGTTTCCCGAGCGGTCAAAGGGGTCAGACTGTAAATCTGATGGCGAAGCCTTCGCAGGTTCGAATCCTGCACCCCCCATTGATACCCTGAGGCCACCAACGTTGCGGGTGTAGCTCAACGGTAGAGCCATAGCCTTCCAAGCTATTGACGAGGGTTCGACTCCCTTCACCCGCTTTGCCGGGAAGCAGGAGGGGGAAGCGGAGCCGGCCACGCAAACGCGGCAGACGTTTTATTGCATACCGGGTTTGGTACCACGCCGTCCCGAGGAACGAACGAGCTTTCACGAAGGAGGACCGACTGCACAAGTGCGTCGCGAAGCGGTGGATTCAACCGCTTGGGGCTCGGGAGACCAAGTCGGCTGCTGTAGCTCAGTTGGTAGAGCGCGTCCTTGGTAAGGACGAGGTCATGGGTCCGAGTCCCATCAGCAGCTCCTTTGTTGGCCGGTCCGACGTTTCCGACCAGTTTTTCCGTCCATCCAGGTTAATCTAAACAACTGCTTGATTCACGCAGGGAGAAAGAATGGCCAAGGAAGTTTTTCAACGAACCAAACCCCACGTCAATGTGGGCACCATCGGCCACATTGACCACGGCAAGACCACGTTGACCGGGGCGATTTTGGCCGTCCAGGGAAAAAAAGGTTTTGCCAAGTTCAAGTCGTACGCGGACATCGCCAAGGGCGGCACGGTCCGCGACTCCACCAAGACCGTGACCATCGCGGTCGCCCACGTGGAGTATGAAACCGACAATCGGCATTACGCCCACATCGACTGTCCCGGCCACGCCGACTTCATCAAGAACATGATCACCGGGGCCGCTCAAATGGACGGGGCGATTCTGGTCGTGTCGGCCGCCGACGGACCCATGCCGCAGACCCGCGAGCACGTCCTCCTGGCCCGACAGGTGAACGTGCCGGCGCTGGTCGTCTTCCTCAACAAGGTGGACCTGGTCGACGACCCGGAATTGCTCGAGCTGGTCGAGTTGGAACTCCGCGAGTTGCTGACCGACTACGGATTCCCGGGGGACGACATTCCCATCATCCAGGGTGATTCGCTCTCGGCCTACAACAATCCGGAAGACCCGGAAAAGACCAAGTGCATCCAGGAGCTGATGGACGCCATCGACGCGTACATCCCCGAGCCGGAACGGGCCACCGACAAGCCGTTCCTGATGGCCATCGAAGACGTGTTCTCGATCGAAGGCCGCGGCACGGTCGCCACCGGCCGTATCGAGCAGGGTGTGATCAAGACGGGCGAGGAAGTCGAGATCGTGGGCATCAAGGAGTCGCGAACCACCGTCTGCACCGGCGTGGAAATGTTCAACAAGACGCTCGATCGGGGGCAGGCCGGCGACAACGTGGGCTGCCTGTTGCGGGGCATCAAGCGCGACGACATCGAACGCGGCCAGGTGCTGGCCAAGCCGAAGTCGATCACGCCGCACACGCAGTTCGAGGCCGAGGTCTACGTCCTGTCGAAGGATGAAGGCGGGCGACACACGCCGTTCTTCAGCGGCTATCGCCCCCAGTTCTACTTCCGCACCACGGACGTGACCGGCTCCGCCAACCTGCTCGGCGACGCCGAAATGTGCATGCCCGGTGACAACGTCAAACTGAGCGTCGAGCTGATGTCGCCGATCGCCATGGACGCGAACGTGCGATTTGCGATTCGCGAAGGCGGTCGGACGGTCGGCTCGGGAGTCGTGACCAAGGTGATCAAGTAACGGACGGTCGGCGGACGGAACTACGGCCCAAAACGCAGGGGTGTAGCTCAATTGGTAGAGCACTGGTCTCCAAAACCAGCGGTTGAGAGTTCGAGTCCCTCCGCCCCTGCCATCAATCAACCCCCACAGCCACACGAGAGATGACCCGGTGAGTGCGTTCTTCCAGGGACTGATCCACGCCGCGATTTACAAGCGCAGCCAGGGGCGGATTACGCGCCAGGTCACGTTTGCGGCCATCGCGATTACCGTGGTGCTGGGCGTTTGGCAGCTCAGCGACGTGCTGATCGACTTGGACCCCGGCTTCCGCCTGGGAATGGCCGATGCCCTGTTCCTGGGGCTGTTCCGCTATGGGATTCCCGGTGTGCTGCTGCTGGCGGGGGGGTGGATCGCGTATCGCGTCGTCAATTTTCCCAGCTTCGCCGATTTCCTGATTGCGGTGGAAGCCGAGATGAACAAAGTCTCCTGGCCGTCGCGACACGAGTTGTTCCGCGCCTCGATGGTGGTGCTGTGTACCATTTTCTTCCTGGCGGCCGTTTTGGCCACGTTCGACTTTGTTTGGAGAGTCCTGTTCACCAAGGTGTTGGGGATCTTCTAGAGCCCGTAGTCTTGTGTCGAGGCCGCCGCGCAAGCGGCGCCAAAGCCGTTTCCTTAGAACTCCCGTGGGAAGTCAAGCGTGACCGACGAGCCGAACAACGCGAGCCAGCGACCGCAAGACCCGCGCGAGGACGACGCGGGCGAAGGCGTGGTCGAGCAGGCGGGGGCCGGCCTGGCACCGGCAAGCGAACCGGGGCCGCCCGCCGAGCCGAAGCCGGCCGAGCCGCCGGCGCCGGAAACGGCGGTTGAGACGACCGTGGAGACCTCGCCGGGACAGCCGGAAGTGGCCGAGCAACTGGAGACGATGGTGGTCGAGGAGGCTGCCGTGCCGGTGGAAGTGTTGACGCAGGCGGAAACACCCTTGCAGGCGGAACCGCTTGACCAGGCCGACGCGGTCCCCCAACCGCCGGTGGCGTCACCGCCCGAGGCAAAGCCCGCGCCGGAACCGGAAACTGTGTTGGAACCGGAGCCTGCACCGAAGCCGGTGGCTGCGAAGCCGAAGGCCGCGCCAGCGCGTGGGGCAGCCGCCCCGGCCGGCAGCGCGGCCGGCAGCACGTCCGCGGAAGCGGCGGCAACGGAAGAGCGCCCCGAGGAACCGAAGTCGGAGAACATGGACTGGTACATCCTCAAGGTGCAGAGCAACCGCGAGGATTCGATCCGCGACGGATTGTTGCGACGGGTGGCGATCGCCGGCCTGGAACGGTATTTCGCCGAGGTGATCGTGCCGACCGAAAAGGTCACCGAGTTCAAGGGGGGCAAGAAACGGGTAAGCAAGCGCAAGCTCTACCCGGGCTACCTGGTCGTGAACATGGAGATCAACGACGACACGTGGTTCCTGGTCCGCGAGACGCCGGGCATCGGCGACTTCACCGGAGCGGCGGGCCATCCGACGCCGATGTTGCCGCACGAAGTCTCTCGCATCGTGGCCAAGCAGGAAGAGAAGAGCGAGAAGGCGCCCAAGCTGAAGATCGGCTTCAGCCCGGGCGACCAGGTGAAAATCAACGAGGGAACGTTCGAGAATTTTGAAGGCGAAGTGGAAGCCATCGACGAAACCAACGGACGGGTGACGGTGATGATCAACATATTCGGGCGCAGCACGCCCGTCGAATTGGAATATTGGCAAATCGAAGCGGTGTGAGCGACCCATGGCGAAACAATTGCAGGGAGAAGTGAAGTTCCAGGTTCCCGGCGGTCAGGCGACCCCGGCGCCGCCGGTAGGCACGTCGTTGGGCCGGTTTGGGATCAACCTGGGGCAGTTTGTACAGCAGTTCAACGACCGGACGAAGGATGCCGGGGGAATTCCGATTCCCGTAGTGGTTCGCGTCTACAACGATCGCAGCTTCGATTTCGTCACCAAGAGCCCCCCGGCGGCCGAGTTGCTGAAGCGCGCGGCCGAGATTGCCAAGGGCTCGGGAGTTCCCAACAAGGAGAAGGTCGGCAAAGTGAGTTCGGCCCAGGTCGAAGAAATCGTCAAAACCAAGATGGCCGACCTCAACGCCCGGGACGTCGCACACGCCCGGCGAATGATCGAGGGAACCGCCCGAAGCATGGGGCTGGAAATCGAGGATTAGAGATCATGGTGAAGCAATCGAAACGTATGAAGGCCCTTGCCGAGCTGGCGCCGAGCAAGACCGCGTTGCCTCTGGACGACGCGGTGGCGATGCTGAAGAAGTTCAACACCACCAAGTTCGACCAGTCGGTCGAGGTCGCCATGCGGCTGGGTATCGACGCGAAACAGGCCGACCAGATCGTCCGCAGCTCGATCGTCCTGCCGCACGGGCTGGGCCGCACGCTGCGGGTGATCGTGTTCGCCAAGGGCGACAAGGTTGATGAAGCCCAGGAGGCCGGCGCCGACGAGGTCGGTGGTCCGGAACTGGCCGAGAGAATCAAGGGGGGATGGACCGATTTCGACGTCTGCATCGCCTCGCCCGACATGATGGGCGTCGTCGGTCCGCTGGGGCGTGTTTTGGGTCCGCGCGGGCTGATGCCTTCTCCGCGTGCCGGCACGGTAACGCCCGACGTCGGCAAGATGGTCAAGGAATACAAGGCCGGAAAGGTCGAGTTCCGCAACGACTCCGGTGGCAACGTCCATGCGGTGGTCGGCAAGCTGAGCTTCGACACCCCCAAGCTGGCGGAGAACATCCGCACCTTCGTCAACCACGTGGTGGGGCTGAAACCGTCGGCGGTCAAAGGTCAGTATCTCAAAGGGATCGCCATCAGCGCAACGATGAGCCCGAGCGTCCGAGTCCAGCCCCTCTAGACATCTCCCTAGTGCCAACATGAGCAAATACGTTAAGAACCTGATTACCGATCACCTGCGAGAGCGACTGCAGAGCGTCAACGACGCGCTGTTGGTCAACGTGGTCGGATTGGATGCCAACGCCAACAATCGGTTGCGGGCGGAGCTGCGCAGCAAAGACATCAACGTGATGGTGGTCAAGAACAGTCTGGCCGCGCGTGCCACGGCGGGCACGCCGCTGGGGCCGATGTTCGACGGACTGGCCGGAACGACGGCGGTTTGCTGGGGAAGTGAAGACGTTGTGAGTCTCGCCAAGGAGATCACGCGACTGGCCCAGGAAAAGCAGTACGAAGCGTTCGGGGCCCGCGGCGGCGTGATGGACGGCGAGTGCCTGACATCCGAGCAAGTCACCCAGGTCAGCAAGTGGCCCAGCCGAACCGAACAGCTCAGCCTGCTCCTGGGACAGATTCTCAGTCCGGGCGCCAGTCTACTCAGCCAGTTGACCGGCCCCGGCGGAGCGCTGGCCAGCCAGATCGAGCAGAAGGCGAAAGAGGAAGAGTAAGGAGCACGTGGCCAGGGAGGGTCCCGGCGAATCGCGCCGAAAACACACAGCAACGTTCGGGAGCCGTCCCGGACGGCATACCGAAAAGAACCGTTCAAGTTACATACTGCTGGCGGCGGGTCGTGATCTAACGGCCGGACCGCCGCGCCAAGGTGAGAAAGGACAATGATTGCGATGGCGACAGATGCAGCAACCCGCGAGTTTTCCGCGCAGGCCCACGAGTTGGGCGACAAGATCGTGGGCCTTACGCTCAAAGAGGCCAAGGAACTCAGCGACTACCTCGAAGAGGTCCACGGGATCAAGCCCGCCGCCGGGGGCGGTGCGGTGATGATGGCTCCTGCCGCAGGGGGGCCAGCGGACGCGGAAGAGGAAAAGACCGAGTTCGACGTGGTCTTGGAGAGCTTCGGCGAGAAGAAGATCGGCGTGATCAAGGTCGTGCGTGCCGCGAGCGGACTCGGCTTGAAAGAGGCCAAGGATCTGGTCGAAGGCGCCCCCGCGAAGGTCAAAGAAGGCCTTTCCAAGGAAGACGCCGAGAAGCTGAAGACCGAGTTGGAAGAGGCCGGCGCAACGGTGTCTATCAAGTAGCGCGTTGATGAGGGACAGACCGCTTTTCTCCTTACCAGACGCCCTCGCTGAGGGACGGCAACCCCGTGCGCGGGCAAGATCAGCGTAGCACCAGAGCTGTTTTGGGAAACTTTTGCATGGTGTGGCCTGGATTAGCCGCGGGACGGACGCCCGCGGAAGGCGTCGGATGCCGCCCGGATCGCGCTGTGCCGGTAGGGCGCCGCCGATCCGTTTGGGCCCCCGTGGCGGGCGAGAGCTCCGTGCCCGGTTTCTTTCTTCGACTTCGATCGCTTCCTCTATTCCGTTTAGGAGGGTGACACCTATGGCTACGTTGGCTGAAAGACGCTTGAAGCCCACAGAGATTCGTTCCTTCGGCAGCCTCCGCGCCCCTCACGATATTCCCGATTTGACCGACATTCAGACCCGCAGTTACGCGGAATTCCTCCAATACGACGTCCCCTGGCAGAAGCGGAAAGACCAGGGAATCGAGAGCGTGTTGCGGGAGATCTTTCCCATCGAGAGCTACGACAAGAGCCTTCGGCTGGAATACCTGCGGTACGAGCTGGGCAAGCCGCGTTACGAGCCGGACGAATGTCGCCAGTTGCGCCTGACCTATGGCCGGCCCTTCAAAGTCTGGCTGCGGCTGACCAAGGAGGAACCCGTCGAGGAAGAGGTGTACTTGGGCGACGTCCCGATCATGCTCGGCGGCGGCGAGTTCATCATCAACGGGGCCGAGCGCGTGGTGGTCAGCCAATTGCACCGCAGTCCGGGAGTCGATTTCGTCCTGGACATCGAGGGCGGAGGCGAGCGCCGGCTGCACAGTTGCCGCATCATTCCCGAACGCGGAAGCTGGATCGAGTTGAACGTCACCCGCAAGGAAAGCCTCACGGTGCGCATCGATCAGAGCGGCAAGTTCTCGATCATGACGCTGTTGCGGGCGATGGATCCGAAATACGGCGAGAACGTGGAGTTGCTGCGAGTCTTCTACGACGTGGAGAAGGTCAAAGTCGTCGACGGCCGAAGCGCCGTGAAGGTGGAAGGAAAGCTGGCCGTCGGCGACGTGGTGTATCCCGCCGGCAGCGAGCGGGCGGGGGAAGTCCTGGTCGAGTGCGGCCAGAAGATCACCAAGAACGCCGCCGAGTTGATTTGCACCTCCGGCCTGAAAGAGGTCGAGGTCATGGAAGAACCCAAGAATCCGTTGCTGATCAGTGCCTTGGCCGACGACAACACGGCCAGCCACGAGGAGGCCCTGTTGCGGATCTATCAGCGTCTGCGCCCCGGCAACCCGCCGCAGTTGGAGAAGGCCCGGGCGCTGTTCGCCGAGAAGTTCTACGACACGAACCGTTACCGATTGGGTCGCGTGGGCCGTTTTCGCATCAACCGGAAGCTGGGGCTGAACATTCCCGAGACGGAGATGACGCTGCGGCCCGAGGATTTGATTGCCGCGATCAAGTACCTGTTGCGGCTGCGCGACAGCGACGTGTCCGCGGAGGTTGACGACATCGACCATCTGGGAAACCGGCGGCTGCGTACGATCGACGAGTTGGCCTGCGACGAGCTGCGCAAGGGCTTTCTGAAGCTGCGCCGCACGGTGCAGGAGCGGATGAGCCTCAAGGATCTCGAAGACATGACGCCGCGCAGCCTGGTGAACCCCAAGAGTATCTCGGCGGCAATCGAGTACTTCTTCGGTCGCGGCGAACTCTCGCAGGTGGTCGACCAGACCAATCCCCTCTCGATGCTCACGCACGAGCGGCGGCTCTCGGCCCTGGGCCCGGGCGGTTTGAACCGGAAACGGGCCGGGTTCGAAGTCCGCGACGTGCACATCTCGCACTACGGGCGGATTTGCCCCATCGAGACTCCGGAAGGAACCAACATCGGATTGATCTCCAGCCTGGCGATTTACGCGGCCGTCGACGAGTACGGATTCCTGGTGACGCCGTATCAGAAGCTCCATGGCGGCAAGCTGACGGACGAGATCGAGTGGTTGCGGGCGGATCAGGAGCACGAGGCCTATCTGGCTCCGGCCGACGCTCGGATCGAAAGGGGCCGGCTCGTGGGCGAGGCGATTATCGCCCGGCACCACGGCGACTTCGAGATGGTCCCCGCCGACAGGGTCGAGTACATCGACGTCGCCCCCGCCCAGATGGTCGGTGTTTCGGCCGGCTTGATCCCGTTCCTGGAGCACGACGACGCGAACCGGGCCTTGATGGGGTCCAACATGCAGCGTCAGGCCGTGCCGCTGCTGGTCAGTGAACCGCCGCTGGTGGCCACCGGCATGGAGAAGCAGGCCGCCCAGAACTCCAGCATGCCGGTCCATGCACGCCGCAAGGGAAGCGTCACCTACGTCGATGCCGGGCGAATCGAAATCGGCAGCGAGTCGTATCCGCTGCGGAAGTTCGTGGGCCTCAACGAGCGCACCTGCCAGAACCAGAAGCCGATCGTCGGCATGGGCGACAAGGTGGAAAAGGGCCAGGTAATCGCCGACGGCGCCGGCACCTACCTGGGTGAGCTGGCCCTGGGTCGCAACGTGCTGGCGGCCTTCATGGCTTGGGACGGGTTCAACTTTGAGGACGCCATCATCATCAGCGAGGAGCTGGTCGAAAACGACACGTACACCTCGATCCACATCGAGGAGTTCGACATCGAAATCCGCGAGACGAAGCTGGGGCGCGAAGAATTCACCCGCGACATCCCCAACGTCAGCGAAAAGATGTTGCGCAACCTCGACGAGAACGGCATCGTGCGGGTCGGCACGTACGTCAACCCGGGCGACATTCTGGTGGGCAAGGTCTCGCCGAAGTCGAAGACCGAGTTGACGCCCGAGGAAAAGCTGTTGCACGCCATCTTCGGCCGCGCCGGCGAAGACGTGAAGAACGATTCGCTGGAGGTGCCCTCCGGCGTGGAAGGGATCGTGATCGACACCCAGAAGTTCTCCCGGCGGATGAGCCTTTCGGAAGAAGAGCGCAAGGCGTTCGAAAACGCCCTGAAAGAAGCCGAGGCGGAGGGCAACGGCAGGATCGCCGCCGCGTTCGGCGAACTGGTCGGGCAGATCGAGGACGTGCTGAAGAAGAAGCTGGCCGACGAGGACGGCAACCCCCTGGTCGAAGGCCAGGAGCACCGCTATGTGGCTGAGCAGGCCCATCAGTTCAACCTCGACACGCTCGACATCCGCAGCCCTCAGCGCCGCGCCGACGTGGAGAAGATCCACAAGGCCCTCTGGCCGAACGTCGAGGCGACCATCGACGCCCGGGACCGGCAGCTCAACTCGATGAAGCGGGGCGACGAGCTTCGCAGCGGCGTGCTGCAGATGGTCAAGGTCTACATTGCGGCCAAGCGGGTGATTTCGGTGGGGGACAAGATGGCCGGCCGGCACGGAAACAAGGGGGTGATCGCCAAGATTCTTCCCAAGGAGGACATGCCCCATCTGGCCGACGGCACCCCGTTGCAGATTCTGTTGAATCCCTTGGGTGTTCCCAGCCGTATGAACGTGGGCCAGATCCTCGAGACGCACTTGGGGTGGGCCGGGGCGAAGCTGGGCTTCCAGGCGATCACACCCATTTTCGACGGAGCCGATGAAGCGGCGATCCAGGAATGCCTGATCGAGGCCGGCCTGCCCGCCTCCGGGAAGGCGCAACTCTACGACGGCCGCACGGGAGAGCCGTTCGGACAGCTTTCGACGGTGGGCTACATCTACATGATGAAGCTCCACCATCTGGTCGACGACAAGGTCCACGCCCGAAGCACCGGACCCTATTCGCTGATTACCCAGCAACCGCTGGGTGGAAAAGCCCGCTTCGGCGGCCAGCGGTTCGGGGAGATGGAGGTTTGGGCACTGGAGGCCTATGGGGCGGCCTACATCCTCCAGGAGCTGCTCACCGTCAAGAGCGACGACGTGGAGGGCCGCACCAAGATTTACGAATCGATGGTCAAAGGGGAAAACACGCTGGAGGCCGGGACGCCGGCCAGTTTCGACGTGTTGACCAACGAAATCCGTGGACTGGGATTGAACATGCAGCTCGAAAAAGCCCGCGTGTAAACAACCAGTGACTCCCAAAAAAATGCTGAGACTCAGCCGGCCCATCATAAAGGAGTGCCTCCAGTGAGCATCGGTGAAAGCACTTACGACCGGATCAACGATTACGCGTCGGTCAAGATCAGTCTGGCCCGGCCACACGACATCCGAAGCTGGTCGTTCGGCGAAGTCAAGAAACCCGAGACGATCAACTACCGCACCTACCGGCCCGAAAAGGACGGCCTGTTCTGCGAACGTATTTTCGGCCCGGAAAAGGACTGGGAGTGTTCCTGCGGCAAGTATCGCGGGATGAAGTACAAAGGGATGATCTGCGACCGATGCGGGGTCAAAATCACCCATAGCCGGGTGCGGCGCAAGCGGATGGGCCACATCGAGCTGGCCGCGCCCGTGGTCCACATCTGGTTCTTCAAGGCCATGCCCAGCCGTCTGGGCGCCCTGCTGAGCATGAAGACCACCAGCCTGGAAAAAGTGATCTACTTCCAGGACTACGTGGTCACCGACCCCGGCGACACGCCGCTGAAGGCCCAGCAGTTGCTGACCGAAGAGGAATACCGCGCCGCCCGGGCCCAGTATTCCGACGGAGCCTTCGATGCCGACATGGGCGCCGAAGCCGTCCGCAAGCTGCTGGTGAATCTGGACCTGGTGACGCTTTCCGCCCAGTTGCGGGTCGATCTGGCCGAGACCGGCTCGAAGCAGAAGCGCAAGGATCTGATCAACCGGCTGAAGATCGTCGAGGCCATCCGCGACAGCGACAACCGGCCGGAATGGATGGTGCTGGACGTGATCCCGGTGATCCCGCCCGATCTGCGCCCGTTGGTGCTCTTGGACTCGGGCAATTTCGCCACCAGCGACCTCAACGACCTGTACCGCCGGATCATCAACCGGAACAACCGGTTGAAGAAGCTGGTGGACCTCAACGCGCCGGAAGTGATCATCCGCAACGAGAAGCGGATGTTGCAGCAGTCGGTCGACGCTCTGTTCGACAACAACCGCTGCAAGCGGCCCGTGCTCGGATCCAGCAACCGGCCGCTGAAATCGCTGACCGACATGATCAAGGGCAAGCAGGGTCGGTTTCGTGAGAACTTGTTGGGCAAGCGCGTGGACTACTCGGCCCGAAGCGTGATCGTGGTCGGTCCCGCCCTGCGGCTGCACCAGACCGGGTTGCCCAAGAAGATTGCCCTGGAGCTCTACCAGCCGTTCATTATCCGGCGCCTGAAAGAGCTGGGACACGCCGATACGATCAAGAGCGCCAAGAAGATGCTCGAGCGCAAGGACGAGGAGGTTTGGGACATCCTGGAAGAGGTGATCAAGAATCACCCCGTGCTCCTGAACCGCGCCCCCACGCTGCACCGCATGGGCATCCAGGCGTTCGAGCCGATCCTCGTGGAAGGCCATGCCATCAAGCTCCACCCGCTGGTCTGCAAGGGGTTCAACGCCGACTTCGACGGCGACCAGATGGCGGTCCACCTGCCGCTGTCGATCGAAGCCCAAGTGGAAGCCCACACACTCTTGATGGCGACCAACAACATCTTCAGTCCGGCCAATGGATCGCCGATCATCAGCCCTTCCCAGGACGTGGTGATGGGCTGCTACTACATGACCAGCTCCTTGGCCGACTGCAGGGGCGACGGCATGACCTTCTCCTCGACCGACGAGGTCGAGCTGGCCTATTCGCTGGGCGTGGTCGATACCCACGCGGCAATCAGAGTCAAGCTGCCCCCGAATCGGCCAATCAAGGGCTCCACGGCGCCCCGGCCCGGCGGCTTGACCGAAACGACCGTGGGGCGCGTGATGTTCAACTCGATGCTTCCGAAGGGCATGCCCTTCTACAACAATGCCGTGCGGTCCTCCGACCTGGCCGGCGTGATCTCCGACTGCTACGAGATCCTGGGACGCCGGGCGACGATCGACTTGCTGGACACGATGAACCGGATGGGGTTCCGCGAGAGCACGCTCAGCGGGCTGAGCTTCGCCACCGACGACCTGATTACCCCGCCCAACAAATCCAGGATCATTGCCGCCGCCGAGAAATCCGTGCTCCGCATTCTCAAGCTCTACCAGCGAGGCATTATCACCGAGGGCGAACGCTACAACCAGGTGCTCGATGCTTGGACCCACGCCCGCGAGCAAATCACCACCGAGATGATGAGCGAACTGGAGAACGACCAGCGGTTCCCCGGCTACGTCAACCCGATCTTCCTCATGGCCCACTCCGGTGCCCGCGGCGGCGTCGAGCAAATTCGCCAGCTGGCCGGTATGCGGGGTCTGATGGCCAAGCCGTCGGGCAAGATCATCGAGACGCCGATCAAGGCCAACTTCCGCGAAGGCCTCAGCGTGCTGGAGTATTTCAGCTCCACCCACGGCGCGCGAAAGGGTCTTGCCGATACGGCCCTGAAGACCGCCGACTCGGGTTACCTCACGCGAAAGCTGGCCGACGTGGCCCAAAACGTGGTCGTCACCCAACACGACTGCGGCACGACCCAGGGAATCACCAAGGGGGTCATCTACCGCGGCGAAAAGGTCGAGGTCAGTCTGGCCGACTCGATCCGCGGGCGCGTCAGCCGCGCCAACATCGTCAACCCGATTACCGACGAAGTGATCGTGCGGGAGAACGAGTTGGTTACCGTTGAGATCGCGCGGAGAATCGAAGAGATGGGCCTGGAGAAGATCCAGGTTCGCAGCCCCATGACCTGCGACGCCGCCTTGGGCATCTGCGCACTGTGCTACGGGATGGACCTTTCCACCGGGAGTCTGGTCGAACAGGGGATGGCCGTGGGGATCATCGCGGCCCAAAGCATCGGCGAGCCGGGCACCCAGTTGACCATGCGGACGTTCCACATCGGCGGCACGGCGGCCCGAGCGGTCGAAGAAAGCGAGATCCGCGCCAAGAAGGGCGGCCAGGTCAAATTCACGCGGATGAAGGTGGTCCGCAACGATGCCGGCGAGCAGGTCGTGCTCACGCGAAACGGCGAAATGCTGATTCTCGACTCCAAAGGTCGCGAGCTGGAGAAGAATGAGATTCCCGCCGGTGCCAATCTGGCCGTCGAGGAGAACCAGGAAGTCGCGGCCGGGACCGTGCTTTGCCAGTGGGACCCGCACAGCATCCCCATCCTCGCCGAGGTCGGCGGCAAGGTCCGCTACGAAGACATCATCGCTGGCGAGACCATGCGGTTGGAGAAGGATCCCGGCGGCCACGTCCGCCAACTCGTCATGGAGCACAAGGGAGACCTCCATCCGCAAATCGTGCTGGAAGACACAACCGGCAAGATCCTCGATTTCTACTACCTCCCCGAAAAGGCCCACATCGAGGTCGCCGAAGGAGTACAAGTCTCTGCCGGAACTCTGCTGGCCAAAACGCCGCGCGAGGTCTCGGGAACGCAGGACATCACCGGCGGTCTGCCGCGCGTGACCGAGATCTTCGAGGCCCGAAAGCCCAAGGAGCCGGCCGTGATCGCCGAGATCGACGGCGTCGTCGAGCTGTTGGGCGAGAAGCGACGCGGCAAGCGAACCATCATCGTTCGCAGCGAAAGCGGCATCGAACGCGAACACCTCGTCTCCCACGGCAAGCACTTGCGGGTCCACGCCGGCAACTTCGTCCGAGCGGGCGAGGCGCTGGTCGACGGGCCGCTGGTGCCCCACGACATCCTGCGGATCTCCGGCGAAGAAGCCGTGCAACAGTATCTCACCCGCGAAATCCAGAACGTCTACCGGAGCCAGCGGGTCGAGATCAACGACAAGCATATCGAGATCATCGTTTCGCAAATGCTGCGGAAAGTCCGCGTCGAGACGATCGGGGACACCGGCCTGCTGCCCGGCAGCGTGATGGACAAGTTCGACTTCCGCGCCGCCAACGAGGAAGTCCAGAAGTGCGTGAAGATCACGGCACAGGGCGATAGCGACTTCGAAGAGGGTGCCATCGTGCCGATCGAGGCCCTCGAACAGGTCAACGCCCAAATCGAGGCCCTCGGAGGCGATCCGGCCAAGGGCACCAGACCCAAACCGGCCACCGCCTCGACCCAGTTGCTGGGGATCACCAAGGCCGCCGTGCAAAGTTCCAGCTTCATTTCGGCTGCCAGCTTCCAGGAGACCACCAAGGTGCTCACCGAAGCGGCCCTGGCGGGCAAGACGGATCCGCTGGTCGGGTTGAAGGAAAACGTGATCCTCGGCCACCTGGTGCCTGCCGGAACCGGGTTCCGGACCTACCAGGAATCGGAGGTCCGCATCCGGCAGCAAGCGCTCGACGCCTTGGCGGCAGAGAAAGAGAACGTGCTCTCTCGCCATTTCCCCTTGTTGGATGGCCCCGCCGCAGAGATGGTGGCCAGACCCTCGGAGGGCGGGGGTGGCAATGGCGAGCGGGAACCGCTCGAGCAACAGCAGGCCGCCGTCGAGTCGGTGCCCGGCCCGTTAGACGATCTGTTTGCGGGTCCCAAGGAGCCATCGCCGCCGGAAGAGTAGCGGCAGTGCCCCCTGCAGAGCGGGGCGTGCGCCGGGGGCCGCCGGCCCTTGACCACCCGGGAAATGTTGGCATAATTAAGGGTTTCCAAACTCCGAACATCACGTTTCGTTAATCTGAGCCAATCGATGCCCACGATCAACCAACTGGTTCGCAAGCGGCGTAAATCGCCGCGCAAGTTCAGCAAGGCCCCCGTGTTGGACCGATGTCCGCAAAAGCGGGGAGTGTGCTTGCAGGTCAAGACGATGACCCCCAAGAAGCCGAATTCGGCCCTGCGGAAAATCACCCGCGTGCGGCTCTCCAACGGCAAGGAAGTTACCGTCTACATCCCCGGCGAGGGGCACAGCCTCCAGGAACACTCGATCGTGCTGGTCCGCGGCGGCCGCGTCCGCGACCTGCCCGGCGTCCGCTACCAGGTCATCCGCGGCTCGATGGATACCCTGGGGGTGGAAGATCGCAAGCAGTCGCGAAGCCGGTACGGGGCGAAGAAGACGACGTAAACTCCAGTCCAAGCAGAAGAAGACAATACGATGGGCCGTATCACTGCCAGCAAGAAACAGCTTGTGGGCGATCCCAAGCACGGGTCGATCCTCGCGAGCAAATTCATCAACTGCCTGATGTGGGACGGCGAGAAGAGCACCGCCCAGCGTGTCTTCTACGACGCTCTGGACCGGATCGGCAAAAAAGTCTCCGACGCCGAGCCTATCGACGTTTTCACCCAGGCGCTGGAAAACGTCAAACCCAACATCGAGGTCCGCTCGAAACGGGTGGGCGGGGCCTCGTACCAGGTGCCGATGCAGGTGAACAGGACGCGGCAACAGTCGCTGGCTATCCGCTGGATCCTGCTGGCAGTCCGCGAGAAGAAGGGCCGTCCCACGTCGGACAAACTGGCCACCGAGTTGCTGGCCGCCTACCGTCGCGAAGGGGCCGCCATGACCCGGCGGGAAAACGTCCACCGCATGGCGGAAGCCAACAAGGCCTTTGCCCACTTCGCGTGGTAATACCGAACATCGTTGCGCGCCGTGCCGGCCCCCCCTGCCGGTGCGGCGTTCTCTTGCGCCGATGGATCGAACCGCGGGCAGCAAGACCAGCACCAGGGGGAAACGCAAGAGGAAGACCACGAACGACTCGGCGCCCCGGCGCCCACCCGCTGTTAACGCCTCTTCACCATGGCCGACGACCTCCAGAAACTTCGCAACATCGGCATCATCGCCCACATCGACGCCGGCAAGACGACCGTCACCGAGCGGATGCTCTTTTATTGCGGGTTCAGCCATCGGGTGGGCGAAGTCGACAAGGGAACCACGCACACCGATTTCGACCCGGAGGAACAACAACGCGGCATCACAATTCTTTCCGCCTGCGTGACGTTCCCCTGGAAGAACGCGACCATCAACGTGATCGACACGCCCGGCCACGTCGATTTCACGGCCGAGGTCGAGCGCAGTCTGCGGGTGCTCGACGGGGGCGTGGTGGTCTTCAGCGCCCGGGAAGGCGTCGAGGCCCAGAGCGAGACCGTCTGGCACCAGGCCGACAAGTACCACGTGCCGCGGATCGCGTTCATCAACAAGATGGACCGCGAAGGGGCCGATTTCCACCTCACGCTGGAAGAGATCCGCGATCGGCTGTCCGCCAACCCGATCCCCGTCAATCTGCCCGTCGGCGCCGGCCCCCCGCATCTCGACGACGCGTTCCGCGGCGTGCTCGACCTGGTCGGCATGAAGATGCTCACCTTCACCAACACGGCCCGGAAGGGCGAGGTCGAGGCCGGCGACGTGCCCGACGCGCTGCGGGCGGAGGCCGAGATGTGGCGGGGGCACATGCTCGAGGAACTCTCGCGTTTCGACGACGAATTGCTCCATCTGCTGCTCGAGGAACAGCCCGTGCCCGAGGCGCTGATCCGAAAGGTCCTCCGCGAAGCCACGCTGCACAACATGATCGTGCCCGTGCTGTGCGGGTCGGCCCTGGACGGCATCGGTGTCCAGCCGGTATTGGACGCGGTGGTCGACTACCTGCCCAGTCCGTTGGACATGCCGCCGATCGAAGGCACCGATCCGCGCAAGAAAGGCGCCAAGCTTCTCCGCACCCCCGACGTGGCCCAGCCCTTTTGCGGCCTGGTCTTCAAGATCCAGGCCGACCGGCACGGCGACCTGCACTACGTCCGCGTCTATTCCGGCGAGCTGAAGGCCAACTCCCGCGTCTACAACCCCGGCAAGGACAAGAAGGAGAACGTTCCGCAGTTGTGGCGGATCCAGTGCGACCGCCGCCAGCAGGTCGACCGGGTGGCCGCCGGCGACATCATCGGCATCATCGGGCTGCGACACTCGGTGACCGGCGATACGCTCTGCGCGACCAAGGATCCCATCCTGCTGGAAGCGATCACCTTTCCCGAGACGGTCATCTCGATGGCCATCGAGCCGGAAACCTCGACCGAGCGGAAGAAACTGGCCGACGTGCTCGAGATGATGAAGCGTCAGGACCCCACCTTCCACGCCCGCGAAAGCGAAGAGACCGGCCAGACGCTGATCAGCGGCATGGGGGAATTGCACCTAGAGGTCATCAAGCACCGCTTGCTGCGGGATTTTAAGCTCGACGTAAAGGTCCACAATCCCCGGGTCAGCTATCGCGAGACGGTCGAGAAGGCGGTGGAAGTGACCGGCGAGTGCCACCGCACGATGGGCGGCCAGCCGCTCTGGGCCAAAGTCACCATCCGCATGGAGCCCTTTGAGCAAGGGGCCGCGCCGGTGACCGTTTTCGGCTTTCCCACCGACGACCTGCCCGAGCCCTTCTTCTCGGTGGTCAGCGAGGTGCTCACCGAGCAGGGCGCCGGCGGCGGCAGCCTGGGTTTCCCGCTGATGCACACCAAGATCACCATCCTCGGAGGCCACGTCCACGACACCGAGTCCAACGAGACCGCGTTCCGCATGGCCGCCGGCGACGCCTTCAACAAGGCGTTGCACGAGGCGGGCATCGTGTTGCTGGAGCCGATCATGCGGCTGGAGGTCACCACCCCGGAGGAGAGCCTCGGCGAGATCGTCAGCGACTTGCAGCAACGCCGCGCCGTCATCACCCGTACGCAGAATCGCGGCAAGAACACCATCATCGAGGCCCAGGCCCCCCTGGCCAACCTCTTCGGCTACTCCAACGCCATGCGCGGGCTGACCCAGGGCCGGGCCACCTGTACCATGGAGCCCTCCTCCTACGGCCCCGCGCCGCAGGAAGTGCTCGACGGTTTCCTCTAAGCCCCCGCCCTCTTCCGAGACGCTCAATCGTGTGGTGTCGATGCTCGGCGGACCAGGCCAGCCTCGATCATTCGCAATGCACACATCGATAACACCGCGCGAAGACAGAGTTGTTGTCGGCCCCGGATTCTCATCGACGCTCGGGTTCTGCGAGATTCCCATCGAACCACCGTGCGTGGAGGCGCCCGCCCGTGCGCTTGGCAGGTGATTCGTGCCTGGCGTGCAGCGACTCGATTTCGTAGATCCAGTCGGCGTCGCGCGCCGACGACTCGGCGAACTCGCCGACGACGGACAAGCTGCTCTGGGGACCCGTCGCCTGCCGCGGCGAGGCCGCCGCCGTCTTCTCGCCCGGCACGCTGATCAGCCGCAGGGCGTTGAGGAAGTGCGTCTGGTTGTTGCGGGCGATCAGCATGTCGGTGGCGTTGACCCGCCCGTCGCGGTCGAAATCGTAGGCAAAGTCGATCGGCGCCGGGTTGAGGAAGTTGCGGGGGTTGTTCCGGGCCAGGAGCATGTCCGTGGCGTTGACCTTCGCGTCGGCCGTCGCATTGCCCGATTCGCCCACCGCGTTGCCGAAATAAAACACGTCCGGCTCGGCCAACCCGGTATTGGACGTCGCCAAGACCGTCACCTGGAGCCATTGCCTGGCGATGGCATAATCGTCCCAGACGATCGTGATCCGGTCGGAGCCGTCGACGCCTTCGCCCGGCCGCACGGCGATCGCAATCGGGTTCGCGGCCGCCGCCCAGTCGGCCGGTTCGTCCGTGTTGCCCACGCGCAGCTCGAAGTCCTCCGCGCCGGGCAGGGCTCCGTCGGGCAGACAGGCGATATCGACCATGATCCCGTTGAGGCCGCGGCTGTAGCTGGTGTAGTTGGCGACGCCGGCCGTTTCGCTCGGCAGCAGGGCCTGCTTGTCGGGCGCGATCGCGCCGGCGTCCGCGGCGTTCGCCCCGGCGTCGTTGCCGTCGAAGGCCGAGCGGTTGTAGAAGACATGGCGGCCGGCGACCTGGCTCGCCGTGGCGAAGAACGTCGCTTCGCTCAGCGCCGACCAGGTGTCGCCGTCGAGCGTGCGTGCCATCACCCGCGTGGAGCCGGTCAAGGCAAGGGGTGATCCGTCGAACACCCGGGCACTGGTCTCGTGGACGGCGCCACCGGGCAGCCGCGGGTCGGAGCCGTCGAACGTGTAGTAGACGGTGGCTGAGCCGTGCGAGTTGACCATTTGCAGCAGGTCGCCGGCGTCAATCTGTCCGCCGTGCTGGTCGGCCCCGTTGATCTGGAACCTCGGCCCCTCGAAGGTGAACAGCCCCTGGGAGACCATCGAGGCGAGCACGTAGCCCGGCCGCCGGGGCGCGAACGTGTCGCGGATGTACGTGGACATATCGGGGAGCACGCCGCGCATCTCCTGGCGGAGCTCGTCGAACCGCATCCGGACGTTTTCGGCGGTCAGCGCGCCGCCATGGAAGAAGTGTTTGGCCGCCCGATCGGCGAAGAGCTGCCGAAACTCGGCATTGGCCACGAGATTGCCGTAGAGGATGTTGATCGGTATGTAGCTGTCGTTGCCGGGCGTTTTGAAGCTCCCGGTCAGCTCCTCGGCACCCCAGCCGAACTCCAGATCCCAGGCGTAGAAACGCCACTTGCCCAGCTCGCCGTCGGAACGCTCCCGCGCCGCGTTCCAGTTGTTATGGGGCCAGTCGCGAATCCGGGAGTATCCCTGGAGGATCAGATAGTCGACGAATTGCGGAATGTCCAGCCGCCGGGCCATTTCCTCGTAGTGGGCCGGCTGCGCGAGATCGTGGGCCAGCGCATAGTCGAGCATCTCGGCGAAATGCGCTTCGTCGCCGTCGCGAACGTCGAAGTAGTACGGCTCGCTGTGGCTCCGCGGCGGATCGGCCGCCGTGCCGCTGGGCTGCCACTTGCTCACCACGTCCCAGGGCAGCTCGCTGTGGTACTTCTCCTGGAACAGGTGCTCCTCGTGGCGCTCCGTGGGGTTGTAGTAGCCGTTGCTCTTCAATTGGCCGTTGACAAACAGATTGACGAACGTCCCTTCGGCTGCCAGGCTGCCCATGTCCTGGTGCAGTCGCCGCCCCAGCTCGTCCTTGATGAAAGGGTTTGAAGGGTCGTTGTAGCCGCTGCGCAACGTGATGCTCTTGTAGCGATCGACCGAGCTGCGCTCGATCAGTGGATACTCCAGCCAACTCCGGTCGTCGTAGGCGTCGCGGAAGTAGACCTTGAAGCTCCATTTGGCGCTGGGGTTGGGGCCGATCGTGCGGCGGCGGTAGGAGCTGCCTTGCAGCCGGATGCCGGCGTCCTGCTGCAGACCGGAGTTGTCTTCCGAGTGGATCAGTTCGAACGACACCGGATACTCGGCCGCCCGGGTCCGCAGCAATACGTCGGACCAGAGCCCCTCGACGCTGAACGTCTCCACCGGATCGGCGACCAGCGATATCACCGGCAGCGACTGCACGGCCGCGCTCTCGTTGATCAGGTAGGTCTGGGTATCGACGTTCGACGGGTAGTAGTCGGGCAAGAACGCCGCGGCCCGCAACACGGTCGTCGCGCCGAACGTCAGCGGAAGCGTGTAGGGGATGCCCGTGGTCTCGGTCGGCGGGCGGCCGTCGGTCGTGTAGCGGATCGTCGCGCCGGGCGTGTCGGTGGTGATCTCCACCGTGACCGGCCCATCGTAGAAGCCGCGATCGACGCTGAACTTCGTGTCGCCGACGAAGCCCCGATAGCCCGGCCCGTTCGGCTCGCCCGGCGAAGGCGGCACGAAGTAGCGCCGGCTGGTGGCGGTCAGCTCGGGCAGAATCAGGAAGTCGCCGTCGGCCGCGCCGGCGTTCAATCCATGAACGGCCAACACGTTGGTGCCTTCCACCAGCCAGTCCAGGCCCTCGGTCACGTCGATCGGCTCGAACAGCAGCGAGTCTTCCACGCTGCGGGAGTCCGGGGCGGCGGCGTTCCAACCCGCGTCGGCGGGCGCGTTGCGACGGGCGATCTCCCGGCCGTTGAGATACGCCACGAAACCGTCGTTGTACCGGATCCGAAGCTGCATGGTTTCCAGCACGCCGCGGTCGCCGACCTCGAAGGGGATTCGCGTCCAGAGTGACGCGCTGATGCCGTGCATCGCCTCGGCCACGTCGACCGCCACGGCGCCGGCCAGCCCGCCGCCGGAGAGGTCGAAGCCGATGCCGCCGCCCTGGGGTCTCGGAAACGGGCAGACGAGCCCTTGGTTCGCTTCGCCCATGCCGATCGGCGCGACGAACGCCCAGTCGGTGGCGTCGTCGTGGTCGGCCGTGCCGCGCCGCTGGAGCGAGACCCCCGAGGACACGGCCCTGGCCGCCCCTTCGCCCAGCCAGGCGTCGGCGGCGGTCGGCGCGAAGCCGCCGACCGCGACGACCATCGAGCTGATCTCCTCGCCCGTGTAGCCCCAGACAACCAGATCGACCACGTCTCCCGCGTCGTCGACGAGCATCGCCCAGCCGGGACCCGCCGTGCCCCACGCAATGTTTTCACCCCAATAGTGCTCCGGATCGTCGGCGTCGTCGTGCCGGTAGAGGATCTGATCGGCCGTGATCTCTTCGGGCAAGGTCCAGAGAATCGTGTTTCGGTGGTTGATGATCGGCTCATCGCCCAGGGGGTAGTTGACCGCCACGACCCACCCCGACGTGTCGACGGTTTCCCCGGAGACGTTCTGGATCTCGACGAAGTCGTCGGCGGTTCCCACCTCGGTGATCAACACGGGCGACGGCCCGGCGGAGCGGGCCCAACCGGCGTCGTCGAAGGCCGCCGTCGTCCAGGCCGTGCCCAGAGCGGCGTCCTCGGCCGTCGGCACCCGATAGGCCTGCCCTTGCGTGGCAAACGGAAACGCCGCGCGGTTGAACACCGCCCCGTAAGAGACGTCTTCTTCCTGTCGGGGAAAGGCCGGCGCGAACTCGTGCGAAACGGTCGCGCCGTCGGGCCGCACCAGGGCCAGGTACTCGCCGTCGGCGTCGAGCCGGAAGCTCGTGTGGAGCTCGGCCGGATCGAGACGGTCCTTGCCCGAGGCGAACACGACCAGGTACGCGTCCGGAGCCAGCAAGACGGCAGGAAACCGCCACTGCGTCAGCTCGGTCGGATCGTCGGTCAACGACCAGCCTTCGAGGTCGACCGGCGCGCTGGTGGGATTGTGGATCTCGATCCAGTCGGAGCTGTCGCCGTCGGCATCGGCCAGGACGTCGTCGTTCAGCGCGCAGAACTCGCTGATCACCAGCGGACCGCCGTCGAGCAAGCGCCGAGGCTCGAGTGGCTCACACCGCAGCCGCTTGTGGCGCAACGGCCGCCGCCCGCCGGTCCGCCTTCGGCCGGACGCGTGTCCGCATGCGGATACGACGGTATTCTTGAAGCTGCGCAGCACGACCACCTCCCCCTTCCATTATGACCATCGTCGCCGACGACGCAACCAATTCGGCCGCCGCCGGCTCACGGCCCATAGGTGGCCCAGAACGCCTCGGCCGCGTGTTGCCAGGCCGTGCGCTCGGCGGGTGGTTTGTGTTGGGAATGCAGCGACTCGATCTCGTAGAGCCAGCCCGCGTCGCGTGCCGACAACTCGGTGAACTCGCCGACGACGGGCAAGCTGCTCCGGGGACCCATCGCCTGCCGCAGCGAGGCCACCGCCGTCTTCTCGCCCGGCACGCTGATCAGCCGCAGGGCGTTGAGGAAGTGTGTCTGGTTGTTGCGGGCGATCAGCATGTCGGTGGCGTTGACCCGCCCGTCACGGTCGAAATCGTAGGGGAAGTCGATAGCCGCCGGGTTGAGGAAGTTGCGGGGGTTGTTCCGGGCCAGGAGCATGTCGGTGGCGTTGACCTTTGCGTCGGCCGTCCCATTGCCCGATTCGCCCACCGCGTTGCCGAAGTAGAAGACGTCCCGCTCGGCCAGCCCGGTATTGGACGTCGGCAAGACCGTCACCTGGAGCCATTGCCTGGCGATGGCATAATCGTCCCAGACGATCGTGATCCGATCGGAGCCGTCGATTCCCTGGCCGGGCCGCAACGTGACCATGGTCGGATCGGGCGCCGGGGGCCAGGCCTGCGGATTGTCGTCGTTGCCTGTGCGGAAGGTGAAGTCGGCGGCGGTGGGCACACCGCCCACACCGGCGACGTCGACGATCACACCGTTGAGGCCACGGCTGTAACTGGTGTAGTTGGCCAGCGTGGCCGTGTGGCCCGGCAGCAGGGCGACCTTGTCGGGGGCGATGGCGTTGTCGTCTTGTGGGTTTGCGGCAGCGCTGTTTCCGTCGAAGATCGAGTTGTTGTAGAAGACGTAGCGGCCCGCGACTATTCCAGCGGCCCAATCGGGAGAGACGCTCCCCGGCGTCGGCGGCAAGGACGACCAACTGGACGGGTCATAGCCCCAGGCATCGGGTCCGGTGCGACTGAGCGAGGGCCCGGCCCCGTCGGCCTCGACCGGCCATGGCGGATCATCGTCGTAGCGGATCGCATCCTCCAGCAGACGAGGAACGAACCACGGCTCCTCCAGTGGCGGCTCGTCGGGTCGCAGCAACCGCACCTCTTCGCCACCGTTGCTCAGATGCCCTCCGTATCCGCCGACGAGGTGCACCGAGGCGCCGATCCCGTAGTGGTCGTAAAACGCAGAGAGTTTCGCCGTGTCCGCGGGATCGAACGGCACCACGACGATCGTCGACCTGGCGGCCACTATTGTACCCGGGGCGAAGGAGTACGCGACGCCACCGGTGATTTGCCAGTCCGTCAGATCCTGGGCGACGCCGGCGGGATTGTAGATCTCGATGAACTCCAGATCGTCGGCCCCGGTAAGCGTGCCCGGATTGTAGTGGATCTCGCTGAGGATGACCGGTCCGACGCGCGGGCCGCTGTTCTGCCCGGCGGCCGGGTCGAGCGTCGGCTCGATCATCGGATAGAGGTCGCCCGTGCCGTCGGGCCAGCGGCCGAACGACTCGCCGTTGGCGGCGGCCATGAACTCGACGTGATCGACGAACCGCGTCAGTCTGCCCGACGCATCGGCCGCCATCAGCCAGACCGCGTCGCCATGGGAGCCGCTCAGCGCGAAATGGGTCGGCAGCGGCGCCCACGGCGTGGGATTGAAATCGTCCTCGTCGAAAACCACGTATCCGCCGGGCGGGACAACGGTGCCGTCGGGAATGCGGAACTTCTGATAGGTTTCCTCCGAGTCGCTGAGATACCAGCCGCCCACGTCGATGGCCTGGCCGGTGGTGTTGATCAGCTCGATCGTATCGGTGCTGGGAAAGTCGGTGTGGGTGAGCACTTCGTTGATCCCCACGCCGCCTGTCGGCCCGCTGCCCGCGGCGCCCGGCGTGCCGCCATACTCGCTGCTGGAGCGCCAGTTTGCGGCGTTTTCCAGGAACTCGGTGCGCGGGGATCCGACGGCCGGAACGGACGGCGGGTCGATCAACTCGAGCGACGCCCCTTGGCCGTCGGTCCGGTCGGGCCAATCGCCCTCGTCGTCGTATTCGAAGGCGAAGACATTGTCGCCGAGCCGGTCGACCAGCGCGAGTTGCTCGCCGCTGTCGCGCAGCCCCCCGTCGAACTGGCCGGCCACGGGTATCTCAAGGCCGTAGCGCGCGTGGAACCCCGTCAGGTTGCGCACAAGAACCACAAACTCTCCCGGCTCCAACTCGCGGGAGAGACTGTCTGTGAAATCGAACGTGATTCCGTCGGTGAATCGCACGCCCGTCAGATCCAACGGCATCGGCGCCACGTTCTGCAGCTCGATGAACTCGAAATCGTCCGCACTCAGGCCCGTGTAGAGCGCCAACTCTTCGGGCGTAGGAGGGTATGGGTGATAGTTGATTTCGGTGACGACCAGGGACCCGACGACTTCGTGCCGGCTGTTGGGTTCGCCGAGGGTGGGGTAGGCCAGCCGGTACAGATCGTCGCCGCCGTCGGGCCAGCGGCCGAACGATCTGCCCTCGGCCGTCGCCGCGTACTCGAACTGGTCGGCAAACTCGATCAGGCCCCCGGCCGCGTCGCCTTCGAGCAACCATAGTGTCCCGCCTGTATCGTCCAACGCGAAGGCGAAGTCGTCCTGGTCCAGCGCGACGAATCCCCCGGCCGGAATGACCGTCGGCTGAGGAATCCGGAACCTGCGGTAATCTTCGGCGGAGTTGCTCAGACACCAGTTGCCGACGTCGATCGGCCCGCTGGTCGTATTGTGCAGCTCGATGGCGTCGCGCTGCGGAAGCGTCGTGTGGGGAAGGACCTCGTTGATCACGACATCGCGTGAGGGCTCTCGGCGGGCGGCCCCGGGTGAGCCGCCGAATGGCGTGCTGGCCTGCCAGTTGTCCGGGTCGTCGTAGTAGCCCGTCAGATCGAGGACTTCCAGCGAGCTTCCCAGGCCGCCGGCCCGCGCCGGCCAGTCGCCGCCGCTGCCGTAGAGGAAACTCAGCATCGACCAACCGGAAGCGCTCAGCAGTGTCAGCGGCGTCGGCTGGTCGCTCAGCGCGCCCGTGTATTGCCCGGCGATCAACATCCCGGTCGTGTCGTAGCGGGTTGCAAACGCCACGGGGTTGCCGACGATCAGAACCCGCTGGTTGGCGGCCAGCGTGATCTCCGGGAAGACGAACTGGACGTCTCCGGTTAATTGGATTCCGCCCAGCGCGAGTGGCTCGCCGGCCACGTTCAGCAACTCGACAAACTCGAAGTCGTCGCCGGTCAGCGCGGGATCCGCGGCCAACTCGGCCGGTGTGGGATCGTGGGCGTGGTAGTGGACTTCCGTAATCGCGAGATCCTCGACGCGGCGGCCGACCATGCCGGGCGAGGGCGGCTCGGCCGTCCAACCGGTTGCGTCGTTCCCCCAGCGATCGACCGCCACGCGGCTTAAGGAGTAGCCGAAGCCGTCGGCCATCGCGGGCCAGGGCGGGTCATCGTCGAAGGTGACCTCGTCTTCCAGCAACAGTGGAATCAGCCCCGGCCCCTCCGGCGGCGGTTGCCCCGCGCGCCACAGCCGTATCGTCTCGCCCGCATCGTTGAGGCTGCCCGAGAACCCGCCCACGATGTCGACCCACGGGTTGATCCCGTAGTGGAGCCGCAGCGCGTCGAGCTTGCTTGCGTCCTCGGGATCGAACTGGGAGACGACCAGGGCCTCGTGGGGCGCCAACCGGGTGCCGGCAGGGAAGTCGAACTCCACGCCGCCGCTGATGCGCCAGTGAGTCAGGTCGACCGTCTCGTCGGTCGGATTGAAGATCTCGATGTATTCGAGCGCGTTCTGGTCGATTCCGCTCCCCTGGGCTTTGGGATGGTACATGATCTCGTGGATCACCACCGGCCCGACGCGAGGTCCGCTGTTGGGATCGCCCGGGGTCCGCCCATCCATCGGAAGAAGCTCGCCTTGGCCGTTGGGCCAGCGGCCGAACGGTTCGCCCGCGGCCGCCCCGCCAAACGCCACGTGATCGGCGAATTGCGTCAGCCGGTTCGTCTGGCTGTCGGCCTGGATCAACAGCAGCTCACCGCCGCGGAACGGGTCAAGGGCGAAATGACTCGGCGCGGGTTCCGCCGGCGTCGGATTGAACTGGGCTTCGTAGCAGCAGTGGTATTGGTGGGGTTCGATCCAGGTGCCGTCGGGAATGCGGAACTTCCGCGGGCTGTCCACGGAATCGGTCAGGTACCAGCCGCCGACGCAGATGGCGGCGTCGGTCGTGTTGTACAGCTCGATCACGTTGGCCGACGGAGGATCCGCGCTGGAAAGCACCTCGTTGATCACCACGCCGGCCACCGGTCCGGTGCCCGCATCGCCGGGCGAGCCGCCGTATTCGCTGCTGCGGCGCCAGTGGGAGCCCTCGTCGAAATCGCTCGTCGCGTCCAGCAGTCCCAACGAACTGCCTCCGCCGTCCGCCCGTTCGGGCCAGGGGGCCTCGTCGTTGTACTCGAATTCGAGGATCGGCACGCCGGTGCCGCTTGCGATTCGGATGCGCTCCCCGCCGTTGTCGAGCCGCCCGATGTACTCACCGACGACGAGGGCCTCCGTGCCGTAGCGAACCTGAAACGCCCACCAGTTCGACACGGCCACCGCCCGTTGGCCGGGAGCCAGGGTGGACTCGCCTAAATCGAGAGCGACGCCGTCGGTGATCCACAAGCCGTCCAGCTCGATCGGATCGCGGCCGATATTGAGCAGCTCGATGAACTCGAAGTCGTCGTTGTCGAAATCGAGGTTGACGGCCAGCTCGGCCTCGGTGGGGTCGTAAGGATTGTAGTTCAACTCGGAGATCACCAGGTTCCCCAACCGCAAATCGACGACCCCGGGCGTGGCCGGCGCGGTGGCCCAACTGGCCGGGTCATTGCCCCAGAAATCGACTCCTCGCCGGTGCAGGGCGTAGCCTTCGCCGTCGGCCGTCAGCGGCCAGGGAGACCGGTTGTCGTAGGCGACTTCGTCCTCGGGCCCCATGGGAACGAGGTAAGGTTTCCACGGCGGCGGAAAGTCGGGACGGCACAGCCGTACCCTATTGCCCCCGTTGTTGAGCCGGCCGACGTACGGCCCGACCATCGCCACCGAGTCGTCGAGCTGGTAGACCTCGCGGAACATCCGCAGGTCGCCCGCGTCGGCAGGCCGCTGTGGGTCGAATCCCACCACCACCAGCACGCCGCCGGCCGGCAACGTGAGGTCCGCGGGGAAATCGAACGCCACGCCCCCGCGCATCTGCCAGCCGGCCAGATTCAGATCTTCGCTGGTCGGATTGTAGACCTCGACGAACTCGACGTCGCTGGCAATCCCGCCCGACCCGGGATCGGGTGGATTGTACATGACTTCGCTCAGAAGGATCGGTCCGACGCGAGGGCCGCTGTTTTCTCGCCGCAAGGTCAGGCGCTGCATGGGCGCCAGCCTGCCCGAGCCGTCGGGCCAGCGGCCGAACGATTCCCCGTGGAAGGCCGTGGTGAACTCCACGTGATCGACCAGCCGCGTCAGGGCGCCGTCGGTGCCGGCGGCCGTCAGCCACACGTCGTCGCCGTTGCTGCCGTCCAAGGCGAATCCGCCCGCTCCCGGCTGCCAGCGCTGCGGGTTGAAGGCGTACTCGTCGAACACCTCGTAGCCGCCGGCGGGGATCACGGTTCCGTCGGGAATGCGAAACCCCCTAAGCTCGTTGGCCGAGTTGCCCAGGTACCAGCCGCCGACGTCGATCGCCGCGCCGGACCGGTTGTGCAGCTCGATCGCGTCGACCAGGGGCAGACTGGTCTGCGCGAGCACCTCGTTGATCACGACGGCCGGCGGCGCATCGCTGCCGGCCGCGCCGGGCGAGCCGCCGTATTCCTGGCTGGCGTGCCAGTTGGCGCCGTCGGCGTAGTCGTCCAGAGGGTCCACGATCTGCAGCGTGCTCCCATACCCGTCGGCCCAACGCGGCCATGCGCTCTCGATGCCCCGGTCGAGCCCGTCGTCGTAGACGAAATCGAGGATCGGCCGGTCGAACCGGTCGCGAAGCAGAATCCACCCGCCGCTGTTGCCCAACTCGCCCTGGTAGACGCCCACGATGTCGGCCGACGTGCCGTAGCGGATCTCGAAGGCCGCCCGATCCTTCACCAGCAAGGCATACTCGCCCGGCGCCAGCAGCGTGGTGCCCTGGAAGCAAAACTCCACCTGCCCGGCCAGTTGCACGCCGCCCAGATCGAGCAAGCGGCTGCCCGTGTTTTGCAGCTCGATGAACTCGAAGGCCTCGCGGCTGTTGACTCCCAGGCTGCGCTCCTGCGGCGTCACGCGATACGGATTGTAGTTCAATTCCGTGATCCGCAGAAAATCGGTCAAGGCGTCGGACAAAACGGCGCTGACCGTCACGTGGACGGTTGCCTGGTCCCAGGAGCCCTGGGGGTCGTATGCCCGGTAGGTGAAGTGGTCGTCGCCGGTATAGTCGATCTCGGGCGTGTACGTGTACTGACCGTGGGATTGAATCGTCACGGCCCCATGGGCAGGCGGATCGACCAGCACGGCCTGAAGCGGCTGGCCGTCGGGATCGACGTCGTCGGCCAGCAGGCCCGGAGTGGCCACCGTCTTCGCCGTGTTGATCGGCACCCAGAGGCCGTTGTCGTCGGCCAGCGGCGGGTCGTTGACCGGATCGACCGTGATGGTCACCGTGGCCAGGTTCGATTCGGCCACGCCGTCGTGGGCCCGGTAGGTGAAGCTGTCGGAGCCGTAGAAATTCGCGCTGGGCGTGTAGCTGAACGAGCCGTTGGAAAGCAGCGTCAGGGTGCCGTGCGGCGGCGCGTGGACCAGCGACGCGGTCAGCGGATCGCCGTCGTCGTCGGTGTCGTTGGCCAGGACGCCGCCGGCCGCCGCAACCGTCAACGTGGAATCCTCGGCAATGCGGTACGCACCGTGGGAGGCCACCGGCGGGACGTCGGCGGCGTTGCCGAAATCGAGGCCGACAAACGTCTCACCGTCGAGAAGCGACACGGTATGCGTTGCCGGCCGGCGAGGGAACGTCTGGACGTATCCGTCTTCCACGATCGCAACCACGCGATACGTGCCCGGTGGAAGATCGTCGAACCGATAGCCGCCGTCGCTTCCGGTCAGCAGGTGGGACCGTGCAACCGGGTCGAAGACGTAAGCGGTCTCTCCGGTCTGGGTTCCCACGACGACCCGCTCGCCCAGCGCCGCCACGGAAGTGCCGAAGGCGTCCCATGCGTCCGGGGCCGGATTGGTGATCGTCTGCAACAGGTGACCGGTGGTGCCGTCGAAGAGATAGACGGCGCCGCCGCTGTTGCTTCCTGAGCCGTCCTGGCTGTGGGCCCATCGGGCTCCCACGAGCACGTCGTTGCCCATCGCCGTCACACAGAAGCCGAATTCCTCGCCCGGCCCGGGCAGAGGGCTGGTCAGTGTGCGCAGCAGTCTGCCGGTGGCGCTATCGAACAAGAAGGCGGCCCCGGCGCTCTCGGCCCCACTGTCGTCCCATCGCGCGCCGATCACGACATGGTCGCCCACCGCCGCGACCGACCGGCCGAAATCGGTCGGTTCGCCGGTAGAGCGTTGCGTGGGGTTGAGGAAACGCTGCAGCAGGTTGCCCGTGGCGCCGTCGAACAGGTAGACGGCCCCGACGCCTTCGGTCCCCGTCTCGTCCCATCGCGCGCCGACCAACACGTTGTCGCCCATCGCGGCGACGCTGTAGCCGAACTGGGCGTTTTGCGACGGCGTGGGGCTGAGGTACGTCTGCAGCAGTTCGCCGGTCGTGCCGTCGAACAGGTAGGCGGCGCCGGAGTCTTCGTACTCGATCGCGCCGGTCTGCTCCGAGATGACGTCGGCCAGTCGGGCCCCGACCAGCACGTGATTGCCCACCGTCGCAATTGCCCGGCCAAACTGGTCGTTCGCCCGCGGACGAGGCGAACGCAGCTCGTGCAGCAACTCGCCCGTCTGGCCGTCGAAAAGATAGACGGCCCCGGCGTCCTCTGCACCGGTGTCGTCCAACGGGGCGCCGATCAGCACGTGGTTGCCCACGGCCGCCACGGCCCGGCCAAAACGGTCGCCGTCGGCCGGCGTGGGATTCTCGAAGGTCTGCAACAGCTCTCCGGTGGCGCCGTCGAACAGGTAGGCGGCCCCGGCCTCGACGTGGACGCCCAAGTTCTCACGAGGGCTGCCCACCAGCACCTTGTCGCCGTCGGCGGCCACAAAACGGCCAAACTCGTTCAGCGGATTCGTCGAGGGATTGCCCAGCGTCTGTTGCGGCGTGTCGGTGCGACCGGCACGTTGTAGCTCGAGCGTCCAGCCGGCCAGCGGCGGCTCGCCCGGGTCGCGCCAACCGTCCCGGTCCAAATCGTCGAAGACCGTGCCGCCGAGCGTTCCCAGACCGTCCAGCAAGGTCCGCTGCTCGAGCGGCTCCAGCGCCAGCCGCGCGCACAAGATTCCCTCGCGACGGTGTTGGCGAACACGTCGAGCTCTCACGACCAGATTCTCCCAGTGGCGGCAGAACACGCCTGATGAAAAGGTCTGTCCCGATTATAACCCCCGTGATGAATGGGTGTCAAACCCCGCCATCCGGAAGCAAATCGTTTCAGTTTGGGAGATTCGGGTAGTCCTGTTCCGGCCCCTTCTACAAGAGAAACCGACATCGGGCAGTCGCTACCGCCACGAATTGCGGCGTGATTCTCGGGAATTCAGCCTGCTGCGACGCCGAAAGTCCCCCAACCCTGAAGAACTCCTGTGACCTCAGCTACCTTGTGGCCGAAACGTTTCGGAAGCGTCTCTTGACACCCCCGCGAAAATCCGTATAGTGTACTATGTAGCTAGTACAGGGAGCGGCCGATGTTCTTCCGAATCGATTTCTCCGATGGCCTGGCCATCTACGCCCAAGTGGTCCGCCAGGTCAAATTCGCCGTCGCCGGCGGGGCGCTCAAGGCCGGCGAGCTGGTCCCCTCGGTGCGGGAACTGGCTCGCCAGTTGGCCATCAATCCCAATACGGTCGCCCGGGCCTATCGCGAGCTGCAGGCCGACGGCGTTTTGGAATCGGTCCGGGGTACCGGCCTGGCCGTGACCGCCGGGGCCGAGAAACTCTGTCGCACGCAGCGGGTCGAGCTGATTCGCACGCGGTTGCAGCAGGTCCTCGTCGAGGCCAGACAAAGCCGGCTGGACGCGGACCAACTGCGAACGCTCGTCGAAGGCGAGCTTCAGGCCGTCGAGCAACAGGAGCCCAGAACATGAAACCGGTGATTCGACTAGAGAACGTGACCAAGCGGTTCGGCGCCCAGACCGCGCTGAGCGACGTGTCGCTCGAGGTGGGGCCCGGCGTGGTCTATGCCCTCTTGGGCGAAAACGGCGCCGGAAAAACCACGGCTATCCGCATCATGCTCGGTTTGGCCGAGCCGAACTCCGGCCAGGCGGAAGTCCTGGGGCTGCGCAGCGACCGGGACGGATTGGCCATCCGACGCCGCATCGGCTACGTCCCCGAGCAGCCCACGCTCTACGACTGGATGCGCGTCGGCGAGATCGGCTGGTTCGCGGCCGGTTTCTACGGCGACGGGTTCCTGCCGCGATACTACGAGTTGGCGGCCCGGTTCGGGCTGCCGGAACGCCGGAAGCTCAAGACGCTCTCGAAGGGGATGCGGGCGAAGGTGGCCCTGTCGCTGGCCCTGGCCAACGATCCCGAACTGCTGGTGCTCGACGAGCCCACGTCCGGACTCGACGCCCTGGTTCGCCGCGAGTTTCTCGAAAGCATGGTCGATCGGGCGGCTGCCGGGAAGACCGTTCTCTTGTCGAGCCACCAGATTGCCGAGGTGGAACGGGTGGCCGACGTCGTGGCCGTCATGCGCCAGGGTCGGCTGGTGCTGGTCGAACGACTCGACGAGCTGAAGCGGCAGACCCGCGAGCTGACGATTACCCTGGCCGACGGCGCCGATGCGCCGCCGGACCTCAACGGCGACGTCCTCTACCGTTGCCGCAAGGGACACCAGTGGCAATGGCTGGTGCGCCACATGGCGGAGGCACAACTGGCCGATTTGCGGGCGCATCCGTCGGTCCGTGGCCTGGAGGTTCGCACCCCGAGCCTCGAGGAGATCTTCGTGGCCTATATGCAGGCGGGCCGGCAAACCGACGACCCGGCCGAACAGACCCAGCTTAGCGAGGAGGCACCGGCACCATGAGCCCGACGATCTTCTGGCGCCTGATCTGGAAAGAGTACCGCATGCTGCGCGGCTTCTGGATCTGTTTGACCGTGGCGGCCGTAGCCATCCAGTTGCTGGCTGCCTGGTTCGTCGATCAGCCCGTCGAGGATCTGGTTCCCATCGTGCTCTCGGTTGCCCTGGTGATGCCCACCCTCTACGTGCTGGGTGGCGCGGCCACGTTGTTTGCCGTCGAGCGGGAGACGGGAACGTACGATTTCCAGCGGGCGCTGCCGGCGGCGTCCTGGCGGTCGTTCCTCGGCAAGCTGACCTATGCCGTGGCCAGCGCGCTGCTGATGTTCGCGATCCTCGCCCCGACAGCCTACGGCGTGTCGCGTTTGCGCGTCGCGCAACCGGAGGTCAATCTCCGCCTGTGTGCCGTGTGGGGGCTGGCCGCCGCCACGGCCCTGGTCTGGGGGATGTTCTTTTCGCTGCTGACGAAGGCGCCGCTGAAGGCGGCCGTCATGGCGACCATTGTCGGGCTGTTCAGCGTCTACTGCGTGGCGTACTTCGCCGAAACCATGTTCCACGCCGACTTCTGGCACGTCGCCCTGTGGATCCTGGCGGCTGCCGCCGTGGTGGCTCTGGTCGACCTCTGGCTGGGGCTGCGCTGGTTTCGCGAGAAGGCGATGTTCTCGTGGTGGGCGGCAAGGTGGAACCGCCTGCGAATCGTCGCAGCCGGCAAGTCCGCCGGGGCTTCCTCCCGGCCCGCGCGCCCCGGCGGCCCGCTCTTCGCCCGGCTGCTCTGGCAACAATGGCGGCAATCATCGCGGCTGCTGGGTGTGCTGGCCGCCACGAGTCTGCTGCTGGCGCTTGTGGGTATCGTCATGTATGGACTCCCGCCGCGCCAACGCGGGTTCCTCGGCCCGTTGGGGGCCGTGTCGCTGGCAGCGCTGATCTACTTACTGCCGCCGATAGTCGGTGCCTGCGTATTCCTCGGCGATCAGCACGCGCGGCGGTTTCGTTTCCTTGCCGAGCGTGGTGCGCCGGCCCCCTACGTCTGGCTCAGCCGCCAGATTGTCTGGGGCGCCGCGGCCGCCTGCTGGACGGCCTTGATCCTGGTGGCAATGCTGTTTCTCCTTTTCCGAGGCATGCCGGAAGCCGACGTTCTTCAGGCGATGGGATACATGATCGGGTTCATCGTGCTGGCCTACACGTCGGGCCAGCTCATGTCGATGTTCCTGCGCAACGGTGCGATGGCCGTCGTAGCCACGGTGGTCCTTTGCGGTCTGCTCTGCTTCTGGTCGCGGTTGATGCACGCCATGCAGATCTCCTGGCTCTGGTCGGTGATCCCGGTCCCGCTGGCCATGCTGGCGGCCACCTGGCTGCGGACGCCCCGCTGGCTGCTGGAGCGCAACGGGCTGCGCGGCTGGCTGTGGCCGTTGCTGGCGTTGCTGCTGCCGACGGCGGCAATCCTGACCGCCGTTCCGCTGTATCGCGTCTTCGAGATCCCCTTCGCCGATCCGGGCTTTTCGCCCGAGAAGTCCTTCCGGCCGGCTGCCGAGGAGGAATTGGCCGCCGCCGAGCTCTATCGCCGGGCCGGCGAGTTGCGGACCTCCGCCCGGGTGCTCGAAGCGGAAGGGGATCTCGATGCGACCTGGGATCGCTATCTGGCGGCACTGCGCATGGCCGATCGTCTTCGTGTACGGGGCGCCATTGCTGAGTTGCTGAACGCCGACCGGATTGAGACGGACGTCTACGGGGCTTTGCCCGACTGGGCGGCACGGCCCGGGCAGACCCCCGAGCGGATTCGCGGGGCCCTCGGGCAGCTCGACGAGCTGGCCCGGCGGCGCCCGTCGCCAAGCGACGCCCTCGAGGCTGATTTCTTTCTCACCCGGGAGACGCTCTCAGGGCACCTGGAGCACCCGCTGCCCCATAGCCCATTGAACACAGAAGTGCAGTTGGTGGTCTATTGCACGCGCCGGTTGCCCTGGGAGAAGGCCCGCGCGTTCCGCCTGCTCGACTTCCTCGCCCAGCGCGACCTGGAAAGGGTCCGCCTTGCCGAGCGGCAGGCCGCCGAGGGCAAGCGGATCACTCAGCCAACCGATGAGCTTGCGGGGCCGCGCCAGCAATGGCTGGAAACGACCCCCTTCCTGCGATTATGCTACAGCCAGCATGCATCGCATCTGGTGCGCAGCATCCTCCGTATGGAAACGCGCCGCCGTGTGGTGCGTCTGCTCCTGGCGATCGAGGCTCACCAACACGAGCACGACCGGCTGCCCGAGCGGCTCGACGACCTGGTCGGACCCGATCTCGACGCCGTGCCTATCGACCCGTACAGCGGCTATCCATTTCGCTACTTCCCCCAGGGTCTGCCGACGGCCGTTCCCTGGTCGGAGCCTTCTTCGCGGGATGAACACACGCTGGCGGCCGGCACGCCGCTGATCATGAGCGTGGGGCCCTGCATTCACGATTTGGGCGTCGGCGACGCCCCCGAACGCTACCAGGTCCAGCTACCCAGCGGCTACTGGTACCAGCCGGAGTCCGACGACGAAGTCTGTCGGCGCGCCTGGCTGTTTCCGCTGCCGTAGGACTCCTGTTGACGCTTGCACACGCAATGCGCAAGGGCGACCCACGGAAGCCCGACTTGTCCGGCCTCCCGTAGGTCGGTCTGGGTCATTCACAATGCCAACATCGATAGCGTCTCTCCCGAAACGTCCTCGCCTCGCCCTGTTTGCGGGGAGAGGGACCGGCGGCAAGCGGCTCTCCAACATGCTGCCAGTCGCTACGCCCCGACGTCTCGCCGCCACGGCACATTGACAGCCCGCCCTGGCTGGGCGAAACTGGGGGACTCGCAGAAGGACAAGCTGGGCATACATGAAAGTGCAAGGACGCACGGCGACCTTGCTCTTTCATTACACCCGGACTGAAGATGCCTTTGAGTCTCCACGTTCTTTCGCGATCAGAAGTCACCGAAATCGACGTTTCGCACAGGGCGAGTGCTATGGCTGGAAAGACGTCTGCGCCACCTTTCCGGCCATAAGGATGCCCAACTTGTTCTTTCGCGAGTCCTGGGGCCACGATGGACGCAACCGACGGCGAAAACTCGAATATCCTCCAGGGACAGCGGCTGGCGTTTGTGGGCAAGCTGGCGAGCATGGCCCGGCGCGACGCGGCCAGGCTGGCCCGACGCCACGGGGCGACCGTCGTCGAGAAGCCCGACGCCGCCGTCCATCTGGTGGTCGTCGGCGAAGAGGAGCTGCCGCTGGGCGAGGCCGAGGGGCTGGTCGACTGGTTCGACGAGCCGACCCGCCAGGCCGCCGAGCAGGGGACGCTTCGGGTGATTACCGAAACCCAGCTCTGGCAGCGCCTCGGGCTGGTCGAGCCCCAGCAAGACGTCCATCGGCTCTACACGCCCGCCATGCTGGCCGAGCTGCTGGGCGTTCCGGTCGCGGTCATCCGCCGCTGGCACCGCCGGGGCCTGATCGTGCCGGTCCGCGAGGTGCGGCGGCTGCCCTATTTTGATTTCCAGGAAGTGGCCACGGCCCGACGCCTGGCCGAGCTGCTGGCCGCGGGCGTCTCGCCCCGGGCGATCGAAAAGAAGCTGGCCGCCCTGGCCCGCTATCTGCCCGGTGTGCGGCGGCCCATCGCCCAACTCTCGGTAATCGTCCGCGGTCCGCAGCTCCTGCTGCGCCAGGGCGACGGTCTGGTCGAGCCGGGCGGCCAGTTGCGGTTTGACTTCGAGGCCTGGGAACGCGAGACGCGGCCCGGCCCGACGCCCGACGGCTCCTCCCCCGCCACGACCGACGCCGTGGTGCCGCTGCCCGAGCCGCAGACGATCGATCCGGCCGCTGCCTCGCCCGAGCAGATGTGCCAATTGGCGGCCGAGTTGGAGGAAGACGGCCAGCTTGCGGCAGCCTGCGAGATGTATCGCGCCGCCATGGCCGCCGCCGGCCCCAACGCCGAGATCTGCTTCCAGGTGGCCGAGTTGCTCTATCGCCAGGGTGACCTCTCCGCCGCCCGCGAACGTTACTACACGGCCATCGAGCTCGACGAGGACTACGTCGAGGCCCGGGCGAACCTCGGTTGCGTGCTGGCCGAGACGGGCCAGCGCGACCTGGCGGTAGCCGCGTTCGAGGGCGCCTTGGCCTATCACCCCGACTACGCCGACGTGCACTACCACTTGGCTCGAACGCTCGACGAGACCGACGGCCGCGACCGGGCCGAGGACCACTGGCGGGCCTTTTTGAGGCTGGCCGCCGACAGCCCCTGGGCCGCCGAAGCCCGCGCCCGGCTGGGCCTCGCCAAAGAATAGCCCAGGCGTTTTGCCGAAGGTAGCCTGTCCGGCGTTGCCCTCCCGCCGCACGGCGAGCCGCCCGGCCAATCCCCGCGCAAGGGATCACAGGCGAGGTTCTTGCGATCTCTCGGGGGTGGCGATACACGGACTGTTGACATACAGGGTCGGCTGAGTGCAGAATCGAATTGTCCTACCACTTCGGCCGGTGAACTTCGTGAGCTTCTGGGACGCCGCGCGGTTCTGCAACTGGCTGCACAACGGCCAAGGCAACGGCGACACGGAGAGC
>JAFGRD010000001.1 GCA_016935315.1 Pirellulales bacterium
CCACCGGGATCGACGTTTCACGCAGGGCGAGCGTTATGGGTGGAAAGGCGTCTGCGCCGCCTTTCCACCCATAAGAATGCCCAACTTATTCTCTTACGAGCCCTAAGGCCAAACGGGGCTGCGTGATTCTGGCGATTCCAGCGCCTGGGAGCCGCCTCTCGAAACGTGACGGCAGAGTCGGAGATTCGCCGCATCGCGCAAGTCTGCTCGAAGCCGGTCAGAATCCCCGTGCCGCCTTGACGTCGTCGAAGTCGCGCAGATGGTAGTTGATGCCCACGTAGTCGAGCACCCGGCACAGCGCCCGCAGCGCCACGCCCATGCCGTCCGGGCCGCTGAAACCGCCGAACTGGCCGCCGCCCTTCACATGCGGCTCCAAATCGAGGAACACGCCCGGGATGCCTCGCCGGGCCAGCTTCCGCTGCAGCTTCGGCAAGATCGCCTTGAACTCGCGCAGGATCGCTTCGTGGGCACTGTCGCCCTCGTCGGCCGGCACGAAATTAGCCAAGGTGTCTTCGTCGATGTGGCCTCCCTTGGCGACCGGCTGCGGGTTGTGGTAATCCTTGATGTGCAGCCACCCCAGCCCCGGCGCCATCGCCTGGAACTGATCGAGCAGCTCACCCGGCGAATAGCCCTGGACGATGATGTTGGCCGCGTCGAAGATCAGCACCATGGCCGGGTGATTCACTTGCCGGTACAACTCGGCCAACAGGTAACCGTTTTCGCCCACCAGATTCGGCTCCACCTCCAACCCGAAAGTTAGATCCGAGCGGTGGCACGCCTCGGCAATCTGCCCGAGTTGGTCCACCGCCTGCGGGAAGTGGTCTTTCGGATCCGTCCCGTTCGGATGGTAGAAGGAGAACCCGCGAATCAGCTTCGCCTCGAACGCATGGGCCAGCTCGCACGCTTTTGCGACGTCCCGGGCAAGGTATCGCTTAAACGGCAAGTAGGCGTTCTTTGTTCCGTCGTCCACGTTTCGCAGCTTGACCTTGCCGATCGGCGAACCGATCGACGAGACGTTCAGCCCGTATTCGTCCTGGAGATGGCGGATCTTCTGGATCTCCGACCGCGTCAGCTTCATCACGTTCTTGATGCCACCGCCGACGTCGACGAATCGGATGCTGTAATACTGCAGCCCAATCGCGGCAAACGCGGCAAACTGCTGAACGGCGGTCTTTTGGTTCGCGGCTTCGTCGGCAAAGCCCGAGAGAATCACGCTGGGGTTGGCGGTCATGGGATATCCGTAAGCTCGAGGGGATGGATGCGGGAGAACAGTCCAGCGCCGCATTTTCACTCGCGACGGGTCTCTTGCCAAGCCCCCCCTCCGGCCCGCACGGCCCCAGTCGTCCCGCGCGACAGCTCGCTGCGCCGCCCCACAGCCGGCCGCCCTCTGCCAGCGGCCGCGGATACCCGGCCTGTACCTTCGCAGATACCCTGTGCCTCCGCAGGTACTCAGTGCAGCAGTGATGCCGATTCCCGATCCAGGTAGATCGTTGCCCGGGTGTGCTGCTGGAGGATCGAGGCCGGCACGTCGCGCGTCACGGGCCCCTCGACGGCGCCGCGGACGGCCTCCGCCTTGCGCCGGTCGGGCACACTGCAGACAATGGCTGCCGACTTGAGGATCTGGGGGATCGACATGGAGATGGCCCGGTCGGGAACGTCCGCCAACGTGGCAAACCAACCCTCGCCCGATTGCTGACGCCGGCAGGCCTCGTCCAGTTCGACGATCAGGTACGGCTGCCGGGCGTCGAAGTCGGCCGGTGGATCGTTGAAAGCCAGGTGCCCGTTCTCGCCGATCCCGATAAACGCCACGTCGATCGGGTGGTCGAGCAGAATCCGGCCCACCCTCCGGCTCTCCGCCTCCGGGTCGGCCTGGCCGTCGAGATAGTGAAACGCCGCCAGCGGCTGCGGCAACCGGTCGACGAACCGGTCCTTCAAATACTTGCGAAACGAGGCCGGATGCGTCATGGGCATACCGATGTACTCGTCCAAGTGGAACCCCGTGACCCGGCCCCAATCAATCCGTTGGGCCGCCACCAGTTCGGCGAGCATTTCGAACTGCGAGGCCCCGGTGGCCAGGATGATGTTGGCCCGGCCTTGCCGGTCGATCGCGTCGCGGATCAGTTCGCTCCCCTCGGCCGCGGCCCGGCGCCCGAGCGCCTCCTTCGTATCGCAGATAGCCAGTTCCATGAAAAGACCCTTGATTTTCGCGGCCTCCCGCGGGTCGGCCTAGATCATTCGGAATGCAAACATCAAGAAGGCAGGCAACGCTGGTTGGCCGGATTTCGGCGAAATACTTGCAGGGCGTCGGGAAAGGGCTCCAACGCCCGGTCGAGAATCCCAAGCGTGTGTGCGATGATCAGACCGTAGTTGCTGATGGGCACGCCGGCCTGGCGGCAGCGGAGCATACGAGTGAGCACTTCGCGGCGGTTCCACATGCAGGCGCCGCAGTGGATCACAAGCTGGTAGGCGTCCACGTCTTCGGGGAAATCGCGCCCTGCGGTGGTCTCGATATTCAACTCGCCGCCGACATGCTCGCGCAACCAACGTGGGATCTTGACCCGGCCGATGTCCTCGCCGATCGGATGGTGCGTGCAGGCCTCGGCCACCAACACTCGATCCCCCGGCCGCAGCCGGTCCGTCGCCAACGTACCCTCGATAAACTGCGCCAGGTCGCCCTTCTGGCGGGCGTAGAGGATGGAGAACGACGTCAACGGGACGTCTCGCGGCGTGTCGCGGGCCACTTCGGCAAACGCCTGGGAATCGGTCACCACCAGCGCCGGCGGCCGCCGAAGTCGATCCAAGGCAGCCGACAACGCGTCCTGCTTGACGACGATGCAGTAGGCGTCGCCGTCGAGCAGGTCGCGAATCGTCTGCACTTGCGGCAGGATCAGCCGGCCTTTGGGCGCCTCCAGATCGATCGGCACCACCAGCACCGCCAGCTCGCCCGACGGCACCAGATCGGCCACGATAGGCGGCGCGCCGGTGAACTGCTCGGGCGTCATGCGGACCAGCGCTTCGCGCAGCCGATCGATGCCCTCGTCGCGGATGGCGACGGTCTCGACGCATGACGCGTCGGACTCGGCAAGTCGCTCGATCAGCGCCGCCGGCGGCCGCGAGAGCTCCGCTTTGTTGAAGACGACCAACAGGGGCGTTTTCCGCTGCCGCAACTCGCCGAGAATGCTCTCTTCGAACTCCCCCCAGTGCCCGGCCTCCGTTACGATCAACGCCAGGTCCGTTCGGTCGAGGGCTTGCCGTGTCTTCGTCAATCGCTTCTGGCCCAGGGCCCCGACGTCGTCGATGCCGGCCGTATCGATGAACAGCACGGGCCCGATGGGCAACAGCTCCATCGGCTTCTCCACCGGATCGGTCGTCGTGCCCGCCACCTCGGAGACGATCGACACCTGTTGGCGGGTTAAGGCGTTCAGCAGCGAGGACTTGCCCACGTTGCGGCGGCCGAACAGGCCGATGTGCAGTCGAAAACCTTTGGGTGTGCGTCGCATGGGGCTAACCGGTCTATCCTCAATCATGTGCGATGCAGCCATCCACAACGGGTGGTTGCGGAAGTCGCATCAGAAGTAGAGATCTCGCATGTCCGACTGCTTGATTTGGCAAAGACGCTCCAGCAGTATGCTCTTGCGCGCGCCCTCGGGCAGCGTGTCCAGCTCCTGTTGGATCAACCGTCTGCCGGCTTGTTGGGTGTCCGGGCTGCCGTAGTCGACCAGATACTCGGTCAGCGTCGTGAGAGCGTTGGGCGTACAGAAATCGCGGATGAAGCCGGGGATGGCGAACTCCATAAAATGCTCGCCGGTCCGACCCAGCCGGTAGCAGGCCGTGCAAAAGCTGGGCAAGTAGCCGTCCCGCAACAGCTCGCCCATCACTTCGTCGAGCGACCGCACGTCGCCGAGTTGGAACTGCTCGCGCTCGAGGACTTGGGCATCGCCCGCCTCGGTGTATCCACCCAGCTCGATGCGGCTGCCGGCGTCGATCTGCGACACGCCGAAGGCCAGCACGTCGCGCCGCAATGCGGCCGGCTCGCGGGCCGTGAGGATCAGCCCCGTGTAGGGCACGCTGAGCCTCAAGATGGCGACCAATCGCTTGAAATCGTCATCGGAAACAGGCGTGGCCCCGCCGAGATCCACCCCGCTGGCCGGACGGAGCCGGGGAAAGCTGATCGTGTGGGGGCCGACGCCGTAGTGCTTCTGCAGGTGGTTGGCATGGGCCACCAGACCGAGCACCTCGAATCGCCAATCGTACAGCCCGAACAACGCCCCGATCCCCACGTCGTCGCAGCCGGCCTCGATCGCCCGCGCCGGGCCGTCCAGGCGCCAGAGGAAGTCGCCTTTGGGGGTCTTCCGGGGATGGCAGCGGGCGTACGTATCGTGATGATACGTTTCCTGAAAGATCTGGTACGTTCCGATGCCCGCGGCCTTGACCACTTCGTAGCCCACATGGTCCAGCGGAGCGGCGTTGACGTTGACGCGGCGAATCTCGCCGTGGCCCACCCGAACCGAGTAGACTTCGCGAACACTCTCGGCAATGAACTCGGGACCGTATTGCGGATGCTCGCCGAAGACGAGGATCAGCCGCTTGTGGCCCGCGTTTTCCAGGGCCGTCACCTGGGCGCGAATCTCCGCCGGGGCGAGCGTGCGACGCGAGGCCTGCGGGTTCGAGCTGCGGAACCCGCAGTACCGACAATCGTTCACGCACCGATTGCCGACGTACAGCGGGGCGAACAGCACGATGCGATTGCCGTACGTGTCTTGCTTGAGCCGTCGGGCGGCGTCGTAGATTTCGTCGATCAGCTCCGGCTGCCGCGCGGTGAGCAGCGCGGCCGTCTCCTCCACGCGCAGCGGCTGCCTGGCAAGGGCCTTGGCCAGCACCTCGCGGACCCGGCCGCGACCTGCCTCCTTGGCGGGGAAACCGGCCAGCAGACCGGCCAGAGTGGACTCGTCGACAAAGTCGACGGCACTGCCGCTTAGCTGATTGCGATCCACCGTCGATGCCATCGGTTCTGCGCTTTCTGAAAAAACGGCGAGCCAGACGCCTCCAGATTATATCCTGCCGGCCGGCTCGCCCCGGCGGGCCGTGTAGTTGGGGGAGTCGCCTCGGCCCGAGCCGAGACCTCGTCCCAGCAGGCGAATCCGATCCTCCATGCACGCGCCACACGCCGCGGGGTGTTCGTGAACGCACACCTTGTCCGGGTAGATCTCGTACAACGCCCGGTATCGCGGGGGCGTCAAGTTGACCATCACCACGTTGGCACCGCGCCGCAGGCCCAACTCGCGTCCGGTGGCCGGGTTCAACGTCGCCAGCGCCGTGGTGCCGGGAATGTTCGCACGCGGACACACCAGCCGCGACAGCGCGATGACCTTGTACGTCGTCAGCTCGTCGCCGGGCACCTGATCGCGAGAATCCGTCTCGGGGCGGAACCGCGGGTCGGCCAAGGGCGTCTCGGGGTGGCACAGGTAGGGCCCGACGCCGATCATGTCCAGGTCCAGCTCGGCGAACCGCTGCACGTCCCGCGCCAGGTCTTCGTACGTTTGCCCCGGAATCCCGATCATCACGCCGCTGCCCACCTCGTAGCCCAAACGCCGCAGCGTCTGAAGCAGGGGGAAACGGTCGGCGTCGCCTCCGGGCCGGGGCGGGTGAATCCGCTGGTAGAGCCGTCGGTTGGACGTCTCGAACCGCAGCAGGTAGCGATCGGCGCCGGCCTCGCGCCAACCCGCCAGCTCGTGCTCCTCCCGCTCGCCCAAGCTGAGCGTTACCGCCAAGGGCGTTTCCGACTTGATCCGGCGAACCGTCTGCGCCACCCAGCCCGCATCGAGGCCCGGGTCCTCCCCCGCTTGAAGCACCACGGTCCCGTAGCCGTGGGCGACCGCGTCCCAGGCGGACTGAACCACTGCTTCCGCCGACATACGATAGCGTTGCAGCCTGGCGTTTTGTGCCCGCAGCCCGCAGTAGGCACATTGCCGAACACACCGGTTGGACAGCTCGACCAACCCGCGCAGATGGACGTCGTCTCCGACGTGCCGGCGGCGCGTGCGGTCGGCGATGTGCCACAACTGCGTCAAGCGCTCCGCTTGCGTCTCTCGCAGCCAGGCAACCAGTTGATCGAGCTTCATGTCGAGTGGATCCGCACGATCGGTGCGGGGTTGAGTCTCGAAGGAGCCGGGCTCCGTGCGGAGGACCGCGCGGGACTACGCATGGCCCTGTTCACGGGCCCGGTGTCTGTATTGTTCCAGAATCGCAGGAACCTGGTCCGGCGTGACGTTGCCGTGGACCTCGTCCTCCACCATCACCACCGGCGCCAAGCCACAGGTCCCCAGACAGCGCGACGGATCGAGGGTGAACAGGCCGTCCTTGCTGGTCTCTCCCCAGGTGATGCCCAGCTCGTCCATCACTCGTTGGGCAACCCGCTCCGCCCCCTTGACGTAGCAGGCCGTGCCCATGCACACGCTGAGCAGGAATCGGCCGCGCGGCTTCAGCCGAAAGTAGTGATAGAAGCTGGCGACGCCGGCCACCTTAGCGGCGGGCACCTGGAGCAACTGGGCCACGGCGTCGAGGTGTTCCTCGCCGAGGTAGCCGAAGTGGCCCTGGACCCTGTGCAACACGGCGACCAGATGGCTGTCGGCCCCGGCGTCTTCCTGCCGGCATTGCGCGATGAACTGAACGATCTCGTCGCCCAGCGACGCCTTGGCCGCGGCTTCAACCTGTTCCCAGTTGTCGGTGGAAATGCTCATCGAATCCCTCGCGGCAGTTTGGCCCGGTAGTGGGTATGCAGCAACTCGTGGGCCTTGTCGGACCCCGGGGCCCCCAAGAAGCTCCCGTAGAGCGTCTCCACGGCCGGATTCTCGTACGACTTGCGCAGCGTCTTCCCGCTGTCGATTTGGTAGAGCGCGCCGGCGCGCCGCCGCAGCAACTCGGAGTCGAGCACCCTGAAACCCTCCGGCGGATACGGCTGGCCGCCGCCCCCGACGCACCCGCCGGGACAGGCCATCACCTCCAGCACGTGAAACTGCTCTTTGCCTTCGACCACCTTGTCCAAGAGGACCTTGGCGTTGGTCAGCCCGTTGGCCACCCCAACGTGGATATTGTGCTCGCCGATGGCCACGTAGGTTTCTCGGAGCCCCTCGACGGCGCGGACCTCGGTGAAGTCCAGCCGGGCGGCCGGCTTGCCGGTTATCAGCTCGCTGGCCGCGCGCAAGGTGGCCTCCATCACGCCCCCGGTCGTGCCGAAGATGTCGCCCGCCCCCGAGGCCAGGCCCAGCGGCGAATCGAACTCGCCCTCCGGAAGGGCTTCGAAGCGGATCCCGTAGCACTTGATCATCCAGATCAGCTCCCGCGTCGTCAGCACGGCGTCGGTGTAGGGCGCCCCGCCGGGCATCTGCTGTTCCGGCCGCCGGGCTTCGTACTTCTTGGCCACGCAGGGCATCACCGCCACCACGTAGATCTTTTCCGGATCAACGCCGATCTGCTCGGCATAGTACGTCTTGGCCAACGTCGAAAGCATGCTCATCGGCGACTTGCACGACGACGCGTGGGGGATCAGCTCGGGATAAAAACGCTCCATGAAGCTGACCCAGCCCGGCGAGCAGGACGTGATCATCGGCAACGGGCCTTCCTTGAGCCGCTCGAGGAACTCGTGAGCCTCCTCGACGATCGTCATGTCGGCGGCGAAGTCGGTGTCGAACACGACGTCGAACCCCAAACGCCGCAAGGCCGTAATCATCTGCCCGGTTGCCGGCGTGCCGGGCGCCATGCCGAATCCCTCGCCGATGGCCGCCCGAATCGACGGCGCCGTCTGCACGACCACGTGCATCTCGGGATCGGCCAGCGCGTTCCACACCTCGTCGGTGCTCGATTTTTCCAGGAAGGCAGCCGTCGGGCAGACGTTGATGCACTGGCCGCACTGAATGCACACCGAGTCGTCCATCCTGGCCAGATGGGCCGGCCCGACGACCGTCTGGAACCCGCGGCCGTGCTGGCTGAGATTGTGGATTCCCTGGATCTCGGCACACACCCGCACACACCGGCCGCAGAGGATGCACTTCTCCGGATCTCGGACCACCGCACACCCGTCGTCATCGGTTGGAAACCGCTTGCGTTTCCCCTGGAAGAGTCGGGTGCGGACGCCCATGGAATAGGCCAGGTTCTGCAACTCGCAGTTCCCGTCGCGCTCGCAGGTCTGGCACTCGGCCGGATGGTTGTCCAGCAGCAACTCGACGATATCGCGGCGCGCCTGCCGGATGTCGGGGGAGTTGGTCCGCACCTCCATGCCTTCCCAGACTTGCACGCTGCACGAGGCCATCAGGTACGGCATGCCCTTGACCTCGACAACGCAGACGCGGCACGAGCCGGCCAGGCTCAGATCGGGATGGTAGCACAGCCGGGGAATCCGGATTCCCAATTGGTCGGCGGCCTCCATGATGGTGGTGCCCGCGGCGACCGACATTTCGTTGCCGTCAACCACGATTTTCAGCTTCTTTTCTCGCATGGCGCCTGGTTCTCCTCGCCTCGCAGGGCCTCCTGGCGACTGGGGGTGCCCCTATTGCCGGATGACCGCCTCGAAACGGCATACTTCAAAACAACGTCCGCACTTGATGCACCGCTGCTGGTCGATGACATGCACCTCCTTGCGGCTGCCGGCGATACACTGCACGGGGCAGTTGCGGGCACACGCCGTGCAGCCCACGCAGGTCTGCGGGTCGATTTCGTATTGGACCAGAGCCTTACACTTGCGCGCCGGACAACGCTTCTCGACGACATGGGCCAGATACTCGTCGCGATAGTGGTCCAGGGTGCTGAGCACCGGGTTGGGCGCCGCCCGCCCCAGCCCGCACAGCGACGTCCTCTTGACCAGCCGGGCCAGCCGCTGCAGCCGATCGAGCGCTTCCGGCGCGGCCTTGCCTTCGGTGATGCTCTGGAGGATTTCGAACATCCGTGTGGTCCCCTCCCGACAGGGCGTGCATTTGCCGCACGATTCGTCCTCGGAGAAGGCCAGAAAGAACTTGGCAACGTCCACGAGGCAATCGTCCTCGTCGAGCACGATCATGCCGCCGCTGCCCATGATCGATCCCACCTCAGCCAGCGAATCGAAGTCGACCGGCGTATCGAGCCACTTGGCGGGAATGCAGCCGCCGGCCGGTCCGCCGGTCTGGACGGCCTTCAGTTGCTTACCCTCGGCCACGCCGCCACCGATGTCTTCGACGACCTCGCGCAGCGTGGTTCCCATGGGGACTTCGACCAGACCCGTGTGCCGGACCTTGCCGGCCAGGGCAAAGACCTTGGTTCCGCCGCTCTCTTCGGTGCCGATCTGCCGGAACCACTCGGCCCCGTAGTTGATGATCGCCGGAACGTTCGCGAATGTCTCGACGTTGTTGATCACGGTCGGCTTGCCCCACAGTCCGTGCTCGGTCGGGAAGGGAGGCCGGATCCGCGGCTGCCCTCGCTCGCCTTCGATCGAGTGGATCAGGGCCGTTTCCTCGCCACAGACGAACGCGCCGGCGCCCAGGCGGATCTCCAGATCGAAGTCAAATCCCGAGCCGAGGACGTCCTTGCCCAGCAGACCGTAGTCGCGACACTGCCGGATGGCGTTGTGGATGCGGGCGACGGCCAAGGGGTATTCCGCCCGGACGTAGAAAAACCCCCGTGACGCCCCGACGGCGAACCCGCCGACGAGCATTCCCTCGATGACGTTGAAGGGGTCCGATTCGAGCATGCTGCGATCCATGAACGCGCCGGGGTCGCCTTCATCGGCGTTGCAGATCAGGTAGCGGGGGACCTCTTTGCCGGCCGCGCCAAAGGACCACTTGACGCCGGTCGGATAGCCGCCGCCGCCCCGCCCGCGGAGCTTCGCGCTGGTGACCTCGGCGATCACCCATTGCGGATCGCCGCGCTGCAGCACCTTGGCCAAGGCCTCGAAACCGCGGAAGTGGAAGTACTCCTCGATGCTCTCCGGATCGATCACCCCGTTGTGGCGCAGCGCGATGCGCGTCTGCCGGTTGAAGAAGGCCACGTCGCCGTAGAGCTCGAAGAACGCCCGGCCCACGGTCTTGCCGTGGACGCGCAATCGTTCGACCGTTTTGCCGCCGAGAAAGTGTTCCTGGACGATCTCGTCCAGGTCGGCGTCGCTGGTGACGCGGTAGAGCACCTTGCTGGGCTGCACGAGCAGTTGCCCACACTGCCCGAGTTCCTTCGCGCCGCACGCCCCGAAGCAGCTTGCCAGCGTCACGCGGACCTGCTCGGGGCCGACGCCGGCCCGGCGGAGCTTCTCGGCCAGCTTACGGCCGTACGAATCCTCCCCGATCTGGCCGCACCGCCGGCTGGCACACGCGAGGACTTCGTAGCGGGGAATCGCTTCGACCGGGCCGTCGAGGATGCGATCCAGCAACGGCGTCCCGCCGAGCACGTGGCCGGTGAAGATCTTGTGGACCGCCGCGCGATCGACGTGCTCGTACTTGACCGGAATCTGGCCGGGCACCATGACGCCGACGATCGGCTCCCGGCTGCAACGGCCCGTACAGCCGGTTCGGCGCAAGGCGATGTCACTGCGCCCGGAGGCGACGATGTGCTTGCGGAACTCGTCGAGCACGTCGCCGGCGCCCGCGGCGTGCTCGCAGGTTGCCGATCCGACCTGGACGCGGATCTGCTGCCCCGAGTCCCGCTCGTGCAGCGATCGCCTTGCCTTGGCTGCCAGGCTCTCGAACGCCTCCCACACCGTTTTCTGTGTCGAAGTGGTCATCTAAGAACTCCCAAGAGGCCGCACTCCAGACCACCGCCTGAAGATGCATCTGGCAAGGCCAGTCGGAGACGCCAAGATTCTACCCCCTACGGCAAGCCGACGCCGTTGGATGAAGCCTTCGGCAATGGCAGTGCTCGAGCTTCGTCGCGAACCGTTCTGCAACGGACCTACAGTCTACCCAACGTTGGCCGTTGTGGGGAGGGGTCCCTGGTTTCGTGGAAGTGCGCCCAGGCCGACTGTGAGGTCTTGGTAACGGAGGCAAGTTCCGCAGGCTATGCGGAATGGAAAACCAGCCGGAATCTCTGGTATTTTCGGCAGATCCGGTCGATTCCAAATAACTGATAGGTTCGCGCCCTCCCCCAAGACCCCTCCGACCGAATCAGACCGTTCCACTGTCAAAGACAGGGTAGATCATGTACCGGACCTCTCTGCACGCGACTGCCGGATTTCTGTTGCTTTCTCTGGTCGGGATGCCCCCGGGGGGACGCCCTTTGTTTGCCGATACGGGCCAGACGAGACCCGCTCTGTCTCCCGGGGCCGCCGCAAGACCGATTGGGGCCAACTTCTATTTGGAGCCGATGCACCCGGTGCATTGGGCGGAGCCCGTGGTGCCGCCCATCGGTGCCGCGGTGTCGTTGGCGGGTCCCGTGATGCCGCTGGCGCAACCCGGCGGGCCGCCGGGAGAGCCGGCCTTGCCGTTGGTGGATCCTGCCAGCCCGCTGGCCGAACCGTTTCCGCCACCGGAAGAGCACGCCAGGCCACTGGTTGCCCCGGCCAGACCGATGGCCGCCCCCCCGGGGCCGCCGGCAGAACCCGTTCGTCCAATGCAAAGGCCACCCGCTCCCATGACGGAGTCGAGTGTGCCGCCGGCCAAACCGAGCATTCCGAGAGTGGAGCCGACCGTGCCGGCGGCGAAGCCGGGCATGCTGGCGCCCGAGGGCACCTCTGCCTTGCTCGACCTTGACTACGACGGGTTCGACAGCTCCTGCGAGCACGTAAGCTGCGAGGATTCGGGCTGCGGGGCTGTTCGGACTTTCCGCAATGGTTGCTCTTTGTGGATGCGCCTCGACTATCTGCTCTGGTGGACCAAGGGGAGCCGGCTGCCTCCGCTGGTGACCACCAGCCCGGTCGGCGATCCACCGGGCATTCTGGGCCAGGCGAACACGGAGACCCTCTTTGGCGGCGGTTTGATCAACGGCGGAGCGTCTTCGACGTACCGACTCACCTTGGGCTACTGGCTCGACGCCTGCCAGACGCGCGGCGTCGAGTTTGAGTATTTCGACCTGGGGAAGTCCTCGGCCCGCTTCACCCAGACTTCATCGGGCAACCCCGTGTTGGCGCGGCCCTACGACGACGTCGTTTCCCAGGGGCCATCGTCTGAGGTCATTGCCTACCCCGGCACCGCCGTGGGAGAGGTCGACGCCCGGGCGTTTAGCTACTTCGGCGCCCTCGGCGTGGCATACCGCCGCAATTGGCTTTGCCGCCGTTCTTGCTGCGGTGGCTGCGGAGACGACCGTTGCGGAAGGCCGACCTGCTGCGACCGGCGCCGGACCTTCCGCCTGGACTGGACGGCCGGCTATCGCCACTATCGTCTGATCGACGAGGTCTCGGTCCACGAGGTCGTGGTCTCGACCAACCAGGGCGGGCAACTGCCGATCGGCACGATGTTCGACATCCGCGACCGTTTCCATACGGCCAACTACTTCCACGGCGCCGAGTTGGGGCTGATCGGGAGCGTGCAACGCGGCCGGTGGTCGATGGAGATGCTGGCCAAGATGGCCCTGGGAAACAACCGCCGGGAAATCGCCATCGACGGCAGCTCCGTGATTACCGTGCCCGGAGACAATCCCGTGCCCTATGACGCCGGGCTGCTGGCCTTGTCGAGCAACGTCGGGCGCTACGCCAGCAACGATATCGTCGTAATCCCGCAGTTTGGCATCGAGTTGGGATACCAGGTGACCGACGGCCTGCGGTGCTACCTGGGCTACGACCTGATCTTCTGGTCGCGCGTCGCCCAGGCGGGAGATCAAATCGACCTGGCGGTCAATCCGGCCCTGATCCCACCACCGGTGACGCCGCAAGGCGAAATCCGCCCCTTGTTTGAGTTGAGCCAGGCCGACTTCTGGGCCCAAGGGATCAACCTCGGGCTGGAACTGCAGTTTTAGGACCTAAAACCGGCGAAGACCGCCTCGAATTCCGACGGGCCGGGCTCCCGGCGCTGGCCGGTTCCCAAAACGGCTTCCATCAACCGATCCGACGACGGAACGCTGTCTTCGAGCCCGAGAACGTGTCCCAACTCGTGGGCCACCACCGTCAGCAGATCGATGCGGTCGACGGCCCGGGGATCGACCGCCGTGGCCTGGCCGTTTGCCTCCGATCGAGAGAACTCTTCGTCTTGGCCTGGTGTGGGGTCGACGAACCAGCCGTGACCGGCCGCGTCTCGATCGAGGTAGATCGTTCGGTGCGACGCCAGCCCCAAGGTCGCGCCCGGCAAGTCGGCAATCAGGAAATCGATCGCCGAGACGTCCAGGTTTTCCGCGGCGGGGCCCCAGCCGGCCAAGGCCTCGGCAGCGATTGCAGGCAGGTCCGCCGACGACAGCAGAACCGCATCCTCGGCAGGCTGTGCCAGGACGCTGGCCGCCAGCAGAGGCTGTGCCGAGCCGCCCCAGTCGCCCACCACCGGCAGGACGTCGGGCGCCGCCGATTCGTACACCACCTGTGAGTCGGCGTAGCCGCTTTCGTGCGTGTTTTTCACCAGGAACCGTGCGCCGGCCTGGTCGAACAATCCCACGGTGTCCACGCCGTTGCCGTCCCAATCGCCCGCAATCGGCAGCCAGTCGGAGCCAGCCGGGCCGTAGGCGAAGACGACCTCCGCGAAACCGGTGCTTAAGGAGTTCCTCAACAGGAACTGCGAGGTGGCCGGATCGTAGAACCCGACCGTATCGATCCCGTCGCCGTCCCAATCGCCCGCGATCGGCAGCCAGTCCGAATTGGCCGGGCCGTAGGCGAACGCCGCATCGGCGAAGCCGCCGTCGAGCGAGTTTCTCAGCAGGAATTGCGAGGTGGCCGGATCGTAGAGCCCGACCGTATCGATCCCGTCGCCGTCCCAATCGCCCACGATCGGCCGCCAGCCGCCGCCGGCCGGGCCGTAGGCGAAACCGTAGTCGGCCATGCCGGCGGTGTGAGAATCCCTCAACAGGAAACACGACGTGGTCGGATCGTACAGCCCGACTGTCGCCGTTCCGTCGCCGCTCCAGTCGCCGGCAAGCGGAAGCCAACCCGCGCCGGCGGCGCCGTAGACGAGATGATGCGGCGAGCCGCCCGCGCTGGCCGGCGCGCCCAGCAGGAATCGGGAAGTGGCCGGATCGTAGATGCCCGGCGCGTTTGCACCGCCCGCCGATCCATCGTAAAGATGGTCCCAAGCGCCGGGCGGCCAGAGCAACAGCCGCTTGGAGGCGTAGATCGCCTTCAGCCCGCGTTCGCCGAAGTTGTACTCAACGCCCGCAGCCTCCACCGGCAGCCGGATGTCCGAAAGCCGATCGTCCGAGACGCTGCCGCCAAGGTTGCCGAGCGTATCGCGCCCGTCGAGGTACATCTCCGGCTGCACCTCGATCGCCGTGTAGGTGCCCGGCCGCAAGTCGTCAAAGCGGTAGTGACCATCCGCGTTGGTGACCGTCTGACGCAACACTGGATTGCCCCAGTTGTCGGTGCCGCGGAGCACCACCGTCGCATTCGGGATCGGACTTTCGACGGTCCGGTTGAACAGACCGTCATTGTTGATATCCACGTAGACGTATCCCGACACGCTCGAACGGTCCTGAAGGTCGCCGAAGTAGTGGCTCGGGTCGGCGTCGGTCACCGTCTGCTCGCGGGAATCCAGTGCGGTGACCGTGGCCGTGTTGGCATACGGCC
>JAFGRD010000028.1 GCA_016935315.1 Pirellulales bacterium
TGGCTTGCTAGAGTGATGCATCTCGCTCATCAGGAACTCCTTTCGGGAGCATTATCTCGCCCCCGCCCGGAGTCCGCCAGTCCTGGGCTATCGCAGCGACCAGCCGTCGGGCAGCGTGGCCCCTTTGGGCACCACCACGATGCCGTCGCGAATCATACCCTGCTCCGTTTCCACGGTCGACTCAACGTCGCGGTCGTTGACGATGCGGACGTTGTGGCCGATCCGGCAGTTTTTGTCGATGATGGCACGCTCGATGTGCGCCCCGGGCCCCACCCCCAGCGGCGGAAAGCCGCAGGACTTGTCGGCGGCGATGTCCTCGGGCGCTTCGTAGAAGTCGTTGCCCATCAACACCGAGTTGCGAACGTGGACGTCGCGCCCGATCAGACATCGCAGCCCGATCACGCTGTTCTCGATCACGGCGCCTTCTTCAATCGTGCAGCCGTCGGCGATCAGGCTGTCGCGGATGGTGGCGCCCTCGATGCGGGAAGGCGGCAGGAACCGGGCGCGTGAGTAGATCGGAGCGTCGACCGACGAGAGCTCAAACGGGGGATCGGCCGTCGTGAGTTGCAGATTGGCCTCGAAAAACGACTTGATCGTTCCAATGTCCTCCCAGTAGCCGTCGAACAAGTGGACCTGAACGTGGCGCGAGCGGATCGAGGCGGGAAACACCTCCTTGCCGAAGTCCTGATAGTCGGTCTTCACCAACACGTCCAGCAAGGTGTCGCGGTTGAACAGGTAGATCCCCATGCTGGCCAGGCAGTCGCGGCCGGCGGCGGCGACGCCTTGCGCCTCGATCCAGCCGGGATCGGTGCGCACGTGGTCGAGCTCCCGTTCGGTCTGCGGCTTCTCGAGGAAACCCACCACGCGCCCGGATTCGTCCAGCCGCATGATCCCCAGTTCCGAGGCCTCCTGGCTGAAGACCGGCACGGCCGCGATCGTCACGTCGGCCCCGGCGCTCTCGTGCGAGGCGATCATGTCGCGATAGTCCATCCGATAGAGCTGATCGCCGGAGAGGATCAGCACGTAGTCGATGCCCGGCTGCTGCAAGTAGCGGAGGTTCTGCCGGACGGCGTCGGCGGTACCCTGATACCAGTCGGTGCTGGCAATCGTCTGCTCAGCCGCCAGGATCTCCACGAACCCGTCGCCGAACCCGTCGAAAATGTAGGTACGGCGGATGTGGCGGTGCAGGCTGACCGAGTTGAATTGCGTCAAGACGTAGATGCGGTTCAACCCGCTGTTGAGGCAGTTGGACAGCGGGATATCGATCAATCGGTATTTGCCCGCCACCGGCACCGCCGGCTTGGAACGGAACTTGGTCAGTGGAAAGAGACGAGTTCCTCGTCCCCCACCGAGCACGAACGTGGCCACGCGTTTCATGAAAACCCTCGACGATCAGTCGCCCAATACGAGCCACCGGATATTGTAGCGAATCCGGCGTCTGGAGTGAACGGTTCCCACTGGCAGGGGGCCTGATCGGGCCGTCGTTGGCCGAAAAGGGCCGGCCGGCGACACCGGTCGGGCGCCGAGCGGAACGGCGACCTGAATGGTTAAGCAAGGTGTGAGGGTATCGAAAATCCCTGACACGCCAGTCCTATCAAGTGTCCCGATCGAGGAGACGATACCAGGTAGTATGAAAGTCCGTTTTGTCCCAGGTTGGGGCGGAAAATGGGACCACTCGGCCAGGAAGTCCTGACGCGGCCACGCCACTTCAGCATGCAAGGAAAGAAACCGTGAGAAACCTATTGCCCCCGGCTATCGTGCTCGTGTTCGTGTGGGCCAGTGCGTTGCTGGCTGCCACTCCCGCGCAGCAGCAGAGCCTTCAATCGCGAATCAGCCAACTGGAGGCCGAGACCCAGGCCCTGCGCGGTGAGCTGCAGTCTCTCCGGGAAGATCCGGTCCGGCTACCCAAGGTCCAAGCCACCCCGGCGAGCCTCTCGAATTCGATGTTCGATCTGCAGGCTGACGACGAGAAACAGTTTTTCACTTTGGAAGAGCTCCAAGGCGAGATGAAGAAGTTCGCCTGGACCAAGGGGGATTTCAAGATCGTGCCCTACGGGTACCTCTGGGCCAACATGGTCTACGAAACGGAGCGCACGTACGTCGGCGACTATACGCTTTGGGCAATCTCTGCCGGCGACGAGGGTGAAGACGCCTTCCACGTCAACGCCAAGTCGACCCGGCTGGGGTTGAACGTCGCCGGCCCGAGATTGCGGTGGTTCAACTGCGCCCCGAGCGGCGGCAAGATCGAGTTCGACTTTCAGGGCAGTTACACCGTGGAAAACAAGCCGGGCGTGCTGCTCCGCCACGCCTACTGGGAAGTTAAGAACAGTGATTTCCGCCTCTTGGCCGGACAGACCTGGGACGTGGTTTCCCCCTTGTTGCCCGGCACCATTATGTATTCGGTCTACTGGGGCGCTGGCAACATCGGCTATCGGCGTCCGCAGTTTCGGGCGGAAAGGTACCTGGCCTTCTCCGACACTTTTTTGCTGACACTGCAGGGCTCGCTCAACACGGATGCCTCCAGCGACTTCACCACCGGCAAGATCGAAAACGGCGACCACAGCGGCTGGCCGCTGCTGGAAGGGCGCACGGCCGTGACCCTGGGGCGCCGCGGCAAATACTTCCGTCCAATCGTCGTGGGGGCCTCCGGACACATCGGCGAAGTCCTCATCGACTTCGGCACGCGCGACGACGCCCCCATTCGGACCTGGTCCTTCAACGTCGATCTCCGCGCCCCGATTACCGACCGACTCGGCTTCCAGGGCGAGTTTTTCACCGGCGAGAATCTGGGCTCGTTCCTCGGCGGCATCGTCCAGGGTATCGACGTGCCCGGCCAGCGCCCCATCCGATCCACCGGCGGCTGGATGGAGATCTGGTACGACCTGACCTCGGATCTGCACACGCACGTGGGCTATACCATCGACGACCCGGACGACAACGACGTCAGCGCCGGCGGCAACGGGCGGACCTACAACCATGCCTACTGGGGCAACATCGTCTACGACGTGACCGACAGCTTCCTGGTCGGGTTTGAAGTCGGCTCGTGGAGAACGCTCTACACCGACAAGCGTCCGGGCGAGTCGGTGCGGTTCGAGTTCATGGCCCGATACGGATTCTAAGGACTCGTACCGCGCGGGAAATCCGTGAGCCGGGCGCTGCCACGCGGCGCCCGGTTCCCTTTCTTTCTTGACGGCAGACTCGGGGGTAAGCCTTCCATGGAAACGTCGCTGCACCGCGAATTGAAATCGCTCTACGCCGGACGCCATGCCCAATTCGAGGTCCCGCTGGACAAGTATCGCGTCGACGTGGTCTCGGACGGGCGGTTGATCGAGGTCCAACACGGCTCGCTGGCCGCCATTCGCGACAAGGTGCGCCGACTGCTTCAAAGGCATCGGGTCACGGTCGTCAAGCCGATCGTCATCCGGAAAACCTTGGTCAAACAGACGGCCAAGGGGGGTTCGGTCACCGGACGCCGCCTCAGCCCCAAGCGCGGCCGGTTGCTCGATCTGTTCGACGACCTGGTCCATTTCACCCGCGTCTTTCCCCATCAGCGGCTGATCCTGGAGGTCCCGCTGGTCGACATCGAGGAATGGCGCTATCCGGGCCACGGCCGTCGGCGGCGATGGCGGGCGGGCGACCACCAGATCGAAGACCAGAAACTCGTCGCGATACGCCAAACGCATCGTCTTTGCACCGGTTCCGACCTGGCCGGGCTGATTTCCTGGCCGCGGTGCCGCCCCTTCCACACCGGCCACCTGGCCGAGACACTCGAAGTGGAACGCTGGATCGCCCAGCGAATCGCCTATTGCTTCCGCCAGATCGGGGCTCTTCGGCCGGTGGGCAAGGACGGCAACGCCTGGCTCTACTCGTTGACGGCCCATCAGCACAAGCAGGGTAGGTCGAGCGCAGCGGACTCCACTCGTTAAGCTGGCCGACGTTGAGCTGGCCGAGCGCCATCCATGCATCGCGCCTTCCAATGCCTCTTGATCGTCTCCACCGTCGCCTTCTGTTGGCTGGCGATGATGGTGGTGCACGAATCGGGGCACGTGCTGCACGCGTGGCTCAGTGGCGGTTCAGTCGAAAGGATCGTGTTGCACCCCGCGGCCTTCTCCCGCACCGACGTCCGGCCCAACCCGCATCCACTGCTGGTCGCCTGGGGCGGTGCTGTCTGGGGCTGCCTGATCCCGCTGGCAATCCTGCTTCTCGTGCGCTGGGCCGTGCGATCGCAGACCTATCTGGCCGCCTTCTTCGCCGGCTTCTGTCTGATCGCCAACGGGGCCTACCTGGCCGTTGGATCGTTGATGCCCGACGGAGACGACGCCGGCGTGGTGCTCACACAGGGCGGGGCCCAGTGGCAACTGCTCCTGTTCGGCGTCCTGGCCGTGGCCGGGGGCCTATGGTTATGGAACGGCCTGGGACCCAACTTCGGACTGGGACCGGCCAAGGGCCAGGTCGATCGTCGCGCGGCCGTCGGCGTCACGTTGGCCTGGGTGCTGCTGGCCGTTGCGGAATTGGCGCTAAGTCGGTAGCATGCAGGCAAGTCGACATACAATCCGATCACTCCAAGAGGCCATCATGCAGCAAGTCAGAATCTTCAAGAGTCTGGAAACCGATCTGCCGGCGTTGGAAGCCGAGGTGAACGGCTGGATTCGCCAGTCGAAAGCCAAGATCGTAAGCATCACCGGCAATATCGCGCCTCAGAGCCCAACGCCCGGCGACACCAAGGGCGGCTATATGCAGAGCCGGTTTCCACCGTCGGACGTCGTGCTGATCGTATTGTACGAGACCCCGTAGCCCGGCGCCCCGATCAACGGCGGGCCGTTGACCGTCTTTTCTGCAGCAGGAGCGGCAAATCATGAAGAAGTGGCGGTTGCTCGCCTTGCTGGCGGTAGGTGCCCTGCTGATTGGCGGCGGGTTGCTCTATGAGCGACTTTGGCTGACGCGACCGCCGCTGGGTCGCGGGCCGGCCGGTCCGCCCGTCGCCCGCGAGGCCTTTGCCCAGCCCTGGACCGACCGCAGAGTGTTCCTGCTGGGTTTGGGCGACAGTGTCACCGCCGGCTTCGGCGTCGCGCAACGGCACTCCTACTTCGGGCGCCTGGTCACCCGGCCAAATGGTAGCTGAGGTCGCAAGACTTCAGATTGGGAACGCTTGCGTTACGGCAATGGCACCGTGTCCCGGCCGTGGGATTTCACGTCGATGATCCGGCTGCCGTCGACGATCACCTGATACTCGACGCCCGCGATGCCTTCGATCCGGGCCTTGCCCTCGCCGAGCGTCACCGGAAACGGGGCGGCGACGCGGTGATTCCCGTCGGCGGCAACGCTGAGGCAGTCGAGCTGCCCCTCGAGCACCAGCCGCAGGCTCATCAGCCCGCAAGGGTTGATGTCGGCCGGCTGGCGGCGCTGGTGGCGCAGGTTGAACGAGTCGGGCAGCAGTCCCACGTGCGATCCGTCGGGATACTGCTGCTGTTCGCCGCTGAGCAGGATTCCCCAGGCAAGATGGTTCCAGTCGAGCGAATCGTCGTAGGGGGCCAGCATGGTCAAGGCATAGGCGTAGACGCCGCCCACCCACTGTACGGGCAAGCCGAACCAGGAGTGGCGCCAGAACGTCGCCCCGTAGACCGGCGGCGTGCTGTAGAGCATGATCGGATAGCGCTGCCACAAGTACGTGAACGGAACGCCTGAAAGGGCCCATTTTCGGGCGAGCTTCAGGTACTGGTCGCTGCCGGTCAGCTCGTATCCCCGCACGTAGGCCCAAACCAGGTAGGCCGAGGCGAGCTGGTCGGGCGTGTGCAGTGGGACCTCCCAAACCTGGGCGCCGCGGGGCGTGCGGAACCGCTTCATGTACTCCAGCGTGCGGACGCCGGCTTCCAGGGCCTCCCGGTCGCCGGTTGCCCAGGCGTATTCGAGTAACAGGGCGGCCGGCCGGGCACACACGCCGCTGGCCGTGTTCTCGAAGTGGCCGCGGCGGTACTGGCCGTCGTAGCGGAAGGAACCGTCGGGCTGCTGTTGCCGCAGAATGCCGCGCACCTCCGCCGCCCGGTGGTCGAGCCACTGTCGTGCCCGGCCCGTGACGAAATAGATCGTGTCGTTGCGGACGTGGGCCCCGCCGGGGACCAGCCGGGGAAGCTCGGGCGCCTTGCCGGTCAGCCGCCAGATGGTCGAGGCCATGTCGACAAACGGCTGCCGCTGCCATTGCTCCTGGGCACAGTGTCCCCAGCCGTCCGTGGTGCGCAACGGGCCGTTGAGCCCGGCCAGGCAGAAATCCCGCTGGGCTTGCGGCGATCGGGGCGGCTTGGGCAGCGGCGGCAGGCCCGTTCTCTTGACCGCCCAGAGAATCGTCTCCTCCAAGTCCACGCGATCGACGCAGATCGTGGCGGCAATCTGCGTGCCGCGCAGCGCCATGCGATGGTCGTCCGTGCAGTCGAAGAAGTTGGGCGTGGCGTAGACGGGCTGAAGCTGCATGTCGTCGTAGGCCATGGCGACCGCCGCTCGATCGGTCACGAACGCCATCAGCGGCATGGTCACCTTCAACGTATCGGGGGCAAAGCGGACATGCTCGTCGGTCTCGATATCGAGCGTCGAGGAGCTGCGCTCGCCCTGGCCCAGGTATTCCAGGCCCGCCAGCAGCCCCTGCTGCAAACGGCCCAACGCCCGCACGACCGGCCCCTCGCACGGCTGCTCCGAATCGATCGACACGCCGATCTCCTTGCCGGCCACGGAAACGCACAGCGAGACGCCCTGGCCTTGGAAGCGAAGCGTGGGACCGTCGTCGACCAGCTTCATCACAGGCAGCTTGCCGTCGCAATGGACCAGCGGGGCGAGCAGCGCCACCGGCGTGCCGCCGCGCAGGATGCGGGCCACCGAGCCGTCCCGGGCAACCAGCAGCGACACGCCGTCACCCCGGTCGTCGGCGCCCCGGTCGTCGGCGCCCGGCTCGGTCGAAGGCCGGACGATCCAGTCCGTCTGCGCTCGAGCGTGGTAGAGGAAGACGGTTCGATCTACGGGAGGAAGCCCCTCCGACCGCAGCCCGAGCGAGACGGCCTCCAGCGGCCGTGTGGTGTCCAGGGGCCGATCGATTTCCAGAGTCGTCTCGCCGTCGATCGAGTATTCTTGCCCGGCGGCCGAGAACGTCAGCGGCGCGGTGCGATGGTTCCTGATATGAAAACGCGCGTGGGCGCCGCGCTGTTCGACGCGCTCGATGGTCAACGGGTGCGGCTCCTCGTGCAGCAGGCGGATCCAATCGATCTCGACGGTACCCGGCTCCGTGCCCGGGTCGATCCGCAGATCGGTCAACCGGCCGGGCGCCTTGAGCCGGGCGGTGGTCTCGTGCCACTGGCCGTCGTGCAGCAGCGAGAAGTCGGCACGTTTGTCTTCGCCGCGGCCCGGGGCCCGATCGGTCGTCCAGTAGACGGAACCGCCGCCGCCTGCCTGGCCCCGGACGCGCAGGATCAGCGCCACGCGGCCACCGGGCAGATCGACCGGCCGGTGCAGGAAGGGATCGTTGCCGGTTGCGCGGATCTTCAGCAGCCCCTCGCCGGACGACACGTCGCACTGGCTCTCGGCGACCCATCCCTCCGCATCCCGGTCGAACGTCCACTGTTGGAGCGTTTCGCTGAGCACGGCCCGGGGGGCAGGATCGATAGGCGGGGGATCGGTGGGCGGGGAATCGGCGGCGGGCAACACGGCAGGGGCGGCAATGCAGGGCACCAGTGAAAGCACGACCCACAACACGGCTTTGGGGGGCTGCATGGAAGTTCCTTCCGCGATAGTGTAGGCTCTGGACCATCGGACCCGATCGGGCCATTGTCGACGAACGTCGCCGAGAAGTCAAACTGTCCGGCCGAAGGCAGGCCGAGACGTCCGACGCCCCTTGCCCTCGGACAGGCAGGGGCGATAGGATAGGGCAATAGAATCCTGCCGTACCACTTCCGCGCGTCGCGTGCGTGCTCTTGCAGGTCCTTCTACGGGAAAAGCCCGGGATTCACGGTACAGGATTCAGCACTTCGATTCCCCTAGCGGATGGATGCCATGCCCCGTCGCAATTTCGCGCTATTGCTGGCCGTCAGCGTGATCTCGCTGATCTGCTATCAGAAGGTGCAGCACAGCCCCTACGGCCGGATTCTGGCCGGTGCAATGCAGCAGGTCGAACACCGGTATTTGGAGGAGATTCCGGAGAGCGAGCTGTTCGAGGGGGCCATGGAAGGCATCATCAGCCGGCTGGACGAGTACTCGGCGTTCATCCCCCCGGTGCAGCTTCAGCAGTTCAACGAGGCGCTCGACCAGCAGTTCGGGGGCGTGGGCATGGAGGTGCGGCTCGACCCGCAGACCAAGGAGCTGACGGTAACCTGTCCGCTGGTGGGCACGCCGGCCTACGAGGCGGGAATCCTCGCCGGCGACAAAATCCGCCGGATCGACGACAAGAGCACGCAAGGCATGACGCTCAGAGACGCCGTAGCCGTGATGCGCGGCGAGCCGGGCAGCCCCGTCACCTTGACCGTCTTGCACGAAGGAGACGAAGAGCCGGCCGAGATCACGATCGTGCGGGCGATTATCCACGTGGACACCGTGCTGGGCGATACCCGCAGAGCCGACGGCTCCTGGAACTTCTTCCTGGAAGGACGCCCGCGGATCGGATACGTGCGGATCAACTCCTTCGCCGACAAGACGGCCGAGGAGCTCCGCCGGGCGATCAGCGGGCTGATAGAACAGAAGATGCAAGGGCTGATCCTCGATTTGCGCAACGATCCGGGCGGGCTGCTGACCGCCGCCATCGAGGTCTGCGACATGTTCATCGATTCCGGCGTGATCGTCTCCACGCGGCGGCGTGACGGATCGATCAGCAGGACCGAATACGCTCAGCCGGACGGCACCTTCGGCGATTTCCCGATGGCCGTGCTGGTCAATCACTACAGCGCCAGCGCCAGCGAGATCGTGGCTGCCTGTTTGCAGGACCACCATCGGGCCGTGGTGGTGGGACAGCGCACCTGGGGAAAAGGGACCGTCCAGGAGGTGATCGCATTGCCGGGCGAGCGGGGACTGTTGAAGTTGACCACTGCCAGCTATTGGCGCCCCAGCGAGAAGAACATCCATCGCGTTCGGGACGCCGGCGAAGACGACGACTGGGGCGTGCGTCCCGACCCGGGATATGAGGTCGTCGTCGACGGCGAGAATCTCCAGAAACTGCGGCTCTGGCGCCTGCAGCGCGACGTCTTCGTTCCGGCCCACAACGGGGAGGAACCCGCCGACAAGCCGTCCGATCCGCTGGCCGAAGACCCGCAATTGAGCAAGGCGATCGACTACGTGGAAGAGCAGATCGCGAAGCGGTCGGCGGCGACCCCGTAGAATCTTGCGATGGCCGACTGTTTCTGGTAGGCTGGATTCTCGTGTTTCGATCTGCTGCTGCAACCTAGGGAGCCCTCTCCATGCGATGGAACCACCGTGACCGGACTTTGTCTCGCCCCTGTTTCCTCCTGGCCGCTGCCGTGATCGTGATCGCCGGGATGGTGCCGATCCAGGCGGCCCAAACGGACCAGCCGGAGCAGAACCGCTGGGAATCGGCCATCCGCCGCTTCGAGGTCCAGGACCGGCGGCAGGCGCCGACGAAGGGCGGCATCCTGTTCGTCGGCAGCTCCAGCATTGTCGGCTGGGACGTCGTCAAGTGTTTCCCCGACCTGCCCGTGATCAACCGGGGATTCGGCGGCTCGCAGATCGCCGACTCGGTACACTTCGCCGACCGCATCGTGCTGCCCTACGAGCCGAAGATCATCGTGTTCTACGCGGGCGACAACGACATCGCGTCCGGAAAGAGCCCGCAGCAAGTTCTGGCCGACTACAAGCAGTTCGTCGAAACCGTGCATGGGCGACTGCCGGAAACCCGCATTGTCTACGTCGCCATCAAGCCGAGCATCAGCCGTTGGAAGCTCGTCGACCGCATGCGTCGGGCCAACGGGCTGATTCGCGCGGTTGCCGAGAAGGACGAGCGGCTGGTGTTCGTCGACGTCGACGCCCCCATGATCGGCGACGACGGCAAACCGCGCGGCGAGTTGTTCAAGCCGGACGGGCTGCACCTGAACGCCGAAGGATATCGGCTATGGTCGGAGTTGGTGCTGCCTCACTTGAAGCTGCCGTGACCGACGTCTACAACCAGAGCAACTCGAGCTGAGTATCGAAGCGGACGGTGATGACCCGCCAGGTGCCGTTCTCCGCCGGTGTCTCGCCGGGGGCGGCCGTACGGTAGAAGGCGAAGTACCAGACCACCGGGAATCGCTCACACTTGTAGAGATAGCGGAACAACACCAGGTCACGGCCAATCCGCTTCGAGTTGATCTTCTCGAACCCGCGATACGCGCCGTACAGCGTCTCCAACTGTCCGGTCTTGGCCACCAGCTCTTTCAGCAGCTTGTCTTGCTTGGCCAACGCGCTGCCGGCCAGCAATTCGCTGTACGCTTCGTCGAGCTGGCCCAGGGAAACTGCTTCCAGAAACTGCTTGATCTGGTCGTCCAGGGGCGTCAACTCCTGGTCGGGCTTGGAGGCCACCTCCTGCCCCGGCGAAAATCGAGGACCAGTCAACAGGATCCCAAGCGTCAACAGGCAAGTCGCGATACGGGCAGGATACGTCATGGCGTGATCTCCTTGGCAGGATGGATGGTGGTTCCGGGAGCCGTTGTGGACGATTCGGTTTGGCCTCTTCGGGGCGATCGGCCGCCGGTTTCGTCGGCCGCCGGCTCGCAGGGGAGCACCAGCCGGCGGCGCATGGCAGCGGCGATGAAAAACGATCCGGTGATGCAAACCAGTTCGTCCGGACCGGCCAATGCTCGCACGGCGGCCAGGGCGTCGGCCGGATCGCGATAGACCGCGTATTCCCGCCCGGACGCCTCGTGGGCCAACGCGGCCAACTCCTCCGGCGGCACCGCGCGGAGATTGTCCAGGTATTGCGTGAACACGACCTGATCGAACCGGTCCAGCACGCAGCCGAGCATGCCGCGAAGGTCCTTTTCGCGCGTGGTCGCGAAGATCAGCCGGCGCCGGGCGACGGAGAAACTCTCGTCCAGCACGCGGAGCAACGCCTCGATCGAGGCCGGGTTGTGAGCCGCGTCGATGACGATCGTCGGGCGGCGCGCGACGACTTCCACCCGGGCGGGACAAACGGCCTCGGCCAACCCGGTGCGGACCGCTTGCTCGGGAACGTTCCAGCCGGCCTGCCGCAGCTCGTGCAATGCGGCCATCGCAACCGCCGCATTGGCCGCCTGATGGTGCCCGAGCATGCGCAGTGAAATCCCCGAAATTCCCTGGCAAGAGCCATCGCCTGTAGCGTCTCCCTTGGCGCGGCCAAGGAAATCGAGCTTGCCGGTCGCCGCCGCCTGCTCCAGGCCGCGGGGCGGGTAGTAGCGGAAATCGAAATCAACGCCGCGTTCGACCAGCCGGCACCCGCACCGACGGCAGATCTCGCGAATCACCTGGCGGGGCTCGTCTTCGACCACGCCGCTGACCACCGGCACCCCCGGCTTGACGATGCCCGCCTTCTCGCGAGCGATCGAGCCCAACGTGTTGCCCAACTGCTTGGTATGATCGAAGCTGATGCTGGTGATGACGGAAACGCACGGCCGGCAGACGTTGGTCGAATCGAGCCGGCCGCCCAGCCCGACCTCCAACACGGCGGCGTCGGCCTGGCGGCGGAGAAAATGCAGCAGCGCCATGGCCGTGGTGATCTCGAAGTAGGTCGGCCCGATCTCGTCGGGATCGCCGGCAGACGCCTCGCGGTCCATCGCCTCGACGGCGGGCCGGATGCGATCGACCAGCTCGACCAACTCGTCGGACGAACAGGGCTGCCCCGCGACGGCCAGGCGCTGTTCAATGCGGTCGAGATGGGGCGAGCTGAACACGCCCGTGCGGTATCCGGCGACGGTCAGCACGGCCCCGATCATCGCGGCGGTCGATCCCTTGCCCTTCGTGCCGGCCACGTGGATGATCGGCAGGTGGTGGTGCGGGTTTTCCAGCCGGTCCAGGAAGCGGCGCATCCGCTGAAGCTTGAACTCCTGAGGCCGATAGGGCACGTTCAGCGCCCGCTCGTAATCGATTCGGCCGTAGAGAAACTCCAGGGCGGCGGCGTGGGGGTCGAGGGTGGGGCGGAGAGACATAGGCGTTGGCAGCGACCGCACGCATGCCCAACTTGATTTCTGACAGGCCCGTACTGGCCGCGACCGCGGTGAGGCGATCGTCGATGACTGGGCAGGCATCGACAGAAGACCATTCTACTGCAACCGGCGCCCCGTGTCTTCCGCCCAGTCGATCCTCCGTCCGGCGGATCTTCCCTCGGGCCGACCTCCCAGCCGACCGACCCGACCGACCGCCGCCGGGAAAATGGTAGTCGGCCGGCTCCGCGAGATGAAGCCCTCCTCCGCAGGCGCGACGAGCCGATACGTGCCTTCCGGTACGGCCGAACCGAAAACCCCTCGCAAGAGCGGATAGCCACCGGATCCTCCGGCCCGGCAGCCATGGCTTGAAACGACCACCCTGCCAGCCTATAGTGTAGAATTCAGCGTTTCTCGCGACGGTCGAACATCGTCGCCACCGGCATCGTACTTAACGTGTCCCGGTGCGCGATCACGAGGCAACCCTATGCAAGCATCCAACGATGTCGTTATCGAAACCCGAAATCTCACCAAGGTCTATCGGGATTTCTGGGGTCGGCAGAAGGTTCGGGCGCTGAAGGCCCTGGATTTGGAGGTTCGGCGGGGCGAGATTTTCGGGTTGTTGGGACCCAACGGATCGGGCAAGACAACCACCATCAAGCTGCTTTTGGGGCTGCTGTTTCCGACCAGCGGCCAGTCGCTGGTCTTCGGGCGCGACGCGACCGACGTCAGTAAGAATGAGCGGCTCGGCTACCTCCCCGAGGAGTCTTACCTCTACCGCTTCCTTAACGCCGAGGAAACGCTCGACTTCTATGGGCGGCTGTTCAAGATCCCGCGGGCGGTCCGCCGTCAGCGGACGTTCGAGCTGATCGAGATGGTCGGGCTGGATTGGGCCCGGCGGCGGCAGTTGAAAGAATACTCCAAGGGCATGGTCCGACGGATCGGCCTGGCCCAAGCCCTGATCAACGACCCCGAGTTGATCCTCCTGGACGAGCCCACCACGGGGCTGGACCCCATCGGCACCCGCGAAATGAAGGACCTGATCCTGAAGCTGCGGGACCAGGGCAAGACCGTGCTGATGTGCAGCCACCTGTTGGCCGACGTGCAGGACGTGTGCGACCGGATCGCCATCCTCTACCAGGGCGAGTTGAAGGAGTTGGGCCGCGTAGACAACTTGCTGAAGGTGCGCGACGTGACCGAGATCCGGGCCTCCGGGCTGGACGCACAAGCCCAGCAGGAGATCAAGGCGGTCATCGAGAAGCACCAGGGCAAGTTGCTGTCGATGGGCAATCCGACCAGTACGCTGGAAGAACTCTTCCTGAAGATCATCCGCGAGAGCGAGGCCCATCCCGGCCGCCGCGTGCGAGGCGAAAAGGAATCGTAAGAGATGGTCATCGAGTATGCAATCGTGCCGTTCCTCGAGTGGCTTTCCACCAGCTTCGTCTATTGGCTGATGATCCTCGGGGGCGTGGTCGCCGCGGCACTGATCGGCAGTTGGCTGGTGGTGACGTTGCGGCACGGGCCGGTGGTGGCGTTTCGGTGCGTCGGCCGAGTGCTTTCGGACACCGTGGTCGACCTGGCGCTGATCGCGCCTCGCCGCGTGCTGGCCATGGCCTGGCTGGCCGTCAAGGAATCGATCCGCCGGCGCGTGGTGGTCGTATTTGCGGTGTTTCTGGTCCTCCTGCTGTTTGCCGGGTGGTTCCTCGATCCGGCCAGCAGCGAGCCCGCCCGGCTGTACCTCAGCTTCGTCCTCACCGCGACCAGCTACCTGGTCTTGCTGTTGGCGCTGTTTCTCAGCGCGCTGAGTCTCCCGGCCGACATCAAGAACAAGACCCTGCACACGGTCGTCACCAAGCCGGTTCGGCCCAGCGAGATCGTGCTCGGACGGATCCTCGGGTTTACTGCGGTCGGAACGGTGCTGCTGGGGATCATGGCCTTGATGAGCTACGTGTTCGTCGTCCGGGGGCTTTCCCATACTCACCAGGTGGCCGACGCCGACTTGCGGGCCGTCGAGCAGATCGACGACGGCGAGCCGGCCATCCGCCAAGGGCACAGCAGCCGGGTCCACAAGCATCGGCACGAAGTGACGGTCGACGCCTCCGGCGGCGTGCGGGTGGAATTGGAGCACGGACATTGGCACGACGTAAGCGCCGGGCAGTCGGCGGGTGAAACCGTCTACCAGTTCGGCCCGCCGCGAGGAAGACTGGTCGCCCGCGTCCCCGTCTACGCCAGGCAACTCCGTTTTAAAGACCCGACCGGCGAAGACGCGGAAGAAGGCGTCAACGTGGGCGACGAATGGGGGTATCGGAGTTTCATCCGGGGCGGAAGCCTGGCGGCGGCGATTTGGACTTTCGAGGACATCACCACCGACCGGTTCCCCAAGTCGAGTTTTCCCGACGGGTTGCCGCTGGAGATGACGCTGGAGGTGTTCCGCACGTACAAGGGCCAGACCGACGACCCGAAAACCATCCCGGGCATCCTCGGCAGCCTTTCGGTGGGCGACCCGAAGACCGGCAAGCCGATCGAAGTGAGGCTCTTCACCGCCAAAGACTTCGCCACCGACGTGCAGTACATTCCGCGGCAGGTCGAGACCCCCGACGGGCGAAAGCTCGACCTGTTCAAGGATCTGGCCCCCGACGGACGGCTCGAGGTTTGGATCCGCTGTATCCAACCGATGCAGTACTTCGGTATGGCCCGAGCCGACGTCTATTTCCGTGCCCGCAATGCCCAGTTCTGGGTCAATCTCGCCAAGGGTTATTTTGGCATCTGGCTGCAGATGGTGCTGGTGATCGGCATCGGCGCGATGTACAGCACGTTTCTCAGCGGACCGATCGCCCTGCTGGCGACCATGGGGACCCTGCTGGGCGGCTTCTTCAGCCGGTTCATGGGTGACCTGGGCGCCGGGGCAGTCATGGGTGGAGGGCCGATCGAATCGCTCTACCGCCTGGTCACTCAGAAGAACCTCATCCAGGACCTCGAGCCGGGGCTGAAGACGACCGTCATCGAGATGATCGATCACGTCCTGGAATATGGGCTCTGGGTCACGTCGTCCTTATTGCCGGAGTTCGACCGATTCAGCTTCAGCGAGCACGTGGCCAAAGGCTTCGACGTGTCGGGCAATCTCGCGGCTCAGTGCGCCCTGCGCTCCCTGGCGTTTCTGATTCCCGTATTCGTGGCCGGTTACCTGTTCCTCAAGACGCGCGAGGTGGCCAGATGAGTCCGCAGAACACGTTTCAGCGAAAGATCCTCTACCTGGTGGGAATCGTCGTGTTGCTGACGCTGCTGAGCGTGCTGGGTCGTCCGGCCACCCGCGGCACGGAGCAGGCCCAAGATAGTCCCGGGGGATACTTGGCGCAGCTCCGACAGAAGAGCGGGCTGAGCCAGGCCGAGCTGGGGCAGATCGATCCGACCAGCGAGACGATCAAGCTGGCCACCTTCGGCATGCGCGGCGTGGCGGCCAATATCCTCTGGGAGAAGGCCAACCGCTACAAGATGAAGAAGGACTGGACCAACCTGGCCGCCGCGGTGAGGCAAATCATCAAGCTCCAACCCAACTTCATCTCCGTCTGGATCTTCCAGGGCTGGACCTTCGCCTACAACGTCTCGGTCGAGTTCGACGACGTCCGCGACCGCTACGAGTGGGTGATCAAGGGAATCAACTTCCTGAAGGAAGGTTGTCAGTACAACCAGCACGATCCGCGGCTGCGTTGGGAAACGGGTTGGACCCTCTCCAACAAGATCGGCAACTCCGACGAAAGAAGACAGTTCCGGAGTTTCTTCAAGGCGGATGACGATTTCCATGGTGACCGCCCCTTGGCCGAGCGCGACAACTGGCTGGTCGCAAAGTCGTGGTTCCGCAAGGCCGAGCGGTTGGTCGACGAGTACGGCGTGAAGATGAAGGGCCAAGGCCCCCTGATCTATCGCGCGAACGCGGCCAAGTGCCAAATGAGCTACGCCGAGGCCATTGAGGACGACGGCGTCTTTGGTGAAGTCGCTCGCCAAGCGTGGAAGACCGCCGCCGACGAATGGCAGGAATACGGAAAGATCGACCTCCCCGGTTTCGGCGGCGTCGTGATCCAGCTCAACGATCTCGAGGAACGCGAGGCGACGGCCGAAAAGCTGTCTCGAGAAATGGATGCTCTTCAGGAGGGGCTTCGCGGGCAAATCCGTGAAGAGAAGAAGAAGACGCTGGAATTGACCAACGCGCAGCGCGAGGCCTGGGAAACCCCGCCCGCCGAACGAGACACGGCGCAAATGATTCTGGCCGACGAAGTGGAACAGCTTTTGAAGGTCAGCGATCCCGAGGTCGCCCGGCGGATCACCGGCCCCGCACGAAAACAGGCCCAGGAGCTGGCCAAACGATCGGCTGCCAACGAGGCGGTCGCCTTGGCCATTCGCAAGGCCCGTCAGATCGTCAACTTCGAGTACTGGCGAATGCGCGCCGCGCTGGAACAGTTGGACGATACGCTGGCCGCCCGCGAACTGGTCTACGATGGAAGCCAGGCCTTTTACGACGGGGACCTCGACACCGCGAAACGAACGTTCGAGGACGGTTTGGCCGCCTGGCGCAAGGTGCTCGACGCCTATCCGGAAATGCTCGCCGATCCGACTGCCGGCGACGATCTGATGGATGTGATCGAGCGCTACCGACAGATCCTCGAGCTCCGGGACGAGCAGCTTCCCAAGAATTTCGTGCTCCAGGACGTCATTGATCGGTATGCCAACAGAGAATAGGCTCGGCTGCCGCAAAGGCCCGCCGGCGGGCGACAGCCCGAGCAGACCCGATCGCCGAGACGAGATCGACGCGGCCGGAGCCGAGTTGGCCAGACTCTGGAGCGACGCCAAGGCAGCGCAGACGCGAGCCGCCCAAGACGCGCTCTCCGGCGTGCAGACCCAGCCCGGCCGCCGTCGCCCATGGCCGGCCGCCTGGCGGCGGAGCTTGCCGGGATACGCCGCCAGCGCCACGGTCCACCTGGCGCTGCTGGTCGTCTTCGGTGCACTCACCTTGACGGCGGCCGATCGGCCCGACGGCGTCTTTCTGAGGGCGATCGTCCGGCCGCAGGAAGACCCGGAGCTCCTGGACCCGTTGCTCGGCCGCTCCGGCGAAATCGAGCTCGAGCCGAGCGTTCCCTTGGCGCCGGCCCTCGAAGAACCCGGCGCGGCAAGGTGGGACGTGCTGCCGGACGGCCTGCCCGCGGGCAATGCCTCTCGCCCGCGCGGTCCCGGTCTTGCGGAGCTTCCGGGAGGACTCGGCGGGCCGTTCGGCAACGGCGGAGACGGTTCGGCGCAAACGGGCGAGGGTCGTGGCGGGGCCGAGTTTTTCGGGCTGAAGGCCGAGGGCAATCGATTCGCCTTCGTGGTCGACGGCTCGGTCAGCATGGCCCGCAAATGGGAGGCATGCCGGCGCGAGCTGTTGGCCGCCGTAGGCCGGCTGAAGCGGCACCAGCTCTTCTATGTGACGCTCTTCAACAACCGGGCCCATCCGATGTTTTCCGACGAGGCACCCGAGCCCCACCCTTTGCCCGCCACGCCCGAGAATATCGCCCGGCTGAAACAGTGGCTCGACGAGTTCCCTCTTCGTTCGGGAACCCGACCGCTGGAGGCCATGAAGTCCTCGCTGCGGATGCACCCCGACGCCATCTACTTCCTCACCGACGGGGAACTGCACGACGACACACAGCAGTACCTGAGCGAGAACAACAAGCGGAAAGACGCCTACGACAATCCGGTGGCCGCTTCGGTCGTCCACGCGATCGGCTTCCATGCCGAAAAGGGCCGACAAGTGCTGCAGCAGATCGCCGAGCAAAACGCCGGAGATTGCACTTTCGTGGGGGAGCCGCAGGAAGACGACGAGGCAAAGACGACTCGGGACGACACGAATTAGCCCACCTGGCGAGAGCACGGAACGAAGGCGTCCGTCCGCCTCACGTCCAGAAATCCCGGTCCAGCATCCGGTAGTTGATCGCTTCGCTCAGGTGCATCGGGTGGATGGCCTCGCTCGATTCCAGATCGGCGATGGTCCGGGCGACCCGCAGGATCTTGTCGTGGGCCCGGGCAGACAAGCCCAGCTCGGTCATCGAGCTGCGCAGCAGGTTCGTGCCCTCCTCGTCGAGGCGGCAGAACTGGCGGGTCTGGCGGTGCGTCATGTCGGCATTGTGCCGCGTAGGACCGCCGTCGAAACGGGACGCTTGAATCCCTCGGGCGGCCACCACCTGCCGGCGCATCTCCTCGCTCGACGTGCCCGGCTGCCCGCCGGAAAGCTCGCGAAACGGCACGGCGGGCACCTCCAGGTGGAGGTCGATGCGGTCCAGCAGCGGCCCGCTGATCTTGCTCATGTAGCGCTCGATCTGCGGCGGCGTGCAATGGCAACTGCGTTGGGAATCGCCCCGATAGCCGCACGGGCACGGGTTCAGCGCAGCGATCAGCATGAAGTTGGCCGGGAAAGTCGTGCTGGAGAGCGCCCGGGAAATCGTCACCGTGCCGTCCTCCAACGGCTGGCGGAGGACCTCAAGCGTCTGGCGGTTGAACTCCGGCAACTCGTCGAGAAAGAGCACACCGTTGTGGGCCAGGCTGATCTCGCCGGGCGAAGGCGTCGAACCGCCGCCCACCAGGCCCGCGTTGCTGATCGTGTGGTGCGGCGAGCGAAACGGGCGAACGGCCAGCAGCGGCTGGCCCGGCTTCAACCGGCCGACCGCACTGTAGATCCGCGTGGTTTCGATCGACTCGCCGGAGGTCAAGTCCGGCAGGATCGTGGGCATGCGCTTCGCCAGCATCGTCTTGCCGGAGCCGGGAGGCCCGACCATCAGAATGTTGTGTCCGCCGGCGGCCGAGATGGTCATCGCCCGCTTGGCCATCTCCTGGCCGCGGACGTCGGCGTAATCCTCGGCGTAGACCGAGAGTTCGCGGAACAGGACGTCCAGCCGGGAAGGCGTTGGCTCGATTTCGATCTCGCCGGCGAAGAAGCCGACGGCCTGGGCAAGGCTGGAGACGGGAATCACCTCGATGCCTTCGACCACGGCCGCTTCGGCCGCGCTGTCGCTGGGCACCAGCATGCCCCGCAGTCCCGACTGCCTGGCCGCGGCCATGGCCATCGACAATGCCCCCCTGGCCGGCCGGGTGGTGCCGTCCAGGGCCAACTCGCCGACCGCCGCGTAGCTGTCGAACCACTCCGAAGCGATCTGTCCGCTGCCGGCGAGGATGCCCAGCGAGATGGGCAAATCGAACGAGGCGGCCTGTTTGGGCAGCTCGGCCGGGGCCAGGTTGATCACGATCCGGCTCTGCGGCCGCTGGAACCCCGAGTTGACTATCGCCCGCTCCACCCGGTGCGTGCTCTCCTTGACGGCCGCCTCGGGCAGCCCGACCAGCATGGTCTTGGGCATTCCCGCAGGCGAGACGTCGACCTCGACCTCGACGGGCACCGCGTCGATCCCCAGCAGCGAAAAAGTCTTGAGTTTTGCGAGCACGTCGTCGTCCGGGTTGCCGCGACCGTGTCAGGTTCCCAAAATGCCTTTAACAAGATGGCCAAACCGACCCTTCATTCTGGCAGGCAGCAGACCGCACTGCAAGGTATGCAGGTGCGGACGCTGCCCAACTGGGGGCCCAACCGGGCGTCCAGCCGGGAAGGCGTCGGCTCGATGTCAATCTCGCCGGCGAGAAACCCGACGGCCCGGGCAAGGCCGGCGAAATCGGGCTCCCGCTGGTCGCTCCTGGTAATTGACGGTGCAAACGTCAAGAAGACTCAGTGGCCTTAGCCAACGCCTGCCCAAGATCGTCCCGCAGGTCTTCGAAGGCCTCCAGCCCCACGGACAGACGAATCAGACCGTCGCTGATCCCGTGGGCCGCCCGATCGGCCGGGGCGTAGCTGGCGTGAGACATGGCCGCCGGCTGTTCGATCAACGATTCGACGGCGCCAAGGCTGACGGCCAGTTGAAACAGCCGTGTGCTCTCCACCACGGTCTTGGCGGCCAGAAAATCGCCCGCCACCTCGAAGCTGAGCATGGCCCCGAACGCTCCGTCCATTTGCCGGGTGGCGATCTCATGGCCCGGATGGCCCGGCAGCCCCGGATACAGCACCCGAGCGACCCGCGGATCGGCGGCCAGCAGTTCCGCCAGCCGGGCGGCCGTGCGACACTGCTCCCGGACCCGCAGCTCGAGTGTCTTGATACCGCGGCTGCACAGGAATGCCTCGAGCGGCCCCATCACGGCACCCGTCGCGTTTTGGATGAAGTACAGCCGATCGTACAGCTCGCGGTCGTTGACCACCAGCGCTCCTCCGAGCACGTCGCTGTGGCCGCCCAGGTACTTGGTTGCCGAGTGCATCACGATGTCGGCCCCCAGTTCCAGCGGCCGCGTGAGCACCGGCGTGGCAAATGTGCTGTCCACGCCCAGCATCGCACCACGGCGATGGGCCAATTCGGCACAGGCGGCCAGGTCGGTAATCGACATCAACGGATTGCCCGGGCTCTCGACCCAAATCAGCTTCGTCTCGGGCCGCGCGGCCGCCTCGAAGGCCTCCAGGTCGGTCGAGGGCGCCAGCGTGACTCCGATGCCCGCCGAATCGAGGATCCGGTGCAGCAGCCGATAGGTCCCGCCGTAGATATCCGTGCCGGCCAGAACGTGGTCGCCCGGCTCCAGCAGCATGGTGGCACAGTGGATGGCCGCCATGCCGGACGAGAAGGCCAGCGCGCCCGCCCCCGATTCGAGCGAAGCGAGCGTGGCCTCCACGGCGGCCCGGGTGGGGTTTCCACTTCGCGCGTAATCGAACTCGCCCCACTCGCCGGCGCCCGGCTGGATGTAGGTGGCGGCCAGGTGGATCGGCCGCACGACGGCGCCCGTTTGCGGGTCCCGCTCGTTTCCGACGTGAATGGCGCGAGTGCGAAAACGCATGGTTCCAACTCACGGGGCCGGTGGCCGACTATCGCTCCAGCGCTTGTTTCAGGTCCTCGATCAGATCCTCCGTGTTCTCGATCCCACACGAGATGCGGATCATGTTGTCGGCTATGCCGATGGCCCGCCGCTGCTCCATGGTGAAATCGTGATAGCTCATCACGATCGGCTGCTCGATAATCGACTCGACGCCCCCCAGGCTCGGCCCGATCCGCGGAATGCGGACCGCGTCGACCACGGCGGCCGTCCGGTCCTGGTCGGCGTCCTTGACAAGAAACGTCACCAGCCCGCCGTAGCCGTTCATGGTTCGCTCGGCCACGTCGTGGTACTTGTGGCTCGGCAGCCCCGGGTAATAGACCTTCTCCACGCGCGGATGCCCTTCGAGGAAACGGGCCACGGCCAGCCCGTTCTCGTTGTGGCGCTGCATCCGCAGCTCGAACGTCTTCAGCCCTCGCAGCAGCAGGTAGATGTTGTGCGGTCCGTTGACCATGCCGATCACGCCGCGGAGCTTGCGCAGCGGCTCGATCTTCTCTTGCGAGCCGATCACCACGCCGCCAAGCATGTCGTTGTGACCCGACAGGTACTTGGTCAGCGAATGGATCACGTAGTCGACCCCGTAGTCGAACGGCCGCAGGTTGTAGGGCGTGGCCAGCGTCGAGTCGATCACCGTCTCCACACCGTATTTCTTGCCCAGGCCGACGAAGCGCTGCAGATCCACCACGCTGAGGTGCGGATTGGTGGGCGATTCGCTGACCAGCAAGGCCGTGCGGGAATTGATCGCCGCCTCCATCTTCTCGTAGTCGCAGGCGGGGATCTGATGCGTCACCACGCCGAACTTGCCGAGGTGCTTCGTGCACAGTTCGCGGGTGCGATGATAGCACTCGTCGAACAGCACGACCTCGTCGCCTGCCTTCAGCTTCGCCAGCAGCAGTCCGGTCACGGCCGACATGCCGGAGGAATAGATGGCGGCTGCCTCCGCTCCCTCCAAGGCCGCCAGCTTCCGCTCGGCCACCTTCTCGCTGGGATTGCCGTAGCGGGCGTACTCCTCGCGGGGCAGCTTCCGGGCGACGAAATCGATCGCCGACTGCGTATCGGGGAACGTGTAAGTAGCCGTGCAGAAGATGGGGTCGGTGATCGCGTTGCCTAATTTCTGGCGGTCTTCCCCGGCGTGAACCGCCCGGGTCGACACGCCTTGTCCGGCCCACTGATGGTCGCCCGACGGCCGGGGCTTTTCAGTCGAAACGTCGCTCATGGCAGGGGGTCTTCCAGGTCCGAGGGGTACGTTATACTTCCAAGGGATGTTTGAGGCCGGACACAAAAAAACCGCGACGGGCGCCTCGTTCGGCGGTCGCGGCTTGGCTCGGTTCAAGTTGGTCGCCAAAAAGATCAACAGATTGCGATTTGGCGATGGCTCTTTAGCAGAGAGTGGCTGCAAGCGGCCGCAAATCCCATATCAGTGTGATTCTACTCAGGCCGGCATCTCAAAGCAAGTCTCCGGTTGTCCCCGATCCGCGTCGCCGGGTTTTGCTATCTCTTCTTGACTGCGGCAGCCGATATCCCAATAATCCCGCGATCCGCTGCGACCCGCCACGTTGGCGACTATTCAGAGGTCTACCCCGCGAGGAGTTCGATCATGGACCGCAAAGCATTGACCTGTCTGACTTTAGGGATTCTGGTGATATCGGCGGCGGGCGGATGCCAATCGCCTTATCGGGCGGATCAGGGTGCACTGTTCGGGGGGCTTCTGGGCGCCGGAACCGGCGCGATCATCGGCGACGCCGTGGGAAACGCCGGCGCCGGTACTGCGATTGGGGCGGGTGTGGGTGCCTTGACCGGGGCAGCCATCGGCAGCGAACTCGACCAGATCGAGGCCCAGAACCGGGCCGCCATCGCCCAGCAACTCGGGCGCGAGGTGCCGGCCGGCGCCGTAACGCCCCAAGACGTGGTGTACATGACCCAAGCTGGGGTCGACGACGAGCTGATCGTCAACCACGTCCGCATCCACGGCGCGGCCTCGCCGCTGCAGCCCAGCGACCTGATCTACCTGCAGCAACAGAACGTCAGCACCAGTGTGATCAAGGCGATGCAGACGCCGCCCACCCGGCAGACCCAGACGACGGTCGTCCGGGAAGCGGCCCCGCCGCCGGTCGTGGTCCAAGAGTATCACTACGCGCCGGCGCCCTACTGGTGGGGACCGCCACGGTATCGCCGCCCCGTCCCCATGCATCCGCGGCACCGCCCCGGCGTCAGTTGGGGACTTTCGTTCCACAACTGACAGGCGACCTGAGACGCCGATTCGGGCCTTCTTCTCCGCGCAACCACGCACCGCTTCTCGACGCTACGAGACACTGCCTGCGGCAACGAGACACTGCCACCAGGCCAAGCGCCGGCGCTGCTGCCCGCCATGCCGGATGACGTCTCCGCCACGGGTTTTTCGTGCACCCCGTCATGAGTACCATTGGCATTGCCGACGTGGTACATTGCGTGTGGCAGGTTTGTCATCATGGCCGGAAGAAAGGTGCCCTCATGAAGATACATGCGCGTGTTGCGCTGGTCCTGATCGTTGCAGCCGCCTGGGGCTCGTGGCCATTCACACCGCGGTTGGCCGGCCAGGAGCCGGCCGGTAAGGTGCTGCGAGTGCGGCAAACAGCGGATTTCACCGTCAACGGCAGCGGCGACGCATCCGCCTGGAGAGCGTCGGAGTGGGAGCCGATTCACTTGCGTGTGACCGATGGCCAGCAATACCAGACCCGTTTCAAGGTGCTCTACTCAAAGACCGGATTGTACGTTCTCATGGAGGCCGAGGATCGCAGGATCACTGCCACGATGAACGAGGACTTCCTGGATCTGTGGAACGAGGATGTATTCGAGTTCTTCCTCTGGCCCGACGAGCGATACCCGGTTTACTTCGAGTATGAGATTTCGCCGCTGGGTTTCGAGTTGCCCATCCTCATTCCGAACTTCGGCGGCCAGTTCCTCGGTTGGCGCCCCTGGCACTACGAAGGGGCGCGCAAGACGCAGAAGGCCACCACGGTCCTCGGCGGCCCGAAGCAGTCCGGCGCCCGCGTGACGGGCTGGAAAGCCGAGGTCTACGTCCCTTACGATCTGCTCAAGCCCCTGCAGAATGTCCCACCGCGACCGGGCACGAAGTGGCGGGCCAATTTCTATCGCGTCGACTACGACGACAACAAGAACACAAGCTGGGACTGGGCCCGCGTCGGGCGCAGTTTCCACGAGTTCACCCGGTTCGGCACACTGGTCTTTGAGTAGCTCCTCCGACCATCAGTGGGCCAGGCGGCGTCCCGTGATCAGCAACGTGAAGAGATGTTCGCCCCTACTCCTTCCACCCGTCGGGGACGACCGGACCCCAATCGTCGAGAACGATCTTGTCCCGGCCTTGCGGCATCCCCGCAGGAAGCCGCCACGCGCTTTTCGGCGCGGGCAGGTCAGGTATCTTGATCTCGGGCAAGGGAGGAAGAGCCTCGGCATCCCCGCTCGTCAGAATCTGTCCCGAGTCCGCGCTGACTCTCTGAGCCTGCTTGTCCGCCGGGGGTGAAGTCGGAATCCAGGAGTTCCCGCGGGCGTCCACGGGGGCCTTCGCGGCGTTGCGGACCCCGACTCCGCCGCAGAAGTATTCCTCCACGATTTTCGGCCAGAGAAACACCTCGAACTCCTCCAGATGCACCCAGTCCACGACCTCGTCGTTCACGAGCCGGAGATAACGGTAGCCTCCCTTCGGGAACGCGTACGGAACGACCAGCTTGTGCGGCCGGGCGGTCTCCTTGCAGAGCAAGGTCTCCTCGCCACGGAACTCGCCCGTCTTCGAGCCGAATATACGGAAGACGCGGCAGAAATCGTGGGTGTTCCCGTCGCGGGGAAACAGGACCAAGCCATCCACCTCGCAGACCTTCTTGAGGTCCACCTCGAACCAGTCACCCACGGCGACGTGCCCCGGTGCCCAGGCATGGTCGTCCCCGCGGCAGACGCCGTCAAGGGCGCGTGCGGCGGTTTCGGGGGAGCATGACGCCGAAGCCAGGCCCTTCGCGGCAAGGTTCTCAGGGCGCGGCGATTCCAACTCGACGCGATTGCCCTGAACCTGAATGCCGGAACTGCCCGTCTCGACCGCAAGGGTCGTGCCGTTGCGCGAGAAACGGTTTTCTCGGATTGCGGTGTCCTGGGTCTCGGCCAGGAAGATCGCGGCCTCGCGACAGCGCCGGATCTCGTTGCGAAAGATACGCGCATCCCGCGAGGGGTTGCGACGTTTCGGGTTGTTGGGATCCCGCTCCGGCGGAATCTTCCAGAGATTCACGCCCCTGCCGGCGTTGGCGATGAGGTTATCCTCGATAAGGTTGCCCGCGCCGTGCTCGATGGCGATTCCGTCGGCCAGGCAGCCGTCGATCTCGTTCCGGATGAAACTGCTCCGGCTGCTGAAGCCGGCCCAGACGCCGTAGCCGGAGTCGTGACAGATATTCCCATAGAAGACGTTGTCGGTGGAGAACGTGGCCTCAATCGCGTTGTGGGGGGAGTACGAAAAGTCATTAAAGGCCACCAAGTTTCGGCTGGACGGACTCTCGAGCGACTCGGCCGCGGCCGAGAGGAAGAAACCGTCGCCGCCGTGGGTAGCGCGGTTGTAGGCGAAGAGGTTGTCGCAGGAGCCCTGCATGACGAGGATGCCGGCGGAGTCGCCGCCGGCGGAGTCCTTGCCCCACTTCTCGCAGCGCACACAGAAGTCGAAGCGGTTGTCCAGGACGCGGTTGTTGCTGGAGCCGTGCATGGCCAGCCCCCACGAAGAGTTGAAGGAGGCGTTGCAGCCGAGGATCTCGCACCGGCTGCAATCGATCATCAGGATTCCGTTCTGTGCGTGGAGGCTCCGGCAGTCAGTCATTCGCACGCCTTCACATCGGTCCAGGAGGAAGCCCGCTCCGTAGGCGCTGCGCCAGGCGTCGAGTGCATGGCCACCGAGCCACTGCCCCCAGCCGGCGATACGCTCACAGCGGTTGCCGGATGCATCGCAGGTCTCCAGCCGTATCCCAAAGCAGTTTTTGGCCATGATCCCTACCAGGTAGCCGTTGACAACGGCGTTGCGCAGGGTGACATCGCGGCAGCCATCCAAGAGGATGCCAATGCCCTGAAAACTGTTGGCGGGGACTTCCGTCCGGTCGGCCCCCTGGAGGACGGCGCCCCGAAAGTCCACGGTGAATCCCTGGCCGCGGATTACGACGGCGGCCTGATCCGGAGACGCGGGCCGACGGTAGATTCGCTTCTCCAGGGTCGTGCCGGCGGAGACCACAGGCTGGCCCTCGGGGAGGAGGACCCCGCTTGGGTCTGCGGCCTGGCATACAGCCGCTTCAAGCCAAGCCAGGGTGAAGAACGCGACTGCGGCAAGGCCGCGGAGAGGAGCGATCACAGAGGCGCGAATGGGGCATCTCCGTCCCGATGGCATCGGACTGATGGGAATTGCCTCGTCCGTCGCGTCGGTTTGTGACGCTGCACCTGCAAAGGAGAATTGGCTCATGGTGTCGCCTCGATCTGCAACGGGATGCATCGGGCTGCATCCCAAAATGCGAGAGCCGGGACTCGAACCCGGATGGGTGTTGCCCACTGGATCCTAAATCCAGCGCGTCTGCCAATTCCGCCACTCTCGCAAACCGTCTATTCCCAATAGGTTAGGGCGTCTTTCGCGTGCCAGAACCACGCTTCATTATACCCCAACACACCGCAGACATTCCAGGCCACCCCGGCCGGCGTCTGCCGTGGAGGCTCCTCTGACACTAGCGAGGCTGCACGACCGAGTCCCGGTCGGGCACGGTCGGCATGGATTCGGTCGCCGAGTGGTCGGGGTCCGTCTTGCCCCGCAGCCGTCGCAGCAGCGGCCCGAAGCGTTGGTAGCCACGCAGGAAGGTGCGGCCCAGGCCCCGTCGCGGCGCCACGAGCACGCGCCCGAGCCGGTAGGTGTCGGGCCGCCATTGCCGATGGGCCTCAGTCATCGGCCCGATGAAATCGACGGCCCGGCACTGGGGGTCGTCGTGAAAGGCCTCGAGCATCCGGCAGCGGAGGAGCTGTCCTGGGGCATAGGCGGCATACTCGGCGTCGTAGCCTATCTTGCACGAGTGGTAGACGCCCTTGGCTTGCATGCCGTAGGCAAAGGCGATCGGGTGGCCCTGGGCTTCGAGGAAGTGCAGCGCCAACTGGCCCCACTCGGCCAACTGCTCGGCCTGCCGGTTGAAGAAGGCGAACATGCCCGGCCAGCGCAGCACGGAGCTGCCCGCGCCGCCCTTCCAACTGCGGTCCTCGACCTCGAACGCCTGCCGCATCCACTCCTCGACCTGATCCGGAGCCAGTTGCCCAAGCGTGGTCAGTTGGACTTCTCCCCGGTCGCTCAGCCGGCGCGCCAACCGCGACATGGCCTGGCGGTGCTTGCGCGACCAGTGCCGGCGATACGCCTGCCAGTCGTGATCGATGGTCATCCGTCCGACGCAGTAGCGCGGCCGGATCTCCACCGTCATGCCGGCCCGTGCCAAGGCGCGCACCAGCGCCTGCCAACGAGGCGCATCGAGCGGGACCTCGTCAAACCAGAGCAGTTGCCGGGGGAGATCGGCGGTGGCTTGCGCCAACAGGTCCATGACCGCGTCGGCATCGGCGGCGGCGTCCCAGAGCACCTCGCCGCGAGAGATCCATTCGTTCAGGGGCAACTCGCACGCGCGGATGACCTTGCACAGCTTCCGCGAAACCAGCGGCAGCGCGGCGACCCATTGCCGCTGGTCGGCAACGACCAAGGCACGAAACTCTTCGCCGGGCGCAAACTGCTCGACCCATTGGGCCACCAGTTCCGCCCGATAGGTGGGAAAGGCGACGTCGCTGCGCCACCAGAGGTCATCCCAAACCGGCGCAGCGGCCCGCAGCTGGTCGATCGAATCAAGCTGGACCAATCGATAGCGATTCACCGGGCGTGGCTCGTCTTCCCGTGGACTTCTGGACTTCCGCAACCCTTTTGTACTATTCGTCAGAATCGGCGCGATGCAAGCCGGCTTGTTCGGAAAACGATGCGTAAGAGGCACGACCGTCCCATGCGTACCCCGATGCGGAGGATGCAACCCGCAATCGGACCGCGCTGGACGGTCCGTCGTCCGGGTGTCCCCAGTAGTAGAAGCACAGCCGTTGCTCGTCCCACAGCCAGAGCCCGCGTGGTCCAGCGACCGTGGTGGCGACCAGGCCGAATTCCAGTCAGAACCCGAGTCCCTTCGTGTTCGTCTCGATACGGCAGAGGAACATGTTGGCCGTGAGATAGAGCACCGACCCGTCTTCGGCGAAGCAGCAGTTCGCCGTGGGCTGGCCGGAATTGATGCGTCCCAGTAGCGTGCCGTCGGGCGCGAAGACGTTTACGCCGCCTGGCCCCGTGGCGAACAGGTTGCCCGCCTGATCGACTTTCATCCCGTCGGGAAGCCCTGGGAGGCCCTTTTTTCCGACCCAACGCGTGGCATCGTAGAAAACGCGTGCGGCCCCCAACGTGCCGTCGTCGTTGACGGCGAATGCCATCCAGACGGCGCGTTTCGGGTCCGATTGGGCGACGTAGAGCGTCTTCTCGTCGGGGGCGAAGGCGATTCCGTTCGGCCGGGTCATCTGCTTGGTCAGCAGCGTGACCTTTCCGTCGGCCGACAAGCGGTAGACGCCGCACAAGTCCAACTCCCGCACGGCGTTCTCGGCCAGCCCGTAGGGCGGATCGGTGAAGTAGAGATCGGCGTTCGACTTGAACGCGGCGTCGTTAGGGCTGTTGAAGCGTTTCCCCTGGTATCGGTCGGCCAGAGTGGTGAAGCGGCCGTCGGCCTCCAGGCGTGCTATCCGCCGGTCGCCGTGCTGGCAGAGCACCAGGCGTCCCTCGCGGTCCAGCAACAAGCCGTTGGATCCCGACTCACCGCCCCGCGGCGTCGTGCCCGTGTAGCCGGCCGGTTTGAGAAACAGGCTGACGCCTTTGCCCCGCTGCCACTGCATCACCGAGTTTCGGGGAATATCGGAAAACAGCAGATAGCCGGCATCGGGAACCCACACGGGGCCCTCCGACCACTGGAACCCCTCGGCCAGTTTCTCCAAGACGGCGTCGCGGGCAATGAGCTGGTCGAACCGGGGATCGAGCCGCTCGATGGTGCCGATAGTCGTGTTCGATTCGGCCGCTCCGGCCGGAATCGAGCAACTCGACGGCAAGATGGCTGCTGCAAACAACAGCGCGGTTGGGATCCACTGCTTGATGTGCTTCATGGGTTCGACCCTCCTGCGAGCTGGAGTGCTGCGTGTCATGTCCCGGAAGGCCACAAGGCGACGCGCCTCTGCCGCTCGTGTGACCCGGCGACGTCATGGTAGTGGTCGGCCTGCTTTCCCGCAAGCGATTCGCCGGCGAACCGTGCGTGGTTTCGCGTCATGGCGGTCGCCCGGAGGCAGCGTGCCTGCCAAGGCAAGCACCCCCCCGGAGGATGGTATGTTAGCAGAGTACCGGCATCTGGCCCGTCCCACCGAGGCCTTCCCGTGAATGTCGGCTTCCCATGGATGGTGACCCAGCTGAGACGTATAATACCAGAGTCACGGAGGGACCGCAGATCGTTCCAGGGACTTCAGCACGACTCTGTCTCCAAGAAGACGATCCATCATGACCCCGCCGCTCGACGTGGGCTACCGGTTGCTGGCTGCCCAATACATCCACAAGCAAGCACGACAACTCGCGGAGCAGTTCGACGGGGCGCGCCGGGCGGACGACGTCGAGTTTGTGCACCGGGCGCGGGTCGCGTCGCGTCGTTTGCGGGCGGCCTTTCGGATGTTCGCCGATTGCTTCAAGGCGAAGAGACTGAAGAGGTGGCGTAAGCACATCCGCCGCGTGACGACCGGCCTCGGCGAAGCACGCGACAAGGACGTACAGATCGAGTGGCTCGGCAAGACTCTCGCGAGCTTGGAGGACAAGGCCTGCTGCGACGGAGTCGCACGGCTTCTGGTCAGACTGGAGCAGCAGCGCGAACGCCTTCAGCCGAAGGTCACCGAAGCGGCCGACCGGCTGCAAGCCAGCGGAGTACTCGGCGAAATGCAGGCCGCGGCGAAGCGGATCCTCGCCGAGGCCAAAGCGGGCGAGTCGACCATGCAGAGCCCGGCCGCTTTCCGCCAGATCGAGAGACACATCCTCAACCATCTGGGACAATTGCTGTCGTACCAGGACAGCCTGGCGCGGCCGGAAGACAAGCAGCGCCATCACGCCATGCGGATTGCCGCCAAGCGATTGCGTTACACCATGGAGATTTCCGGCCCGGTCTACGTGGGCGCGGTTTCCGACGCTATCTCGGTCGCCAAGAAACTGCAGAACCTGTTGGGAGAGGTTCACGATTGCGACGTTTGGGATGAGCATCTCCGGGATTTTGCGGCCAGGCAACGCAAACGCATCGTCAAGTATTTTGGCCACCCCGAGCCGTTTGCCCGCCTGGAGGTCGGCATCGAGCACCTTCGCAACGAACGCCGGCAGCGTCGCCGACAGGTGTTTCACGAGTTGGGGGAGTATTGGCAGGATCTCAGCCGTCGGGAATACTGGGGAGTTCTGGTGGCAGCCGTGAAATCGCGCGGCCGCACAGCGCTCGAGCCGGCCGCGGCCAGCGATCCCGCGGCGGAGACCGCTGGGTCGCAGAACTCCGGCGACGGAGGCCCGGATGTAGACGGAGGCCCGAACGGCGACGGGGCAGGTGAATGCACCGAGCGCGAGGACGTGGTCGGCCAGGATCTCGCCCGAAGATCGGACGGTGGTGCCAACCGTGCCAGCGAACCCCGGCAGCCGAAGGCGGCAACGGCACAAGCGGTCAGGGAGAAGGCAATCAGCCAATGAAGGTGGCGCTGCTCGGCGACGTCCACGGGAATCTGCCCGCCCTGGAAGCGGTGCTTGCCGATGCGCGAAGCCACGATGTCGAGGCCGTCTGGAACCTGGGGGATTTTTTGGGCTACGGCCCGTTTCCCGACGAGGTGGTCAGGCGTCTGCGAACCGAAGGGGCCCTGAGCATCCTCGGGAACTACGACGCCAAGGTGCTGGCCTTCGAGAAAAAGAAGGACAAGTGGCGCGTCAGCAAGAGGGCCGAGAAGTATCTCGCCTTTCGCTGGGCCCACCAGCGGCTGTCGGAAGAGAGCCGCCGCTATCTGCGGTCGCTGCCGTCGCTGTTGCGAGTCGAGGCGGGGCCGCGGCGCGTGCTGCTGACGCACGGCAGCCCTGCCGCCGACGATGAAGCCCTGGGGCCCGAGACGCCCAAGCGGCGGCTCGAAGAGCTGGCTCGTTTGGCGGATGCCGACTTGGTGGCCTGCGGCCATACGCATCGGGCTTTCGAGAGACGAGTTGGCGGCGTCCGGTTCGTCAATCCCGGAAGTGTGGGACGGCCCGAAGGCGGCGATCCCCGCGCCAACTGGACCCTTCTGAAGTTCCAGTCAGAACGGTTCGAGGTGGCACACCGGCGCATCGAGTACGACGTGGAGCGCACGGTGAAGGCAATTCGCCGTTTTGGCTTGCCGGAGGACTTCGCCCGGATGTTGTTGGATGGCAAGAACCTCAAGCAAGTGCAGTGTCATTGAGCCGTGAGACCGCCGTGCGCCGGTCTTCTCTACGGTGCACCGAGGACAGGACGTACTGAAGATGGCAAATGCCGAGAACCCGCCGGAACCCGAAGCAGCGGCCAAAACCGTAGCGGCGATCGATGTCGGGTCTAATTCCCTGCGCATGGCCATTGCCGAGGTCCTACCCGACGGCCGTGTCGAAGTGCTCGAACGATTCCAGCGGGCGGTTCGCCTGGGGCAAGACACCTTCCGGCGTGGGCGGTTGGGAGGAGAATGCATGCGGGCCGCGGTGGCCGTGCTGCGAGATTTTCGGCAATCGTTGCGACTGTACAACGTGGAGCACGTACGGGCGGTAGCCACCAGCGCCGTTCGCGAGGCCGGCAACGCCGATACGTTTCTGGATCGGATCTTCATGGCCACGGACCTTCAGGTGGAAGTGATCGACACCTCGGAGGAGAGCCGCCTGACCGTCTCGGCGGTGCGCCAGGCGGTCGGCAACGCGCTGGAAGTCAACCGGCGCGAGACACTGGTGGTCGACGTGGGCGGGGGCAGCACACTGCTGACCGTATTGCACGAGGGCGAGATTGCCACCGCGCAGAGCCTTCGTCTGGGTTCCATCCGCCTGCAAGAGGTCCTCTCGACCAGCCAGGAAACGCCGCAGCGCTCGGCCGAGTTGCTTCGGCAGCAGATCATTAATGAGACAGCCCCCTTGAAGGGCTCTCTGCCGCTTAAGGGCATCGACTCGTTCGTGGCCGTCGGCGGGGACGCCCGCTTCGCCGGCCGAGAAGCGGGCCAACCAAGTGGCTCGGCCGATCTTGCCACGGTGGATCAACCCGCGTTCGACAAGCTGGTGCGCCGCTGTGAACGGCAGAGCGCCCAGGAGTTGGCCAAGCGCCACGGTCTGCCCTATGCCGAAGCCGAGACCCTGGGGCCGGCCCTGCTGGTCTATCAGATTCTCTGGCAGAAGACGCGGGCCGACAAGATGATCGTATGCAACGTCTCGATCCGCGACGGCCTCCTGCTGGATTTGGCCCGCAGCGTGACCGGGCAGGAAGACGAAGTCCTGCTGAAGGGCGTGATCCACTCGGCCATGGCCGTTGCCGAGAAGTATCGCATCGATCTCGACCACGCCCGGAACGTGGCCGATCTGGCCGTTGGCCTGTTCGACCGGCTGCAGGCGGATCACGGGCTGGGAGCCCGTTACCGACTGCTACTGAGGGTGGCCGGCCTGTTGCACGAGGTGGGCAACGTGGTGAGCAGCCGGACCCATCACAAACACAGCTACTACCTGATCAGCAACTCGGAGATCTTCGGCCTCAACCGCGACGAAATCGTGATCGTTGCCCACATCGCCCGCTACCATCGCCGCGGCATCCCCAAGCCGTCGCACATCGAATACATGGCGCTGCCGAGGAAGACGCGCGTGGTGATCAACAAGCTGGCCGCGCTGCTGCGGGTGGCCGACGCGCTGGCCCGCGGCCATTTGCAGAACACCTCCGAGTTGCGTTTCGAGCGAGAAGGTGACGAGTTGATCGTCTACGTGCCCGGCGGCGTCGATTTGCTGTTGGAACGCCGGGCCGTTGCCACCAAGGGAGACCTGTTCGAGGACATCTACGGAATGAAGGTCCGACTGGAAGAAGTCTGAATGGGAGAACGATGGCCAAAAAAGATCTCGACGCCCCCGAACTCTACATCAATCGCGAGCTGAGCTGGCTGGAATTCAATGACCGGGTGCTCCAGGAAGGGCTCTCGGAGGATCTGCCGCTTTGGGAGCGGCTGAAGTTCTTGGCAATCGTCAGCTCGAATCTCGACGAATTCTTCATGGTTCGCGTAGCGGGGTTGATGCAGCAGCAGGCGGCGAAGGTCCGCCGGCGCGATCTGGCCGGAATGACGCCTGCCAAGCAGCTTGCCGCCATCAGCCGGCGGGCGCACCAGATGGTGGAGGAGCAGACCGGCGGCATCCGCGACGTGCTGGGGAAGCTCACCGAGCACGGTCTCGGGGTATTCGGACCGGAGGCCTGGACGCCGGAGCAACACCGCTTCCTGCAGTCCTACTTCACCAAGGAGTTGTTGCCCATCTTGACGCCCCTGGCCGTTGAGGAACTGGAACCCGCCCCGTTGCTGCCCGGGCAACGCTTGCACGTGGCCGCCGTGTTGGGCCGCGGGACCGGCGAAGTCGAAGAACGGATCGTGGCGGTGCCGGTCCCCAGCCGGATTCCCCGCCTGATCACCATGCCGGGCGAAGGGGACTTGCAGCTTGCCCGGCTGGAGGACGTCGTAGCCGAGAACATCGGCGCGCTGTTTTCGGGCTGCGAAGTACTGGCCACGGCCGTATTCCGCATTACCCGCGACGCCGACGTGGCGATGCAGGACGACGACGCCGGCGATCTGCTGCAGGCCATCGAGGAGGCCGTGCTCGATCGGCGGCGGCGCGCAGCGGTGCGGCTGGAAATCTCGGCCAAACCCGATCGGCGGCTGAAGAGCTGGCTCGCCGAGTGGCTCCATCTCACGACGGCCGAAGTCTACGAGATCGACGGCATGTTGGACGCGACGGTGCTGTGGGAGATCGTCGGCCGGCCGGGATTCGACAAGCTGAAGGCGCCCGACTGGCCGCCCCAGCCGCCTCGCGATCTGATCGGAACCGAGGACCTTTGGGCCGCCCTGCAGGACCACGACGTGCTCCTGTTCCACCCCTACGAGAGCTTCGATTCGGTTGTGCAATTGCTCGAGTTGGCCGCCCACGACCCCGGGGTGCTGGCCATCAAGCAGACGCTCTACCGAACCAGCGGCGATTCCCCGATAATCCAGGCGTTGCGGCGCGCCGCCGAGAACGGCAAGGAAGTGACGGTGCTGGTCGAGTTGAAGGCCCGATTCGACGAAGCCCGCAACGTCCAATGGGCACGCCAGCTCGAAGACGCCGGCTGTCACGTAGTCTACGGGATCGCCGGGTTCAAGACCCACGGCAAAGCCCTGCTGATCGTTCGGCGCGAGTCCCAGCGGATCCAGCGATACGTCCACCTGTCGACCGGTAACTACAACGACAAGACGGCCCGCCTCTATTCCGACATCGGGCTGATGACCGCCGACCGGGATGTGGCTACCGACGTGGCCGCCTTTTTCAATCTCTTGACCGGATACTCGGAAACGGTGGGCTGGTCGAAGCTGACGATCGCCCCGACCGGCCTGCGGCAGCGATTCGTCGAGTTGATCGAAAGGGAAATCCAGGTCGCCACTCCCGACCAGCCGGGGCTGATTATGGCCAAGGTCAATTCGCTGGAAGACCCGGAGATCATTCGGGCGCTGTACCGGGCCAGCCAGGCCGGCGTCAAGGTGATGCTGAACGTCCGGGGCATCTGCTGTCTACGGCCGAACGTGAAGGGGATCTCGCGGAAGATCGAAGTCACCTCGATTGTCGATCGCTACCTGGAGCACATCCGGCTCTTCTATTTCCGCAACGGTGGCCACGAAGAGGTCTACCTCAGCAGCGCCGACTGGATGCGCCGCAATCTGAGCAAGCGGCTGGAGATTCTCTTCCCCGTACTCGACCCCAACCACCGTCAGCGGCTGGTCGACATGCTGGAGACTCTGTTCGCCGACAACGTCAAGGCCCGGCAACTCACCTCGGACGGGACCTATGAGCCGGTGGTCCGCAAGGGAAAGAAGGTCCGTGCCCAGGAGCGGTTTTTCCGAGAGGCCGTGAAGATCGCACGCTCCGCCGACCAAACGAGCATGCGGTTTCGGCCGCTGAGGCGCCCGAAGGACTGAAGTGCACGGAGCCTGAACGGCAGGGAGTCTGAACGGCAGGGAGTCTGAACGGCGATCGAGCGGCTGCCCTTTTATCGCGGGCGGTCGAACTGGCCCGTATCAAGCCAATCCTGCCGCAACACGGTCCAGAAATCCACGGCCAGTTGTTCTGTCACGTAGGCGTGCGGCAACCAGCCGTAGCCTTCGTCTCCCCAATCGGTTCCCCAAGAATTGCGGATCAACAGCGCGCCCTTGTCGGCACCGATCCGGTGGTCGTCGTCGTAACCCACCGCCATCACGGCGTGCCCGCCTCGAAGCCGATCGCCCTCGCTTGGGAAAGGTATGTCGGGATCGTCGGAGAGCGAGCTGTAAACCGGAAATCCGAACATGCTGGGAAACCCGGCGGCCAAATACGACTTGACGGTCCGCAACGTCTCTTCGCCGCCGGTGCCACGAGGATCGAGCCTGGCGTATTGGATCGACTGGTATTCCCGGGCGAAGGAGTAGAGAAAGGCCCCGGGCTCCTCGTCATATCGCGAAGTGTCATATTCCCAATACTCTTCGGGCGGGACGCCGAAGGCGACCATGGCCTTCATCGTCGTGCGGAGATAGGCGCCCGTGTCGCCCGTCCAATGCAGGAGATTCCTGGTCACCTTGTAGAGGAACAGCCGCGAGGCATCGACGTGCCGTTCGAATGCGCGTCGCTGAAAGTACTCAATCAGCCCCACGCCGGCGTGCGCCGTACACGCCCCGATCTGTTCTTGGTCTTCAATCAGCGAGCAGCCGTCGCGCAAAGTCGACCTGCGCCGGCAGCGACGAATTCCCCGCGGACCGGCTTCCCTTGAGCCCCTTAAGCATGCCGGCGACTTGCGTGTGGCTGGGCGAGAAATCACGCACGTCGGGCAGATCGCGGTGCCAGCCCATGGCTGGCGGTACGAAACGTGTCACGGCAGATCTCCTGGTTACTTGGGGTCTGGTGCAGCCGACGCTCTCCGCCTTGCTCCGGGCGGGCGCGGAGCGGATCGTCGATCCTGGGCGACCAGGCTTCCTCCTCGAACACCGCGAGGAATGTTCCCTGGTCGAGAGCCGGCAGCAGATATGGCTTGGCCAACTGCCCGCCAAAACGAGCCTCCCGAAGATCACCATCCCCGCGAGGGAGTCGTCTTTCAGGGTAGCTATCGCCGGGCAGCGATGCGGCGAAAAGATGTCCGGTCCACGCCGACCCGTCGCATAACGGACCTGTCAGCAACGGCTCGGCCGGCGAATAGAGAGGTCGGCACAGACGGACGACGCTCATGGCAGACTCCTTCGGACCAGCGTCTATTCTCGCAAGTCCGCTTGCCACGACAAGCGTAGGTCGCGCAAAGATTCCTGCCGCGATGGGTGGTCATCCCATGGGGCGATGGAATGCCAAATCGTTCGCGCCCATCCAGGTGCAATTGCCATAGAGAATGTGCCGTCAAGGCAACGCGCCACCGCCGGAGTCACACCGGCGGTGACGTAATGCTACGCTCAACTTGGCTACTGCCCGCAACGTCCCGAACGCATAAGTGTGTCCGGACTCACGACAGGGCGGCTTCCGCCAAATCGCGAACGTATTTCTCCGACGGATCCGTGCGGGTCTCGCGGAGATGCGAGTAGATCTTCTCGGCCAGGTCCTTCTTGCCCGCTGCCGCCAGTTGTTCGGCCAGCACCAGACAGTGCTTCGTCTGCTGGATCCTTTCCCACCCCGGTTCGCAGTCGGCCGCCTTCAACAGCAGGTTGATCGCCGAGGCGTCGCCCAACTTGGCCAGGCCGGAGCCGGCCGCCAGACGCACTTCGCGGTCGTCGTCCTTCATGGCCTCCTGGAAGGTGGCAGCCGATCTCGGATCGGCCAGCGCAGCCAGGGCGTCGATCACGCTGAGCCGGCACTTGCCCGCTGCCTTCGGCGCCGCCGCACGCAATGGCGAGGCCGCACACTCCCCGCCGATCGCCGCCAGCGCCAGCGCCGCAGGCTCCGTCAGATCCTCATTCAGCAGCACCTTGCCCAAGGCAGGACAGGCCTCATCCCGGCCGGCCCACTGCAGTTCCTGGCAGAGATAGGCCCGGTTGCACGGGATCAGGTCGCCATTGTCCAATTGCGAAGCCATGGCGTCGCAGAAGTCCTTCCGCAGCTTCTCGTCGCCGGCTACCAGCGCGTAGTTGACCACGCAGTGCAGGGCGTAGTGCGGCTTGACGTCCTCGTCCGTGCCGGGCTCGCCGAGCATTTCGATCAGGCCGAGGACGTGCTCCTTGCCGCCCCCGGCGATCTCGGCCACCGCCTTTTCGATCTTCTCCTTGTCGATGTCGGTCGTATACATGCCGCGACTGTCGGGGTCGGGCATCTGGGCCACCAGTCTCTTGAGTTCGTCGGATATGGCCATCGAATGGCTCCTCCAAAGTGGTAAATCGCACATAAAACGGGGAATCACAGAGGGAACCCGGTCGCCTCCTCCGCATCTGTCTGGCGCCGCAAGCCGGCGATTCCGGGCAGGGCCGGGGAGGCCGACGCCGGGGTCCTACAGCCGCCAGGGTGCCCGCATCGGCTGGTTGACCAGGCGGTTTGCCTCCTCGTCGCCGACGATCTGCTCGGTGTCGGGGTCGAACTTCAGCGGCCGTCCACAGCGGAAAGCCACGTTGGCCAAGTGGTAGATCGTGGCCACGCGTTGTGAGCGCTCGGCGTTGCTGCCGGTCGGCCTTCGTGTGCGGATCGCCTCGGGAAACATGGGCAACGGCTCCGGATCGGGCATGGCATCGAGTTTCTTCCGATCGTCCTCGCTGAGCATGTTCAACAAGTCGCCCTCGCTCGTGTGCTTCGGTTCGAGCCGGCCGTACGGCTCGCCCCACTCGCCGCTGTCGAGCACCACGGTGAAGCCGTCGGCGTATTTCAATTCGCACCAGCCCCACAGACCGCAGGCCTCCGGATGCGCCGGCGGGGCATGGGGCGTGATCTCGACCGGGGCGGTCAGATCGCGGCCAAACTGGTAGGCGGGGGCGTGCAGGGCGTGGTGGGCCATGTCGGCCAGACCGCCGCCTTCGTAGTCCCAGTATCCTCGATGGGTGCCGCCGAAACGATGCCTATGGTAGGGCCGCAACGGAGCCGGCCCGCAGTAGAGATCCCAGTCGAGATTGGCAGGCACGTCTTCGACCCGGTATTTCACCATGCCGCTCCACTCTTTCACCTTCTTACCGCCGCGCTGGATGTACACCGAGTCGCAATTCTCCAGCAGCCCGCTCTCGAAGATCTTGCGGACCTTGTTTGCGCGGTAGCCCCCTTTCGCCTCGATCTGGAAGACGCGGCCGAATCGCTTCTCGGCCTCGGCCACCGCGCGGCCTTCGGCGATGAATCGGCACATCGGCTTCTCGCACACCACGTCCTTGCCGGCCTCCATGGCGGCGATTGAAATCAGGGCGTGCCAGCCGGGGTGGGTGGCGATGGCCACCACGTCGATGTCCTTCCGCTCCAGCACCCGCCGGAAGTCGACGTAGAACGTCTGGTTGTCGCAGCGGTCCTTGTACTTCACGTCGCAAGAGGCCAAACGACGGACGCCGGGGCCAAGGCATCCGAACGTCCCCCCGCCGCGCCCGCCGCAGCCGATCAGCGCGCCGCCGAACTCCTCGCTCGGGGGCGTCTCGCCCTGGCCCAACACGTTGCGCGGCACGATGGTCGCTGCCGCCACCCCCGCCGCCGTACTCTGCAAGAAACGCCGGCGGGTCACTCCGCGATTCGCTTTCTTCATGGTTTCTCCTTCGTCGGATTGACTGGCTTCCGTTGGGCTTCTCCCGTTCGTGCGTGCCTCGACGCACAAGGAAAACGCTTGCGGGAATACGTTGTGCCGAAAGCGACTCCTCAACGGCTGCCGCTCCAACACCGAGGCTCAGTCTAGTGGACGGCCGGGCCGTTGTCGAGTACCTGGGCAACCATGGCGAAGCCTGAGGTGGGATAGCCCTCCAACCCGCTGATGGACTGTCCCTCGTGATCCGGTTCCGGCGAGCCGCGTCACTTCCGCCCGTTGATGACCCGTCTTGCGTCTGCTGCGACAAGACGTCCGGCTCAAAGATCCGGGCCGAAGAGCATCCCCATCAGGTCCTGCGTGCCCAGCGCCGTGGGGCTGGCTACCACTTCGCCGGCGGCGAAACCGGCCGCCATTCCCTGCTGCCGGGCGAACACGCGAAAGCGATCGAGCACCCCGGCCCGCTCCGGCGGGAACTGGCTTTGATACGCGGCGATCGCCGCAAGCTTCTTCTCCAGCGTGCTGCCGATGTCGACCACCAGACCGCCCGCGGCAACCGGCGCAAGCGTGCGAAAGGCCAGGAAGCATTGCAGGTATCGGGAAACGACGTGAACCGGCAGACCGTCGAACTTCTCGTCCCACTTACTCAGCCGCGAGTAGAACACGGCCGCCTCGGTGATCAGCGACGCCTGGTAGTGGTCCGGCGAAGCCATCGGCGTGTGGCCGCCAAGACCCAGCACCAATCGCGGACGATACTTGCGGAACTGCTTGGCCAACGCGACGCGGGCCTCGAGCGAATCGAACAACCGGCGGTTCGGCAAATCCAGCGTGATTCGGGTGCTAACCCCCAACACCTCCGCCGCGCGGCGCGCCTCGTCGAGCCGGACTTCCGGCCCCGGCGAGCCGGGCGTAGGTTCTCCGTCGGTCAGGTCGACGATGCCCACGCGGTAGCCCTGCTCGGCCAATCTGGCCACCGTTCCGCCACAGGCGATCTCCACGTCGTCCGGATGGGCCCCGACCGCAATCACGTCCAGTGCTGGCTCTTCCATCGGTACATCCCGTCGCGGAAACTGCCGGCAGCGTCTTCGCCGCCCCCGCCGCCGACAAACACTCTCGACCGCCTTGCCCCGCCCTTTGCCGCCTTGCCGGAGCCCAAGTCTATCCCGGCTTGACGACCGACACCAGGAACACCGGATTGACCGATTCGAAACGGACGCGCTCGAACTGGTAGTTTCCGCGAGCGAAATTGACCATCCAGACTTTCACGTCGCGGCAATGCGCGTGGAGCATTCGGTGGGTCTCGGCCAGATTGTCCACGCTGCTGATCGTGGCCACCAGACGCCCGCCGACGCGAAGCCTCTGATAGGCCGCGTCGACCAGCCGGCTGATCCCCCGGCCCGAGCCTCCGACGAAGACGCTGTCGGGATCGGGCAGATCGGCCCAGGCCTCCGGGGCGCGGCCCAGCACGGGCACCAGGTTGGAAACCGCGAAGCGCTTGGCGTTCTCGACGATCAATTGGTGGTCTTCCAGGTCCTGTTCGATGGCATAGACGGTCCCCTCCTTGGCGATCTGCGCCGCCTCGACCGCCACCGACCCGCTGCCGGCCCCGATGTCCCACACGATGCTGCCCGGGCCCAGATCCATCTCCGCCAACGCCATGGCACGGATCTCGCCCGGCGTCAGCAGGGCTCGCTTCGGCTTCGACTGCAGGAACGCGTCGTCGGGGTTGCCGAAGAGCCGCCGCCCGATCGATTCGGCCGGCCGGTCGGGAACGTGCGGCTTACGGACCAGGATCATCACGTTCAGCGGCGCGAATTCCTGGTCGACCAGCTCGCTGAGTTCGCCCTGGGTCACCCGCTCGTCCGGCGAATTGAGGTTCTCGCAGACGTACGCCGTGAAGTAGTCGATCCGCAACTCCAGCAGCGTCTTGGCCACCATCGACGGCGGACAGGCCTCGCTGGTGAAAAGCCCCACCTTCTCCGCGGTGCGAATCTGCTCCAACACGGCGTGCAGGCTGTGCGTGGCCAGGTTCGTCAAAAAGGCCTCTTCCCAGCTCTCCTTCACCCGGGCGAACGCAAGCTGCATGCTGCTGACGTGCGGCACGACCTCGAACCGCTGCTTGCCGAGCTTCTCGCACAGATAGCGGGCGACGCCGTAAAACAACGGGTCGCCGCTGGCCAGCACGACCACCCGCTTGTCGGGCGCGGCCAGGATCTCCTCGCTGGCCTCGTCGAGATGCGTGCCCACGACCAGACGCCGGGCCTCCGACTCGGGGATCATCGCCAGGGTGAGGACCTCGCCGACGAGCAACTCGGCCCGTTCGATCAACTGCCGGGCGGCCGCCGTCAGACCGTCCAGACCGTTTTCGCCGATGCCGATGATGTGGACTTTTTCCGTAGTAGACAACGGACCGTACCCTCCTGGAAAGGGGCCGCAAACCTGCCAATGACGCCCGATTGTAGACCACCGGGCCCGTCCAGGGCAAGGCGTTGCCCGACCGCCAGGCCAGGGGAAGCCGACGTCGCATCCAGAGCGAGCGTTATGGCCGCAAAGGCGTTTGCGCCGTTGCACCCATACGAATGCCCAACTCATTGCTCCCGAGAGTCCCAAGGGCAATCTGGCGTCACTTGTTTTTCGCAACCCGTTGGCAGACAACCATTTCGGGCCGAAACACTGATGAGTGCTTTCTGCCGCCCGAAACGCGACGATTTTTGGGAGATGGCGGCCGAAATCGTTCAGCCCAACGGTAGCTGAAGCCGCCGGACTTCCGATTGGGGATCTTGGCGTATCCCCACAGCCCGAAGCTTCTGCGGCCGCCACCGGCCTTCCGTGCCTGGTTGCGAGTTGCCGGTAGCGGTGCGAGGCATCAAGGCGCGGCGTCCCGAATCGAGACATATACGGGTGAATAGCACCTCGCCACGGTCATCAACTCGGGTCTTGGGCCACGGCACGTACGTGCGATCGTGCGGTCGCCTGAAGCCAGCCGATGCGCGCCGGCCCGACGCGAGGCAGAAGCCAAGCCGGGCGTCATGTCCCGCTTGCCGTGGGCATGCTTCGGAAGATAGAATGAGCCTACGACCCAGGGACATCGAAGGCAGTGCAGACGATGCGATGTCCCGCCCGAGGCTCACCGCCTGACATTCACATGCTGGCAATGCTCGCCTCTGCTCGTCGAGTTGTCGAGCGCGGGAAACGGACATCGGTGGGCCGATCGGTGTCGATCGCCGCTGGCTGCCAATGCGGACGCCAATCGAGCAGAGGAAGGAAACGTGAGGCATGTCCACGACAAGCGTGGACAGGGCACCCGCCTCATGTCAAAACAGCAGACGAACGGACGCGCAGACACAATGACCAATCTCAAAGAGATGGATGTACAGCGGGTGGTCGATTTCTTGAAGCTGTGGGCACCTGGCCGCGCAGATCGGTTGGACAACCTGTTCCGTCGCGTTTCCCCGCGCTTTCGATTGGACCGGGAAGCAGAGGAGATTGTGTTCTGTGCAGACCCTCCTACACACACGATCACTCTCGGCAACAGAGGATCATGCCGCTTGCAGGCACACGCATACGCAGCCGGTATCTGGTTGACAGCAATGGCCACTCCCGGCTATCTGGAAATGGCGTCTGAAGAACGAAAGCGACTCTGCGACCCCGCGGATCCACTGCTTACCTGGGCGGTTGGGCGGGATTTGCAGCAGATGCTGAAGGACGTCGAGGGTCACACGAGGGACTTGGATGAGATCATGGTTGGAGCCGGACCCGAGTTGCCCAGTGGATTGTTGAAAAGCCTGTCGAAGCAACAACGCTGCTTTGGTGAGGGCTTCTTCTCCACGGCAATAGCCTTCATCATTCTACATGAGCTGGCCCATCTAGACCTGAACCACTCCGCCAGATGCACGAGTGACGTCTCGATCCAACAAGAGGCAGCGGCTGATCGGTATGCGGCAGAATGGTTGCTTGAATGCCCGAACGTGAGTCAAGCGCGTCGTCTTAATTGTCTGTTCGGCATGACAATCGCCATGGCCTGGTTAACGGTCCTCAATGTTTACCTCGGTCCGACGAGGAGCGCAACTCACCCCGAGTCCTGCGATCGGCTCTACAACTTGCTTCACGAGTTCGTAGATGAGGAATCCGACGACGAACGGCTCACCGTGTGGGGCTTCACCGCTCGAACCCTGTTTGTCCACGTTGACAATGCCGGGATTGCGGTGGACGCAGCGGCTCTGCAAGGCTCGGAAGAGGAACGGGTCAAATACTTGATCGACCTGATTGCGTGCCGCACCGACAGTCCTGGGGACCGGGCAGAAGGGACCGCATAGAGTGTGTCGCAGGATGCTCGTCGGCGATTCGTCGTTTCGGTTGTGTCGGCCGTAGGATGTGGCCCGAAGGTTTGCAGTTCTTCGTGTTCGCCGGTGGATGCGTAGCTGCGATCGCCTCCATTGTCACGGCTGCGCCGAGCAGAGAGCACGCTTGCGCGCGCCGATTCCAGATGACGTCAACGACACACGGCCGAGGAGAAGGGCTCGATGAAGGACAATTGCCGCCAACCCCTCGTCGTGCTGTGCTTCGTCGCGGTGCTGATCTGCGGACAAAAATCGGCCGGGCAGGGTGATTCCCAATCGCCGGGGGCCGCCTTCCTCATCGGCGCCGACGTTTCGCGGGTCCAGCAGATCCACGCGATGGTGCGGGATCTTCGCCGCTGGTGGTCGCGGTGCCAGCGTGGGCGATCATGATGGCCCACCATCTCCTGACGGCCTCAGGCACCCCGCAGGAGTGAAGTCGCCCCCCGGGGACATCGATCGCGCGTCGAGCGGGCGGGTATCGAAGCCGGCGACCGTGGTTGACCGGTTGACCAGTGCGCCGTTTTCACCTCTTTCACCGAACGGGGATCTTTGATATGATCCCGAGGTTGATTGTGCGGCTGGGGCCGATACCAGTCTGGCAGTCAGCCTTGGACAACGGTCTGCGGCGGCGGGCCCAAGCAGTGGCGTCGCCGCGGTCCGATCGGCTCAGGCGCCGTAGCCAAGCGGCTAAGGCAGCGGATTGCAAATCCGTTATTCGCCGGTTCGAATCCGGCCGGCGCCTCTTATTGACGTCTGCATTGACTGTGCCTACGTCAATAGGAACGTCCTGCCCCGCAGGGATTCACGCCGAAGACCTGCGGGGCGTCTTCGCGCGCCGGGCAGGCCAACACCCCACGCTCAGCCCCCACCCTCTCTTGCCGCAAACGGGCGAGGGCAGCACTCTCGGTGATCGGGCCTATTGCATCGGCGTTCCGAGCTGCTTGCCCAAATCGTCTCCTGCGCCGGGTAAGCTCTGGTCCGGAGCCTGTGATGCATCGCTGGCCGGCTTGTCGCTGCGCTGAGTGTATTTCTCGTAGTCCGCCAGGTCGTCCAACTCGTTGTGGACCATGAGCGTCCCGTCGGGGCCGAGGAAGAGGAATTCGGCGGGCTGATCCAGCCGCACCTCGCCCATCGTTCGCTTTCCGCCGCGCAGGTCCAGCGCGATCGCATTGGTGCGATAATCGATATCGCCGGAGCCGGACTGGCCCTTGTAGTTCAGCACCTTGCCACGGGTCACCGGGAACTCTTCGTACGCTTGCGTGCCGGTTTCGTTCACCCATCGGACCACCACGATCTTGCCCGTCGGCTCGGCGGCCGACGACATGACGGTGCGGGCCAGCAATTGGGTGTCGGGCGGGACGGAGATGATCTCGCTGGGGTCGGAGAAGGCCGTCAGCAGGAAGCTGCGCTCGGCGAGATCGGATTGCGCCAGGTAACGCGGATCGACACCATCATTGGGGTTTTTCAGTCCTAGCTGCACGCGGTAACAGTATTGCTTTCCCGGTTCCACCGTGCAATCGAAGACGCGGAAGAGCTTGAATTCGACGGACTCTTCGTCCTCCGCGAGCGGATTGCCGGCAGTCGGCTGCGGCTGCTGAGGAGCCGCCTCGGGGGCGCCGCCGAAGGGATTGTCTCCCGAGGCTTCGCGCGTGTCGGCCGGAACCGCCGGATCAGGCTGCTTCGGCTCCGTGCCTGTATTGGCCAGCAGCGGGATTTCGGGCGGATGGGCGACTTCCGGACCCCAGGAAGCATCGATCCAGGGCAGCAAGGGGAGCGTGAGATCCTCGTCCAGGTACTTCTCGTCGACCAGTTCCCCGCCCCTCTGCACGCCGAACCGTGTTTGGAGATCTTTCTCCACGCCACGGGACCAGAGAGTCACACTCCAATCGAGATTCGCGGTGTTGCCCGGGCTGGTCACCTCGGCGCGCTGCACGGCGTATCCGAGGTACTCGACGGTGTCCTTCTGCGGGTCGGGGTGTACCGAGTTGGCATAACAATTCGCGTACTCCTCGGCCTGTTGCCTCAGCGGCACGATGGCCGTGAGGACGATCCAGCGGGCGCCGCGCTTGCCCCCGCGCTCGTCTGTCGCGCCCCTTGCCGGGACATTGACTGCGCCCATCCCCGCGGAGCCGCGAAGTCCTCTGATGCTGAAAAGCTTCGGCTCAGGGCGCAACTTCAGATCGAACAGGGGGGGATTCCAGATGTGCTTGTGCTGGTAGGCGTCCTGTTGGAAGGGACTGAGATTGACCTCGTTTCCCGGCCCGATGTTGGGATCTTCGGGCTCGGGCGGACTGTTTTCGATGTGGACTTTTGCCCTATCGATCTCCCGCAGCAAGTCGTCGCTCGTCAATTCGTATCGATCGCCGCCCATCGCCTTGAAGACAATCAGCACCGAGCAGATGGCGAAGCCGGCGAAGACGATCTTCTCGACGTGCTGAAGGAAGAACTGCCGGATGGCCTGTTTGTCGATATTCAGCTTGACCTTCTTCATGGTGATCCTCCCGTGCCCGCGCTGGACGCAGTCCCCGACGTAGCAGTCGGCGGGGTGGTGGCCGGTGGGGTGGCCGGCGGGGTGGTGGCCGGTGGGGTGGCCGGTGGGGTGGCGGCCGGTGGCGTCGTCGGCGCCGGCACGGCGGGAGTGGTCGGCGGCGCGCCGGCCGGTTGTTCCGCGGCCGCTCCCGTGCCCAGCAGTTCCATGTCAGGGGGGTTGTAGATGCAAATGATCCCCTCGATCTCCACCGGGATATACCGATAAGCCGTGGCGTCGGCGGCTGCGTCGGAAGATTGCGTGGATTTTCCGCGCGTCAGCGCCGGCTTGCCCGCTTCGTTGGGGTTGAAGAGGGACCCTTCGTTCGGCCACAGCCGCACCGACCGGATTTCGATCGGCATAGTCGAGTTGGCACACTCGACCATCAGTTTCGGGAGCATGGTTTGGTCGACGAGCAGATCGAGACGAATGGGCATCATCTTGAATTCGGCGAAGGGCCCGGGCTTGCCGGGCGACAACGCTTGTCCGTCCTCGTCGACGTAGCGTCCGCCCGAGTCCTGCTTCATCGCCGCGGCGGCTCCCGCCTGGGGAAGCGTGATGCCCACACCCCGACTGCCCGTACCCAGGCCGGCCACGTCTGCGCCGATCTCCATGGCGTTGATACGTTTGACCGCGGCCATGTCGGGCCGGGTCGCGCCCTCGTTGGTGTTGCGGATAATCCTCACCAGGGCTTCGTAGACCCAGAGATCCTCTTGCGTCTGCCGGATCAGCTCCGTGCCGGGTGGCGTCGCCCACTCGAAGCGGCTTCGGATGATGTCTTCCCAACCGTCCCAGTCGACGATGCCAACCATCTCCTTCGACGTGGGCTCGGGGTCGCCGTACTTCCAGCCCTTCGGCCGGATCTGATCGAGCTTCTCGAAGAACAGTTCGCCGACGTAGCCGCGGAGGAAGATCTGGTACTCTGCCCGGTACTCCTGCGGGATCTCCTCCCCCGACTCAAAGAAGGTCTTGAATTCACTGGTCAGATTGTCGGGCAGCCTGTTCTTGTCTTTTTGTTCCTGGTAGAGTTTCTTCCAGGTCTCCAGGGCCTTTTCCTTTTCGGCCTCGTCCTTTTCCTCGATGATGCTGATGGTTTCTTCGTTCGGGTGCTTTGCGTCAGCCAGAATCCGCGTCATCGCCTGGAACTTGCTGTCGATCTTGGCTTTGCGATCGTCGCTCCGCTTGGTGACGTCGGCAGTGGCCGTCGCCCAGACCGCCAGCGCGACGGCCACGATGATTCCGGCCAACACCCAGAAATGGTGCTTCTTGAGCACGGACAAAACGACTTTCAACTTATCCATGGTATCGGTCCTTCGCGACCGGCTTTGGGAATGGCCTTACGGTTGCCCGGAAGCCTTGGCCTCTTCATCCTCCGCTCGGATCGTTTCCCGCTCGCTGGGCGAGAGCGGCTGCCAGCAGAAATGGACGGTGAAATCAAAACGTTCCAGTCTGACCGGTTTCTGGGTCTTCAGATCGGTCACCTGCTCGGGAACGGGGCGTCCCTGGCAGACCAGGGTGGCATACTTGATGCCCAATTCGCGGACCGAGAAGGGGACCATCGTCTTTCGGTCGGCCGAAGGCAGAATCACTCGTGCGTTGTGCAGCCTTTTGACCAGGGTCTCGTTGACATATTCGCCGGCGATATTCGGCCGCTGTTCCTGCAGATTGTGGTAATGGTATCCGTCCACGACCACCAGCCAACCCTGGTCCGACGGCCCCGGGTCTTCTGCCGGTTCGGCATTGGCGGGGGCGGCAGGAGGGGTCGCCGGCGCCGCACCCGGCTCATCGGCTTCCGCCGACTCGACGGCCTCTTCTTTTGCTTCCTCCTCGGTCAGGTCTTCGTAGTACTGCTTCACGCTCTCGTACCAGGCGGAAAGGTCGTCCAGTCTCCGCGTCTCGATGCAAGTGATGTACAACTTGTTGCGTTTCGGGATGTCCGCGGCGGCCTCGAAGTCCTGGCCGGGCAAGTCGCGCGGCAGACACTCGTTGAGTGCTTTGAGCATTTCCAGCCAGAGGATCCGATCCTCGACGTTGCCGATGAGATTCTGCTGGATGGAACGGGTCTCGGCCAGCTTGGCCTGGGCCTCTTGGGTTCCGCTGACGAGTTGCGCGGCCGCGGCGGCCTGGTTATCGGCCAAGCTTTCGGCGGATTTCCAGAGATCCTCCTGGACCGTGCTGAGGGAACGCGCCTGGGCGGCAAAACCGATTCCACACCCCAACAGCACGGTGGCGGCCGCGGCAACCGCCCAGGGCTTCTTCTGCCGGACGACACGGTCCTGGACGATTTCCTTGGGCAACAGGTTGGTCCGCAGGCCGGACTTCCCCAGCCCCTGCAACGCCAGCCCGTAACAGACGCCGAAGCACAGCAGATTGTCCTTGAACGCCGGTGCGGTGAGCACCTCGGAGCCGGACAAGGCGCGAAACTCCTCGAGCCGCACGATGTCGAAGCCCAGGCTTTGTGCCAGGTATCGGCGCAGCCCGGGCAGCTTCATCGCGTTGCCCAGCGCCACCACGCGGCCGATCTTTGCCGCCCGATCGAGGCTGGTGAAGTAGCCGATCGAGCGCTGCACCTCGGTCAACAGGTCGCTGAACACGGGGCGCATCGCCTGGAAGACCGCCTTGGGGTCTTGGGCGGCGGTCGCGTTGCGTTTGAGGTGTTCCGCCTTGGCGAAGGTGAGCTTCAACTCCTTGGTCAGCGCCTTGGTGAAGTGGTTGCCGCCGATGGGAACGCTGCGCTGCCAGACGCGGAAGCCGTTGGTTACGACCAGGTCGGTGGCGTCGGTTCCCAGGGAGAGCACGACGATCGACTCCGGCGGACTCTCGGGATCGTACTCATCGGCGGGCGGGAGGTCCGTCAACTGGTCGAAGAGCATGAAGTTGTACAACGCCAGCGGGGTCAGTTGGACGAAGTCGATTTCGATGCCCGCTTTCTGAAACGGTTCCAGGGTGCGAAACACGGCGTCGCGCTTCATGGCGAACAGGCCGATCTCGGTCTCCAGGGCAAAACCTTCCTCTTCGCTGCCGCCTCCCATCCGCTGGTAGTCCCAGATGACGTCGTTGAGGTCGAAGGGGATCTGCTGTCGGGCCTCGTAGCGGACGATGTCGGGGATCTTCTTCGCCTCGACCGGCGGCAGCTTGATGAAGCGGGCGAGGCCGGCCTGGCCCGAGACCGAGATGGCCACTCGATCGCCGCGGATCGAGTTTCGCGAGAGGAATTGCTTCAGCGCCTCGCCGATCAACTCGTGAGGGTCGGCGCCGGCCTGGGAGAGGATTTTCGGATACTCGATGTAGTCGAAGGCGTCGGCAACGAGCCTTCGCTTCTCGTCGTGCGGACGACATCGCAACGCCTTCAGGGCACACTGCCCGACGTCAATCCCCCAAACCGCGTCGTTCCTGGCCATACTGCAACCTCTACGTTGATCCGAATCCGGTGCCTGGCATCGATTGGGCGATACCCTGTTCCTGACAGCCCCAGGCCCGAAGGTGGCCCGTCAAGAAATGAGCGCATATAAGGCCGTCTGCCTGCCTCTTGATCTATCTCTAATCTATCGTGGCGGCCCGGGTTTTGTCAACCAAATGTCGTGGGCCGGTCGCCGACTCGACTTGACCGATCAGACCGGATATGGTGGACAGTGGCGAAGCGCTCTCGGCAGGCCGGAGGGGCCGGGCTGGTCCGAATTCTGTGCAAACACTCTAAGTTATTGTGCAACATGAAGTTCAACCAACTGGTCATCCTACTTCCCTGCCATAGTCTGGAGGATTTCTCGCTGAATCGCCAGACCGACGAGGCCGATCAGGTGCTCTCGGCATGGTCCGCCCTCTGGCACCCCTCGCTACTGGGGGTCGCGCAAAGTATGCCAACCTGGCATCCCGCCGATGCTCCTCCATCACAACCGGCGTCTTATCTGATCGTGATCCCCCAGTGCAGCCGGGACCTTCTGCCCGAAGGATGGGTTCAGCAGGCTCAAAGCGAGGGAGCGTGCGTCATCGACGGCCAGCAGTCTCGCCAACAGATGGTTGCCGAGGCCCTGCAACGACTCGACGGCGGCCCAACGCAGATTGCCCAGGAACTGCTGAGCGATTTTCTGGCATTGGGTTTCTGTCATCTCCAGGTCGAGTTGCTCACGCGCCAATTGCGATACATGAGCAATCTCGACGAAGACGCGTTCCGCCGAGAGACGTTGGCGGCCGCCCAAGGGGCCCTGGAGGGCGACGAGGAAACGGCCCGCAGCCGTCTCCGGTCGGCCTTTGATCTGCTGCACGAAGGGCGCGAGTACTTCTACCCCGTCGAGGCCCATCTGTTGGACTTGACGCTCGTGGCCCCGACGACCTTGGGGAAAGCGCTGCGGGCGGAGCTTGCCCGCCCATCGCCGATCAATCTACTGGTGACCGGCGAAGCGATCGAGGCCCTGGCCCGCGAGGAGCCCGAGACGTTGCGAGCCCTGGCCGGCGCCATCGAAAAGGGCACCGCGGCGATCGTCGGCGGCGAGTTCTACGAACCGGCGCTGCCGCTGCTTACGCCCGAGGCCATCGGCGAGCAATTGCGCCGCGGGCTCGATGCGTATCAACGGCACCTGGGCTGCCGGCCGACGATCTTCGGGCGTCGCCGGTTTGGGCTTTCGCCCGTGCTGCCGCAGATCCTCAGGCGGTACGGTTTCACGGGTGCGGTGCACAGCACGCTGGACGACGGGCGTTTTCCCACCGGCAACCAGAGCCGCATTCAATGGCAGGGTCTCGATGGAACGGTCATCGAGGCGCTGGGCCGAGTGCCGCTGGACGCCAGCCGAGCCGAGGCGTTTCTGCGACTGCCCGAAAGGCTGGGCGACGCCATGGACCTCGATCACGTGGCCACGGTGATCCTGGCCCACTGGCCGGGGCAAACCAGTTCCTGGTACGAAGACTTGCGGCGGATCGCCTCGTATTCGACGGCCCTGGGAACGTTCGCCACGATCGACCACTACTTCGATCAGACCGGCCTGGCGGGACAACAGACAAGCTATCGCCCGGACCAGTACCGTTCACCCTACTTGCGCCAGGCCGTGTCCGCCGGGCAAGCCGATCCGATCTCGCGCTGGGCCCGGTACTTTCAACGGCGTGCGGCCGTCGAGGCCGCGGCAACGCTCGACGCGCTGGCGACGATCGTATCCGGCCGGGCCGCGGAGCAGCCCGCCGACGGCGCCAACGAGCACGCACGCCCGGCCGCCGAGCGGCTTCTCGACGAGGTGGAGGATTGCCTGAACGGCCGCTCCGATTCGGGCGAAGAGCTGGACCGTACGATTGAAGGGCAATTGCACGAGGCGACGGAGCGGTTTTCCGGCGCGCTCGGCAGCGGCCCCGGGCCGGATGACGGTCAAGGGCCGGGGTTTCTGGTCGCCAATCCGTGCAGTTTCTCGCGACGTTTGTGCGTGGAGGTTCCCGGGCTACCACGGGCGCCGGAGACGGCGGGCGCGGTACGGGCGGCGGCGGACGACCTGGCAATTGTCGACGTGCCGCCGATGGGATTTGCCTGGTTGGGCCCGGGGGCGGGCGGTCCGCCGGCGGCCAAACCGTCGCGGACCGGGCGGACGCGGCGTCGAGCCGAATCCAAGGAAGATCCGCCGTTGGCCGAAGAGAACACGCTGCGCAACGAGTTCTTCGAGGTGACGATCGATCCGCATACCGGCGCGATCCAGTCGATTGCCGATTACTACAGCCGCGGCGCGCGGCTGGCGCAGCAGATTGCCATGCGGCTGGCGCCGGTCGGCCGCCACGACGACGGCGACGACGAGGGGTATTCGCTGATGGCGGCCGACCAAATAAGCGTCACGTCGGTGGGGCCGATCATCGGCGAGATCGTTTGTCGCGGGCGACTAGTCGATCGGCAGGCGCGGCGGCTGGCCGGATTCGCCCAGACCACGCGAATTCGGCGTGGCAGCCGGGTCATCGAGCTGCGGATCGACCTGGACGTCGAGCGGCCGCTGGACCGCGACCCATGGCACTCGTATTATGCCGTCCGCTTCGCCTGGGGCGATGCCACGGCGAACCTCTACCGCAGCGTGAATCTGGCCAATTGCCCGACCGACGTGTTGCTCTTGGAGGCTCCTCACTTCATCGATGTCCGCGCGGGCAAGGCCCGCACGACGCTGCTGACCGGGGGGCTGCCTTACCACCGCCGCTTCGGGTTGCGGAAGATCGACACGCTGTTGGCCGTCCACGGCGAGAGGGCCCGATCGTTTCGGCTAGGGATCGGTGTCGATTTGCCCCATCCGGTGCCCGCGGCGCTCGATTTCGTGGCCCCCAAGGCGATACGCTCCGCCACCGTGCATCCTCCGGCTCCGAGCGGCTGGCTGTTTCACGTCGATTGCCGCAACGTGATTGCGACCCACTGGGAGCCGGTGTTGTCGCAGGGACGCGTGGAGGGATTCCGCGTGCGTTTGCTGGAGACCGACGGTCGCAAGACCGAAGTCGGGTTGCGCGCGTTCCGTCCACTGCAATCGGCCGAGAAGATCAACGCGGGCGAAACGCCGCCGACGCAGTTGTGCGTGCAAGCCGATCAGGTGACGGTGCCGATGGGGCCGCACAACTGGATCGACGTGGAGGGGCGTTTTGCCGACTGAGGCGTCTTGACGATCAACGCGTGTTGCCGCTGAGATAATCCCAAGATGTTCAACGCCCGTGCCTGGAATATCGCGATGCGGACGGCCCATATCGCCGCCATGGGCGTCCTGCTGGGAGGACACGCCTTCGACGTGCCGCGCGAGAAGCTCTACGTGAGCCTGGGTCTTACGATTGCCACGGGCGTTGCCTTGGCGATGCTGGAAGCGGGAGCGAGCTTGATCTGGTTCCACCAAGGGCGCGGCGTGATCACGCTGGTGAAGCTGGGCCTGCTCTGCGCGGTGCCGTGGTGCTGGGACGATCGCTTCGCGATTCTGCTGGTGGTGGTGACGATCGCCTCGGTCGGCGCGCACATGCCGGCCCGGTTCCGATACTATTCGCTGGTCTACAAGCGAGTCCTGCGCTGCCACGGCGGTCCGGGAGACGCCGAGTTGGCGGCGGAGACGCACATGCAGGAGGATGAAGATGCCTGAGAAAACGGCCGCACCGATGCGCCACGGCGACTATCGGCAGGAAGACTTCGGCCGCAACCCGTTGATGTTCTACTACGAGGTCACGCTGGCGTGCGATTTGGTGTGTAAACACTGCCGGGCGTCGGCCCAGGAGCAACCTCACCCGGAAGAGCTCGCCACGGAGCAGTCCAAGGCCTTGATCGATCAGGTGGCCACGTTCCCGCGGCGGCCGATGATGGTGATGACCGGCGGCGACCCGTTGAAGCGGGCCGACCTGTGCGCGCTGATTCGCCACGCGGTCGGGCGGGGCTTGCAGGTGGCGCTGACGCCTTCGGCCACGCCGCTGGCGACGCGGGAGGCCTTCGAGCGGGTGCGACAAGCCGGAATCCGGCGGCTGGGGATCAGCCTCGACGGTGCCGACGAGGAAGTCCACGACGGGCTGCGCGGCCTGGAGGGGAGTTTCCAACGGACCTTGAAAATGCTCGACGACGCCAAGGACCTGCAGATGGCCGTGCAGGTCAACACCAGCATCACCCAGCGGAACGTCCACCAGTTGGACGCCATCGCCGAGTTGCTGGCCGGGAGGCAGATCGCCATGTGGTCGGTCTTCCTTCTGGTCCCCGTGGGAAGGGGGCTGGAGGAACAGCGGATCGAGCCCGAGCAGTACGAGCAAGTCTTCGAGCGGCTCTGGCACCACGCCCAAACGAAGCCGTACGGGGTGAAGACGACCGAAGCGCCGCACTATCGGCGTTTTGTGTTGCAGCGAGGCGGCGACCCGCTGGCCGGCCCCCGAGGCGAGGCCGACTCGGCCGAGCGTCGCGGACATCGGGCCCCGCTGGGCGTGGGCGACGGCAAGGGAGTGATGTTTGTCAATCATATGGGCGAGATCTACCCGGCCGGCTTCCTGCCGCTGCGCTGCGGCCGATTCCCGGAGGATTCGGTAGTGGAGGTCTATCAGAACCACCCCACGTTTCGGGCGTTGCGCGACCCCGATGGTTTCAAGGGCCGTTGCGGCGCCTGCGAGTATCGCCACGTCTGCGGCGGAAGCCGCGCGCGGGCCTATGCCGTGACGGGCGACCCGTTGGAGACGGAACCGGATTGTGTGTACGTTCCCGGGCAGGATCGACGCGGCGAAGACCAGGCCCCGACGGGTCGCTGAGCGGACCGACGGACACGATTCGCTGCTGCATCCGATAGCCTTCTTGGCTCAAGTGCCCCCCCGACGGGTAACGTCAGTTCGCCACAAGAGTCATGGCGGGCCGGCTCCGAGATACCTCGCCCTCCACTAGAGGGAGGGCCTATTGCGTGGCCGGCCGGCGGTCGGTAAAATGGGTCTACTTGTCACTTGGCCCTCAGGAGTGAGTGCACCATGCGAATTGCGGTGGGGAGCGACCACCGCGGCGTCCACTTGCGCGTCAAGCTGGTTGAGCTGCTCGATCGGCTCGGCCAGCAAGTGATCGATTTCGGGACCGACAGCCAGGAAAGTGTCGATTACCCGGACGTGGCCGAAGTGGTCGCTCGAAAGGTCAGCAGCAAGGAGGTGGATCGCGGGATCTTGATCTGCGGAACCGGGCTGGGGATGTGTATCGCAGCCAACAAGGTCCCCGGCGTTCGGGCTGCGCCTTGCCACGACGACCTGACCGCGGAGCTCAGCCGCCGTCACAACGATTTGAACGTGCTCTGTCTTTCCGGCGATATCCTCGGCGAGAAGCTCGTAGACCGGCTGGTCGAGATCTGGCTCAAGACGGAGTTCGAGGGCGGCCGGCATTTGCGGCGGGTCGAAAAGATCGCAGCGTTGGAGAACGGCAACGGCAAGGCATAGGCGGGCCGCTTGTACCGTGGCGCCAAGCCGGTAGACTGAGCGTTTTTCGCGGGCGAGCTTGTGGCACGGTGGGGTGGGCGCGTCCGGTGGCCAGACTGTGATTTCAACGTACGGAGCAACCGGGCATTGGCCGATCTCACACTTCAGCTTGGCATCAAGACGGACCCGGCTCAGTATCGATTCTCGTACGAGTGGCTCTTTCGCCTGCTGGCCGATGAAGGGATCGAGAACATCCAACTGGGAACGTTCTTCGAGATCTACCAGTTGCCCGATGACTATTTCGTGCAGCTTCGCCGCCAGGCCGAGGACTTGGGCCTGCGGATTCGCAGCATCTTTACCGCCCATCGCGAATTGGGGGGCTTCTTCATCGACGGTCCCGGGTGGGAGGCGGTTGCGCGGCGGAACTTCGAGCGTCTGATCGAAGTCGGCTCGCTGCTGGGGGCCTCATCGGTCGGCTCGAACCCCGGCGCGGTCTATCGCGATCGGATGGGAACCAAGCAGCGGGGAATCGAGTGCTATCTGCGGCACATGAAGGAGCTAATGGAATTCGCCTGCCGGAAGGGTGTGCCCCGCTTGACCGTCGAGCCCATGTCCTGCCTGGCCGAGCCGCCCACGCTCCCGCAAGAAATCCGTCAGGTGGCCGACGAGTTGATGGCGCACCATCGCCGGAACCCGAACGGCACCGCCCGGCTCGGCTATTGCACGGATATCGCCCATGGCTATGCCGACGCCGAGGGGACGATTCGCCACGACCACATCGAGCTGCTCGAGGCCACGCTGCCCTATCTGTACGAAATCCACCTGAAGAACACCGATTCGCAGTACTCCTCCACGTTCGGCTTCAGCGCCGAAGAGCGTAAGGCGGGCGTTGTCCAGATCGGGCCGATCCGAGAGATGTTGCTGGCCCGGGCCGAAACGATTCCGGTCGACGAGGTGGTCGGATATCTCGAGATCGGCGGCCCGAAGCTGGGGCGGGACTACTCCGACAAGCATCTGGCCGATCAGCTTCGCGCCTCGCTGTCGCACTTGAAGGAGACCTGGCTTGCCGACGGGGCGGAAACGAACGCCGCCGGGGATTCCGCTTCGGTTCGAGCGGTTTCGGCTGTACGCAAGGAAGCGCCGGCAGAACAACGGCCGGTGAGGGTCTCGCCGTCGGTGATGTGCGTCGACCTGGGCCACATCGAGGATTCGCTGCGGCAACTGGAGGCGGTCGGCGCGGACCTGCTGCACCTGGACATGGCCGACGGCCATTTCGTGCCGAATCTTCTGCTGGGGCTGGACGTGATCCGCTGGTTGCGGCCGAAGACGGCCCTGCCGCTGGACGTGCACCTGATGGTGGAGAATCCGGACCTGTACATCGAGCCCTTGGCCGAGATCGGGGTCGACTACGTGGCCGTCCACGCCGAGGTCTGCCGCCACCTGGACCGGACGCTGACGCAGATTCGCGAGCTGGGAATGAAGGCCGGTGTGGTGCTCAACCCGGCGACGCCGCTGCCGAGCGTCGAGTTCGTGGTGGAGCGGCTCGATTTCGTGTTGTTGATGACGGTCAACCCGGGTTTTGCCGGCCAGAGGCTGGTGCCTTCGGGCATCCGCAAGATCGCGGCCTGCCGCCGCTTTCTCGGGGACCGCGGGCTGGAGGCACCCATCATGGTCGACGGCAACGTGAGCTTCGAGCATATTCCGAAGATGGTGGCCGCCGGCGCCGACATCCTGGTGGCGGGTACCAGCAGTTGGTTCCACCGCGGCGCCTCGTTGGCCGAGAACGTCAGGAAGACCGAGGCGGCAATCGCCGAGGGTCTGCGGAAGAGGAGCGGGTAGTTGCCGATGGCGGATTCCCAACCGCGGGGGCCGGGCACTGCCGGAAAGACGACCATGACCGATACGCAGACAATGAACGCCCTGGTGCTGCACGCCGTCGGCGACGCCCGATACGAGCGGATTGCCCAGCCCAAGCCGGCGGCGGACGAGGTCCTGGTGCGGGTGGGCTTCTGTGGCGTCTGCGGGTCCGACATTCCCAGGATCTTCATCAAGGGAACCTATCGGTTCCCAACCGTTTGCGGCCACGAATTTGCCGGCACGGTCGAGGCGTGTGGGACCGAAGTGCAGGACTACCGGCCGGGCGACCGCGTGGTGGTCTTTCCGCTGCTGTGGTGCGATCGGTGCGCTTCCTGCGAGCTGGGCAACTACGTCCAGTGCTCCCATTACGACTACTACGGCTCCCGCCGCGACGGGGCGTTCGCCCAGTACGTGTCGGTGCCGCCGAGGAACCTGGTGCCGGTGCCCGACGGAGTCTCGATGGAAGCTGCCTCGATGACCGAGCCGGCTGCCGTGGCGCTGCATGCGTTGAAGCGGGCCGGCGGCAGTTTCATCGGCGAGACGGTGGTGATCTTCGGTGCAGGGCCCATTGGACTGATGGCCGCGCAGTGGGCACGCATGATGGGCGCCGCCCAAATCGTCGTTTTCGATCTGATTCCCGAGAAGCTGGCCATGGCCCGGCGGCTGGGTTTCCCGTCGGCGATCAACGCCCGGGACGGCGACCCGGTCGAGAAGATCAACGAGCTGACCGGCGGCCGCGGGGCCGAAGTCTGCGTCGAGGGGGCCGGCGTGCCGATCACGCTCGGCCAGGCCATCGCCGCCGCCCGGGTCGGTGGTCGCGTGGTCATCATGGGCAACCCTTCCGCCGACGTGACCTTGCCGGCGGGGCTGATTTCGCAGGCGATGCGTCGCGAGCTGGACATTCTGGGCACGTGGAACTCGGCGTTCAGCGCCGCGGGCAACAACGACGACTGGCGGGCCGTGCTGGCTGCGGCGGCGTCCGGAGCAATCGATCTCGACTCGCTAATCTCGCATCGCGTGCCGCTGGAGAAGGCGCTGGACGCCCTGGTGATGATGCGCGATCAGAGCGAGTTCTTCGCCAAGGTTCTGATCCAACCGTGAGAACGTGTTCATTCTGCATTGGGAAGAGAGGTCTCCATGAAAGCAGCCGTACTGGAACAGCTCGGCAAAATCACCGTCCAAGAGGTGGACGACCCGCAGATCGGCGACGATTCGGCCCTGTTGAAGGTCGAATCGGTCGCGGTGTGCGGCTCCGATATCCGCATTTTCCACCATGGAAACCCCCGGGTGAAGCCGCCGACGATTATCGGACACGAGACGGCCGGCACTGTGGTGAAGGTTGGCAAGAACGTCACCCGTGTCAAGCTGGGGGATCGCGTGGCCGTGGGGGCCGACGTGCCCTGCGGACAGTGTCATTGGTGCCGTAACGGACTGGGCAACAATTGCGCGATCAACTACGCCGTCGGCTACCAGATCCCCGGCTCATTCGCCCAGTACATGGAGTTGCCGCGACTAGTCTTGGAGGAAGGGCCGGTGACGCCCTTCGGCGAAAACCTCAGCTTCGACGACGCGGCCCTGGCCGAACCCCTGGCCTGCGCGATCAACGGGCTGGAACTGGTCAACCTCTCGCTGGGCAAGACAATCGTGCTGATCGGCATGGGGCCCATCGGCTGCATGATGATCGACCTGGCCCGGGTGATGGGCGCGATCAAGGTCATCTGCGTGGGACGCGGCCCCCGGCGGACGGCCATCGCCAAACAGTACGGCGCCGACGTGTACATCAGCTCCAACGACGAGGACGTGGTGGCCCGCTGTCGCGAGGAAACCGGCGGCGAGGGACCCGACGTGGTCGTCACCACCTGCCCCTCCGTCGAGGTCCACGAGCAGGCGATCGAGATGGTGGCCCATCGCGGCTATGTGAATCTGTTCGGCGGGCTGGGCAAGAACGAGCGGCCCATGTCGGTGCTTTCCAACACGATTCATTACAAGGAGTGCTTCGTGACCGGTTCCCACGGCTGTGTGCCCCGGCACCACGAGTTGGCCGTCAGGCTGCTGGAGGCAGGCAAGATCCGCACGGCGCCGATCATCACGCACCGCTTCCCGCTCGACGAGGTCAACCAGGCGTTTGCGACCGTTCAGAGCCGCGAGGGCATGAAGGTCATTGTCCACCCGCACGAATAACGGCAGGGCGGCCGAAGCGTTGCGAATACGCCGCAAAGGAACCCACGCATGTCTTCGATCAAAGACGAACTCGTTCAGTACGGCAGGAAGATCTACGCGGCCCACCTGGTTGTAGGCGGGGGTGGCAACATCAGCGCTCGCGACGACGAGACGATTTGGATGAAGCCCAGCGGTTTCGCCATGGACGACATGGGGCCGGACGATCTCTGCGGCATGGCCCTGGACAGCGGCCGGCAGACCGAGGGGCCGCACAAGCCGACCTCGGAAGTCAACATGCACCTGGCGATCTACCGAGTGCGGCCGGACGTGAAGGTCGTGTTCCACACGCATTCGCCGTGGCTTTGCGGAGTCGTCAGCGCGGGCATCGACATGGCCCGCAAACCGATGTTCGCCGAGGTCGTCAACGACCTGGGCCGTCGCGTGACGGTTCCCTACGTCACGCCGACGACCCAGACCCTGGCCGATCTGGTGGCCGAGGCAGCCAGCAGCGCGGAGACCATTTTCATGGCCAACCACGGTGTGTGTGCGTTGGGCGTGAACATGAAGCAGGCGTTCTACCGCTGCCTGATCGTGGAAGATGCCGCCCAATCGCTGGTGGCCGCCGCCGTCGTCGGCACGCCTCAGATCCTCACGCGGGAACAGGAGGAGGACCTGATGTCGCAATCCGGCCCGCAACATCGGGTGAAAATGATGGAACGGCCGTAGGGACTCGCAGGACGCGAGCGTGCTCTGTCCGGAACGAGGACCGTGCTCACGCCTGGGACACCCACGAGGTTTGCGAGTCTTCACCCTCCTTGACTGCCCGCTGGGGGGTCTCTAAGATGATCTATTGACCTTTGCACAGTCAATGCGCGAGGGTGACCAACGGGAGCCCGGTGTTTCCGGCTTCTCGTTGGTCGGCCTGGATCATTTGCAGTGCAGACTCCAATAAGAGGCCGTTTTGCGATCGAGGTACCTGGCCCATGGCATCCCCCATCGACGCTCCGGAGATTCTTCACGGCAGTATGGCCGGCGAAGCGGATCAACCGGAGCGCGAACCGTCGCCGCAGATCGACCGGCCGCGCATTGAGCGAGCGGTCCGCGAGATTCTCCTGGCCGTGGGCGAAGACCCGAACCGGGAAGGCCTTCGGGAGACCCCGGCCCGCGTGGCCCGCATGTATGCCGAGCTGTTCGTCGGCCTGCACGAGGATCCCCGTCGTCACTTGCAGAAATGCTTCAGCGAGACTTGCGACGAGGTGGTGCTGGTGCGCGATATCAGCTTCGACAGCATGTGCGAGCACCACATGCTGCCGTTTCTGGGTAAGGCCCACATCGGCTACCTTCCCAACGGCCGGGTGGTCGGGCTCAGCAAGCTGGCCCGGGTTGTCGAAGAAGTGGCCCGGCGGCCGCAGGTCCAGGAACGGATGACCGAACAGATTGCCAATCTGTTGGTGGACGAGCTGCAGGCGAAGGGCGTGGCGGTCGTGATCGAGGCCGTGCATACGTGCATGACCATCCGCGGCGTCCGCAAGCCCGGTTGCGTCTGCGTCACTTCGGCCATGAAGGGCGTCTTCCGCTCGAAGGTTTCCAGCCGGGCCGAAATCATGACGTTGATCTACGGGGATCGTCGCTGAGAAGGTGTTCTCAGCGGGACCGAAGCAGCCGGATCTCGCCCGATTCATGGACCAGCTCGACCAACAGCGCGAACGAATTCAGGCCGATCTGCGGGGGTTGCTGGCCGGAGACGTTCGTTGCGATCGGGTCTTTCGCCAGCTCTATGCAAGCGACGGAAGCATCCACGAGATCGTCCCGCTGGGCGTGGTCCGCCCGCGCACCGTGGCCGACGTGAGCGCCTGTGTGCAATATGCCGCGGAGAAGCAGATTCCCGTCCATGCGCGCGGCGCCGGAAGCGGCGTGGCGGGCGAATCGCTCGGGCCGGGGCTGGTGTTGGACTTCTCGAAGTACCTTCGGCGGGTGATCCGGCTCGACGCCAAGACGGTCCGCGTTCAATCGGGCGTCGTCTGCGAACGGCTCAACAGCCAGCTCCGCCCGATGGGCCGCATCTTCGGCCCCGACCCGGCCAACAACGCCGTGACGACCATCGGCGGCATGGTCGCGATCAACGCCGCCGGCAGCCGATGGCTGCGATACGGCTCGACCCGGCGGCACGTCGCAGGGCTCCAGGTGGTGCTGGCCGATGGGGAAACGCTGGAAGTGGGCCGCGAGCCGCTGGTCGACGGAATGAGCAAGGACGGGAACCCGCGGAAACGCGACCTGGTCAACCGCCTCGTGGCCGTCTTGCACCAGCGGGCCAGTCTCATCCGCAAACATGAGGCGAAGTGTCCGTCGGACCGGTGCGGATACGATCTCAGCGACGTCCTGGACGAGGGGCATCTCGACCTGGCCCGGCTGCTGGTCGGCTCGGAAGGAACGCTGGCCCTGACGACGGAGGCCACGTTGACGACCGATCCGCTGCCCCGACATCGCGGCGTGGCGCTGCTGCTGTTCGACGGTCTGGAGAAGGCATCGCGAGCCGCGCTGCAGATTCTCCCCCTGAAGCCGGCGGCGTGCGACTTGATGGATCGTCGGCACCTCAGTCTGGCCCGGGAGCTGGAAGTGCGATTCGATCTGCTGATTCCGGCCGAGACGGAGGCCGTGCTGCTGATCGAACAGGAAGGCGACGAGCCGCTCGAGGTCCGCGACTGGGTACACGCAATGGTCGACGAGATCTGGCACCAGAAGCGGTTGGCGTTCGGTGCCCGGCAGGCGTTCGACCTGGAAGAAACGGAGCTGTTCTGGCGTCTTGGCCGGCAGATCCAGCCGACGTCCTACCCGGTTAAGGGCCCCAGCCGACCGGTTCCGGTCGTCGAGGACGTGGCGGTTCCGCCCGAGGTGCTTCCCAACTTCCTGGTACGCATGCAGAACGTGTTGAAGCATCATCACGTGACGGCTTCGTTGTTCGCGCACGCCGGCCAAGGACAACTTCACCTTCAGCCGTATCTGGATCTGGCCGATGCGGGCGACGTCCGGCGGATGTGCCGCCTGGCCGAAGAGCTCTACAAAGAGGTGCTCGCCGTCGGCGGCACGATCAGCGGGGAACACGCATGTGGACTCAGCCGCACCCCGTTCGTCGCCCGACAAGTCGGCAGATTGTACGACGTGTTTCGCCAGGTGAAGCAGGTTTTCGATCCGGCCGGCACGCTGAACCCGGGCAAGATCGTCGGCGACGACCCGGACCTGTTGACCCGGCATCTGCGCCCGCGGACGATCGTATCGGAACAGGCGGCGGAAACGCCGTCGGCCGAGGCGGAATCGCCACAACTCCGCGATCTGGTCGAGCTGCAGTTGAATTGGGATGCAACGCGCGTGGCCCCGGCCGCGGCGGAGTGTACCCGGTGTGGTCAATGCCGCACTCAGTCGCCGGGCCTGCGAATGTGTCCGATCTTCCGCCTCTCGCCGGCCGAAGAGTCGGCGCCGCGGGCGAAGGCGAACCTGATTGCCGGCGTGTTGACCGGCGGCGTGGAGCTGAGTCGCCTGACCGGCGAGCAGTTCAAGGCCGTGGCCGACCTCTGCGTTCACTGTCACATGTGCCGGCTGGAATGCCCCGCTCGGGTCGACGTGCCTCGATTGATGCGCGAGGGCAAGGGGGCCTACGTGGCGTCGAACGGGCTGCGACCCTCCGACTGGGCGATGACGCGGCTGGACAAGCTCAGCGCGCTGGGCAGCATGGTCCGCCCCCTGGCGAACTGGGCGATCGGCAACCGTCAGGTGAGGTGGCTGCTGGAGAAGACGCTGGGGATTGCCCAGGGTCGCAAGCTCCCGCGGCTGGCGTCGCGCAGCTTTCTTCGCCGCGCGGCGCGCCAACGCTTGACCCGCCCGATTCGCCACAGCGGGCGCAAGGTCGCCTACTTCGTCGATATCTACGCCAACTACTTCGATCCGCAACTGGCGGCAGCGCTGGTGGCGGTGCTTCAGCACAACGGCGTGCCTGTCTACGTCCCTCCACAGCAACAGCAGGCCGGCATGCCCTCGATCGCCTGCGGCGCCTTGGATCATGCCCGCCGGCTGGCCCAGCACAACGTGGCGCTGTTTGCCGAACTGGTTCGGCAGGGGTACGACGTGGTGGCCACCGAGCCGTCGGCGGCGTTGTGTCTGGTGCGGGAGTATCCGGATCTGGTCGACGATCCCGAGGCGATCCTGGTGGCCGAACACAGCAGCGAGGCCTGTAGCTACCTGTGGAAGATGCACATGCAGGGCAAACTGCAACTCGATTTCAAGCCGATCCACGCGGCACTGGCCTACCACTTGCCCTGTCACCTCAAGGCATTGGAGGTCGGCTCGCCCGGCGAGAACCTCTTGCGGCTGATCCCGGGCGTGCGGTTGGAGCGGATCGAAGCGGGGTGTTCCGGCATGGCCGGCACATTCGGCCTGAAACGTGTGAACTACCGGGCCAGTCTTCGTGTGGGCTGGGGCCTGATCTCTCGGCTTCGCGACCCGGGACTTCAGGCCGGAGCGACCGAGTGCAGCGCGTGCAAGATCCAGATGGAGCAAGGAACGACCAAGCCCACCGTCCACCCGATCAAGCTATTGGCCTTGGCGTACGGCCTGATGCCCGAGGCGGCCCAGTTGCTCACCACCCCGGGAGAGGAGTTGCTCGTCACGTGAACGTCCAGGTGCGTTTGTTCGCCGCGGCCAGGCAGGCCGCCGGTCGCGACCGGCTTGAGCTGGAATTGCCCGACGGGGCCACGATCGGTCAGTTGCGCCGCCGGCTGGGGGAGGAATTGCCCGGTTTTTCCGGCCTGATAGCGCGGGCGATGTTTGCGGTCGATATGCAGTACGCGCTCGATGCGCAGCAGATCCCTGTCGGCGCCGAGGTGGCGCTGATCCCGCCGGTCAGCGGCGGTTAGGACTCGCAAAAGGAACAAGTTGGACCTGCATAGGAAAGCCCAACTTGTTCCTTTTGCGAGTCCTTCGAGCTGGGGAGTTGCAAACGAGCGGAAGTCTGCCAATAATCGAACAACCGCACCCGATGTCCCGCCTATGATCCGCCTGACCCACGACCCGATCGACCCGGCAACCGTGATCCAGGCCGTCTGCGCGTCGGCGGCCGGCGCCGTGGTGCTATTCCTGGGAACCGTTCGGGAGAAGACGGGGCGGCGAATAACCAGCTCGTTGGAATACGAGTGCTATGCTGAGATGGCGGAAAAGAAGCTGGCCGAACTGGAGGCGGAGGGCCGTGCACGGTGGCCGTTGGTCGAGTGTATGATCGTCCATCGTCTAGGACATCTGGAGGTCGGCCAGACGAGCGTGGCCATCGCCGTCAGCTCGGCCCACCGCCGACCTGCCTTCGAGTGCGGCCAATGGCTGATCGACCGCATCAAGGAGGTGGTCCCCATTTGGAAGAAGGAAAACTACGCCGACGGCACCAGCGATTGGGTCCACGCGGACCCCGGCAACCCGATCCGTGGCGAGGAGATGTGACCCCGTGAGCTTGGCTGGCCCTCTTGTCGATTTCTGCGGACGCGTCCACACGGATCTGCGCATTTCCGTCACGGACCGCTGCAACATCCGCTGCTATTACTGCATGCCGCCCGAAGGCGTGCGGTTTCTCTCGCACCACGACATTCTCACCTACGAAGAAATCGAGCGGTTCGTCCTGGTCGCCGCCCGATTGGGCATTCGCAAACTCCGCATCACCGGGGGCGAACCGCTGGTCCGCAAGGGTGTTCCCCATCTGGTTGAGAAGCTGGTCGGGCTGCACGGTGTGGAGGAAGTGGCCCTGACGACCAACGGGATTCTTTTGCGGCGTTTGGCGGGCGACTTGCGCACGGCCGGTTTGAACCGGCTCAACGTGAGCCTCGATACGCTCGATCGGGAGAAGTTCCGTCGGATCACCCAATTTGACGAACTCCCGCGCGTGCTCGAAGGAATCGAGGCCGCTCAGAAGGCGGGGTTTGCGGTGATCAAGCTCAACACGTTGGCCATCCGTGGAATGTGTGAGGATGACGTCGTCCCCTTGGCCCGGTTCGCCCGCGACAACGGCCTGCACCTCCGATTCATCGAGTTCATGCCGGTCGGCGGCCGGAGGGTTTGGGGCAGCGATCAGGTTCTGCCGGGCGATGAGATTCTCGAGATTCTCTCGCGTGAAATCGGGCCGTTGGATGCCGTGGAAACCGCCGGGCCGTATGCCCCGGCCACCGAGTACGAGTTTCGCGACGGCGGCGGCCGGATTGGGGTCATCCGTTCGGTCACTGAGCCGTTCTGCGATCAGTGCAACCGCCTGCGGCTGACGGCCGACGGGAAGCTGCAGAATTGCCTGTTCTCTCCCGACACTTGGGACGCCCGAGCCGTGCTCCGCAGCGGAGCCACGCAACGCCGGTTGGCCCAACTGATCCAGATTGCCGTGAGCACGAAGAGGAAGGCGCGAGGTACGGACACCGGAGATTTTGCCCCCGCCGAACGGTCCATGCACCAGATCGGAGGGTGAAACGCACCCGACGGAGAAGCCCGGCCGGTCGCATCGGTTTCCGGATGTCAGAATTGGGAAACAGAGGTTTGATCAGTGATGAACAACGGCGTCTGGTATCGCGACGGGCTGAAGTTCCAGTGCACCGGCTGCGGCGACTGCTGCACGGGTGCCCCGGGCCACGTTTGGGTCAACAAGGCCGAGATCGAGGCCATGGCGGCGGCCCTGAAGATGGACGTCGAGACATTCGAGCGGCGCTATGTCCGCCAAGTCGGTATCCGCAAGAGCCTGCGGGAGTTTCCCGGCGGCGATTGCGTGCTGTTCGACGCCGAACGCCGCATTTGCCAACTCTACCAACTCCGCCCACGGCAGTGCCGTACCTGGCCCTTCTGGGCCTCGAATCTGCGTACGCCCGAGGCCTGGGAGGAGGTCTGCCGCCACTGTCCCGGGGCCAATCGAGGCAAGCTCGTTCCTCTGAGCGAGATCCAGGCACAATTGCGGGTAGTACGCGTCTAGGGCGCGGTGCGTAAGCCGGCTGGTGCTTGAGCCCGTCTTCTTGGTGGTTTGGCGACATTGACTCGTCGGTCTGTTCCGATTTTGCTGAATACAAGGTCTGGCTGAACTTTTCCGATCAGGAAGCCGATACTGGTTCCAGTCCTGCACACGCGGCGGGGCTGCTGCGCGAATGTCGTATGGCGATCGCGGGGCACGGGTCGCAAGGCGATCTCTTCAAGTCCTTTTCAATTAAGGGCTTAGGAGAAACTGGCCCTGGCACGGAGCCGCTCGCGCAGGTTAAGCTCTTTGACAATAGACACTTACGATAATTCGGGCGGTTCAAACGGACCGACCGAATGGTGGGTTTCGTGGGGCTGTGATCCGTGAATCCGGCAGCCGGCCGGAACGATTGATCTTGACTCTAGTCGTTGCGGGGCCTACACTTGGAGCATTACCGGGTTGCTCGGCAACCCGCCCTTCTGCCCCATGCGACGACCTCTTCTCACAGGAGAATCGAGTCGTGACCAAGAAAGAGATCGTTCGGACCATCTCCGAGGAGATCGGACTCACCCAGTTGCAGACCAAGGAGATCGTCCAGAAGACGTTCGACGCGATTGTGGACACCCTGGTGAAAGACAAGCGGATCGAGTTGCGCAACTTCGGCGTCTTCGAGGTCAAACGGCGAGCGCCGCGAAACGCTCGCAACCCTCGCACCGGGGCGAAAGTCCCTGTGCCGGCAAAGTTTGTCGTCACTTTCAAGCCGGGCAAGGAGATGGAAGAGCGCGTTCGAGAGCTCGAGCGCCTGGCTGCCGCAGCAGAACGAGCCACTCGAGCCGAGGTGTCGGCGGGAAAGGCCGCGTCTGAGTCTTATTCCGGAACCCTCGGAGCGTCAACAGGTTACGCCCCCGGAACTGAAAACGCGTAACACCGCTCTGACGCGCAACTCGGCCGTTGAGGCCTGATCTCCAACTCCGGCCAACGTCTTCTCTTGCTCGGAAACCGCTCGTTTCCGAGGCGCCTTAGCGCACGCCGGATCCACGCGTCCCACCAAATCAACGCAACCTTCGAGGCCGACCCAAGATAGGGCTTCGAAGCGCTCGCGTTTCCGCAAAAGCAAACATTTTTTCGTTTCACGGAGGAGTTGTCTTATGCGCAGATTCCTGATGACCTTAGCATTGGGCATGCTGGTCGGCACGACGGCCGGGTGTATCATCCCCGCCTATTCCGGCGATCCCGTCCGCCGAACGCAGCAATTGATCTTCACATCCGAAAACCTGCGTCTCATTCTCGATGAATGGGAGCGGACCTGGATGCTCGATCAGCCAGATCATATGACGCCGTACCGTACGCACGGCGGGTTGATCTGAGTTGGCGGCGTGAAAGGTCTGCGCTGAGAGACGTACATGCCCTGTCCGGAGGTCGTCCGAGCGGCTGTCGGGCCGGTTGCTGATTTCCGGCAATCGCCCAAATTGACACGAGGAGGGCCGGGCGGCTACACTGGCCCTTTCGAGGTGCTGCGTCGAACCGGCCCCGCCGGTTCTCGCCGCCTGTTCTCTCGGTTCCGTCGTCAACACCGCCGGGGGTTGACGGCCCCGTATTCGCTTGCCGCCGTAGCCTTCTGTCGGGCGATCCGATCACTGTGAATCCCGCCGCTGTCAAACAATCGTCGGTCTCGCTGGAAGTCCAACTGGGACGGCTGAGACTGGCCAACCCGATTACCGTGGCCTCGGGCACATTCGGCTACGCCCGCGAGATGGCCGGGCTGGTCGACATGGCCCGGCTGGGCGGAATCCTGCCGAAGACCATCACCCAGAATCCGCGGGCCGGCAATCCGCCGCCGAGGACGATCGAGACGACCGGCGGCATGCTCAACTCGATCGGGCTGGACAACGACGGCGTCGAGGCGTTTCTTAAACGCCAGATGCCCTATCTGGCTGGACTGGGACCGGCCGTGATTGTCAGCATCGCGGGCGAGAGCCGGGAGGAATTCACCCGGCTGGCGGCCAGGCTCGACGGCGTTGCCGGCGTGCGGGCCTTGGAACTGAACGTCTCGTGCCCGAACGTCAGCGGCGGCGTCGATTTCGGCACCGACCCGGCGATGTGCGAAAAGGTGGTCGCGGGGGTCCGCGACGCCTGCTCGTTGCCCGTGGTCGCTAAGCTGACCCCCAACGTGACCGACGTGACTTCGATTGCCCGGGCGGCCGAGGCGGGAGGCGCGGACGCCCTATCGTTGATCAACACCTGCCTGGGCATGGCCATCGACTGGCGGCGCGGGCGGGCGATCCTGGGAAACGTGCTGGGAGGACTCAGCGGGCCGGCAATCAAGCCGATTGCACTGCGAGCCGTGTACCAGGTGGCCCAAGCTGTTCGGGTCCCGTTGATGGGCGTCGGCGGCATTGCGACGATCGACGATGCGATGGAGTTCTTCGTGGCCGGGGCGACAGCCGTCCAGATCGGCACGGCAAACTTCTACAACCCAACCGTATCGATCGGGATCCTCGACGCATTGCCCGCCGCATTGGCCGAACTCGGGGCTGCCTGTGTCGCCGACGTGGTGGGGACAATCGGAGGCAAGGGGCCGTAGGGGCGTTTGCAGATGTCCGGGGGGAGCAGGCGGAACTTGTCGGGCGATTGGACGGCAGGCCGGTTCCCCCCTTTCGTGTTGTTGGCGATAGACGATACAATGGAGTGGACAGGCACCCAACCTTTGTTGACGTCTGCATGGCGAATGAGCAAGGCCGACCAACGGGAGGCCGGAGAAACCGGGATCCCGTGGATCGCCCTCGCGCACTGAATGTGCAAATGTCAATAACGCTGAACCCCGAACCCCCAGCCCTACTGCGACGCATGCGTGTTTTATCCGGTATTCAACCGACGGGACGATTTCACTGGGGTAATTACTTCGGTGCGATCCGACAGTACATCGATCTGCAAGACGAGGCGGAAGACGCCTTCTACTTTATCGCCAACCTGCATGCCTTAACGACGGTTCGCGACGCCAAGGAGCTATGGCAACTCACGATCGACGCGGCGATCGATCTGCTGGCCTTGGGGCTCGACCCGGATCGGGCCACGCTGTTCATCCAGTCGGACGTGCCCGAAGTCAGCGAGTTGTGCTGGCTGTTGATGACCGGCGCGCCGATGGGGCTGCTGGAACGATGCCATGCGTACAAGGACAAGAAGGCGCGCGGGCTGTCGGCCGATACCGGACTGTTTGCCTACCCGGTGTTGCAGGCGGCCGACATCCTGGCCTACGATTCTGATACGGTTCCGGTCGGCGAGGACCAGGTGCAGCACATCGAGGTGACCCGCGACCTGGCTGCCAGCTTCAACCACCAATTCGGCGAGACGTTCGTGCTGCCGAAGGCCAAGGTGCTGGAGACCTCCGCACGCGTTCCCGGCACCGACGGCGAGAAGATGTCGAAAAGCTACGGCAACACGTTGGAGGTGTTCGAGGACCCGAAACATCTGCGGAAGCAGATTATGCGGATCGTGACCGATTCGCGGCCCATGGAAGCGCCCAAGGCCCCGGAGACCGACCATCTATTCCAGCTTTACTGCCTGTTTGCCGACGACGCCCAGCGCGGGCAGATGGCCGACACGTACCGTCGCGGCGGTTTCGGCTACGGGGAGGTGAAGAAGGCGCTGAGCGAACTGGCGACGGACTATTTCGTCGAGGCGCGAGAGCGTCGCAGCCAACTCGAGGCCGATCCGCGGCAGGTCCGAGAGATCCTCGGCGACGGCGCCGCCAAGGCGCGGAAGAAGGCCGCCGATGTGCTGCTGCGGGCCCAGCGGGCCTGTGGCGTGAAACCCTGAAGCACGGCGCGATGGACCACCAGCGCACCACATGCGACGATCAACCGGCACGCAGCGGCGGACCGTTTGCCTGGGCGAAGCTCGCGTTCTGGCTGCCGGCGTGCCTGGGGTTGGGCCTCATGACGGCTTGGATGGCCGCGGTGGCAGAAGGCTATTTCGCGCCGTTTCTCATTTTTCCCTTGCTGGTGGGCGTTGGACTGGGCGCCATGGCCGTCGGCCTGGTGCGTGTAAGCCAGACCGGACACCGGCCGACCGTGCTGCTGGGGACCGTGCTGGCCGTGGCCGCGACGGTCGTGGGCCAGCACTACTTCAGCTATCGGGCCGTCTGGGAGGCCTACAACGCGAACGCGGCGACCATCGAAAGGGCCCGGCGACTGTTTCCCGATGACTTGCAGGACCGTCTGGCGGCTCCACCGCCGAATCTGGTCGCGTTCCTGCGGGAAGAAGCCGCCCGAGGGCGTCCCCTGCCGGGTGGCTACTCGGGACGGGGCAAGGGCGTTTGGGCAAGCTGGGCGGTCGACGCGTTGTTGGTGCTGGGGGCGACTCTGGCCATGGTGATTCCCGCATTGCGGCAGCCCTATTGCAGTCGGTGCGGAAGCTGGTATCGTGTCACGCGCAGCGGTCGAATCGACGTATCGACCGCCCGGCGACTGGCCGAGATCGCCGAGGTCACACCGGTCGAGGAGTCGAGGGTGGCGCGCTATCGGTTGCGCAACTGCAACGGGGGCTGTGGCCCGACGGAATTCGAGCTATCCTGGGACGAGTCGCCCAAGGGAACGACGCGTGTTCGGAGTTGGCTCGACGTCGACCGCCGCAACCGAATGACCGAGGTGCTCGATGAGATCGGCGCCGTCGGCCACGAGGAGGGTGTCTGTTGACGCTTGCACACGCAATGCGCGGGGGCGATCAACGGAAACCCTACTTGCCGGACCTTCGGGTGGTCGGCTTTGCTCATTCGCAATGCAGACATCCATAAGCCGCCGGACAACGGTCGGAGGCAATCTTCCGCACTGCCATACCGCACAATCCACGGACCACTACCCACTATCCACGGACCACTACCCACTGCCCCGCCCCATGTCCGACATCCTTGGTATCGGCACCGACATTACCGAGTGTCTGCGAATCGCCCGGATGATTGAGCGGCACGGCGAGCTGTTCATCAATCGCGTGTATACGCCGGAAGAGATTCGCTACTGCCGGAACCGGGCCCAGGCGACCCAGCACTTCACCGGCCGTTGGGCGGCCAAGGAGGCGGTGCTCAAGGCGTTGGGCACCGGCTGGCGGCGCGGCATCACCTGGCGCGACGTCGAGGTCCGCAACGAAGCCAGCGGCAGGCCGGTGGTCGCCGTGCGGGGGGGAGCCAAGGACGTGGTGGAACAACTCGGCATCACCAAGCTTCTGGTGTCGATTTCCCATTGCCGAACGCACGCGACCGCGTACGCCGTGGCCCTGGGAGAAAGCGATCGTCAAGAGTAGGGCACCTCAGAGGCTCTGACAAGACCTGCTACACCTCGGCCTTGGTGGCTTTCTTTTTGGCGGTCTTCTTGGCGGCAGCCTTTTTCTTGGTGGCCTTTTTCTTGCCTGTCTTCTTCTTGCCCGCCTTCTTCTTCGCGGTGGCCTTTTTGGCCGTGGTCTTCTTGCGCGTTTTTCGGCGGGTGGGACCGCTCTCGGCACGTACTCTCAGTAGTTCCAGGGCGTACTCGAACGAGACTTCTTCGATCGTCGTTCCACGCGGCAGCGACGCGTTGGTCGTTCCGTCGGTGACGTACGGTCCGTAGCGCCCGTCCAGCAGCCGGACCGGCTCGTTGGTAACCGGAGACGGGTCGAAGACCTGGATCGGCTCGACCTTGCGTCGGCCGCCGCGGCCGGCCTTCGGCGCCGCCAACAGCGCCAGGGCCCGTTCCATCGTCACGTCCAGCGGCGAGAGGTCGTCGGGTAGGGATCGCGTTTCGTCGCCACACTTGATATACGGCCCGTACCGGCCGTTGGAGGCCACCACCGGCTCGCCCGTCTCCGGATGGTCGCCCAAGGTCCGCGGGAGCGACAGCAGCTTCAGTGCCGTGGCCAGGTCGATCTCTTCCGCCTCCATGCCCCGAAGCAGCGAGGCGTTTTGCGGCTTCTCGTCGTCCTCGGCCGTGCCGCGTTGCACGTACGGCCCGAACCGGCCCACCCGGACGAAAACCGGTTTGTGGGTATCGGGGCAAATCCCCAGGGGCTCGTCGCCGGCGGCCGCCTTGTCGAGCAATTCCAGGGCTTTCTCGACCGTGAGCTCATCGGGCGGCATGCTTTCGGGCAAGCTGGCGCGGCGCTGGCCCTGCTGGAGAAACGGCCCGTAGCGGCCAACGCGGACATAGATTTCCTCCGCGTCCTCCCCGTCCGGCCTGCCGATGGGCACTTGGCAAACGGCCCGGGCGTCGATCTCCTCGACCTTGTTCTTCAACTGCTCCTTCAGCCCGGGGTGGCTGTTGCCGAAATAGAACTCTCGCAGGTAGTCGAGGTGGCCCGCCTCGCCGCGGCTGATGGCGTCCAGGTCGTCCTCCATTTCGGCGGTGAACTGGTAGTCGACCAGATCGGGCAGGTGGACCTCGAGCAACCGCGATACGGCGAAGGCGGTCCAAGTCGGCACCAGAACGTTGCCGCGTTTGAACTTGAAGACGTAGTCTCGGGCGAGGATGGTGTCGATGATCGACGCATAGGTGCTGGGCCGCCCAATGCCCATCTCTTCCAGCGCTCGCGTGAGCGAGGCCTCGCTGTAGCGATTGGGCGGCTTCGTGGCGTGGCTCTTCGGTTCCAGCCCGCGACAGTCGAGCACCTCGCCGACGGAGACCGAAGGCAGGACGTCGTCCTGGTCGGCCAGCCTGGCTTCCGGATCGTCCGATCCCTCTACGTACACCCGCAGATAGCCGGGAAAATCGATCGTCCTGCCGCTGACCTGGAACACCGCGCCGTCGACTTCGATCGTGATCGTGATCCGATGCCCCCGCGCATCGGCCATCTGGCTGGCGACGGTCCGCTTCCAGATCAGATCGTAGAGCTTAAACTGATCGCCGGAGAGTTGCGAGCGAATGGCCTCGGGCAGGTCGAACGGATGGCCTGCCGGACGGATGGCCTCGTGGGCCTCCTGGGCGTTTTTGACTTTTGTCTGGTAGACGCGAGGTTTCTCGGGCAGATACTGTTTGCCGTATTGCGAGGCCACGAGAACGCGGGCCGCCTCGACGGCCACGGCCGCCAAGGTGGTCGAGTCGGTCCGCATATAGGTGATGTGGCCCGTCTCGTACAGGCTCTGGGCCACCTGCATCGTGTGCCGCGCGGTAAACCCGCACTTGCGATTCGCCTCCTGTTGCAGCGTGCTGGTGGTGAACGGCGGATAGGGGCGCGTCGTATACGGCTTGTCCTCCAGGTTCGCGACCCGGCACTTCCGACCGCGGAGTCTAGCCAGAAGCTCGTTGGCCTGGCCTTCGTCCAACAGCAGCAGGTCGGCGTCCTTCAGTTTGCCCGTGGCGGCGTCGAAATCGCGGCTGGAGGGGATTCTGCGACCTGCGACCGAAGTCAGCGTTGCCTGGAACTGCCCCCCGTCGGCCTTCGCAAAGGTGCCCAATAGATCCCAATAGGTGGCCGAGACGAAGGCCATCCGCTGCCGCTCGCGCTCCACGATCAGGCGGACTGCCACGCTCTGCACGCGCCCGGCCGAGAGCCTTGGTCGAATCTTCCGCCAGAGCAGGGGGGAAACGTCGTAGCCGTATAGCCGGTCAACGATCCGCCGGACCTCCTGGGCACGAACCAGGTGGGCGTCGATCTCGCGAGGCTCGGCCAAGGCCGCCCGGATGGCCTCTTCCGTAATCTCGTGGAACACCAGCCGCCGGACCGGCACCTTGGGCTTGAGCACTTCACACAGGTGCCAACTGATGGCCTCGCCTTCGCGGTCCTCGTCGGTCGCCAGATAGAGGTCTTTGGCTTCCTTGACAAGCTCCTTGAGCTTGCGGACCTGCTTGGCTTTCTCGCGCGGGACGACGTAGACAGGCTCGAAATTCTGATTGACGTTGACCCCCAGGTAGGCCCATTCTTCCCCCTTGTACTTCTCCGGAACCTCTTTGGCCCCCTGTGGAAGATCCCGAATATGGCCGATGCTGGCTTCGATCGTATAGTCGCTGCCAAGGAAGCTGCTGATCGTGCGGGCCTTGGCCGGCGATTCGACGATCACAAGGGATTTTCCGTTGGCAGCCTTCGGTGTCTTGGCCATAACGCTGGTGGAAATATGGGTGTTTTGGGTTGAGGGCGTCAGTATGTATCAGCGATTCGGCCCCCGTTTCCTAAGTCGACCGGCAGAACGCCTGATCATCGCTGTATTCGACGCGACCCGGCCGGCGAAAGCAGCATGGAATTGTAGCAGGCGTCGCCACGCGTACAATCGGCGATTTTTCGACGATCAGGCCATCCCTCCGGGTATTGGCCCCTCTTTTAGGGTAGCGGATTTCCTGCAACCGGCCCCTTTGGGGGTATTTTGGGATTGCATTTACCGCCATCCGCTTTAGAATTCCTAGATTCGGGACCACCCGGAGCACGCTGAATCATACAACACACTACAGTCCGACCCTCCACCTAGGGAGGGTCAAAGAACACGTCGAAAGAAGGGTGCGCACACAATGGCCAGCCCATTTAAGGTATTCCGAAAGCACCAGAAGGGGTTGATCGCCTTCTTCGGCCTTGCCGCCATGATCGCTTTTGTTTTTCTCTCCGGGCCGGTGCTCGACACGATCATGTCGCGCGCCAATCGCGACCGAGTTCTGGTGAAGACGACCAGATTCGGGAACCTGCGGGCGTCTCAGGTGGCAACGCTCCGGCAGCAACGGCAAAAGGTGCTCTCCTTCCTCAACGACGTGGTGCAGTCGCTGAACCGGTCCGAAGGCGGCAAGGGCGACGCGGCGCGGGCGGCAATCAGGCAGATTGGCGAGCCGACCGAGCAGGGCGTCGTGACCACCTGGCTGCTGGCCCAGGAGGCCAGCCAACTCGGCATCGTGATCAGTGATGCGGCCATCAACGCATTTATTGCCGAGGTCACCGAGGATCGGGTCCACTCGACGGAGTTGGTCCGCATTCTGCAGAAGCGATCGGTGAGCCAGCGACACCTCTTCGAGTTGCTGCGCCACGAGTTGCTGGCGCTGCGACTACAAGGCATGTTTGAGGCCAGCGTGTGGGGCGCCACTCCCGCGCAGCGCTGGGAGTACTTCAACCGCCTGGAGCGGCAGGCCGCGATCGAGGTGGCCGCGGTTCCCGTGGCCCGATACGTGCACAAGGTAAGCGATCCGGGCGACGATGCTCTGCGGAAGTTCTTTGAGAAGTACAAGGGCCAGCTCTACGATCCGGCATCTCCCGAGCCCGGTTTTCGCCAGCCGCATCGGGTGGCAATCCGCTACTTCCAGGCCGACTACGAGAAGTTCACGGGCGCCGCGCTGATCAGCGACGAAGAGGTGCTCAATCGCTACGAACAGAATAAGGACGAGTATGATCGGCGATTCGAGGGCTACGAACCGACACCGACAACGCAAGACACGTCGCAGCCCACTGAATCGCAGCCCACTGAGTCGCAAGACCAGCCTTCCGGCGATGCGGAGGGCCAGACGCCGACAGCGCCGAAACAGGGGCCCGCAGCATCGGAAGAAGACCCGCTGAAGACCGAGACGGGGCCAGAGGCACCAACGCAAGACGTGGAATCGAACGAAAAGGAGGCAGCGCCGGCCGATCCAACGCCGGGCGAACCTGGCAACATTGACGGCGCTTCGTCGTCGAGGAGGGCTTCACCGTTTGTCCTGACATCGATGCTGCAGGAGAAATCACCCGAGGCAGGTGGGGAACCGGCCGAAGCCGAGACGCCGCCTGTTGCCGACGCGCAAACGCCGACGGCCGAGGAAGGGACGCCGGCCGCCGAAACAGAAACGCCGCCCGCTGAAACCGAGGTTCCGGCCGGCGAGGCGGAGATGCCGGCGGCCGGACCGGCGGTGCCTGGCCCCGAGACGGGTGCGGCCGACCAGCCCGCGGATGCCGCGCAGCAGCCGGAGGAAGCGTTGCAGGAACCGGTGGCCGAGCCGCCCAAGCCAGCAGTCGACCAGAAGGCTCCGCCACAGCCCAAGACTCCCGAAGAGATCCTCAAGGGCCCGATTGGGGACGCGATTCGCCGCGAATTGGCCAACGAGAAGATGGATCAGATCTTCGGTGCCCTTCAGACGCAACTGAAGAAGTACAACGAATCCCGTATTCTGCACGACGCCGATCCGGAGCAGCATGGGAAGCCCGCGGATTTGGACTGCGATTTGCTGGCCACGCAGAACGGATTGGTGACCGAGGCGACCGGTTTGATCTCGGAGTTGGACGCCCAGGATCTCGACATCGGCAAGTCGTTTGTGGACTATAGGACCAGGTTCCCGGCATACGCATTCCAACGGGACTGGCAGGAATACAGTTCGGCTATGTCCATCTCTCTGGCAGACGATCTCTTGCCAAAGAGCCGTTACCTGTTCTGGAAGACGGAAGATATTGGTGCGAAGACCCCCGAATTCGAGGACAAGGGCGTCCGCGAACAGGTTCTGGGCGCCTGGAAAATGGTCGAAGCCCGCAAGTTCGCCGAGGAGGAAGCCGAGCGATTGGCCAAGGAGGCGCGAGCGTCGGGCAAGCCGCTCCAGGAGGCCCTGGCGGATCAGCCGGACGTGACCGTCACATCCACGCCCCCGTTCAGTTGGATGACCTACGGCAGCGTGCCGGAGGGTTCGTCGCGGACCGCGCCGAGGCTGAGCGAGGTCGAGGGCGTGGAACTGCGTGGCCCCGATTTCATGGCCGCCGTATTCGCCCTGAAGACGGGCGAGGTCGGCGTAGCCATGAACCGTCCCCAGACGATCGCCTACGTGATTCGCGTCACCTCGACCAGTCCCTCGGAGAATCTCCTGCGAACGAAGTTCGAGAGCGACCGCTACGGCACCTACATGGTCCTGGCCGGCGAAGACCAGAACCGGATCTTCCGGCAGTGGCTGGAGGAAATCCGGTTGGCCGCCGGCCTGGAGTGGATCGAGCCGCCGGTAACGAACGTGGAAGACGAGTAGCCGGTAGCCCCACGCCGTGGCCGGCAACCTTCGTCGCGTGAGACGGCGTCTATCGCTGGGGCTTCAAGACGACGGTGGCCAGCGGTGGAAGGGCGACTTCGATCGAGGCCGGTCGCCCATGGCTCTCGCTCGGCTCGGCCAGCAGCCCCGGACCGTTGCCCATGTTGCTGCCGCCGTAGTAGGCCGAATCGCTGTTGAACACCTCTTCGTACCAGCAGCACTCCGGCACGCCCAGGCGGTGATCGATGCGTGGGACCGGCGTGAAGTTGCAGCAAACGACCACGAAATCGTCCGGGTCCTTGGCCCGCCGGATGTAGCTGAAGGTCGAGTCTTCGTAGTTGTGGCAGTCGATCCACTCGAATCCGCGCCCGTCGAAATCGAGTTGGTGCAGCGCTTTCTCGCGGCGGTAGAGGCGATTCAGGTCGGCCACGCATTTGTTGAGCCCCTGGTGCGTTTCCCACTGCATCAGGTCCCACTGCAGACTGTTGTCGTAGTCCCATTCGTTCCATTGGGCGAAGTCGCTGCCCATAAACAACAGCTTCTTGCCCGGGTGGGTCCACATGTAGCTGTACAGTAGCCGCAAGTTGGCGAATTTTTGCCAGAGGTCGCCCGGCACCTGACTTGCCAGCGCCCCCTTCATATGGACCACTTCATCGTGCGAGAGCGGCAGGACGAAGTTTTCATGGAAGGCATAGATCAGGCTGAAGGTCAGCTCGTCGTGGTGGTACTTGCGGTGGATCGGCTCATGGTGGATGTAGCGGAGCGTGTCGTTCATCCAGCCCATGTTCCACTTCAAGCTGAAACCCAGCCCGCCCAGGTGGGTCGGCCGGGAAACACCCGGCCAGGCGGTCGATTCCTCGGCCACCGTGAGCACGCCGGGGAATTGCAGGTGGGCCTGCTCGTTGAGTTGCTTCAGGAACGAGATCGCGTGGAGGTTCTCCCGGCCGCCGAACTCGTTGGGAATCCAGTCGTCGTCCTTGCGGCTGTAGTCCAAATAGAGCATCGAGGCGACCGCGTCCACGCGCAACCCGTCGATGTGGTACTTGTCGAACCAGAACAGCGCGTTGGAGGTCAGGTAGTTGCGGACTTCATGGCGTCCGTAGTTGAAGATGTGGGTACCCCAGTCGCGGTGGTCGCCTTGACGAGGATCGGCGTGCTCGTACAGCGCGGTCCCGTCGAATCGCCGCAGCCCGTGCCCGTCCCGCGGAAAATGGGCCGGCACCCAGTCGATCACCACGCCAATGTCGTTCTGATGGCAATGATCGACGAAGTACATGAAGTCGTGTGGCGTGCCGTAGCGGCTGGTGGCGGCGTAGTAGCCCACCGTCTGGTATCCCCAACTGGCCGAGAGCGGGTGCTCGCTGACCGGCAGCAACTCGATATGCGTGTAACCCATCTCCTGGCAATACTCGACCAACTGATGGGCCAGCTCGCGGTACGTCAGCCAGCGGTTCCGGTCGTCGTCGGGCCGCCTCCAACTCCCGAGATGGACTTCGTAGAACGAAAGCGGCTGCTGCAGCCAGTTCGTTTCGCGGCGTCTCTCCAGCCATGTCGAGTCGTGCCACTGGAAGCGATCCAAATCGACCACTTTCGACGCGGTCCGGGGAGGCACTTCGGCGCCGAATCCGAACGGATCGGCCTTCTCGAACAACTCGTTGTGGCGTCGGATGCGGAACTTGTACAGCGTCCCTTCGCCCAGCCCCGGTACGAACAGCTCCCAGAAGCCGCTGGGGATGTGCTTGCGCATCGGGTGGCGTCGGCCGTCCCAGGCGTTGAAGTCGCCCACCACGCTCACAGCCGTGGCATTGGGCGCCCAGACCGCGAAGCACACACCGTCGACACCGTCGACCGTTCGCAGGTGCGCGCCCAGCCGCTCGTAGCACCGCCAATGCGTCCCCTCGTTGAGCAGGTGGAGATCATAGTCGGTCAGCAGGTGCGGAAACGAGTAGGGATCATACATGGTGGTCTTCTTCCCGCCCTGGTCGGCCGCCCGAATCATGTAACGCGGCGGCCCATCTCCATTCGGGTGAGGGCAAATGGCTTCAAACAGACCCGCCGGGTGGATACGCCGCATCGGCCGCACCGCCTGGGTGTCGGCCGGATCGACCACCCAGGCTTGCTGCGAATCGGGCAAGTAGGCTCGCACGGCCAACGCCCGGCGACCCGAATCGGTCACCTCGTGCGGCCCCAGCAGCTCGAATGGATTCTCGTGTCTTCCTTCAACTAGTTGCCTGACATGCTTCAGACCTGCGGTCGTGCGCACTCACACCTCCTTGCAAAGCTCATCCCGCTTACGACTACCCGGCCCTGCGCCCGCCTGCTTGTCCAAGCGGGACCGCCCGGGGACCAATCACTGCGTTGTTTCTCAAGTCACGCGCCCCAGGCACTGCAAGGGCGAGGCGCCGTAGCTCGCGCCGCGCGTTGCCGCCATGGTCGTGTCAAACGGCCAATCCACCGGGAGCAAGCCGCCGGCAGCAGCCTCCTGAGATATCCTATCCCATCGGCCGCCGCAAAGCGAATCCCGGCTTCTCGGCCCTCTAGTCGGTCGCTGTCGATTTCGGCCGCCGGTGGGCAGACAGGCTGCCCTTGCGGCTGCTCCGGTCGCCGGCTGTGGCAATCGATCCGGTGGAAGCGCATCGCGCGGTCCAGCCGGCGCCACAGGTCGCCGTTTCGGACCGGAACCATCTCTCCAAAAAATTCCCACCGCCATCCGTTGTCCCGCCATTGCGGTAGACCGTATTGCATCCCCTGTCGGACGTAAGGACTACAGCCGACCAAGGTCACCTGCGACGGCTGGTCGAGATTCTCCAACGCCCGAACCACGGTCAGCAGGGCAAGCCGCGCCCCCTGTACCTCCGGCTCGACGTCTGAGGCCTCGAACTGGTCCGAGCCATCGGCCGATTGCAGCACAAACCGCCATCGGCTCGAATCATCGCGGTGATGCGTCTCGGAAAACAACAGGTAATGTGGTGTTGAAGGATTCATCGTAGGTTTCGAGGAAGTACTGTGGAGAACTTGGGCAAGACAGAAAAACCGGAAAACCTCAATCGCCTGTGGATAACCGAAAGCCGTCTCCTTCGGCCATGCACGGCTGCCGCTCGGCCAATATCCCGGGTTCGGCGCTGCCTCGCCTGGCACGGGTCGAGAGCGTTAAGCCGTTACGAAAAAACGATTTGCGTCGTGCTACGCGTTCCCCGCAGGCTATCCATGTTCCCGAAAAACTCCCTAATCGTCAAGTCGAATTCATGCACGGCAGATTTACTTATCGGCAGATATTGCCCACATCTCTCACATTATCTATTCGCTGCATGTTCTTCAACGACCTATCGCATCGGCTTTTGCGGCTCGAGGCAGGTCCGGGCCGAATTGCTGTCGGCTGCACCAGTGCAATCGCCAGAGCAAGCCCTGCGGCGGGTCGAGAATCGCGGAATCCGGCTCAGACCGCTCCGGCCAGCGCGGTTCTTTTGCGCTGGGCAATCACTTCTTCGGCAAGGCTCGTCGGCAGGCGTTTGTACCGGGCGAACTCCAGGGTGAACGTGCCCTGGCCCTGGGTCATGCTGCGGAGATCGGTGGAATAGCCGAAAGTCTCGGACAGCGGGACCTCGCCCTCGATCCGCGTGATGGGGCCGAGCACCTCGGTGGCCGAGATGACGCCCCGGCGGGACGTCAGGTTGCCGACGACCGTGCCCTGGAACTGGCTGGGACACTCGATCTCGATCTTCATCACCGGCTCCAACAGCGCCGGCCCCGTCTTGGAGAACGTCTCACGCATGGCCGTCAGGGCACAGATCTGAAAGGCCATCTCCGAGCTGTCCACCTCGTGGTACGAGCCGTCGTCCAGCGTGACGTGTAGCCCGACAACCGGATAGCCGGCCACCGGCCCCTTAAGGATGCCCTTGCGAAACCCCTTCTCCACGGCCGGGATATACTCCTTGGGGATCCGTCCGCCGGTCACGCGCTCCTCGAAGAGGAACGGCTCTTCAGCCTCTTCAGGCAGCACATCGAGGCTGCCGATGATGTGGGCGTACTGGCCGGAGCCTCCGGTCTGCTTGCGGTGTCTCACGTTGAACTCCGCCGCTCGCGTGGGGGCCTCGCGATAGTTGACCTTGGGGCGTCCGACCTCCACTTCGACGCCGAACTCGCGGCGGATCCGCTGCACGTAGACCTCCAGGTGCAGCTCGCCCATTCCGGCGATGAGCGTTTCACCGGTCTCCAGGTCGCCGCTGACCTGAAACGTGGGGTCCTCGCGGCGGAAACGCTGCAAGGCCTTGCTGAGCCGGTCGGCCCCGTCGCGGGTCAGCGGCGCAATGGCCATCTGGATCACGGGTTCCGGCACGTAGATGCTCTGCAACGTGCAGTAGGGGTACTGCGAGGCGTAGGTGTCGCCGCTGGCGCAGTCGACGCCCAGGACGGCCACGATGTCGCCCGCGATGGCCTCAGCGACCTCCTCTCGCTGATCGGCGTGCATCCGCACGATGCGGCTGAACCGCTCCTTGCGGCCCGTCCGCTGGTTGAAGAAGGTGTCACCCTTGGTAAACTTGCCCTGATAGATCCGCATGAACGTCAACGCGCCGAACGGGTCCTCGACGATCTTGAACGCCATGGCCACGGTCGGCTCCTGCGGGTCGGGTTTCAGCGCGATTTCCCGGCCCGGATCGTCGTGGGCGAAGGCCTTCGCCCCCACGCGAAGCGGCGAGGGCAAGTAGCGGATCACGGCGTCTAGCAGCGGCTGCACGCCCTTGTTGCGAAAGGCCGAGCCGAGGAAGACGGGCGTGAACTCGAGTTGCGCGACGGCGGCGGCAATCACCTCGTCGACGAGCCCCTGCGGGACTTCCTCCTCGGCCAAAAGCAGTTCCATCAACTCGTCGCTGTACATCGACAAGGCTTCGAGCATGTGCTGGCGGGCCCGGGCGGTCTGGTCGGCCATTTCGGCGGGAACCGGCTCGCGGCGGACGTGCTCGCCGTTGGGACCATCGAAGTACAGGGCCGTCTGTGTGATCAGATCGACCACGCCCCGGAAACCCGACTCTCGGCCGATCGGCAATTGCATCAAAACGGCGTCGCAGCCGAGCTTTTTGCGCAACTGCTCGACGACCGAGTCGGGATCGGCGCCGGCTCGGTCCATCTTGTTGATAAAGGCCATGCGAGGCACATGGTATCGCCGCATCTGGCGATCGATGGTCAGGGACTGGGCCTGGACGCCCCCCACGGCGCAGAGCACCAGAATGGCCCCATCGAGCACGCGGAGGCTCCGCTCCACCTCGACGGTGAAGTCGACGTGGCCGGGCGTGTCGATCAGGTTGATGGTCGCTCCGTTCCAATCGACGCTTGTGGCGGCGCTGGTAATCGTGATGCCGCGTTCCCGCTCCAACTCCATGTGGTCCATGGTGGCGCCCTCGCCGCGGACCTCCTGCATCCGGTGAATCCGTCCCGCGTAGAACAGGATTCGCTCGCTGAGCGTTGTCTTGCCCGAGTCGATATGGGCCGAGATTCCGATGTTTCGTAGCTTGGTCAGGTCCATTTTTCTTCAACAGTCATTCGGCCAATTGGGCACACGGCTACCCTCTTCCGACAGGGATTGCTCCGGCAGCCCGTCCAGCCAAGTCTAGTTCGATCAACCAGTGGGCATCAGAAGTGGCGGACGCGGAGTCTATGGAAGAGCGCTCGCGAGGTGGTTCCCCACCAGGTTGCCCGGCTCCCCCGGCAAACCTGCGATCCGGCGATTGGAGGTCTCGGGGAGCCTTTGCGCGGGAGTGGGTCAGCGGGAGGGTGCAGACGGGCCACCCATCCAGTAAACGATATAGTATATCCTCGATCCGAGGCGGCGACAAGCTGCCGGACACGCCGCTGGGAGGCCCCGGCGCTGGCAACCGCACGCGGCGAAGCCACACCGAAGCCACCGGCGGCCACCGCCAAGGCCCCCCCGAGAGGTCTCGCCCCCGCCAAAACGTCTCGCCCGCGTCAGATCGTCGCCCGCGTCAATCGTAGAACCCGTATTCGTAGGCCGCGTCGAACAGGGCCACGATGTTTTCCGGGGGCACACCGGCCTGGATGTTGTGGACATTGTTGAAGACGTAGCCCCCGCCGGGCTTCCAAACGGCCAGATTGCGGCGGACGTGCTCCCGAACGCTCTGGGGCGTGGCCGTCGGCAGCACGTGCTGTGCATCGATCCCCCCACCCCAGAAAACGAGCCGGTCGCCGAATTGGGCCTTCAGCTCGGACGGGTCCATCTTCTCGGCGCTGATCTGGACGGGGTTCAGGGCGTGAATGCCGTTGTCCAGCAGATCGGGGATATACTCCAGGCAGGAACCGCAGGTGTGGTACCAGATTCTCGCGTCGGTCCGCGAGCGGATGTATTGCACCAACTGCTTCTGGCGGGGCTTGACCACCTCGCGGTAGAACGAGGGACGAAACAGCGGTCCCGTCTGGCCGGCCAGGTCGTCGCCGATCATGATCACGTCGACCAGGTCGCCCACCTCGTCGAGGAACACGCGAAACCAGTCGAGCCAGAATTGCAGCGTCCGATCGAGCAAGGCCTCGCAGAACTCCGGCTGCGTGAGCATGTCGATGAACCACTGCGGCAGCCCACGCATGTACCAGCAGGTCTCGTAGACCACGCCCGCGATGCCGCTGACCACGGCGTACGGGGTCTCGTTCCTCAGTTGCAGCGCCCGGTTGCGGAGCCCCTGGAAACGTCCCGAATCGTCGCCCCGGGGAAACGGATACTCGGCAAGCTCTTCGAGGCTGCTGTGGGCCAGGGGGTGATGGGAGACGTCCATGTAGTAGGGCCGGTCGTCGGGCATCGACCAGGTGACGCCGAACTCGTCGGTCAGGTCGTGCCACAGACGGCCGTCCCGCTCGCGGGCGACGATCGTGCCGTCGAAACCGGCGGCAGCCCCGGCGGCAATATAGCGGGTATCGACGTGGAACCGCTGAAGCAGTTGCTCGCACGGCCGGGCGAGTTGCTGGACGGCGTCCATAGTTTCCAGCTCGGCCTCGATCCCCAGGTGCGCCAGCAGCGCCTGGTAGGGGAACTTGTGGATGCCCGTCTGGTTGCCGCCCAGGTCGATCGGCACGCGGTCGGGCGTCTGGTGGTCGAGGGCTTTGAGCATCCGCTGGCGAGCGGTCATGGTCTCTCGGTGCATGGCGGCTGCCTCCTTATTGATGTTTGCATCGTGAATGATCCAGGCCGCTGCGCGTCCTTGCACTTTCATGTATGTCCAACATGCTCTTTTGCGAGTCCTTACCAGAAGATGACGACGAACAGGGCGACGCCGGCAATGACCAGCGTTCCCAGTGTGGCCGCCGGCTTGGAGTTTGCCAGGGCCATCTCCGGGCGGTCGGGAAGTCGTTTGGGCTCTTTCAACGGCGCCGCCAGCGTGATGGCCAGCATCGCCGCGCAGAGAATCAGAAACGTCAGCAGCACTTGAATCAGGAAATGGATGGCGGGGAAGCCGGCGTCGTCAAGCGGCGTGAAATGCTGGAACAAGCCGTAGATGATCGGTCCGCCGACCAGCGCCACCACGCCGGCGGCGCCGGGCGCTCGGGGGACCAGCAGCGCGATCACGAACGCGGCCACCACGCCCGGCCAGATGTAGCCCTGGAACTGCTGGATGAACTGAAAAACGCCGCCGTAGCGCGGATCGTCGAGCGTCGGTGCGGCCAGGCAGGCGGCCACGACGAACAGCAGCGTCATCAGGCGCCCCAGCCATACCAGGTTGGTCTGCGACGCTCGGGGATTCAGCAGCCGCCGGTAGACGTCCATGGTGAAGATGGTCGACGCGGAGTTGAGCATGGATGCCAAGGAGCTGATCACGGCGCCGGCGATGGCGGCGAAGAGGAAGCCGCGCAAGCCCGGTGGCAACAGCCGCTTGATCAGCATCGGAAACGCCGCGTCGTACTTCCGCCCGACCAGCGGCTCGTCGCGGGCAGCGACACCGCGGTCGCCGGCCAGCGCGTCGATGCGCCGGTTGTGCGCGTCGATCTCCGCGAGCCGGTCGCCGTGGCGGGCCTTCCATTGCTCGTCCGGCCGGAATCGGACCAACTCGTCGGCGACCTGACCGGCCGGGGCCGCCAGGTGTTTCTCCAACAGCCGGGCGTTCTGCTTGTCTGCCTCGGCGTCGAGGGCCTCGGGAAAGGCCTGCTGGGCCATGATGCCCGGCATGACGATGGCAAACGGGACCAGCAGCCAGAGCGCGCCGGCGAATACCATGCCCATCTGTCCATGGTGGAGGGTCTTCGCCGCGAGGTTTCGCTGGACGATGAACTGGTTCAGCCCGCAGTAGTAGATGATGACGATCCACATGCCGCCGCCCACGCCCGTCCAGGGCAAGGTGGGGTCGCTGGCCGGCAGGATCATGTGCAGCCTCTCGGCGTTGGTCTCGGTGAACGCTTCCCACCCGCCGACCGAGTGCAGCCCGAGCGCGAAGATCAGCATGCCGCCGGCCAGCAGTGCCAGGCCCTGGACCAGGTCGGCCCAGGCCACGGCCTTCAGTCCTCCCCAGGTCGTGTAGACGGCCGCCACGGCTCCGATGCCCCAGACTCCCCAGCTCAGGTTCACGTCGAAGATGGTCCGCAGCGTCAGGCCGCCGGAGTAGAGCACGGCGGTCAGCAGCACGACGACGTAGACGACAACGGTCAACAGCGCCATGATCACGCGCGCGGCGGAGTTGTAGCGATATTCGAGAAACTCGGGCATGGTGTAGATGCCCGCTCGAAGGAACCTGGGCAGGAAGGTGAAGGCGATGATCACGATGCCCACCGAGCCGGTCAGCTGCCAGGCGCTGACGGCCAGTCCCACGGTGCCGGCCCCCTGCCCGGCCATCCCGACCATTTGCTCCGTGGAGATATTGGCCGCCACAATCGACAGGCCGATCAGGGGCCACGTCAAACCGCGACCGGCCAGGAAGTAGTCTTCGCTGGTTTTCTCGCGACGGCTCTTGCACACGGCGAGCCCCACGACCGCCACGAAGAAGGCCAGGAAGAAAGCGATGTCGAGCGGATTGAGCACCATGGGATCATCCTCAGGTCCTGCTTGCGTCACTGCGGGCAATCCGGCTCGTCGAGAACGACGTCCAGCTCCGCCACGGCGGCCCAGGGGTTGCCGTTGATTTCGCTGTGGGCAACCAGTTTCACCAACCGCCCGGCCACGGCCCGGTCGAACCGCACTGTTTGCCGCTGCGGGCTGTCGGGCCATGTTCCCGCGGCAATTGGCTTGCCCCACTTCTTGCCGTCGGGGCTGGTGTAGATCTCGTATTGTGCAATGCGGCCGTTGGCCATGTCCTGCCGCGGCAGATAGGTGATGCCGGCCAAGGCAACCGGTGTTCCCAGGTCGAGCACAAGCTGATGAGGATGTGGGCTCGGCTGCGGTTGCCACGCCGTGTGCCAGAGGGTCTGCGGGTTGCCGTCGATGGCAAGCCCGGCTTCATAGCCGGGCTGGGTGCTGTCGGAAGAAGCAGTCGCCCCAAGCCGTTCCAGCGTGGTCGCGGGGCGAAATAGACGGCCAATCGCGTCGACGTCAACCTCCGTCTGCGGATGGAACTCGTCGCCGGCCATGTAACGCAGCAGGCTATGCCGCAACTGCCGAGCGACGGGCCGATTGTCGAGGTCCGTGTCGAGGTCGATCGAGCAGGCCAGGAGACTGCCGCCGTGCACCCTGGCCTCGAACACCAGACCCAGCCGGCGATTGCTGAACCAGGTGTCGATCGGTTGGACAATGGGCCGGAGCTTCGGAGGCATCTCGTCGAGCACCATTGCGCCGCTGCGGCTGATCAGCTCCCACCACTGCCAGTTGCTGTGGTAGTCGGTGGGGAAGGTAGCCAGGGCCGGGTGTGTGGGCTCGCAGAGGATGCCCAGCGTGTGCGGGGCCTGGCCGCCGGTCCACGCCGTGTTCCAGAAGATCGACGAGAAGCCGATCTCCACGCCGCCGGCGACCCGCTGGGGGTCCGGCAGCAAGAGAACCTTGCCACCGGCCTTCAGCCGCTGCCGCGACGCTTGGTCCAGCACGGCGGTCACGTGCACGTCCGCCAGAGCAGGAGCGGGGCCAGCTTTCGGATAGACCCACAGGTCCCAGTCGTTCTCGAACGGCGTCCCGTCGATTCCCACCACCAGCCGCAGTTTCTGCGGCCGTTTCGCGGTGTCGAGAGGGAAGTCGAGGCGACCGATCGTGTTGAGTCGTCCCGTCGCGATGGTCTGGCCGGCCCATCGGCCGCCGCAGATCGCCCGGCCGGCCGCGTCGAGAACTTTCCAGGTGACATCGGCGTCGGTCAGATCGGCGGGGCCGAAATGGGCCACTTCCACCAGGGCCGTGCCATGCTCCGCCACAGTGAAGATCCGTTTGGGCAGCCGTGCCAGCGGTACGGTCGCGTTGCAGAAGCGTCGAAACTGCCCGGGCGAGACATAGGGCTTGTCGTCCCAGAACGGGTCGAGCACGCCGACCAGCGCCGTCCCCTGGCCGGGAAAGTCGTGCAGGTCGAGCAGTTGGAACCCGCCGAAGCCCGGCGTCCGCAAGGCCGACTCGATCTCCTCCTTGTAGCAGAGCGTCTGTAGCTTGCCCGAGGCCATCAGGAAGTCGCGGGCCTGGTCGCCCATGTGGTTTTCGCTGAGCGTGTCGCGGAAGATCTCGAAGTTCTTGGCCTTCAGCACGCCGGTGTACTTGGAGATTTCGTCGAAGTTCGGGTAGACGCACCATTGGCCGATTTCGTGGGAGACGACCGGCACCTCGTACTGAGCGGCGAAGGAGCGATAGTCGGTGGTCGTTTCCGGCGGGCGGGCGTTGATGCGGCTGCGCAGCCCCGCGCCCCATGCCTGGATGCGCGGCCCGGGCGTGTTGTGATACTGGTTTTCCGGGATCACCGGCCAGCCGGCGGCGCTGGTATACAGCCGCCGTGGGTCGATCCGTTTGCAGTGATTGACGAAATCGCCCAGCCATCGATTCTGGTTGCGGCCTGCCGGCTCGTTGCCGTAGGCCAAGAGCATCAGCGAGGGGTGGTTGCCGTAGGCGCGGAGGATGCTCTCTGCCTCGGCGTACAACCAGGCGTCGATTGGCTTTCCGTCACCCACGGCCGATCCCTGGTTGGCCCACGCCGCGCACTCCACCTGGAAGTAGAAACCGGCCTCGTCGGCGGCAACGAACGCGGCCTCGGGCGGGCAGTGCGAATGGAACCGCATGTGGTTCAGACCGTGCGCCCGGCAGACCGCGATGATCCGCTTCCAGGGCGCGACGTCGGTTGGCGGATACCCGGTCAACGGAAAAATGCAACACTCCAACGTGCCGCGCAGAAAGAGCGGCCGGCCGTTGAGCACGAACTGCGTGCCCCGCGTCGTCAAATGCCGCATGCCGAACGCCACGGTTCGCCGGTCGGCATGGTGCATCTCGCGGGTGTTGGCGTCGAGCTCGACGCTCAGGCGATACAAGGCCGGGTGGAACTCGTCCCACAACTGGACGCCGTCGCCCATCGGGTAATCGAACTCGACGGTGGCCTGGTCCGCGGCCTCGAACCGCAGGGGAACCTGCTTTGGTGCCACCCGGTGTGGCGGAGCCGTATTGAAGCCCTCCGCGCGAACCGTCAGCGTGCCGTCTCCACCGCCGAAGGTCCGATTGCCGAGGACCACCCGGACCTTGGCCGACTTGTCCGCGACGTTCGGGTAGACCTGGACGTCGTCGATCCAGACGCGATCGGTGGCCCGCAACTCGATGCGCCCGATCACGCCGTTCCAGTCGGTTTGGGTGTGGTCCGAGACACTGTGGGCGTTGACCCCCACGCCGATCTTCAGGCGGTTGTCCACGCGGAGGGTCAACGTGTGGTCCCGGCGGTTCTCGGCGCCGGGCACCAGGGCGCCGGTCAGGTCGTACTCGTGCGGCGTGCTCAGGCTGCTGCGCGACCCGATCGGCTTGCCGTTGACCCAAACGGTGGTGTCCCAATGGCAGCGCTGCAGATGCAGCGTGATGCGTTTGCCCTGCCATGGGCCGGGGACCGTCACGGTGCGCTGATACCAGGCCGGCCCCACGTAATGCCTCTGCGGCTGAAGCCAGAAGGGGACTTTCACGTTGCCCGGCCGGCGGTATCTCTCGTACGCCGGGTCGGTGAACCACGAGCGGTCGACGATGCCGCCGACCCAGTTGGTGTCGACCGATACCTCCTCGCCGAAGCCTTGTTCCTGGAGCGAGCCGGGCAGCTCGATTTGCCGGGGCAATTGCTGGTCGAACCACTTGCCCTCGACGCCGGCGTCGCCCGGATCGAGGCGGAACTGCCACGGGCCCGACAGATCGAGCCGCTCGCCCGCCACGGCCGACGTCGTCGCCGTCGCCGTCGCAAGCAGGAGCACCATCAGCAACCGCGGTATGCCGGCCGGTCCGGCGTTCCGCCTGGTTCCTTCGCCCAGCAGGCCCGTTAGCGGAGATACTCCCATGGTTGTTCCCTCCGTCAGCAGTGGTGATCGTTCCTACAGAGCGAAAGCCGGCGGCGCCACACTTCTGTCGTCCTGCAGATGGTCTGCCGTCGTGCAGGTGGATCTGACTGGCCGTCGCCCTTTTCGGCCGGGGGCCATCGGTCCCCAGGGCCCATCCGCGTGATACCGTTTTGAGCCGACTTTTGCAAGAGTCGAGGCTGCAGAAAACGGCGGTCGCTTCCCGCGCAACAGCCACAGCGCGAAGCCGCGCGTATTCCTGAGAAACCACGGACCGTACGTCCCGGACCGGGCTAATCGTTGACGTAGGTTTCCAGGAACCGCGCCAGGCGGTGGAAGTCGGAACCGGGTTCGATGTAGCGGACCACGGTGACCAAGGTGGCCGGATCGACGAGCTGGTTGAACGGCACGTAGTTCAGATCGAGCTGCCCGGACACCGACACCATAACACCGTCGAGCCGCTTCTCGACCAGTGCCCGGTACGCCCCGACGCCGAGTTGGCTTCCCAGCATCACGTCGAAGGCCTGCGGGCGCGCACAACGGCTTTCGTAGCCGAGCTGCAGGCCGGTGATCTTCCGCTTCCTGCCCGTCTGGCTCGTGTATTCCTTGCTGACCAGATCGGAGAAAAGGCGGCTGAGGTTCAGCTTGGAGATCGCGATGTGGCCGTGCTCGTCCCGGGGGACGCCTTCGATATGCTGGTAGGGCAAGTATTCGGCCAACCCTTCGGCCAAGACGAGCACGCCGTATTGTTTCCCTTCGGCTTCCTCGCGCACCCGCATGGTGGCCACGATCCGCTTGACCACCTCGTCCAGATCCATCACGCGGCGGATGTGCTTCTTGCCGCTTTTTGGATCGATCGTCTCCTCGCTCGCTTCGTACTTGCCGGTGATGTCCTCCACGCTGATCACCAGGCTGGCCTCTCCGGCGATGGCGGCCCCATAGGCGAGCCAGCCGGCGCTGCGACCCATCGTCTCGGCGACAAAGTAACTCCGGGCGGCCTCGGCGTCGGCCAGCAGGTTGCGGATCTCGCCAGCCAGGGTTTCCACCGCGGTGAAGTAGCCGAACGTGAAGTCGATCCCCATGTAGTCGTTGTCGATCGTCTTCGGCAGGTGGACCACCGGAATGCGGTGGCTTCCCTCGGGCAGTTGCTCCTGGAAGAGCTTGAACTTGTTGGCCGTCTTCAGCGTGTCGTCGCCGCCGATGGAGATCAGCGCGTCGACGCCCAAGGAGACCAGGGCCTCGTGGACCGTCTTCAGCGGCTTGGTGCGCTGGGGATCCTTCAAGTGTTCCGGATCGGAGACCTCTTTGCCGGGATTGGCCCGGGCCGTGCCGATCAAGATGCCCTGGCTGTTGCGGGTGCGCTTCAGCACGTTGTGGGTGATTCGGATATAGTCGCGACCCTCGGCCATCGAGTAGTCCGGGCTGAACTCCATCAGGTGGGAGTAACCGTGCAACACGCCGAGCACGTCGATGTTGTTGCGCAGAAACGAGACCGCGGCAGTCGAGATCACCGCATTAGCGGCTGGGGCGGGCCCCCCGGCGAAGAGGATGGCAACCCGGTGGATGCTCGATTCCGTTTGAGGTGGCCTGGACAAGGTCGTACTCATGAATCACTCCAATCTGTTCACTCGCGGTTCGTGATTACCCGTCGGTGCTCGGCCTTTTGCGGTCGCAAACCTTCTATTATAACCATAGGACGAAACCGGGACAGGTCCTAGCTGGGCCAGGTCCGCTCGATGAAAGTCGTATCGACGCCGCCTTCCGAAAAGGCGGGGTGGTCGAGGATCTTTTGGTGCAGAGGGACCGTTGTCTTGACCCCCTCGATCCGCAGTTCGGCCAGGGCCCGCTTCATACAGTCGATCGCTTCCCGCCGGGTCGGCTGGTGCACGATCAGCTTGGCGATCATCGAGTCGTAGTAGGGCGAAACGGCGTAGCCGGCGTGGACGTGCGAGTCGAAACGGACTCCCAGTCCCCCGGGAATGATCATCCGCTCGATGACGCCGGGCGAGGGGCGGAAGTTCTTGCCCGGGTCCTCGGCGTTGATCCGGCACTCGATCGCCGCCCCGTCTTGGCGAATGTCTTCCTGCTTGAAGGGCAACGGCTCGCCCGCCGCGACCCGAATCTGCGCTTTGATCAAGTCGATCCCGGTGATCATTTCCGTCACGGGGTGCTCCACTTGGATTCGGGCGTTGAGCTCGATGAAGTAGAAGTGCCCTCGGGGGTCGACGATGAACTCTACCGTGCCGGCGTTGGTGTAGTTGACGGCCTTGACCAGGCGGACCGCTGCCTCGCACATTGCGGACCGGGTTTTCCTGTCCAGGTGCGGGGCCGGGCTCTCCTCGATCAGCTTCTGGTGACGCCGCTGCATCGTACAATCGCGTTCCCACAGGTGAACAACGTTTCCATCCAGGTCGGCCAGCACCTGCACCTCGACGTGCCGCGGGTGCTCGACGTATTTTTCCAGATAGATGTCGGCGTTGCCGAACGCCGCCTCGGCCTCCGCCTGGGCTTGCTGCAGGGCCGATTTCAGCGCCAGGTCGTTCAAGGCCACCCGCATCCCCCGACCACCCCCACCCGCCGCCGCCTTGATCAACACCGGGAAGCCGAGCTCGTGCGCCAGTGAAACCGCCTGGGCTTCGCTGCCGACGAGTCCCTCGCTGCCGGGCACGGTGGGCACTTTCGATTCGGCGGCCAGCCGCCGGGCGGCGTTCTTGTCGCCCACCAGCGACATCGCTAAATGGGAGGGACCGATGAACTCAATGTTGCAGCTTCGGCAAACGTCGGCAAAATGGGCGTTTTCGGCCAGGAATCCGTAGCCCGGGTGAATCGCCTGAACGTTGCCGATCTCCGCCGCGCTGATCACGCGGTCGATCTTCAAATAGCTGTCGGCGGCCTTGGCCGGCCCCACGCAAATCGCCTCGTCGGCCAGCTCCAGGTAGGCGGCGCCGCGATCGGCCTCGCTGAAAATGGCCACCGTCTCGACGCCCAATTCACGGCAGGCACGGAGTATCCGCAGGGCGATCTCACCACGATTGGCAACCAGAATCCGCTTGAACATCGATCACTCCCGTGTGTCCACCTTGAACACGGGCTGCCCAAACTCCACCGGCTCCCCGTTTTCGACCAAAACCGCAACGATCTTGCCCGACACCTCGGCCGGAATCTGGTTGAACACCTTCATGGCTTCCACGATGCACACGGTCGTCTCCGGCCCCACATGGTCGCCGACCTTGACGTACGGCGGGGAGTCGGGATCGGGAGAGGCATAGAACGTGCCGACCATCGGGCTGCGGATCAGGACCGCGTGGTCCGCTTCCGCAGTCGTCTGGGGCGCGGGCGCCGCGGGCTGCGAGACGTTCGGCGGCGCCGAAGTGGACGCCGGGGCCAGCAGGTTCGGCGACCCCTCGATCCCGATCGCCGCACCGGGCCTACCCCGCCGCAGTTGGATTCGCGTCTCACCCTGCCGCAGGTCGACCTCGTTGAGATCGTATTCCTGCATCAGCTCGACCAGGCGCCGAATCTCTTGTACGTCGAAAACGTCTTGCTTCGGGGAAGAACCGGCCATGCCGAGTCTCCAGTCGTTAGTGGGTCGGCCACCCGCTGCCGGCGCGAGGACTGTCCGTCCACCCGGCTCAACAGAGGATCGCACTCTCCCATTGCTTGGGGACGCTGGTCAGCACCTCATGTCCCTTTCGGGTGACCAGCACGTCATCTTCAATTCGCACTCCGCCCCAGCCCGGCAGATAAATCCCCGGCTCGACGGTAATCACCATACCCGGCTTCAACACCGTCTCGCTCTTGGCCGCCAGCCGCGGGGCCTCGTGGATCTCCAGCCCCACTCCGTGCCCCAACCCGTGTCCGAAGCGACGACCGTAACCGGCGTTGGCGATCGTCTCCCGGGCGATCTTGTCGATGTCTTTGGCCAGGGCACCGGGGCGAATAGCGGCAATCGCCCGGGTCTGTGCCTTCAGCACAACTCCATATATACGTTCGAGTTTCGGCGAGATTTTACCGGTGACCAACACCCGCGTCAAGTCGCTCTTGTAAAGCCCCTCGTCGGCACCCCAGTCGATCAGCACGAAGTCGCTCTCCCGAATCTGTCTGTCGGTGGGCACCGCGTGTGGCAGGGCGGCTCTCGGGCCCACCCCCACGATCGAGGCAAATCCGCGGTACCTGGCACCAAATAGCCGCATCTGGTGCTCCAATTCGACGGCCACCTGCTTCTCGGACATCTCCGGCCGCAGCGTCGCGCGAATCACCCCAAACGCCTTCTCCGCGCACCAGACTGCCCGGCGAATCCGGGCGATCTCGTGCTTGTCCTTGATTTGCCGCAAGTTCTCCACCAGGCCGGAGGTGGCCACGATTTCCATTCTCGGCAGCTCCGCGGCAATCTTGTTGCGCAGCGAAACGGTCATCGAATCCGCCTCGATCGCCAGACGGCCGATTTTCGACGATTTCAGGACCTTGGCGACGGCCTGGATCATGGTGACTCGGTGGGAGCGAATGTGCAGATCCAGACCGGGGCACTCCTCGCCCAGTTGGGTGGTGTAGCGGGAGTCGCTCAACACCCGTTCACCGCGGCGAGCCACCAGCAGGTAGCTGTCGTCGCCCGTGAACCCGGTCAGATAGGTCACGTTCGTGAAGTTGGTGACCAACAGGGCATCCGCGCCGGCTCTGTTGATCGCTTTGCGAAGTCGGTCGCGTCGCGTCGCATGACGGTCCATGGTGGCTGCTCCGAAGGGATCGGGAGCCCTCATTACAGCAAGCCATCGGCCGGTTGACAAGCCCCACTCCAGAGGACGGCCGGTTCCACGCGGCTGGTCGCGTGGTTACTATGGAAAAGATGCACACCGATATGCTTCAATCCCTGGCCCATCGCCTGCTGTCCGGCGAGTTGTCGATCGAACAGTTCGTCGAGCAGGCGGCCCGAATCGGCCGGCCCACGATTGCCGACGTCGGCGAGGCCCAGGTCGATCTGGACCGGTACCGCCGATGTGGCTTTCCGGAGGTCGTCTTCGCCCAGGGCAAGACGGTCGCGGCCATGGAAAAGATCTTCCAGGCCTTGATCCATCACGGGGCCGACGTGCTGGCCACCCGGGTATCGGTCGAACAGGCCACCGAGTTGAAGATCAAGTTTCCCCACGGGCAGTACAACCGGGTTGCGCGCACGTTTCGCATCTCGCTGGCGGCCGAGCCGGCCGGCGGCGACGGCCGGTCCATCACGCCCGGCAGAGTCACGGTGGTCACCGCCGGCACCAGCGATCTGCCGGTGGCCGAGGAGGCCCGCGAAACGGCGCTGTGGACCGGGGCCGAGGTAAATCTGATTCAAGACGTGGGCGTGGCGGGTCCGCATCGTCTGAGGGCCAACCTGGAACACTTCGACGGCGCCGATGCGGTGGTCGTGGTCGCCGGCATGGAAGGGGCCTTGCCCAGCGTGGTTGGCGGATACGTGGCCTGCCCGGTAATCGCCGTGCCGACGAGCGTCGGCTACGGGGCCAGTTTCGGCGGCGTGGCCGCACTGCTGGGCATGCTCAACAGTTGCGCGTCGAACGTGACCGTGGTCAATATCGACGCCGGGTTCAAGGGGGGATACGTTGCCGGGCTGATTGCCCGAAACGCCGCCCGCGCAAGGAGCGATCGAGTTGCCCGATAGCGGCCTGTCAAGAGGCAAGTTGGGTAGACGCGAAATCAGGAACGACTCAGGAGCACGCTCATGGACGGACGAACCGACCTGCCGCTGCCTCGGCTTGCCGAACGTGCCGCGGAGGCGCACAAAGGTGACTTTGGTTTGGCATTGATCGTGGGCGGTTCGCGGGGCATGACCGGCGCGGTGGCCCTGGCCGGGATGGCCGCCCTTCGAGGCGGCGCCGGACTGGTCCGACTGGCCGTGCCGGACGTCTGCCTGGAAACGGTCGCCGTGCTCGAGCCTTCCTACATGACTGTTCCGCTGCCCCACGACGACGCCGGGCGGATCGCCGCCGCGGCCCACGAAAGGCTGGTCGAGCTGGCCGAGGCGGCCACGGCCATCGGCCTGGGGCCGGGGCTGGGACGATCCGCCGAGCTGGACAAGCTGGTCGGTCGGCTCTATACGGACCTTGCCAAGCCGATGGTTGTCGATGCCGACGCGCTGAATGCGCTGGCCACGCAGCCGGACCTGCTGGCCCGGCCGGGCGGCCCCCGAATCTTGACCCCGCACCCCGGCGAGTTCGCCCGGCTGATCGGTGAACGTCTGGCCGCCGATCAGCGGGAATCGGTGGCCGTCGAGCTGGCGGCCCGCTGCGGTGTGGTGGTGGTGTTGAAGGGGCATGGGACATTGATCACCGACGGCAAGCGACAGGCGAGGAACACGACGGGCAACCCGGGCATGGCCACCGGCGGCACGGGCGACGTGCTGACGGGGCTGATCACGGCCTTGGCCTGCCAGGACCTCACGCTCTTTGACGCCGCCCACCTCGGTGTGCACCTGCACGGCCTGGCCGGCGACATCGCGGCCGCCGAGGTGGGCGAGATCTCGCTGATTGCCAGCGATCTGGCGCAGTTCCTGCCCGATGCGTTCGCGGAGTACGAGGCGTCCGACGATCTCGATGATTGATCCGAAGCCGCGGCAAGTGACAGAAAGGCGGATGATCTTGAGAAGGCATCTTTTCCGGCGGCTTGCTCTGGTGGGATTGCTCTTGGCGGTCGCCAGCCTCGGCGCGTGCCAGGGGCTGCTCGGCACGACGGCGACCGCACAGACGGCGTCGTCTCCGCACGCACCGTCAGGCCTCAAGGCGGAACGGGCACTGCCCAGCCGCTACCCCTACAACGTCAAAGACATCTTGCGGTATTGCCGACCGGAGAAGGGTTTCTGGGTCGATCTGGGTGCCGGACGCGGGCAAGTGACCATTCCGCTGATCGAAGCCACGGGCAATCCCGTGGTGATGATCGACCCCGACGTCGAGGCGATGCAGAAGGGGCTGGCCGAAGCCCGCGAAAAGGGATTGCAGGCCAAGCTGACGGCCATCGTCGGCCGGGCCGAGCAGTTGCCCCTGCCCGACGACTCGATCGATCTGCTGGTCAGCCGCGGCTCGATCTTCTTTTGGGACGACCCGGTCCAGGGGCTCAAAGAGGTCTATCGCGTCTTGCGACCCGGGGGAAAGGCCATGATCGGCGGCGGCGCCGGCAGCGGCTATCCGGCTTGGGCGACCGAGAAGCTGATCGCACAGAGGAAGTCACGCCTCGACGGCGACGAGGCCCGGAAGTGGCGCCATTTCGTCGCGATCCGCCGGCCCGAGCAAATGACGCAGTGGGCCGAAGCGGCCGGGCTGCCCGGCTACCGCGTGATGGGCAAAGGGGCCATCTCCGCGGCCGACCCGCGGGTCGGCCAGGGCGTCTGGCTCCTGTTCGAGAAGCCGCCCGAGCCCGGCGACGAAGAGAAGACACCGAAGGCGCAAGCATCTTCGACAGGTGGCAGTGCCGGCTCGGCGGGTGCCACGGCTGCCCCTTAGAACTTGAGGGAGGCTAAGGGCGTTGCAGCAGGTTCTTTGGATTCTGGCTGCGGCTGTCTGTTCAGCGTTGCTTTTTGGGGCTAAGCAGGGAAGCCCCTCATCCCCTCTTTTTCACCCTCAGACAACGCCCGTAGAGCCCTTGAAGGAATGGGGGCGAGTCAGAAGCCCCGCCCACCGCGAACGGCAGACGGGGCATAAATGAGAGAGTGAAGCCTTCACTGCCTAGGCTGCCCGTCGGCGTGCCTTGACCGTGCGACAATACGGCAGTCAGGTTGTGATTAGCCTGCTGACAAACCGAATTAGCCACCTACCAGGGAACCTGCTGCGGTTTCGTGGTCATTGGCCGAGAAGGCAGTGGGCGGGGCCGGCAGCACCGGGACACAATCCAGGGGCGTCGGGAATCGTGCAGCGATCGGCCCTAGCCCAGTCCGTACTTGGCCAGTTTGTCGCGGAAGGTGGAGGGCTTCATGCCCAACGCGGCGGCGGCGGCGGTCTTGTTGCCGGCGGCGGTGCGCAGGGCGTTTTCCAACAGATCCCGCTCCGTCTGCTCCATGGCCGCGCGGAAATCGTTGGCCGGCAGGTTCGGCCGCCCGCCGGCGATGCCGCCCATTTCCGCACCGACCAGCTCGGCGGTGATCTGGCCTCCGCCGACCAGGAACGCCCGCTCCAGCGCATGGGCCAGCTCGCGGACGTTGCCGGGCCAGTCGTGTTGCAGGAGAATCTCGACGGCGTCGGGCGCGATCTTGTAGGGGCGCCCCTCGGCGATCCTTTGCAGGAGGTATTCCACCAGCAGGGGCACGTCGTCGCGGCGCTCGCGGAGCGGGGGAATGTTGATTCGCAACACGTCGAGCCGGTAGTAGAGGTCCTCGCGAAAGGTGCCTTCGGCGATCTTCTCCAGCAGGTTCCGCTTGGTCGAAGCGATGATCCGCACGTTGGCCTTGATCATCTCGGTGGCCCCCACCCGCTCGAAGACCTTTTCTTCGATGGCACGCAACAGCTTCGATTGTTGCTCCAGCGGGATGTCGTCAACGTCGTCGAGATAGAGGGTGCCGCCTTCGGCCAGCTCGAACCGCCCCTGGCGTTTCTGCTCGGCTCCGGTGAACGAGCCCCTCTCGTGCCCGTAGAGTTCGCTCTCGATCAACTGGGGCGGAAACAGGGTGCAGCCGACCTTGACGTAGGGGAAATCGCGGCGGTGGCAGTTGCGGTGGATGATGGTGGAGACGAGGTCCTTGCCGACGCCCGTCTCGCCGTGCAGCAGCACGTTGGCGTCGGTTCGGGCGCAGATTTCGACCATCCGCTTCACCTGGCCCATGGCGGTCGAGCGGCCGACGATCGACTGGTCGATGCGCCGGCCCGGGAGCTCGTCCAACGGCGGCGCCTTGTCCGGCGTTTCCAGCGATTGCTCGATTCGCTTCAACAAGGGGAAGAGATCTTCGTTGCGGAAGGGCTTGGTGACGAAGTCGAAGGCACCGAGCTTGACGGCCTCGACGGCCACGGGAATGCTCCCGTAGGCGGTCATCATGATCACACCCATCGCGGCGTGCGGCCCCTGCTTGATCCGTTTCAACAGCTCGATGCCGTCGAGCCTGGGCATTTTCAGGTCGGTCACGACCACGTCGAACCGCCCGTTGTTGAGGATCTCCAAAGCCTCCTGGCCGTCGCCGGCGCCGACCACTTCGTGGCCCTGGGCGACCAGGTCATCGGCCAAGGTAACGCGTTTGATCTTCTCGTCGTCAACGACCAGGATTCTCATAGTTGCTCGTGGATATGGAGTCCTACGGCTCCCACTTCTTGCCGGTCGCGGTCTCGGTTTCGGCCGGGTGGAGCAGGACGGTGAACGTGGTTCCCTGTTGCAGCACGCTGCGGACGTCGATGCGCCCGCCCATTTCGGAGATCAGCATCCGGCACAGCCCCAGTCCCAGTCCCGTGCCCCCCGACTCGCCGCGGGTCGTGTAGAAGGGTTCGAAGATCTTCTCCAATTGGGTTCGAGGGATCCCCACGCCCGTGTCGCTGACGTCGATCGCCACCAGGCCCGTCGGGTCGGCGTCTCGGCGGCCCAGCACGTGGGTGCGCAGCGTGAGCGTTCCGCCGTCGGGCATGGCGGCCAGGGCGTTGGTGCAGAGGTTGAAGAGGACTTCCTGCAGCGTGTAGGGGTCGCCCCGCACGGCCGGGACCTCTCCCAGCTCGGTCTCGATCCGGATGTCGGCCCCGTGGCCCGTTCCCAGCACTTGCAGCGTGGCCTCGACGGCCTGGTTCACCTCGGTGTCCTGCAGCGTGATGCCGCGGGGCCGGGCGAACGCCTGCACCCGCTTGGCCGTTCGCTCGATCCGCTCCAGGGCTTCGGTCATCAGGTAGACGTACTCGGTCAGGTGGGGATCGTCTTTGACCCGATGGGCAATCCGCCGCAGGCAGTTCTGCACGCCGTCCAGCGGATTGGCGATCTGGTGGGCAATGCCGGCCACCAACTGCCCGATGCCCAGCATCTTCTCCTTCTGGCGAAGCTCGATGTGGGCCCGGTCGACGTAGCGCCGGATCGACACGGTGAAATAGACCGTGATCCACAACGTGCTGGCAAACGCCACGAACACGCCGCACAGGTATTGTCCATCCAGCGGCCGCAGCCCGGGCGGGTCGGTGGGAAACCGCATCGGGAAGACCGGGATCTTGTCCAACGACTCCAGCAACATCACGCCCCCGACCAGCGCCACGGCCATGCCCGCAATCAGGTACGGAATCGACCCCGGCAGGTACATGCTGGCGATGATCATATGGAAAACGAAGAAGAAGAGAAACGGGTTGCGGGAGAGATCGGCCAGGTAGAGCAGGAGTGTCAGGGCGACCAGGTCCACGGTGATTTGCAGGAAGATGTTCCGCTCGACGTCCTTTTTTCCGGCCGCCCAGCCCCGCTGGTTCAGTAAGAATAGCAGGTTGTAGCCCACCATGGCACAGGCCACGCCGTACATGGCAGCCGGGTACTGGACGATACCCAGCACGGCCGAGGTGAACCAGATTACCACGAAGACGGCCGCGCAGGCCAGCCATCGCACGGCAACCAACCATCGGGCACCTTCGGGGGGGAGTTTCATAGTCAGCAGCTACGGCCTCGGATTCCGACGCGTTTTATTGACGCCTTTGACTGAGACTTATACGCACGGTGCCCGCGTTCTTGCGATCGCCGAAATAGTGCCGGGGGATTGGGGATGATTGATGTTTGCATGGTGAATGATCCAGGCCGGCCAACGGGAGGCCGGACAAGTCGGGCTCCCGTTGGTCGCCCTCGCGCATTGAGTGTGCAAGCGTCGACAGGCACCTCGACTTTCCCCACCCCTATCGTACCGAGATTTTGGCAGGGCAGCAATTGTCGGCGGGCGGCCGGGAGAGACACTCGGACGGTTCATCGACGTGTGCACAGTCGATGCGCAAGGATCGATAAACCGCGGACAACGGCCGTGATTGACAAAACGGCGCCGCTGAGGGACGATAGTTGAGTCGCGGCCGGTTCTGTCGCACCCGTCCAGTTGGAACGAATAAGCCGATTCGAAGGAAAGGGAGCCCACGATGTCCATACACGACGACTTCCCCCTGAACCGACGGCGCTTCCTGGAAGCAGGTTCCGCCCTGGCGGTCACGGCCGCAACGCGAGGCGCCGCGGCCGCGGCTGAAGGAGGCCGGGCAGCCTCGGGCATGAAATACCGTCGGTTCGGCGCCACGGAACTGAAGGTCTCGGAGATCGGGCTCGGTTGCGCCAGCGGCCTGCGATCCCGGCAACTGGGGCCGTATCTGTTCAACCGCTATCGCGAGCAGCTTCCCGAAATCGTCGACAAGCTGTTCGACTTGGGCGGCAACTTCGTGGCCACCTCGCAAAGCTACCACGACACCGAGGAGATCCTCGGCCGGGCGCTGAAAGGTCGCCGGCAAGACGCCATCATCTTCACCGCCACCGGCAAGAGCGAGCCCAAGGACGTGATCGCCGCCTGCGAGCAGAGCCTGAAGCACTTCCAAACCGACTGCATCGACTGCTACTTCGCTCACGGCGGCTGGCGCGACGGGTTCCACGAAGCCGCTCTGAAGCTCAAGCAACAGGGGAAGATCCGCTTCCACGGAATGAGTTGCCACATACCGGCGGAGCATCGCACGCGGGTCGAGGCCGGATTGGTCGACTTCGTCTTCCAGCCGTACAACTACATGGCCTTGGCAAAATGGACCGAGAAGATCGATCGGGACGGCGCCGAGGAACTCTTCCAGTTGTGCAAAGAGAAGGACGTCGGCGTGATTGTGATGAAACCCATGACCGGGCATTACGTCCCCAGTTGGGCCAAGGAGACTTCCGACCCCAAGGTACTGCGGCTGATGCAGGAGCTGAAGCAGTTCGGCACCAAGAACCTCTACCAGGCCTTCCTGATGTGGATCTTGAAGAACCCGAACGTCGGCTGCACGGCCATCGGCATGAACACGCCCCAAGACGTGATCGAGGACTGCGAGGCCGTCGGCCTGGAGTTCACCCAGCTACACCACCGTCTGCTGGAGCACTACGCGGCGGCCGTCACCGGCGATTACTGCCGCATGTGCGAGACATGCGTGCCTTCCTGCCCTCAGGGAATCCGCATTCCCGACATCCTCCGCTTCCGCATGTACTACCGCAATTACGGCCATCGCGAGGACGCCCGGGAGCTGTACGCGGCCTTGCCCGAACATCAGCGGGCGACCGCCTGCACCGCTTGCGGCATCTGTCAGCAAACTTGCCCCAACGGGCTGGCGATTGTCGAGAAGCTCCAGCAGGCCCATGGGTTGCTGGCGTGAGGCAGCAGCCCGGGCGCGTAGCGCCACCGATGTCTCGGGGAAACCGAATCTGCGTCTTGCAGAGGAAAGAGTGAGCCCATGTCTGCCTCATGGAATCGAGCCGTCGCCCAAGCGTATCTATTGTGCGTTGTGCTGCCGGCGGCTATCTGGTCGCGACCGACAAAGACCTGAACGAGACCCACGATGTCTTTCCTTGCCTCGACGCCGACAGCGGGCGGCAGCTCTGGAAGCTCAGCTATCCGGCGGCCGGCGAGGTGGATTTCACCAACTCGGCCCGCGCCAATCCGGTGGCCGGTCGTCCTCGACTCGGTCGTCGTGGGAAGCTGTGAACGACTGATCTGTCTGGACCTGGACGATGGCCTCGATATGCTCTGGGACGTCGATGAGGGGCCTTTCGATGCCTATTGCAGTTTCATCGCGGGCGGAGGGCGCGTCCTGGCCGTGACGCAGGGCGGCCAGCTCTGCCTGTTCAAGGCCGCCAAGAACGGGTTTGCCTGTATCGCCACGCTCGATCTTTTCGACGACCTGCCCGATACCGAGCGCGACGTCTGGTCGCATCTCGCGCTGGTCGGCAACCGGCTCTATGTCCGCAACATGCTGGGGGTCTACTGCTTCCTGATGCATTACTGATGTTTGCACCGTCAATAAGGAAGAATACCCAACTTGTTCTTTAGCGGGTCCCGAGCGGTGAGTTGGGCTTCTGCGAGTTCTCAGAACAGCCCAAGCACTTGCTCCAGTACCAGCAATCCCCCGACGCCGCCGAACGGCACGGCGAGGGCTCCCAGCAGCGGGTCTCTCGTGATCGGGCAGAACGCACCTTGCTCTTCGTTGCTGACCTCCGCAATGATCTGCTCGATTTGCCTGCTGCGTTTGGTGGTCTGGTCCGTGGTGGCCTCCGCCAGACGGTCGTTCAGACGCCCCAGGACGGCCTGCCGGGCCTTGCCGGCTTGCAGGCGTAATATGATCGCGCACAGGACGGCCCCGGAGAGGTTTAAGGTCACCAATACCAACAAGGGCCACGACAGACCCCAACCGTCGAAGACCGGATGCCTCGACAGGATCAGCAGGAGCACCACGATGCACGGGGAATACATCAGCTTTCCGACCACGGCGGTGCGCGCGGCGATCAGGCGGATGCCCAGCAACTCGCTCAGGTCGTCCTCGTCGGCCGCCTTCCGCCGCTCGCGAACGGCCCGGATGCCCTCGGGCGGCCAGGAGGGCGTCGTGCCGGCGAGCTTCCTGAGGAGCTTCTCGCAAATCCGCGTGGCGTCGAGCACAAAAAAGACCAGCGTGATCATCACCAGGACCGCCCCTATGGTTACCCCAAACGCAGTTCCATGGGAGAGGTCGCCGCGGGACGGCACATGAGGAAAATCGGTGAGCAGGAACAGCGAAACGCCGAACAGGAGGTACGCGGCCGTAAACACTGCGATCCGCGCGCCACGGCACCACCACCACTCCTTCCGCAGACACTGCCGGTAGAGCCGCTTCGCCGGCAGCACCGCTTTCTTTCTCGGCCAATGCAACACGCGGGTCCTACGCCAGAAGACCATCAGCCACGGCACCCACAGCCAGCCATGACGCCGCTGTGTTCGCGTCCACACGCGAGGCTTCCGCCACCTTTCAAACTTTTGTTTGGGAATCCCGAAATAGTCCCGGCAGATCTCACGGTCTTTCCTCTTCAGCCGCTGCGCGCCTTGGTAGAACAGCATCAAGCCAAAAACGCCTGCGGCGAAGCGCAGCAGCGTCGAGGGCCAAACGCTGATTCCCCCGAACAGCAGAAACGGCTCGCCACCGATCCCGACGTGATCGTAGATCGCCAGGGCTACCAACACCATGGCGGCCAGCACCACGACGAGGAAGAACCATTCCTCCAGCGTCGGTTTGCCCCGGAGAAACTTTGGGATCCAATCGGGCCGATAGGGCTTGGCCGGTCGCCAAACAAACCGCACGGCGCACCACGCCAACTTGCCGGCCGCCTTGCCAGCCGCCACCGTCACGGCGTGGACCGGCCGGACGTGGGCCGACAGACACACGCCGATGCCGAAGGTCGCGAGGACACACAAGAGGACCCGACCCAGGAGAAGAAGCCAGGGCCGCTCCTGCGGGCTGATCGGGTGGATTGCGGTGCTGAGAGAAAGCTGCGGGGGCGGGCCCGTTTCGGGGCTTCCGTCGCGGCCTTCGACTTGCGAGCTCTGGCTGCGGTCTTCGACGCCCGAAAGCCCTCCCGTGCGGGTGAGCTGATAGGGCCCTTGCCTGCCGATCTCGAAGACCAGCGGACGCAGACACCGCCGGGCGTCGCTGCACGTTCTGCCGGCATCGCCGTTGGTGCACCACGGGTCCCAGCGCGACTCCCCCGGCAAGGCCCGGAGTGCCCTGGGATCCTCCAGCGCCAACAACGTGGCGAGGAAGGTGGCGGTCTGGTAGCTGTCGCGGAAGGGCAGCACGTCGCGCTGCAGCCGCTCGTGAAGCCGAAGGCCGAAATGCGAGGCAACCAGGAGGTTCTGCGTATAGGGGTACTCTGGGGCGTGGGCGAAGCCGGCCTCCAGATCGGTGGTGAAGAACCACGCACACGGGAAGTGTCCGGCCAGCGCGCGCAGGATGAGCAGCTTATCGTAGAGGTCGGTGCCCAACACGCCGATGGCCGTAATTTTGCCTCCGTTCTGGCGATGGAGCTCATCCGAGAGCTCGATGATCTCCTGCCGCAGGCGTCGAAGATAATCGAGCTGGCTCCGGCCTTTCGGCGCGTCGCGGCTGGACGTCTCCGGTCCGCCCTCGGCGGGACCATCGGAAGGGGCGCCGCCGGGCAACATCCCATCGATGCCGCGGAGGTACTGGAAAACGTGCAAGTTGCGTGGGAAAGAGGTCCTCTGTCGAAACGTCTCCGGCAGCGCACGGCCGTAAAGTGTATCCCGCTCCGTGAGCAACACGATGTTCCGCTCGGGGTTCTTCGGTGTCGGAAACGCGCGCCGCAGCTTCAGCTCGTCGCACAACGCACCAACCAACTGCCGATCAGTGCCGACGGCGCGGATCAGCGTGATGCCGCACGGCAGAACGCCCTCGACCAGATCCAGTGGTCGGCGGCCGTCTTTCTTGGGGGCCAGGATCTCGGGCGAAATCGTGGCCCGCGGTGAGAAGAGCTTCGCCGTCTGGCGGGCGACCTGTTCCGAGTCGATGCGCTCCCAGATGTCGGACTCGTCGGCCATCTGTAGCAGCGTGTCGGAGGCGGTCGGCCCCAGGATGCTCAGGCGAATGTGTTGCAGGCAGTCGCCCGGGAACAAGCGACACATGATCTGGACGATGGCGTTCACCGGGCGGTCGCCCAACTGTGCCTCGTTGAGCCAACACAGCAGCACGCCGCCGAAGGGCTCAGCCTGTGTGTTCGAGTGTTCGTTCGCGTCCCGATCGGCGTTCCAGATAGGATCGGGACGGTAGAGCTTGACCGGCACGAGGATCGCATCCGTGATCGGCTGCCGCATGACGGCGAAATCGGTCGTGACCTCCAACTTCACGTAGCTCATTCGCGTCCCGAGCGAGAGTCTGTAGCGACACGCCCCCAGCGCGGCCAGGACGGCGTAGCGGGTCCGCATCCGCTGTTCCTTGTCTTCGGCATAGGGCCCGCCCGGCACCAGGATCGGCATGAAGAGCAACTGGCCGTTGCCCTGTGACGTGGTCGCGTCGACGATCTGGTTGAAATCTCCCCGAAAGACGGGGCACTTGTCGGACGAGGGATCGCGGTACACGGCTTCCAGCGGATCTTCCCACAACCTCGCGAAGACGGCGCCGATTTCCCGCGTCGACCGCGGCGGTGGCTCGTTGGGTGCCAACTCGTCGCGTTGCGGGGTCGCCTTGGGGCGCGCGGTCCTCAAAGGCGCTTCGTAGGTCATGTAGGCGTAGCAGGCCAGCAAGGCCACGAACAGACTGGGCCAGAGCAGGCCCGACTGCGGCTTGGCATTGGATTCGCGGCGTTCGTCCACCGTTCCCTCTCAGTCAGCAGGGGCTCGGTCAGCAGGGGCTCGGTCAGCAGGGGACAGCCTGGCCGCAGGGAACTGTCTCTTTCGTGGTGCCTCCGCAGCGCTCCGCTGCACCCTCGTCAGACATCTTCAGGGGCCTGCTTGCTTCGACAGAGAGTCTATTGACGCTTGCACACTCAATGCGCGAGGGCGACCAACGGGAGCCCAACATCTCCGGTCTGCCGTTGGTCGGCCTTGATCATTCACAATGCAAACATCGACAGATGCTTATAGCACCTCCTCGGTCCAACGCAATACCCCGCTTAGGTGGATTTCGTGGCGGTCGCGCGCTGACCAACGGGACCTCGGCCCAATGGTGACGGATGGGCGGCGAGCGACGACCCTCCAGGCAGCACCCGGTCCCGATTCGGCGAAGGATAGCTGCAACGGGGTCTGCCGATGGGCCATGGTCTTGGTGGCGAAAGAGAGTTAGGATGAAAGGGGTATTCGCATTTGGGACAACGGCATGGGCATCGACCGGCTTGGACCTTATCAGATCGTTGGCACTCTGGGCCGCGGCGGCATGGGGACCGTCTATCAGGGCGTTGACCGACAGACCGACGCGCCGGCCGCCGTGAAGCTGTTGTCGATTGCGTTGGCGACGGAAGAAGGATTCCGCAAGCGGTTTGCCGGCGAGATCGAGACCCTGCGGAAGCTGAACCATCCGAACATCGTCCGACTCTACGGCTTCGGCGAACAGGACGGTCTGCTCTTTTACGCCATGGAACTGGTCGACGGCAGCAGCCTGGAACAAGAACTCGCACGGGGGCGGCGATTCGACTGGCGCGAGGTGACCCAAATCGCCATCGAAACCTGCCGGGCGTTAAGGCATGCACACGACCGCGGCGTGATCCATCGCGACATCAAGCCGGGCAACCTCCTGCTGGCGGCCGACGGCCACGTGAAGCTCTCCGATTTCGGCATCGCCCGGCTGTTCGGCGGCAGCGCCGTTACCCACGCGGGCAACGTGCTGGGGACGGCCGAGTATATGGCGCCGGAACAGGCGGCCGGACAGCCGGTGGGCCTCCGAGCCGACCTGTACAGCCTCGGCGGCGTGATGTACGCGCTGTTGGCCGGCCGGCCCATGTTTCGTGCGAAATCGCTGCCCGACGTTCTGCACAAGCAGCGGTTCGAGAAACCCGATCGGGTCGGCAGACACGCCCCCGACGTCCCCGCCGTGCTCGAAGAGATCATCGGCCAGTTGCTCGAGAAGGATCCGGACCGCCGGGTGCCCAACGCGACCATCCTGGGACGCCAACTGGAGGCGATGCAGCACGGCTTGTCGCTGGCGGTCGAAACGGTCGACGCGGATCCCGATGTCCTTAGCGGCCCCCGCAGCGCCGCGGTCGCACCGCCGTCGCCGCCGGACTCGTCGGAGGTCGACCAGTCGGCCGTCACACGGGGCATGGGCGACAGTGGCGAAGGGCAGCCTTCCGTGACCGCCTCGTGGCCGACTCCCCCTGCGCCCGCCGACGAGGAGGTGCCCGACACCAAGCCCACGTCGTCCGGCGACGCTCCCGACGGCCCGCAGCCCATCTCGCCCAGCGACGCGCCCCACGACGCGAAACCCACCGAGGAGCCGGAACCGCGCACGCATTTCACTCCGGTTGCCGCTGAGGAACTGGATCGGCCCGCGGAGGTTCGCCACCACCCGGCATGGATCTCGCCACAGACGTGGGCATTGGCCGCGGGCCTGATCGCGGTGGGTCTGACGGTCTGGCATTTTCTCCAGCCGCCTTCGGCCGACGACCTGCATGAAACGATCGCGGCCCATGCGCGCGAGGGAACGATCGAGTCGCTTCTGCAGGCGGAGGACGAGATCGAAACGTTCCTGCGGTTGCATGCCCGCGACTCCCGCTGCCGCCAGTTGCGCCAGTACGAAACGGAGATCGAATTGTATCGGTTGGAGCAGAAGTTCCGGTTGCGTGCGAAGGGACTCGCTAGCACCGACCGCATGCTGCCGATCGAACGGGCCTACCTCGAAGCGATCAACTACGTCCGGCTGGACCCCGAGCGGGCGATGGCCAAGCTGGAGGCGTTGCTCGAGCTGTACAATCACCGGCACGACATGACGGGCCCGACCGGCAAGTGCCTCGAACTGGCCCGTCGCCGGCTGGCAAGCCTTCGCGAACAGCTCGATCCCGAGATGGCCCAGCATCTGGCGCTGGTGCAAAGCCGCCTCCGCGTGGCCGACGAGCTTCGCCAGAGCGAGCCGCAGCGCGCCCGGGCGATGTACCGGGCCGTGATCGAGCTTTACCAGGACAAGCCCTGGGCCGCCGACGCCGTTCGCCGCGCCCGGCAGGCCCTGACCGAGGGGTCAACCCAACAGAAAACGGATCAGATGGATCGCTGAAGCCCGGCAGCCGGCCTGCGAAGAGGCTCGTGTCGGACCGATGGGAAAGACGTCGGAAGCGTGTGGCCACACTCAACCAACTCAACACTCAACCACCTCAACAACAACCATGAGCAACGAACGACACGCGGAGATGTCCGCCTTTCCGACCACTCGGCTGCGCCGACTCCGCTATCTCCCGGCGGTCCGCGAACTGGTCAAGGAGACCAGGCTTTCGCCGGCCGACCTGATCTTGCCTCTGTTTGTGCGGCCGGGCAAGGGCGTCCGGCAAGAGATCTCGGCCATGCCGGGAAACTACCAGGTTTCGCCCGACCTGCTGGTCGACGAGGTCCGCCGGGTGGCCGACCAGGGCCTCGGCGGCGTGATTCTCTTCGGCATTCCCGCGGAGAAGGACGCCACCGGCAGCGATGCCGTCAGCGACCGCGGCATCGTGCCGCAGGCCGTCCGCGAAGCCAAGCGCGCCGTGCCCGAGCTGCTGCTGATCACCGACGTCTGCTTCTGCGAGTATACCGACCACGGCCACTGCGGTGTGTTCAGCGAAGCCACCGGCCGCAAGGACGTCGACAACGACGCCACGCTGCGGCTGCTGGCCGAACAGGCGGTGGTCCACGCCCGGGCGGGCGCCGACATGGTGGCCCCCAGCGGCATGATGGACGGCATGGTGGGGGCAATCCGCCAGGGCCTGGACGCGGCCGATTTCGCGCACGTGCCGATCATGAGCTACGCGGCCAAGTACGCCAGCGCGTTTTACGGCCCGTTTCGCGAAGCGGCCGAGTGTGCCCCGAAGTTCGGCGACCGTCGCAGCTACCAAATGGACCCGGCGGCCGCGGCGGAACAGGCGCTGCGCGAGGTCGCGCTCGACCTGGCCGAAGGGGCCGACCTGGTCATGGTCAAGCCGGCCCTGGCCTACCTGGACATCATCCGTCTCGTGCACGACCGTTGGCCCGGCGTACCGTTGGCCGCGTACAACGTGTCGGGCGAGTTCAGCATGGTCAAGGCGGCGGCCCAGCGTGGCTGGCTCGACGAGCAGGCGGTCGTTTTGGAGAGCCTCACGGCCATCAAGCGGGCCGGCGCCAGCATTATCCTAACCTATTGGGCCAAGGACGTGGTGCGATGGCTGACATAGAAAAGGCCATTTGTTTTCAAGGGTCCATGGAACTCATCTGAGATGAACGACAGGGGACTTTCCATGATGGATCATTACCGACGGCAAATTGTGGGCGCCGGGCTGCTGCTGGGAATGCTCGCTTCGCCATCTTTAGCTGCGGAATCAAGTGGCGATGGGCCGCTGAATGTCATGCTGCTGACGGCGGACGATCTGCACTGCCTGTCGCTCGGCAGCTTCGGCGGCGAAATTGCAGACTTGACGCCGAATCTGGATCGCCTGGCTTCCGAAGGGATGCGTTTCTACCGGGCGCACGTGAACGCGGCGATCTGCCAGCCCAGCCGCGGCGTATTGGCCACCGGCCGCTACGGACATAACAGCGGTGTCATGGGCTTTATGCATACCGAGCGTGACATCCCGACGGTCATGCAGATGCTCCGCGATGCCGGCTACTTGACGGGCATCTTGGGTAAGGTGGGGCATTCGACCCCCAAGGCCGATTATCGCTGGGATTTCGCCCATGACCAGAACGAACTGGGCGCCGGACGGAACCCCGAGATCTACTACCAGTACTGCCGCGAGTTCTTCCAGCGGTGCCGCGGCGAAAACAAGCCGTTCTACTTCATGGTCAATTCGCACGATCCGCACCGGCCCTACCACGTCGCCGGCAAACCGATCCAAGGCGCCGTCGAGCCGTCGCGGACCTATCAGCCCGATCAGGTGCCGGTCCCCGGTTTCGTGCCTGACCTGCCGGGCGTCCGCCAGGAGTTGAGCTACTACTTGAACTCGGTGCGCCGCTGTGACGACACCTTCGGCAGAGTGCTGCAGGCGTTGCAGGAGTCCGGCTTTGCAGATCGGACGCTGGTCATGTTCCTGTCCGACAACGGCATCGCCATCCCCTTTGCCAAGTGCAACGCCTACCTGGCCAGCACGCGCACGCCCTGGATCGTCCGCTGGCCGGGTGTGGTCCAACCGGGAAGCGAGAATCATGAGCATTTCATTTCCGGAATCGACTTCTTCCCCACGGTGCTGGATGCGCTGCATCTGCCGATCCCCCGCGGGCTGGACGGCCGCACGTTCCTGCCCCTGTTGCACGGCGAGCCGCAGGTGGGCCGCGACAGCGTGTTCACGCAGATCGACAAGAAAGCGGGAAACGCTGCCGTGCCCATGCGCTGCATTCAGGACAGTCGTTTCGGGTACATTTTCAACGCCTGGAGCGATGGCACGTACTGGTACCGGAACAACAACGAGGGGCTGACGATGAAGGCCATGAACGAAGCGGCCGACGACGATCCGTTCATCGCCGAGCGGGTCCGTATGTTCCGTTACCGCGAACAGGAAGAGTTGTACGACTTACAGCAAGATCCGGACTGCCTGCACAATCTGGCTGCCGATTCAGAGTTCCAACGCGTGACTGACAGGATGCGTCGGCAATTGGCCGAGGCAATGGTGAAGTCGAACGATCCGCTGTTGCCCGCCTTCGAGCATCGCGACTCGCCGGAGCACGTCAAAGCGGTGATGCGGGACGTCTACGGCCCGCACCGGGCGAACGCCGGCAAGAAACCGGAGAGACGCCCCAGACAGTTGAAGCCGCCCCGGAACAACACAAGAAGTTGAGAAGAAACGACGTCGACATGAACAGAGTGTTCTTTGGAAGCGACCTCCGCTTATTGATGTCGGCATGGCGACCGTCAACAAGACAAGGTTGGCTCGCAATGCGAGTGCTGTTTCGACACACCTGAACCTGCAAGGAGTTGACTCGATGAGACATTCCATCCTCGCCTTTCATGTCATGATCTTCACGTGGATGTGTCTTTGCCACGTTTGTTCGGCTCGGGACGAAGAAGCTCAGCCGGTCAATCTCGCGGTGGCGGCGACACCGTCGACATCGTACGTCTCAGGCCACGAAACGCTTGCCGCGATCAACGACGGATTCGATCCGCGCGATTCCAATGACAGGCATCACGGCCAGTACGGCAACTGGCCGCGGCGCGGTACGCAGTGGGTGCAGTACGAGTGGCGGCAGCCGATTAGCACGAATAGGATCGACGTCTACTGGTGGAACGACCGCCAAGGCGTGCGATTCCCAACATCCTGCCGGCTGCTTTACTGGGACGGCGACAAGTTTGCACCGGCAGAAACAACAAGCGGCCTGACCATCGAGAAGGACAAGTACAGCGCCACGACGTTCGCAGAAATCACAACGACACGCCTGAAACTGGAGATGGACGGGGATGGCGCCTATTCGACGGGAATCCTCGAGTGGAAGGTCTACGATTCCGGCAACTCTCCGGAGTTTCCACCGCGAGTGACAGCGGGCATCGACCGTGTTGTTGTCGTAGGAGGCAAGACGCACCTCGACGGTGCGGTTCAACTGCTCTCCCGAAAACGAGGATCCGTCAGCACTCGCTGGTCAAAGGAATCGGGCCCGGGCAATGTCTCCTTCGCTGATCCGAACAGTCTGTGCACCACGGCAAGCTGCTCGCAGCCCGGCGACTACGTTCTGAAACTGAACGCTACGGCCGGCGATCAAAGCGGCTCGTCAACACAGAAAGTCTTATGCATCGACCCGCCTCCCGCGGAGCCTCTGTGCATGGTCGACATGTCCAGGTACACAATTGACAACCCGTTGTGGAATGATCGGGCCAAGGCTCTGATCGTGCACTGGATACCGCACTGCATTCGCAAAATCAACGATCCGGACCTGAGAGAAGGGGGGATCAACAACTTCTTGGAAGCCGCGCAGAAGCTGGCCGGCGAGCCGCATGAAGCGCATCGCGGCTATGTATTCTCCAACGCCTGGGTCTATAACACGATCGAAGCCATGTGTTTTGCGTTAATGGTGGACCCACGCGGAGACCCCGAGATCTTGGACGCCCAGCAACAGATGCGGAGCACTCTGGAAGACTGGATTCCCAAGGTGCTGGCCGCACAGGAACCTGATGGATACATTCAAACGGCATTCACCTTAAGCGACCGCCAGCGATGGTCGCCCCGGCACCGCGGCGATCATGAAGGTTATGTGGCCGGCTATTTTCTCGACGCTGCGGCCGCGCATTACCAGCAGACGGGCGGTGGCGACAAGCGCCTGTACAATGCAGCGAAAAAGCTGGCTGACTGTTGGGACGAACAGATCGGCCCGTCGCCCAAACAAGCCTGGTACGACGGACATCAAGCCATGGAGATGGCCCTGTTTCGTTTCGGACGGCTCGTAGGCGATGTGGAAGGCGGCGGGAAAGGGGACAAATACCTGGCTCTCGGCAAGTTCTTACTTGACTGCCGCAAGGACGGAAGCGAGTACGATCAAAGCCACGTCCCTGTCACTCAACAGTATGAAGCCGTGGGACATGCGGTACGTGCTTCTTATTCCTACACCGGCATGGCCGACGTTGTGCTGGCAACCGGGGACATCGATTACCAGAGCGCCGTGATGTCACTGTGGAACAGCATCGTCCATCGCAAGTATTACGTAACGGGCGGGATCGGAAGTGGCGAGACGTCCGAGGGTTTTGGGCCCGACTATTCGCTCCGCCACAACGCCTATTGCGAGTCATGCTCCAGTTGCGGCGAAGTCCAATTCCAACATCGACTCTGTTTGATTCACCACGACGCGAAATACGCGGACCTCTACGAGGAGACGCTCTACAACGCGCTGCTCGGATCGATTGATCTGGCCGGCGAGAAGTTCTACTACCAGAACCCACTTGACGAACGACGCCCGCGATATGAGTGGCACGGCTGTCCTTGCTGTGTTGGCAATATCCCGCTCACGCTCCTGATGCTGCCCACATGGACGTACGCCCGAGACGACCAGAACGTGTACATCAACTTGTTCATCGGCGGTTCCACTCAGGTCGGTGACGTGGCGGGCACTCAGGTCGGGCTGACCCAGAGGACGGACTATCCGTGGGGCGGTGACGTGTCGATTACGGTCAATCCGGAATCCGCCCGAACGTTCGGCGTACGCATTCGCTCGCCAAGACATAGCGTCAGCGATTTGTACACCTGTTCGCCCGAGTCTGACGGGATTGCCTCCATCTCCGTGAACGGCCAGACAATCACACCGCCGATCGAGAAGGGGTATGTGGTCGTCCATCGCAAGTGGAAGGCAGGCGATCGCATCGATTTGACGCTTCCCATGAAGGCTCAGCGAGTGAAAGGCGTCGACAAGATCGAGGCAACGCGCGACCGCGTCGCGCTGCGGCGTGGCCCGCTGATCTACGCCGTCGAGGAAGTGGACCAAGATCCAGACGCGGTCCTGTCGTCAACGGCCGAGTTGAAAGCCGAGTGGCGTGCAGATCTGCTCCACGGCACCGTTGTCCTGACAAGCGTTTGGAGCGATCAATCCGCTCTAATGGCAATTCCTTACTACCTGCGCAACAATCGAAAACCCAGCTCTTTGTCACGCGTCTGGATACGCGACGGAGAGTAGTTCGGCCTTTCCCGAGGCCGGTCGGCATCTTCAAAGGAATCGCGCGAGAAACCGACTCTACTGAATCGGTGAAACGCATCGTGAGAAGCCTTCATCGGGGAGAATGGAGAGGAAGAGCATCTTGCGTGCATCCGCTTCGACTCACGGGCCACATGGGGCGAAAGGCTGATCCTGTCGCCGAGAAAAGCAGGTGGTCGTAGCCGCCCTTGCACGCTCAATCCCCTGGGAGCCAAACATGCCCCGCCAGATTCGCCGTAAGTCTTCAAGCCTTCGTCGTGCGCATCAGCACGCGCGCTGCGTGGTCGGCCGGGCTGCGTGGGTCCTGCTGCCGGCGCTCGTTCTTGCGTGTGTCGTGGATGCCGCAGAGACGGATGCCGAAAGGCCGGACGGCTACAATGTCCTGTTCATCGCCGTGGACGACATGCGGCCCGAGTTGGGCTGCTATGGCTTCGAGTACATGCACACACCCAACATCGATCGGCTGGCAAGCCGGGGAACGCTGTTCAACCGGGCTTACTGCCAGCAGGCAGTCTGCAACCCATCGCGGGCGTCGTTGATGACCGGCCTTCGGCCCGACTCGACCAAAGTGCACGATCTAAGGCGGCATTTCCGTCTGGGTGTGCCCGATGTGGTCACGGTGGCGCAACACTTCAAGAACCATGGTTATCACTCGCAGGCCATCAGCAAGATCTATCATCGCGGCCTCGACGATCGGCAGTCATGGAGTGTGCCCCAAGTGCGACCGAATGCCCCTACCTACATCAGTGACGAGATTCTCGGGCGAATAGCAGAGACGCGCAAGGAACTCGAAAACAAGGGGATTCGTACGACACGGTCCCCAGGCAGGAAAGATCCGGCGACTGGGAGCACGTTGGAATTGGGCTCGCGCAAAGGTCCCCGTGTCCACGGCCCCAGTTGGGAGGCGCCCGACGTGGCCGACAACGTGCTGTGCGACGGCAAGACGGCCGACCGGATCGTCGAGCTGTTACGCCGGTTCAAGGAGGAAGACACGCCGTTCTTTCTCGGTTGTGGGTTCCTCAAGCCGCATCTCCCGTTTGTCGCTCCGAAGCGGTACTTCGATCTCTATCCCATCGAGAGCATCAAGCTGCCCGACAATCGCTTCCATCCCAAGAACGCTCCGCAGTTGGCCCTGCACCAGTCGGGCGAGTTTCGTGCGTATAGCGATGTCCCGGCCGAGGGGCCGTTCCCCGAACCGCTGTTGCGCGATACGCTGCGGGCCTATCGGGCGTGCGTGAGCTACGTTGATGCTCAGGTGGGACGCATCCTGGCCGAGCTGGACCGGCTGGGGCTCCGCAACAACACGGTGGTCGTTCTCTGGGGCGACCACGGCTGGCACCTGGGCGAGCAGGACCTCTGGGGCAAGATGACGAACTTCGAGATCGCCACGCGCGTGCCGATGATCATCAGCGCACCGGGTCAGTCGAACACGGGCGCGAGGACCGATGGGCTGACGGAATTCGTCGACATCTACCCGACGTTGTGCGAATTGTGCGGACTGCCGGTGCCCGACCGCCTGGAGGGCACGAGTCTCGTGCCGCTGATGAACGATCCGGGGCAGAAGTGGAAGGCGGCGGCCTTCAGCCAGTATCCTCGTCCTGGCCATTACCCCGCAGAGGACCATATCCGGCAGATGGGCTACAGCATGCGGACCGACCGCTACCGGTACACCGAATGGCGGGATCACAAGACCGGCGAGGTGCTTGCCCGCGAGCTGTACGATTACGAGACCGACCCGCAGGGCAACGACAACGTCGCGGGGGAGGCGGGATACGCCACGCTGGTCGAGCGGCTCGGCCGGCAGCTCGCCGCGGGCTGGCGCGGGGCGCTGCCTCGGGAATAACGTGCCGCTGGCTGGCCGTCCCCCGCCGTCGAGCGGCCGCTTTATCGCTCCGGCTCGGGCGGTCCCATCCAACCGGCTTTGCCAGCTTCCCGATCCTTGACGGGCGCGTTGGTCAGTTTGACCGGCAGGCTGGTCACGTAGCCCGGGAATCCCATCGCCGTGTCGGCCACCTCAATCATATAAGCGTCCGGTTTGCGGCCCGGCACCGACGTTTCATAGTGGTCGTCCTGTTTCCTCATGAGCCACTCGAACCACGTCAAATCACGCCATTCGGGGTTGTGCGCGTAGACGAACCACGCTCGAACGAGCTGGATCTTTGCCTTGCTCTGAACCTTGGCACGATAGTAGTTGCGTCCGTCTCGGTACTCGTGACTCATGTCGATGATCTTGCTGATCGGCCGGCCGTCGAATATGTGGACGACCCACATCATGAAGTCGATGAACTGCACTTCGTGGAAGTTGTAGTGCCGGTAGTTCGGGATCATCTCGGTCGTCATGGGCTGTGCGAGACGTTCCTGCATCAGGTTGATGTTGAACATGTTGTAGCCGCCTTCATTGGTGGCCCCGATATAGAAGACAGGCACGTTGACTTGGTCCTGAAAGAAGGCATGGTGGAACGAAAGGTGCCACTGAACCTGGTCCGTACGATAGACGCTCTCGTTGCCCATGATGATGGGCGAAGCCACACGCGCGTCCATAGCGGCGGCGACCGTGGCGCTACGTCCTCGTTTCGAATGGCCCCCGATGACGGCTTTCACCCTGTCGACATCGAGCACTTTCTCGAGCACGTCCATCGCCCGGATGTAGATCAGCGCCAACTGGCAGTTCATGTTGTAGACGTTCGTGCCCGTCTTGCGCCGCATCCTGGTGAGAACGTTCATGTTCTTCCCTTCGATGCCCGAACCGTCGGGATGGACGCCCGGACTACTGAGGACCATCGTCGGATATCCGGTGCGCGTCGCGATCGGTTCGCCGTACTTTTCGACGTGCGCCGGAAACATGGACCAACCCGGCGAGCCGACGATGACCACCTTGCCCTTGCGTTCGGGCGAGAGATTGATGGCATTGTCGGCCGGCATCAGGATTACACACGGATGGCCCCACACACGTCCTTCCAGCCTGAGGCTGTTGAAATGGGCCGTGATCTTGCGGAGCTTCTTCGAGGGATCGGTGTCGCTCGTGACGATTTCGTCCGAGACGATCTTCAAGTCCGCGGGGACCATGTCCCGTTTGACGTACGCGTAGATCTCTCGTGGTTTCGGCACGTTGCGCGAGGCATCCTCGAAGTTGAACGGCCGCTGTTCGCCCTGCGGCTCTCCGGCACGGGCCAACGACCCCAAAGTCCATTCAACAGGCAAAAAAGTGCAACCCGCCAGAACAAACGCCAGGAGTCTTGGATACATCACTGGGAGTCTCCTATTGATGTCTTCTCAGAAAGTGCAGTCTTCGTTCCATGGGCAAGAGAATCAGAAGTAGCTGTGGATGTTGTAGGCGTTCTTCTGATGGACGTAAGTCTTCTTGCGGCCTTCGGAATCCGGCTGCGTGAAGATCATGATGGACTCGCCGTGGTACGGCTGGTAGAGGGCGAGTTCATCTCGTTCATCGCCGCAGAGGTCGACGGCGAATGCCTGCACCGCAACATGAGACTTGCTCGTTCCCCAATGGAGCCGACTGCGGACGCGCTCTTCGTATTCCTTAGTGGTCTTCTCCCAGATCGTCTCAGCCGATGCGGAAAGGCAGCAAGCGGGACCGGAATTGCATATGCTGATCAATACTGCCGGACCGGGCTTCGTGAAGGGCTGAAAAATCGCCGTGCAATCGGCATGGTTCCGAGCCTGCTTCCGCCAAAGCACCTTTCCGTCATCGTCCGCCAACGTGGTGCCGAGGATGATCTCATCCCGTCCGTCACCCTCGCGCATTGAGAGTGCAGGCGTCAATAACCTCACGCTATAACCTTACGCTACCGTGCCCCCGTCAATTCAGTCGCGGCGTGACCAGCTCGCCCCGGGCCTGGGCTTCGGCCTCTTCATAGGCCCCAAGGAACTCGGAGTTGCAGTCGAGCCAGAGGACGATTCGATGGAAGTCTTCCTCGGAGAGATTCACGCCATAGTGTGATTGGTCGAGGTAGTCCTGCAGCCTGGAGGCCCGAGCGCCGAATCGGCCTGGGGTCGTTCGACTGGCTGTGCTCGCGGGCGATGACCCGAAAAGCCAACTGCTGTGCGCATGGAAGTAGAAACCGTACTTCTCGGCCAGACTGTTATAGGACCGGGTATAACAGCATCTCTTATGCTTGTCCCGCGGACAGGGGAGATACTGAATTGCGCCGCTCAAATCGAGTGCCTTCTGCTCCCGGTGACATGCGGCGCAATTGCGATCCAACACCGGTTGCACGAGGCGGACATAGTTGAATGGGTTGGAGCCTTCCACATCAGGGATGAGTGGCGACGGCCGACGCCGAAGAGCCAAGGGTGGGTCCGCGGCATGGCTCGGCGTCTTATGCTTGTGCTCGTGGCAGCCCTGACACGTCAGTTGCTCGCCCGGATGGACGTACGTAGCAGTCCTCATCGACTGGACGGCCATGCCTCGGGAGTCGAGCGCCTGGAAGTAAATCAACTTGCCCGGCGGGACTATGAAGTAAGCACTCCCGTCGCTTTCCACCGGCACGGTGCCGAGCACAGCCCGGGCGTTGGTCTGTTCGGCCACGCCGATCCGCGGCGTGTTCCGCGAGGGGGTCGACTTGGGCAATATCTGTAGCACCCGCAAGTGCGTGATTTCAGTCCCTTCCGGCCACGGGAAATCGCTGTCGTAGGCGTTCATCAGCGCGACGGTCGCCGGCCGGTCTCTGCCCGCCTCGCTCATCGCGGCGGCCGACTGAACCGTCTGTTCAGGCAGCACCGGCGGTACGAGCCGGGGGCGAAGCGGGATGGGACTGACACACAGAATAGCGGGGTCCCGGTAAATCAACTCCTTGTTGCCGTCGCGATCGACCCAATAGATGCCGTGATTCTTCGCCTGCCGATCGTATACGCATAGGTAGTCGTCCTCGCCGAGCGGCCAGGGTGTGCCGTATTGCTCGTTTTCGCGAATCGGACCCTCGGCTTCCGGAAAAGGCACCTCGGGCGTCAGACGCACGATCTGGGAGTTGCAGTTGTCGTCGAGGTTCCGTGGATCGATCAGCACCAGGGATCCAAAGGCATGCCCGTGGTGCGGAGCCGCCGTGGCGACGTACCGATGCGAGCCGGGTATCGCCCGAATGCTCAACTCGGCAAACGGCCGATCTCCACGCCGCACCGGATAATTGCCGTGCGGTGCACGGGGATCTCGGCCATCGGGGTAGCAGGTCCATAGATGGTGAGCAATCGTTGTGTTGCGATCGATGTAATCCCAGCGAGTATAGACCAGCATCCCTTCGTTGTTTACGCTCGGATGCCATTCGTTCGTATCGAAGTAACTAATGGGGAAGATGTCGCCTCCGTCGCGTTGCATGGAGCACAAATTGAAGCTCCTGCATGCCCGAATTCCGCAGCGAACGTACCCCCCGCGCCGCTCGGAGATGAACACGATTCGGCCGCCCGGCAAGAAGCAGGGATCGAAGTCATCCCATGGGCCGTCGGTCAACTGCACCAGGTGGTTGCCGTCGGCGTCCACCTGGAAGATGTGATAGCAGTCGGTGGGAGTCCACTTCCTGCTGCTCTTCGTCGGTGGCCACACCTCGTCCCACGACTGCATGGCTTGGCGGTTTTCACTGTAAGCGAAGAGGATTGTCTTGCCGTCGTACGACAACTCCGGCGAGAGAAACGCTCCCGGCAGGAGCGCCTGGCCCTTGAGGCGACCGTCCTCCACCACGGAGTGTTCCAGCAGGTTTGCCAGTGCGGGATGCTCGCCGAGAGGATCCGACAACACAAATAGGCCTCCACCGGGCACGGCCGTGAAACCATAGTACTGATCGCACATGTGAGGCAGGCTGCCCCGGTGGCGTTTGATGAACAACAACCTGTCGAAGTCCAGCAAGGGATTGCAGAAGGCGATGCTGCGGAGCAGTCGTCGGGCCTCGAAGTAGACGTGCTTACGGACCTGATTGTGTACGTCGGGCTGGGCCTCCAATGCGGCCAAACGACGGTCGAGTTTCCCGATGTTGGCGACCAGCGGATTGATCCGGTCGGGATCGGCCCCGGCATGCAATCGGGCTGCCAGAACGCCCGCCCGCTGAATAATGTCCCGGGTATGCGCGAGTCGGAAACCACCGTCTGTCGGCGCTACAGGAGGCGGCGTCTGGCCGGCTGTGCCGGGTACCGAATGGCGGCTGACACTTTTCTGATCGGCCGGTTTGCCCAGAGCGATGTTCCGCTCCGGGTCGGCCGACGAGTAGATCTCGACCTCATCCAGCGCAAGATGGCATTCCCCGCCCACGAAAAGGCGCACGATTCGGGCCGTCACGTTCTTCTCGTCGAAACGGACGACCAGCGGCTTGCTCTCCTTCACGCCCAAGAACACCGTGCCGTCGTGCCGGTACACCGTTTCAAACCGGTCGGGGTGTGCATTACCGGCAACCCCGATGCCGATATGCCGAGTGCGTGGTGCATGATTTCCATCGGTCCGGTTGTAGATCACGACGCGGTCCAGCCGGTAGTCCTTGCCTAAGTCGACCTGCCACCACGGGTCTCTCTCGCCGACCGCCACGTGAAATCCAAAACGGCCGTTCTTGATCCCGTCGACCGCGCCGGTTGCGTCCTGGACGGTCGTAACCCCCAGGGTGTTCACCTTCACCGGTTCGCCAGGCGTGATATTCGCGGCTGCAAACAGCCGATCCCGCGTTATCCAGTCGGCCTCCACCATGGCCTCGATTTCCCGGCCCACATCCAAGCCCCGCGGCGCCGTGGTTTCTTTGCCCGGAACCGGACATGCGACACTCGCGGTCGCTGCGGCTGCGATCAGAACGGCACGTGCGATCATTCTCGACCTCCCAGATTGGCGACTGTGGTGAACGCGCTGACCGGCATTTGCTATTTGCGTTGAGCCTGAAGATGATCCAGACTCGTGATGGCGATCATCGTAGCTCCAGGGTTCGCTGCAGTACCGGCTGCAGGCTCTCGATGCGCATCTCGGCCCAGCAGGCCCAGTCGCCCGAGGAATTGTCTTGCTTGCCGACATCGGAAACCAGTTCGATTCGCACCTTCTGCCCGCCCCACTTCGAGAGGTTGGCCTCGATTGGCAGCCACTCGTGCCGCGACACGGTCCTTTCGGCGACCACGGTCCTCGCGCCGGAAGCGTCTATGACGGCGAGCTCGTATAGGATCCCGTCGGCGAGGTCGCTACCGTCGGCTTTGCCCACGACAGCGCGGAAAGCGGCGGGCTGGTCCTTCGGCAGCGTCACCGCGTCATACATCGCAAAGGTGTAACCAACGTGGCCCCGGTAGGGCGGGTGCATGAAGACGGCTTGCTTGGAGGCCCCCCCGCAGGCGACGGAACGCGAGATGACGTGGCCGAGCGTCGTGCCGAAGTCGTCGGTCTCCCGGCCGCCACGCACACACATTCCGGTGTCGTAGTGCGTCGGCAGCGCGACCAGAATCAACGGCTTGCATGCCGTTCGCAGCCCCCACTCGATCTTCTGCGTGAGCTGACCGACCCTGAGTGTGATGGCCAGCCGTTCGGCGCTCTCGCCGGTCGGCGGGCCAAGGTCGAACGTCGCTTCCATCGGCCGATCCGGTATTACTTCCGCCTCTTTGGTTTGGCCGAGCACCTCCACCCGGTACGTTGCCTGCTGGGCGAGATTGCTGCGCAAGCGGAGGTTCAGATGGGTGCCCACGAGCGTTGGCTCAACGTCTGCCAGCGGCACGACGGTGAAATCGAGCCATTGCCCCTCCAACACTTGCCAGATCCGCTGCCCGGGCTTAGCGTCAGCCGGAATCTGGACAGTATGCTCTTTGCCGAGCGTGACCGGCACCGTCTCCCCGGCGATGACCCGGTCGCGCAGGTCCGGCCGCAAGGCGGGAACAAGCGGCTCGGCGGTCGCGGCGGTCAGCAGATAGCTGAAAGCCCCCTCCACAGGCACGACATAGGTCAGCCCCCGCGAAACTCGCAACGCTGCTGGCCCGATCTCCCGGCAGCCCTTGTCCATGGCCACAGCCTTTGCCGGGGGCAGCTTGAACCCGCAGTCGGCGCCTTGATAGGAAATGATCTCCCAGTGCCGCTCGCCGACAACGCGGCAGATACCGATACCATCCGAGGCGGCTTGGTCCTGTCGTGTGAAGTGGCCGCGACCATCGATGTAGATGTAGGCGGGCGAGATGCAGTAATCGTAGCGCGGTGTGCCGGGGCCGGAATCCGTACTGGCGACGAAGACGGATCGGTCCTGCGTTTGCCCGCTGTAGCCATTGGGCGGCAGGTCCCAATCTCCATGCTTCATCCGCTCCGTGCTATTTCCGTTGACCATCGTCACTGTGCCGTTGGCGTACTCCGTCACGATCTGGTTGCGCCGGAAGGCGCCCGAGGCAACCGCCGTCGAGGTATCCAGCAGCCGCCCCGTCTCGTCCAGGTAGCCGATGCTCTTTACCGGCGATAACGTGTAGTTGCCCGCCAATTGCTGGATCAGGTAGTATCCGCGCAGCGTCTTGTCCATGCCGCCGCTGCACAGGAAGCCGGGATGCCCGAAGGCGACCGTGGCCGCGAGGAAGCGGTCCGTGTAGGCGTCTTTCCCCTCCCGGCCCGCCGCCCGTGGCGTGTGCTTGCTGTAGAACATGCTCTCGGAGCCCATGCCGAAGTTGCAGTCCAGATCATGCATCTTCCGCAGGTCGAGGTCCACCAGCCACGGGTTGTTGGGAATATCGTAGCCGCGATCCTGCGCGTAATTGCCGTCTGTCAAGCCGCTGTAGTAGAAGTGATGGTTGCCTTCCGAGTACACTGGGCCTTTCCAGGCGTTCTTCTGGTGCAGCATGATCTCGCCATAGCTGTAGAACGTCGCCGCAAAGGTCCCCGCGCCGGGCACGCGGCGGTCATAGTCCACCCGGTCCCACGGCGCGACGGCGGTGTGCACATCGCAATACGCGGTACTGAAGCGGAACTTCTCTTGGATGATCGGCGCCAGCTTCGCGCAATACTCCACCGCCCGCGCGGGCTTGGGGGCGTAGCAGCGCATCCACGCGCCCTGAAGCTGGTTGTCGGGGGTACGGCTAATCAGATCGAAACTCCAGAATTCGTTGACCGGCGCGAAGTCGGTGTAATTGTTGTAAGGGCCGTAGACGAACCCGAGCTCGTCCTGCATCAGGCGGGCATAGGCGTACTGTCCCTGGTCGCCGCCCTTGCCTGGGGCAGCCTTGGTACGGAAGGTGAAGCTTTCGCCGCCGTCGCGCCAACCCGTTTCATGGTCGGTAATCACGCACTGGTGCATCCCGTGGCGCCGGATGTTGGTCCAATATGCCGCGTCGTTCTTGCGGTTCCCTGCTCCATGCGCGCGCCAGACGTGCGTCCCGGTGATGTGCATGTACGGCGACTTCGGATTGGGCAGCGTGGGCAGAACTTCCTCGTACCGCGGCGACAGCGTGACGAAGAACCGCTCGAAACAATCGTTGCGTTTCCCGTCGGTCTTGTGGATGTAGCGCACGCCGCCCTGGTAGCTCGTCCGGCCGTCCTTGACTGCGTTGGCCGAAAAGGGAACGGAGGCATTCGAGAGGTACCAGTCGGTGTTACCTGTCAGGAACAGCGGCTTGTCCGCAGAGCCGCTGATGGCCACCGCCGGGCGGTCCGTCGCCTGATCGCCGTAGTGATAGAAAGGGTTAGTCACGAGGCGCGGGTCGTCGAGCCCCTCAGCGTGTCCATACCGCACCTCCGCCACATTCCCTCCCGGCGAAACGGTGTCGATAACGAGCGACTTGTTCCGCAGGCGAAACGTGTACGTCACCTCGGTCGAGACGTTCTCCGCGCTCGCCTTCCACCTGGAGATGACCTTCTGATCCTCCAACCTCGTCTCCAACAGGTCGAGCTTCTCAGGCGCCACCGCTTTGCCATCGACCGAGAGCCGCACTCCGCCCTCGACGAGCGGTCGGATCATCGGCCCCTGCCCCCAGCAGACCGTTACATCCGACCATGTCCCCGTATTTGGCGTCAGTGTGTAGGTAAGCGTCCCGTCGCTGCCGGCGTACTTGAAGACAAAGCAATCGCCGTCCCGTGTCACGGTGATCCGGAAGTCTTGGACAAGATTGTCGGGGAGGATCGTCTCCGGCCTGGTCGGGAACGGCAGGATATCCGGCCCGGTGTTGGTCCCACTGCCCTGGCCGGGAAACATGGCGATCCCGCGATTCGGGCGCGCCTCGAAGGTCAGCGGGGGAAACTGCTCGGTGAAGACCGCCAAGTTGTCGAAAAACAGCACACGATCCTCTTTGTTCCGCCCGTTGGCAATGTCCAAGCCCACGAAGCTCGCTCCGTCCTTTACCATCGCGATCTGCTCGGGAGTCAGACGCCGGCTGCACAGGAACCACTGCTCCCAAGTCACGGTGGTCAGCGGCACGTTCACTGGGCGGCCCTGTGCGTCAAGGAATCTCGCCGTGATCGACACCATCGGCGTGCTCGCGTCGGGGGCGTACGACCAGTTGTTGCCGTACACCCACAGGCTCACCGCATCGAACGGCTGCGAGATCTTCAGCGGATGAGGCGGTGCAATCCGATAAGTCGGTCCGCCGTTGGTGGCGCGGTAGGTGAACTTGGCGACGTACGTGCCCCACAACCGCTGCTCGCGCGTGCGGACGATGCTGGCCGCGGAGTCGGCGGTCTTCACCGTCCAGCCAGCCATGTCCTCGAAATCCACCAACGGCGGGTGATCGTCCCGCAACCGGTTTGCCCAGTCCATTTCATAGGGCCGCTTGCCGACCGTCCCATCGGCCCCACAAGCGGCAGCCACGAGTGACAACAGCACGAACAGGCCAATGGGGATTCGCATGAGAACACCTCTCTATTCTTCACATTTCAATACCAAGCAGTCAATCGCCATCTTGTACCCTGTGGACTTAGGGTTCTTTGACTCGACCGCAAACTCGAAGACATTCTCTCCCTGCTTCAAACGCACATCGTGAAAGTCAAACCGCTTGGGCGGCCAGATCGGACGTGTCAGGTCATCGGTCTTTTTGAATGTGTCCGCGCAGTCGCCGACAATCCGACCGTTGACACGCAACTGCACCTTTCCGAAATCCTGGGCCCGAGTGTAGTACAGGGCGACGGTGTAGACGCCCGGCTCCCCGACGGGAATCGCCAGCGAGAACTTGCCTTTGCCACCCGAGTCGAAGGCAAGCATGTGATCCCCGCTCAGATTGGGCATCTCCCATTGAACGGTTGGCTGGGGACTCCCTTCTGCGCTGCTTTCGTGTGCAAGAACCTTCAGGGATTCCGCTTCCACCGCGTCTTCAACGTGCCAACGCCCCTTGTGCTCATCCCATGGCTCGTTGGAAATGATCCGTTTGAGCCTCGGCCACGCCTTGTGAAGGCTCTTCTGATACCAGAAGCTCACGCTTGAGAAGTAGTCTCGGCCAGTGTTTGGCCAAGGACTGATCCACGGCCAATGCTCAATCTCGAACTTGAACGACTTTCGGAAGGGGATGGGATCCACGATATGGAACCGATAGACACTCAGACGATCCCCCACCTCTCTTCCCTCCACAACGGGAGCCCCGTAGTAAGGATTGCTGAAAACACGCAATCCCCATGCATCACAGAAATAGTCCTCGGTGCCCGTGCCCCAGAAGGAAAGCTTGCCGTCCACCGTGATCATATCGTCGCCCTCGCCGAACCACCCGGGAGTGCGACCTCTTTGCCCCATGACGACGCCGACGAAGTGGCCGTCCCCTTCCATCTGCGCAAGCGTGACCGGCTGGCCACGCTGCGCGGGATCGGTCTCGATGAAGCGAGCGTGGAAGTAGTTGAGGTCCTCGATAGGGCTGTCATACACTCGGTAGTCGATGTAGAAGTACATCGGCACGGTTGAGCGCTGGAGGTTCTCTTCGCTGCGTGTCGCGCTGACCGTGATCCGGGCAGACTCATTGAAGGGCATGTACCACCAACAATTGCGTGAGCGTCCTTCTGACGAAACCTGGATAGGCAGGCTGTTCATCAGAGCGTTGACGCCCATGGCCACGCCGAAGAAATCGCCCCAAGGCGCCTCGATGCTGGGATGGTCGCTCCCGTCCCAATACGCTCGCAGAATCAGGTCTCGGCCGGTCCCGCGATGAGTCGTCCAGATGTGCGTGATGGCTCCCGGGCCTTCGATTTCGGCCAACGTCATTTCGCTTCCGTCCGTGGGGACCCAGACATTGTCGCGAGGCCCCCCCTTGGGCTCGTACGAGCTGACCCGGGACGCCGAGTAATTCTGCGTGGCGGACAGCGAGACCATCGGGTTCATTGCTCTCATGATCCCCGGCGGTGGCGCGACTGGCTGAGGCTTCGGGGGAGCGGAGAACGGGCTGTCTTCGCTGTAAGAGCAAACGCCAACCCCCAAGACCATCGCCACAACCAGTAGCGCGAACAATCTTCGGTTGACGATTCTCGACAATCGCATCTTTGTCATGAAATGATCTCCACAATGTCTGAGGCTGTTCTGGTCCAGCGTCCGGTTCGACTTTCGCTTCCGCAACGAGCTGTCATGCTGTGTTGCGGCGTGTTCTCGGCAAAGCTCCCAGCGACCTTGTACGACCACAGCATCTCAGCCCCCGCCGCCGCTCTTCGGGAGGCAGCTCCTGCCGGATGGCGGGTTGGCAGAATCGTGCAGCCAAGTCTATTGATGTTTGCATTGTGAATGATCCAGGCCGACCAACGGGAGGCCGGACAAGTCTGGCTCCCGTTGGTCGCCCTCGTGCATTGACTGTGCAAGCGTCAATAGTATACTGCAAAGACAAACTACACTGCAAAGACAATCTGCGCAAAGCGTTAGAGAGATCACGATTTGTCGCAAGAGTCAGTGGATCAGGACACCCCGGCACCAGCTAACGGTGTTTGCATTGTGAATGATCCAGGCCGGCCAACGGGAGGCCGGACAGGTCGGGCTCCCGTTGGTCACCCTCGGGCATTGAGTGTGCAAGCGTCAATAGGAGAACTCCGTGAAGATGTACAGACATATCGTGGCTCTGAGCATCGTCGCCGGCCTGATCGGCGTCTGTCCGGCTGACGCTGACGAAGAACCGGTCCCCGGTATCAACGAACTGTATCGCCTCGATCTTCTGCCCAGATTGAGACGGTTCGAGAGCGTCGGTTGTGTATCAAGCCGCGATCCGACCGGCGGTAACGACGACGGCTTCAGCGGCAAGCACTCCTTCATTCGGAAGGAAGAAGTGGGCCAGGTCATTGCCGAACTGGACGGACCTGGGGTCATCACCCGCTTCCACATGTCCCAACCAACTCGCGGCATCATCAAGTTCTACTTCGACGGTGAGGCATCGCCCCGTATTCAAAGGAACATCCACGAAATGTTCACGGGCGCCCACCCACCCTTCCTGCGGCCGATGGTCGGAACCGAGGCGGGTGGGCGCTATTTCTACGTCCCGCTGCCGTTCCAGCAATCCTGCCAGATCGTCATTGAGACCGAAACTGTCCATTTCTTCCAGATCAACTATGCCAAATACCCGAAGGGCACCGTAATCAAAACCTACCAGGATCCTCCGACGGGCGATTTTCTCCGCAGCCTGGACGAGGCACGTGAGCTATTCGGTTCGGCCGGGTCCGACATCTCGGCCCGGCTTGTTCCCGAGGCAACCCCCATGGAGACCGAAACCCGACGGGAGACCCTCCGGCCGGGCGAATCGGTAACGCTATTCGAGACAAGCAATCCGGGCCGAATCGTCGGCCTGAAACTCACTCCTGTCGACGCCTTCGCCGGGAAGGAGAGGGACATCCTCCTTCGAATGTACTGGGACGGCGAAACCAGTCCGGCCGTGTCTTGCCCAGTGGGGGACTTCTTCGGATACAGCTTCGGCGAGCCCGCCGTTCGATCGCTCTTGCTCGGCACCGCCGCCGGCGTCAACTACGCCTTCTTCCCGATGCCCTTCGAGCGGTCCGCCCGGATCGAACTCGTATCGGAGCGGAAGTCGGGACCGCCGTTCGAAGCCCAAGCCGAGATTACGCTGTCCCCCGTCGGCAAGGCCGCTGACGAAGGACGGTTCTACGCCCATTGGCGTCGCGAGAATCCCACGCGACAAGGCGAGCCGTATACCTTCTTGAAGACAACCGGCCATGGACACGTGGTCGGCGTGATCCAGCAAGCCCAAGGTCTCCACGCGGGCCATACCGGTTTCTTCGAAGGTGACGACCTCGCCGTCATCGACGGGAAGCCGGTTGCCTACGGGACGGGCTCGGAAGAGACGTTCAACGGCGGATGGTATGACGTCCCAGGCCGCTGGGAAGACCGAACCTCCCTGCCCCTAAGCGGTTGCCTGGAATACAAGAAGTATCTGGGGCGCACCGGCGGTTATCGCTGGATGATCGCGGATACCTATCCTTATCGCGAGAGCATCGATTTCACCATCGAGCACGGCCCGGAAGGAAACAGGATCCTGACGGACTACACCAGCGTGACTTTCTTCTATTCTCTGGATCCGCCCGGCATCGAATCCTCCGTACCGGCTGCGACGGACCGCCGGGTGGTGGCCCCCGAGAGGATCGTCTTCACACCCGGATGGAACGTCCCGATTCGCACGTTCTCGTTGCAGAACGCGACGCTGGCCAAGCAGATGGCGCAGATTGGAGACAAGCAGATTCGGCATCTGGCGTTCAGGGCAACAGGCCGAGACGCCTTCGGCCCGCACCATGTTTCGTTCCTTTGCGATATGCCCGCTGACGGACGCTACCAGGTCGGGCTCAAGGCCCTCTACGGCCCCGACCAGGGGGTTGTCCAGCTGTATCAGCATGACAGTCCCATCGGGGAGCCGGTGGACCTGTATTCCGAAGAGCAACGAGCCAGCGATGTTCTGCCCCTGGGTGTGCTGGACATGGTCGAGGGCGACAATCCGGTGTTCTTGCTTCTGGTCGGCAAAGATGAGCGATCGGAGACGTTTGGGCTGAATGCGGTAGAACTTGTCTTCGAGCGGGTCGAGCGAAATCCGTGACAGCCCGATTCACCGCAAATACGGGTAGGGCGGCAGACGAAGTAGAATCGCGGTTCTGCCCCGTTTTTTCCCCTGCAAGTGGGGCGAGGGCAGCCGATCGCACCAGGGCGACGCCGGCCCCTTGACACCCCTCCCGCGGACGATCTATCATGGGCGTTCCCCGGCAGTGCGGGGGTGTTTGCTTGGCTCTCCTGCGAGATGACGATGACACACGGCGATGAGGCAATCCGGTCGCTGCGCGAGGCGCTGAAGCTCTCGCCCGACAATCTGCCGCTGCGGCAGCATTTGGCCCAAACGCTGGCCGGGCTGGGGCGGTTCGAGGAAGCCGAGAGAGAATATCGCGGCGCGCTGGCGATGGCCCCAGAGAACCAGACGCTGAAGATCGCCCTGGCCGAAGTGTATCACCTGCAGGGCAAGAGCTCCCAGGCGCTGGTCATCGTCGAGCACCTGGCCAAGCGGCAGGACGCCCCGGCCCGGGCCCACGTGCTCTATGCCCGGCTGCTACTGCAAACCGGCGACGTGCCCGGCGCCGTGGCCCAGTACAAGCTGGGCATCGAGATCGATCCCGACGCGGGCGACGACGACCTGGCTCTGCAGTTGGGCGTCGTGCCGGAAGAGCAGGCCGGCGAGCTGTTCGAGGGCCGCGTCCGCGAGTCGTGGCAAGCGCCCTCGGCAGCGCCGAACACCGAGATCGAACGGCCCAAGATCACCTTCCAGGACGTCGGCGGGATGGACGCCCTGAAGGATGAGATCGGCATGAAGATCATCTATCCGCTGAAACATCCCGAAATGTACAAGGCCTACGGCAAGCAGATCGGCGGGGGCATTTTGATGTACGGCCCGCCGGGGTGCGGCAAAACCTATCTGGCGCGGGCCACGGCCGGCGAAATCCGCGCCGGGTTCCTTTCGGTCGGGATCAGCGACGTGTTGGACATGTGGATGGGCAACAGCGAGCGGAACCTGCACGAGCTGTTCCAGCAAGCCCGATACAACAAGCCGTGCGTGCTGTTCTTCGACGAAGTAGACGCCTTGGGGGGACGGCGAGCCGACATGACCAGCGGCAGCGGGCGCCAACTGATCAATCAGTTTCTGGCCGAGATGGACGGCCTGGAAGGCGCCAACGAGGGCGTTCTGATCCTGGCGGCGACTAACGCCCCCTGGCACGTCGATCCGGCCTTTCGGCGGCCCGGACGTTTCGACCGCGTGCTGTTCGTCCCGCCGCCCGATGCTTCGGCCCGGGCGGCCATCCTCCGCATCCATTGCGCCGGCAAGCCGATCGAGAGCCTCGACTTCGACCGCCTGGGCAAAAAGGCGGAGGGCTTTTCCGGGGCCGATCTGCGGGCGATTGTCGACGTGGCCGTGGAGGGCAAGCTCCGCGAGGCGATGAAGTTGGGCGTGCCCAAGCCCTTGAGCACCAAGGACCTGCTGGCCGCCGCCAAGATGCTGAAGCCGACCACCCGCGAGTGGTTTTCCACCGCCCGAAACTACGCGCTCTACAGCAACCAGGGCGGCATCTACGACGACGTGCTGAGATACATGAATCTGTGATGGTAGCACATTTCGAGCGGGCATGGCTGCTGTTCAGGCAAGGGCGTCTTGAACAGGCGGAAAAGGAAATCGCCCAGGGATTCGCCCAGGATCCGGGCAGCCCGCTCGGCCATGCCGTCCTGGCGTGGTGTTTGGCGGCGCGACAGCAATACGAGGAGGCCACCCGCGAGGCACAGGAGGCCGTGGGACAGGGGCCCGACGTTCCGTTTGCGCACGCGACGCTGGCGCGGGTCTGGTTCCTGCGGCGTCACCTCGACAAGGCCGAGACGTCGGCCGCCGAGGCGATCGCATTGGACCCGCTGCAGCCCGACCACGTTGTGCTGCAAGGCCAGATCCGATTCGCCCGGCAACAGTGGCAGGCGGCCAAGGAAGCGGCCGATCGGGCGTTGGCCCTCGACCCGGAGCACGTCGACGCGCTGAACCTGCGGGCCGAGGCCCTGCGCAAGTTGGGCCAGGCGACCTCGGCCGAGGACCAACTAATTGCAGCGCTGGCGGTCGACCCCGACGACGCCGGCACGCATGCCAGCCTCGGTTGGGTCTATCTGGAGCAAGGCGACCGTGCCAAGGCCATGCAGCACTTTCGCGAGGCCCTGCGGCTGGACGCCGAGCTCGAATCGGCGCGGGCAGGCGCCGTCGAGACGCTCAAGGCCTTCAACCCGGTCTATCGCGGCTTTCTGAAATACATCTTCTGGATGCAGCGGCTGGGCACGCAGGGCCAATGGGCCGTGATCCTGGGCGCGTGGTTCGGCTACATGATTGTCCGTCGCGTGGCGGAGGCCAACCCGACGGCCGCGAAGTGGCTCTGGCCACTGATTGCCGGCTACCTGGTGTTCGTGCTGGTGACCTGGCTGGCCCAGCCGCTGGCGAACCTGGCCTTGCGACTGCACCCGTTCGGACGGCTGGCGCTGTCGCGCGACGAACGAATCGGGTCGAACTGGGTCGGCGGTTGCCTGTTGGTGGCAATCGTCGCGGCCGTCGGCTATGGGCTCCGCCCGGAAAGCATCGCCCAGGACGTGGCGATCGTCTTCGGCCTGATGCTCTTGCCGTTGGGGGCAACGTTCCAGGCGGCCGTGCCCTGGCCGCGAAAACCGATGATCATCTACACGGCCGTGGTCGCTTTGGCGGGCCTGTGCTCGATCGTCGTGGGCGCGCTGCCGCGCCTGGCGCTGGAGACCCTGCCGTTGCCCTTGGTGCTGCTGGTGGCGCTGGCACACCTGCTCTCGCTGCTTTTTCCCTGGGGCGCGGTGCTGTCGCTTTTTGCGGGCAATATCCTGATGTCGATCCGCTGGAAGCAGTGAGGGCGTTTCCAGCGCTACTGGCCGAAGGCCAACCTGGCCAGCTCGCGCGACAACTCGTCGAGATGCCGCAGCTCGGCCCGACGTGCCGCCTCCGTGCCGGAAAACTCGGGGCCTGCCGCTCTCGATCGGGCCTCGTAGATCTTGGCGGCCAGCAGCGAGATGGCTGCCCGGGGCGACTCCAGGCGACCGGCCGCCGCAAGTTGCCGATCCGTGATCAGCTCGCGAAACGTTGCCAGATCGTTCTTGCGAATCACCAGGTTCTTGAGGCGGTCGACCAGCGGCCCCAGTTGCCGGGCGGTCCACTGTTGCGGCCGATCGAGTTCGGCTTCCAGTGCCCGAAACGCCAGGTTGGCCCCGGCAATGTGGGCGGCCAATTCACGGACGTTCACTTGCACGGCAGGCTCGGCCACTTGCGCGGCAGGCTCGGTCACTTGCACGGCAGGCTCGGTCACTTGCACGGCAGGCTCGGTCACTTGCACGGCAGGCTCGGTCACCGGTTCCTCCGGCGTTGCCTCGGGCGCCGGCGGCTGCGGCGGAAGAGGCTCAACGAGCGGGGCTTCGCCGCTGAGGAGCAAGACCGGTTCTCTGGAACCGCCCGCTGCGGGAGGATCCGCCGACCTGCTCCTCGTGGCGATCGGTTCGGCCGCGACCGGCTCAACCACGGCAAGGCTTCGGGGCGGCACGGCCGGCGGTGGCAGCAGCAACGGCGCTAAATCGGTCGCTTCTTCAACAGCGGGCTGTTCCGGCTCGACCTTTTGGCTGATCTCGACCTCTTGGCTGATACTGTCGAGCGGTGAAGGCCGGCTCACCGGCGGATCGGCTGCCTTGGCTGTCTCGAACTCGGGCTCCTCGGGCAAGGCCGCGATCGTCTCGGGCATGGAACTGCGGATTGCCGACTCCAGCCAGTCGATCAGGAGGTCCTGTTGTTCCAGCGGCCTGCCGGCTGCCTCCCACGACGCGAGCACGCGACTGCACGCCATGCGACGCCGGGTAAACGTGCCCCGCTGCGGCCGAAACGTCTGATACACCTGGGTCCGGAACCGCCGCGCCAATTGCTCGATAGCCGCCTTCTCTCGCCCGTCGATCGTCTTCAACAGCGTCTCCAGCTCGGATGGCGACGGCGTCCGGCCCCGGGAGACCTTTTGCAGCAGCGCGTCGTACCGGTTATCTTGATGGGTGGCCCCGTTCGGTTCCGGCGCCAGGCGATTAGCGTGATCCAAGCGATCCAGCATGCCGCGAAGCCACTGCTGCCGGGCCGCGAGATCCATGTGGTCGAATCGCTGCACGGCCGCCCCGACGGCGGAGGGCACGTCGTCCGGCAATACTGCCGCCGAGAAGAGCGCACTCGCGATGGCCAGACACATCGTGCCCATGGTAGCCCGTGTTTTCCTGAGAATCGGAAACAGAAGAGACCGCATACCCCGGGTCCCTTCATACTAAAACGCCCGGCAGGACAAGTCAAACCATGTACAAGCTGTTGCGGCCGATCGTGCTGACTGCCGTGGTTCTGGCGATTCCGATCGTGCCGTTTCTGCTGGTCGGGGAGACGCTCGAGGCGCAAGTGGACCGCTGGATCGATGCGGCGGCCTCGCCGTCGACCATTGCGGCATGGACGATCGGCCTGCTGGCGACTGACGTGTTTCTGCCGGTGCCCTCCAGCGTGGTCAGTGCGTTTGCCGGCAACGTGCTGGGATTCTGGGCGGGCACGGCCGCTTGCTGGATCGGGATGTCGGCCGGGGCGGGGCTGGCATTTGGGTTGGCCCGCTGGCTGGGGCGGCCGGCGGCCTTGTGGCTGTGTAAGGCGAAGGACCTGGATCGGACCGACTCGCTGAGCCGCCGCTTCGGGCCGTTGGTGCTGGTTCTGGCCCGGCCCGTGCCCGTGCTGGCCGAAGCCAGCGTGCTCTTCCTAGGAACCACGGACCTTTCGTGGCGGCGGTTTCTGTTGCCGGTCGGACTGAGCAATTTGGGCATCGCGGCCGTGTATGCAGCGTTGGGGCACGCGGTTGCGTTGCCGGTTGCCCTGGCCGCCGCCATTGCACTGCCGCTGCTGGCGGCGACAATGGCAAAGGTGTTTTGGCCGGCGTCAACTGAGTAGTTGCCCGGCCGTACACGGCAGAGAGTGAGAATTCCGCTCACGCGCCACATGATCTTGGACAAACAACAGCGAGCCGCCGGGTTTGCCCCGGCGGGAATCCCATGATGCCATCCCATGACCCCCGCGATCTTCTGGACTCCGGCGATTCGTCGCTGTACCACGTCACCACGCACGGCCCCGGCCCGGCTGGCGAGTTGCCGCTGACCGCCGAGATGCTCCGCGGCCGGCCCAGTGGTGACGCATTCGGAATGACCGAGGACGCCGGCATGGGCTGGAAGCCGCAGCACCTGGCCGGGCCGCAGTACTTGATGCTGAGCAACCTGGGCGGCTTGCGGGCCGACGACGGCTCGCCGGTGGCCTTGGGATATCATACCGGGCACTTCGAGTTGGGGCTGGCCATGGCGGCCGCGGCCGGAGAGTTTCGGCTGGCCGGCGGCGTTCCCTACGCGGGTCACTGCACCGACCCGTGCGACGGCCGCACGCAGGGCACGCCCGGCATGTTCGACAGCCTCGCCTACCGCAACGACGCGGCGTCGGTCTTCCGCCGGCTGGCCCGGTCGTTGCCCAACGCCCGGGGCGTGCTGGGCGTGGCCACTTGCGATAAGGGCCTGCCGGCGATGATGATGGCCCTGGCAAGCTTCCATGATCTGCCGTGCGTGCTGGTGCCCGGCGGCGTGACGTTGCCGCCGACCGAGGGCGAAGACACCGGCAAGATCCAGTCGATCGGCGCCCGATTCGCCCGCGGCGAGCTGAGCCTGGAGGACGCCCGGGTGCTGGGATGCCGCGTGTGTGCCTCGCAGGGCGGAGGATGTCACTTTCTGGGCACGGCCGCCACGTCGCAAGTGGTTGCCGAGGCACTCGGCATGGCGTTGCCTCATTCCGCGCTGGCCCCTTCGGGACAACCGATCTGGCTCGACGTCGCCCAGCGGAGCGCCAAGACGCTGATGGCGATGGACAATCGCGGAACCACCATGGCCGGGATCCTCTCCGACGCGTCGGTTCGCAACGCGATGGCCGTGTTCGCGGCCTTCGGCGGCTCGACCAACCTGCTGTTGCACTTGCCGGCGGTGGCCCACGCGGCCGGGCTGAAACGCCCCGGCGTGGACGATTGGACGGAGGTCAACCGCCGGGTGCCGCGGCTGGTCGATGTTCTGCCCAACGGCCCGCGCAACCATCCGACGATCCGCGTCTACCTGGCCGGCGGCGTGCCCGAGGTGATGCTGCGACTGCGGCAGCTCGACCTGCTGGAGCTGGACGCGATGACCGTCACCGGCCTGAGTTGGGGCGAGGTGCTCGGATGGTGGGAGCGCTCGCCGCGGCGCCAGGCCCTGCGCAAGCGGCTGCGCGACGGCGACGGCGTGGAGCCGGACGACGTGATCATGACGCCCGAGCAGGCCGGCCAACTCGGCGTCACCAGCACGCTCTGTTTTCCGCGCGGCAACCTGGCGCCGGAAGGCTCGGCGATCAAAAGCACGGCGCTCGACCCTCGGGTGATCGATCCCGACGGCGTCTATCGCAAGACGGGTTCCGCCCGGGTGTTCGTCCGCGAAACCGACGCCATCGCGGCGATCAAGGGGCAGAGCGATCGGCCGGTGCAGCCCGGCGACGTGGTGGTGCTCATCGGCCGCGGCCCGCTGGGCTCGGGCATGGAAGAGATCTACCAGATCACGGCGGCGCTGAGATACCTTTCCTGGGGACACGAAGTGGCCGTGGTGACCGACGCCCGGTTCTCCGGCGTCAGCACCGGCGCGTGCATCGGCCTGGTCGGTCCCGAGGCCCTGGCCGGCGGCCCGTTGGGCAAGGTCCGCGACGGCGATCGCATCCGCATCCTGATCGACCGCAACCGGCTGGAGGGCCGGGTGGATCTGGTCGGCGACAACGAGGGCGATTTCGGCTGCGACGCCGGCGGCCGGACGCTGGCCGAGCGTCGCCCGCATCCCGACCTCTCGCCCGATCCAAAGCTGCCTCCCGAAACCCGGCTGTGGGCCGCCCTGCAGCAAGTCGCCGGCGGCACATGGGGCGGCTGCGTGTACGATGTGGAGCGGATCTTGAAGCGGTTGGAGAGGAACACGAGTCCTTATTGATGTTTGCGTTGCGAATGATCCGGGCCGACCAACGGGAGGCCGGACAAGTCGGGCTCCCGTTGGTCGCCCTCGCGCATTGAGTGTGCAAGCGTCAATAGAGGGTGGGCTTGCCGGGTCTTGCCGCGATCGGTCGGACCATCTCGACACTCAATTCGAAACAGTCGCCGGGCACATCCCCGTTGCCGACCCCGGTGGGGACGACGGTTTTCTCGCCCAGTGTGATGGCCTCGATAACGTGCACGCCAACATTGACCACGCGCACACTGCTGTTCTTGCCGTTTGAGCGAATCCAACTCGCCTGCAGGTTCGCGTCCAAGAAGGTCTGGCCGCGTTCGGTACGGTAGACGTGGATCTCGCACGTCACGCCCTCGAACGGTCCCTTGGCCAATTCGGAACCGTTTGGGGGCGGGACTTCCCGGCCGATACGAACAACGGCCAGCCGACCGTCCGACACTACCAGCGTTGGAGAGGCTAGAACCCTCGACGGACTGTCCGGGGCCGTCTGGACAAGCCTGCAGTCGATACGGTACTGCCTGGCCGTGATGGGGGTCTTCAATCCTGGCGAGACTGGCTTGCTGGCAACCGTAACAGTCCCCGGCTCGGTCCGGCTGCCGTGCTCGGCGGCGGTTGCCCGGCCCGCGAGCGAGATCCCTGCCGCCGAGATGACCGTGGCAAGGAGGAGCGATGTGTGCCTCATGGGTTCTCTCCTGTAGTCGTTGGGCGCAACCGTTGCTCGGCCAAAGACGTGATGAGCGGGCCGGGATCATACAGGAACGCCGCGAGGCAGGCAATCTCGCTTCTCGCCGGCGAATTCGCCTGCCCTCCGCAGTCTTCGATTCGCACGACCTCCCCTGGCGTTTCGGCTGTTTCGCGAAACCTCGTGTTTTCCAGTGTTTCCACACCTGTCTGAATCCTATCCCCAGGCCTATAATTGATTTATTGATGCTTGCACACTCAATGCGCGAGGGCGACCCACGGGAGCCCGGCATTTTTGGGCCTCCCGTTGGTCGGCCCGGATCATTCACAATGCAAACATCAATAGTATCATCCGGCCCCCTTCGCCCGGCGGCTGAAGATCCATGCCCGACTGCGACTTGCCCGATTCCAACCTGCCCAACGACAACTCGGCCGCCGCCGAAAAGGCCCGCTCCTTTCCCCAAACGCCGGGCGTCTACCTGATGAAGGACGCCGCCGGCCGCGTGATCTACGTGGGCAAGGCCAAGAACCTCCGCAGCCGGGCCGGGAGCTACTTTCTCAAGGCGGCCGCCGAAGAACCCCGCACCGCCAGGCTCGTCCGGGAAATCCGCGACATCGACTACCTCGACGCCGAAAGCGAGATCGACGCCTTGCTGGTCGAGGCCCGGCTGATCAAGGACATCCTGCCCAAGTACAACCAGGAGCTGCGCGACGACAAGAGCTTTCCCTACCTGGAGATCTGCACGCGAGAGGAGTTTCCCCGCGTCCGCTTCACCCGGGAGCCGCAGGGAAAGGGAACGAAGCTCTACGGGCCGTTCGCCAATCCGCGGGGTCTGCGCGGGGCGATCCAGGTGCTGCAGAAGATCTTCAGGTTCCGTACCTGCTCGTTGGACATCAGCCAGGACGACCAGCGCTGGCGATGGTTCCGCCCGTGCCTGTTGGCGTCCATCCACCAATGCTCCGCCCCCTGCAACCTGCGGATCAGCCGGGAGGAGTACCGCAAGGACATCCGGCGGTTGCAGCAATTCCTCGAAGGGAAGAAGAAGCCCCTGCTGAAGGATATGCACCGCGAGATGGACGCGGCGGCCCGGCAGCGCCGCTTCGAGGACGCTGCCCGGCTCCGCGACGAGATCCAGGCACTGGAGTCGCTGGACCAGCGCGGCGAGTTGGATACGCACGTGCAGCCGGAAGTCTTTCCGATCGATCCGAAAAAGGGACTCGCCGGGCTGCAGAAGATACTCCGGCTGCCGAAACAGCCGCGGACCATCGACGGCATCGACATCGCCCATACCGGCGGCACGGAAACCGTGGCCTCAGTGGTCCAGTTCATCGACGGCCTGCCGTTCAAGCCCGGTTATCGCCGGTTGAAGATCCGCACGGTCGAGGGTGCCGACGATACGGCCAGCATCCGCGAAGCGGTCGCCCGGCGGTTCACGCACGTCAAACAGGAAGGTGAGATCTTCCCGGACATCCTCCTAATCGACGGCGGCAAGGGCCAACTCGGCGCGGCGCTGTCGGCGTTGGCCGCCGCCGAGATCAGCCCGCCGATGGTGATCGCGCTGGCGAAGCGCGAGGAGTTGCTCTTCGTGATGGGGGCCGACGGGCCGCTGCGGATCAGCCGACGCTGCTACGCGTTGCGTCTGTTGCAGTATGTCCGCGACGAGGCGCACCGCTTCGCCCAGCACTATCACCACATCCTGCGGCGGAAATCGACGTTGGGCGAGTAGGCGGCGGCGGGGCATGCCGCGAAGCCCAACAGGCGCCGGGCGCCCGATCGCACCCCGTCCATGGGGGGCTTGCCGATTTTTTGGCAAATCTGCCGGCCAAGACGCTTGCCATATCGGGGAAAACCGGTAGACTCAGAGTTCCGTGGGATATCTGCCCATATCACGGCATATATCCAGGTACTTGTAGGAAACGTACCCACTCGCTAGATTGGAGCTTAGCGCGATGGCCCCGAACGGATTCCCAAGCCACGACGCCTTCACCGTTCGGTGGGACACGCATGCCCAGCCATCACGATATCCGACCCGAAATCATCCTTGGGGAATTCCGCTGCCGGCTGGACAACCGGTATCGGGTGCCGATCCCGCCCGATTTCGACCGATGGCTGACCGGCAACTCGCCCGAATTGGTCTTGGCCAAGGAGCGGCCTGGATGCCTGAGCCTGTGGAACCGAGCGTTTTGGGAGGCCAAGGTCAACGCCAAGATCCGACTGGTTCAACAGAAGGTGCAGCAGGGCTTCCAGGACGAGCGGATTGGCCAGGTGCAACTGTTCGGGCGGCTGCTGTCGAGCCGGCACCAGGACGCGAAACTGGACAAGCAGCGGCGTTTGACCGTCCCGAAGAGCTTCCGCGACTTCCTGGGCGTGAAGCCGCGGACCGGCGATGCGGAAGACCCGGAGCAAAGCAACGTGATGGTGGTCGGGGCGGCAGTCTGCGTGGAGGTCTGGAATCCGGCCGCCTGGCTGGAGCACCTCCGGCAGCGGATGCCCAAATTCCGTCGCCTGATCGATCGCCTGTTTTGAGATTAGCCCGTTCGTGGCCGCCGGCCACGTCGTCAATCGAGCCAAGCCATGTCCGGCCCGGTGGAATCCCCGTATATCCCCGGCAGTGTCACCCGGAGGAATGCAAGTCACCAGGGATGGGATCACCGGGCGCAGGAGGCGCCCCTCCCCTTGTCCCCGGGCCGGACGTGGATGGTTTGGCAGCAGCGAACGACCGGCGCAGTCGCCGGTCGGTAGGCCTTGCAGAGCGCCTGTGGCGCGTCGCGCTCCGTCAGAATGCCCCGCTTGCTCTTGCGTGAGCTGCTACCTTCTGCTTGCCTGGAGCACTCGCGGCAGCCGGGCGAGGTCCTTGATGGTGGGGCCGGGCAAGAGCCGCTCTTCGGCTTCCAGTAGCGACCGGGCGGCCTCGTGAATCGCGGGGCCGATCTCGATCAGCAGATGTCCCCCGGACAGCAGCCTCTCGACGGCCTGGGGTATCAGTGCCTCGATCACTTCCGTGCCCCGTTGGCCGGCAACCAACGCTGTCCGCGGCTCGAAGCCGCTGACCTCGGCAGCCATGGTCTCCAGTTCGCGGGTGCTGACGTAGGGCGGGTTGCTGACGACGAAATCGAAACGCCGGTCGACGTCGACGGCGGCAAACAGGTCGCTCTGGACAAACTCGATCCGCTCGGCGACGCCATGGTCGGCGGCGTTGGCCCGGGCGATCTCCAGGGCCGCCGGGCTGACGTCGATCGCCGTCACGCGGCAGGCCGCCAGGTGTTTCGCGGCACAGACGGCGATGATGCCGCTGCCGGTGCCCACGTCAGCCAGTGCGATCGGTCTCCCGGCGGGCCGCTGCTTGGCCAGATCCAACAGGGCAACGACAAGCAATTCGGTTTCGGGACGGGGAATCAGCACGTCGGGGCCGACGCGGAACTCCAGCGAATAGAACTCGCGGCGGCCGACCAGGTAGGCGACCGGCGTCCCCTCGGCCCGCCGCCGGACGAGCTGGCGAAACGCCGCGAGGGCCTCCTCCTTCGGCTCCTCGCCGTAACGCACGTAGAGATCGATGCGGGGACATCCGAGCGCCTCGGCCAGCAGCACCTCGGCGTCCAGCCGGGCGCTGTCCGCGCCGTGCTCCGTCAGGTACCCGGCCGTCCACTTCAGCAAGCGGCCGACGGTCCATGGTTCGCTTTGCGACATGGGGATGTCAGCTTGGGGGAGAGGACCTCGCGTTACGAAACGTATCGGGGGACGCGGGGCACCCCGCTCAATCGAGATTGCCGAACGCGGCCCGACGCTCCTGTCGTTCGTACTCCATCAGGGCCTCGGTCACCGGCTGCAGGTTGCCGGCCATGATGCTGTCGAGCTTGTAGAGCGTGAGGTTGATGCGGTGGTCGGTCACGCGATTCTGCGGGAAGTTGTAAGTGCGAATCCGCTGGCTGCGATCGCCGGAGCCGATCTTGCTCTTGCGTTCGTCGGACCGCTTGCGGTGCTCTTCTTCCTGGCGGAGGTCGTACAAGCGGCTCTTGAGCACCCGCAGCGCCTTGGCCCGGTTCTTATGCTGGCTTTTCTCGTCCTGGATGCTGACGACGATGCCCGACTCCAAATGGGTCAGCCGGATGGCCGAGGCCGTCTTGTTGACGTGCTGTCCGCCGGGCCCGCTGGCATGGAAGATGTCTTCGCGATAGTCGTCCGGCTTCAGCTCGATTTCGATGTCTTCGGGCTCGGCCATGGCGGCCACCGTGGCAGCCGAGGTGTGGATGCGGCCTTGGGCCTCGGTCTCCGGAACGCGCTGCACGCGGTGGCCGCCGCTCTCGTACTGCAATTGCCGATAGACGCCCTCGCCTTCCAGCCCCAGCGTGATCTCCTTGAACCCACCCAACTCGGTCGGGCTGGCGCCGAGGACCTCGACCTTCCAGCGACGGTCTTCGGCGTAACGCTTGTACATTTCGTAGAGATCGCGGGCGAACAGCGCGGCCTCGTCGCCGCCGGTGCCGGCGCGGATCTCCAGAATGCACCGGCTACGGTTGGCGTCTTCGCCACCGATGGTCATGTCGAGCAACTCGTTCCAATAGACCTCGCGCTGTGACTTCAGCTCGGGCAACTCGTCCTCGGCCAGCTCGCGCATCTCGGGGTCGGCTCCCTTGGCCATCTCCATGGCCTCGGCGATCTGGGCGTTGAGCTTCCGGAACCGGCGATACTTGGTGGCCAGCTTGGCCAACGATCCGTGTTCGCGCGCAACGGCTGCCATCCGTGCCGGGTTCGACAGCACTTCAGGGTCGACGAGCTTCTGCTCCAGCTCCTCGAAACGATGGAGTTTTTCCTGCAAGAGATCGCGCATGACAGTCTACAGACACCCTGCTGACAGACGCCCCCCGTCGCTGAGTCCGCGACACGACGGATGCGTCCCTGGGGAGAGTCCTCGACCGGCTACTCTTCTTCGGCTTCGACGGCCGGGGCCGGTTTCTTCTTGGCCCGCTTCAGGCTGGCATACCCGGCGGCGGCGAACTTCTTCTGGAACTTCTCGATGCGGCCGGCCGTATCGACGTACTTCAGTTTGCCGGTATAGAAGGGATGGCAAACGTTGCAGATGTCGACCTTCAGTTCGGCTTTGGTGCTGCGGGTGACGAAGGAGTTGCCGCAACCGCAGGTCACCTTGGTCTCGACATAGTTGGGATGGATCTTGTCTTTCATTGCCCGGTTCCTTGCCTCGAGAGTTCCCATCCCCCTCTGGAAGAGGGCTCAAGTGAGGATATTCTGGATATTGTTCTAGGGTCACCGATGCCGCCTGCGATGACGGTCTTCCCGGACCGAACGCGGCTGGCAGCCCCATGAGACGGTCCAGTCAGACCGGCCAAAGGGCTGCAGGGGCATCGGCGTCGAGCCGGAAATCCGGCAAGCCCCTCATTTTATCGTTCGCTCCCCGCGGCCACAAGGCCTCGCGGCCCCCTGGGTTTGGAAGCCGCCGTTTTCGCACGATCTGCTCTGTTGGTAATTATAGGCCCAGCCGCCGCGTCGGACCGCGGCGTTGGCAAGGCCCCCAGTAAGACGACCGGATCGAGGCAAGGCAGCATTTTCGCTAATCTCTTGATGAGGCGTGTTTTACGGCGCGAAAACGCCGCAGATGATCACCCCCAAGCCTTCACCAGCCGATTGGCTCCAGATACGCCCTGGCCCGCCGATAGCCCGCTAGCTGCGTGTCAGCTCGTGGAACCGCTCGATCAGATCGCGGGTCAGCGGGCCGGGGATGCCACGGCCGATGGGACGGCTGTCGACTTTCACAACCGGCACGACTTCGGCGGCCGTGCCGGTCAGAAAGCACTCGTCGGCCACGTAGACGTCGTGCTTCGTCAGCGGGGTCTCTTCGACCACGGTCCCCTGCTTGCGCAGCAGAGCGATCACGGCGTCGCGGGTGATGCCTTCGAGGATACCGGCTTCGGTTGGGGGCGTGAGCACCCGGCCCTCGCGAACCAGGAACAGATTGTCGCCGGTACATTCGGCCACTTCGCCCCTGCAATTGAGCATCAAGGCCTCGATACAGCCCGCCTGGAGACCTTCGATCTTGGCCAGAATGTTGTTCAGGTAGTTCAGCGACTTGATTCGCGGACTCAGGGCGGCCGGATGGTTCCGCACCGTGCTGACCGTGATGATTTCCAACCCCTGCTTGTACAGCTCGGGCGGATAGAGCTCGATCCGATCGGTAATGATAATCACCTGGGGATCGCTGCACTTGTTCGGATCGAGCCCGAGCGTGCCGCAGCCGCGAGTCACAACCGCGCGGATGTAGCCGTCCGTGATCCCGTTGACGGCCAAGGTGTCCTCGATGGCCTTGGCCATCTCCGCCTTGCTGATGGGGATCTCCAGCAGGATGGCTTTGGCCGAATACCAGAGCCGGTCGAGGTGCTCCTTCAGCCGAAAGACCTTGCCGCCGTAGCTGCGAATGCCCTCGAAGACACCGTCACCATAGAGCAGGCCGTGGTCGTAGACGCTGACTTTGGCGTCGTCTTTATCGTAAAGCTTGCCGTTGATATAGACTTTCAGAGGCATCGTGTTTTGGCTCTTGGTACGTGGCGGCCTTCAGTAAAACGACAGAGATCAAACGACAAGACACTCCTGATGGAACAATGGTTCGGCGTCGGCGGGTCGCGTCGGCAAGAGCCCACTTGCGACGCGGCCAACGGTCTACGCCTCGATCCGGCCGTTGTCGAGGCAAACGACACGGTCGGCCCGCCGGGCGATCGCCGGATCGTGCGTCACCATGACTATAGTCAGGTCTTGCTGCCGATTCAAGGTATCCAGCGTGTTCATGATCTCGGCTCCGGTGGCCCGATCGAGGTTGCCGGTGGGCTCGTCGGCCAGCAGCAGCTCGGGCCCGGCAATCAAGGCCCTGGCGATAGCGGCCCGCTGCATCTCGCCCCCCGATAGCTCCCGGGGCTTGTGCTTCAGCCGGTGCTCCAGACCGACCATTTCGAGCAACTCGGCAGCCACGCGGTGGTGATGGCGGCGGTGGCGGAGGTAGTCGAAGGTGCTCCGGGCAATCATCAGCGGGGCGAGCACGTTCTCCAGCGTAGTCAGCTCGGGCAGGAGGTGGTAGAACTGGAAGATCATTCCGAACCGCTTGTTCCGCAAGGCGTCGCGATCGGGCGACGGCAGGTTGTCGATTCGCCGCCCGTCGAAGTGGATCTCGCCTTCGTCCGGTGCGTCGAGCGTCCCCAGCAGGTGCAGCAGCGTGCTCTTGCCCGAGCCGCTCTGCCCCACAATCGCCAGAAACTCGCCGCGGCGAACGCCGAGGTTCATCCCCCTGAGAACCGGCACGGCGATGGACCCTTTGTGATAGCTTTTCGTCAGGCCAACGGCCACCAGTTGGTGTTCGGACTGCGAATCGAGGATTGTGGCCTCGGATCGCCTGCGCTCGGCCTGAGCGGTGGTCGCGGCGGACGTGCGGGGCTGCTCCGCAGAAACGGCTTGCAGATCGGTGGATTCGGCTGGCTGCACGAGACCGGTAGCTCCGGGGGGCTGGGATTGCGGCATTGTCGTTGACGGTCCCTCGGTCTGCGAGGGCATGACCGAGTGGGGACCGCCCGGCTCGTGGGCCGGGTCTCTTGCCGATTTCGTCTCGGCCGAGGACAGCTCGATTTCAAGCTTCGGACCACCGTCCAAGGGGCGGCCGCCCTGAACGCGCGGCCCCACCCGCAGCCGCGGATTCTTCGTGGAAGCCTGCTTCCGCGCGGCCTGGTCCAGCATCCGTTGCAGATCGTCACTCATAGCGCAATGCCTCCACCGGATGTAGCAATGCCGCCCGCAACGCCGGGAGAACACTGGCCAGCACGGCGATCGCCACGGCACCGGCCACGATCCAGGCGACCGTCATCGGGTTGACGATTGTGGGGATCTTGTAGAAGTAGTAGATCGACGGGTCGAAGACCGGCTGGCCGGTGAGCTGGCCCAGCAGGTCGGCGATCCCGTTGATGTATCTCACGAACAGAAGCCCCAAAGCCAATCCCACGCCGGATCCGACCAGCCCCAGCGACAACCCGTACGCCAGAAAAATCCCCATCACACCTCGGCCGGAGGCCCCCAGCGATTTCAGGATGCCGATGTCGCGGGTCTTCTCGACGACGATCATCAGGAAGATGGCCAGGATGCCGAATCCGGCCACGGCGATGATCAGAAACAGCAGCACGTTGAGGATAGCGGTCTCCATATCGACGGCGGCCAGCAAGGGGCCCTGCGTGTCGCGCCACGTGTAGATGCCGTACAGATCGCCCGGGAAGGCCGCCCGGAGCTTGTCGCGGACCGCGTTGCCGTCGGCCCCCGGCTTGAGCTTGATCTGGATCGAGCTGACGCGGCCCACGCCCGTGGCCGGATCGACCATGCCGCGAAGCTGCTGCAGTTTCCCGATGGGCACGAACACGAAGGTCGCGTCGTACTCGCTCATTTTGCTCTCGTAGAAGTCGACGACGGTGAAATCGTCGCTGCTGGCTTTCGGCGGCGTGCCGGCGGTGGCAAAGGTCAGTTGCACGTCATCGCCCGGCAAAAGCAGGAAATGGTCTTCGCCCGAAGATGCACGGTAGCTGGCCAGCGCGATTCCCAGCACGACGCCAGTGTGGGTTTGCGTGGTCGGGTCGAAGCGGCCCGACGCGTTCGTGTCCGCTGTTCGTCGCGCGGCAAACGGGTCGGAGGCAGCCGCGGTCGGCGATGCGTCCGACTCGCCGGTAAGGGAGATGACCTCGATCGGCAACGGGGCAGGCTGGCGGGCGTCGGTGGCCTCCGCTTCGTACGACTGCGGCTCGATCGGCCGCGGCCGCCGCGCGGCGGCCTCCGGCGAGGGGGCACCCGACAGGACCGGCCGAAGCTCGACCTCGTAGCTTACCGGGTGGAGCGAGGAGGGTTGCGGGCCGCTTTGTGTACGTTGTTCGGGCACGTAGGGTGTTTGCTGATAAGGCTCCAGCGGGCCGCTGGGCGGCTCGTCGGTCTGTGGCGGCCGATCGAGCAAGGCCCGCGCCTGCACTACCCGCAGCCGATGCGTCCAGCCCGCGTCTTGCATCTGCGTCCGCTCGGGCGCGTCCGGCGCCTGGTGGTCTCGCGTGTCGTAGCCGTCGCGGCGGAGCTCGAAGCTCATTTGGCGACGGTTCTCGGGATGCTGCAGATACTTGCCGAAATCGCTGACGCGGCTCTGCGTCGCCTCGTCGATGCCGATAAACTGGACTTGCCGGGTGACGTACTCCCCGCCGCGGGAGAAGCTGAGCATCGCCGGCACCTTGACGATGGGCGTCATGCCTTCGATCGAGTCGCCGGCCACCTGGGCGATGTGCTCCATGTGCCACTGAGCGTCGCGCATGCCGTCGAGGCTACGCGAATCGAACGTCAGATCGGAGAGGATGCCGTGGATGCGGTCCTGCATTTCGGTGGTGAAACCCGCCATCACGCTGTTGACCACGATCATGGTGGCCACGCCCAACATTACGCTGATGATCGACGCCAGGGCGATGTAGCGCGTGCGAAGATACCGCCAGCAGAGCAGGAGTTTGTACATAATCGGTCCCTATCCTTCCGCCTCCGGTCGCAGCAGGGGAAACAGAATCACTTCGCGGATGGTCGGCGAGTCGGTCAGCAACATCACCAGACGGTCGATGCCGATCCCCAGGCCGCCCGCCGGGGGCATCCCGTGGCGCAGGGCCCGAATGAAGTCGTGGTCCATGCGGGCCATCGAATCCTCGGCCGCCAGGCCTTCCAGTTGGCGGCTGAACAACTCCTCCTGCAAGTCGGGGTCGTTCAGCTCGGTGTACGCGTTGGCCACTTCCATGCCCTGGATGAACAGCTCGAATCGCTCGGCGATCGCCGGGTTGCCGGCTTTGCGTTTGGTCAAGGGGCAGATGCTGGCCGGGTAGTCGAGCACGAAGACGGGCCCGGTGAGCCGGTCCTCGACCTTCGCCTCGAAAACCTCGTTCTTGATCACGTCGATGTGCTTGCCCGCCGTGTCCAACCCGCAGTCGTAGGCGTACTGCGTCACGCCCGGCACGTCGTCGGCCGCCACGCCGGTGTGTTCGAGAAACAACTCGTCATAGGTCTTTCGAGCAAACGGCGTCGAGAAGTCCATTTCCGACTCGCCCCAAGGCAGCTTCAGACTCTGGCCGGTCGCCCGGATGGCTTCGACGATGAGCTTCTCGGTCAGCTCCATCATTGTCCCGTAGTCGCCGTAGGCCTGATAGACCTCGAGCATCGTGAACTCGGGATTGTGGCGGGGGCTGATGCCCTCGTTGCGGTAGACGCGTCCCAACTCGTAGACCCGCTCGATCCCGCCCACCAGCAGCCGCTTCAGGTGCAGCTCCAAGGCGATCCGCAGAAACAGGTCGATATCCAGGGCGTTGTGGTGGGTGGTGAAAGGTCGGGCGGCGGCGCCGCCGGCGATGGCGTGCAGTGTCGGGCCTTCCACCTCGACGAACCGCTCGGCGGCCAGCGTGTTGCGGATCGACTGGACGATCTTCGTGCGGTGCAGAAAACGCCCGAGCACGCCCTCCGAGTGGATCAGATCAAGATACCGCATCCGCTGCCGCAACTCGGGATCCTGCAAACCCTTGTGCTTGGCGGGCGGCGTTTCGATCGATTTCGACAGGAAGTGGAGGTCCCTGGCAAAGATCGTCAGCTCGCCGGTTCGCGTGCGGCTGAGTTCGCCGTCGACGCCGATCAGATCGCCCAGGTCGAAACACTGGGCCAGGGCCCAGTTTTCCTCGCCGACCTGCTTCTTGCCGATCAGCAATTGGATCTGGCCGGTCCAATCGCGGATGTCCAGAAAGATCAGCTTGCCGGCCTTCCGCTGCAAGACGATTCGCCCCGCGGCGCGAACCTCGGGACCGTGCGCCTGTGGCGGCCTGCCGGTGGCACAGTCGCCGGCGGACTCGACCACGATCTCGCCTTCCCGAGCGCGGATCTCTCCGATGGGGGCATGGTTGTCGAACCGCTGGCCCCAGGGGTCGATTCCTAGCTGCCGTATCTTTCGCAGTTTCTCGCGTCGGGCGGCTTCCAGGGTCTCGGAACCGCCGGAGGGTTTGTCGGTGCTTGGCTCGGTCATTGCGATAAGGGTCACCCGGAAGGCGAATCCAGAGGAGGCGTCGCGGCATTGTAATGGAACGGCGGCTGGCGTCAACGTCAACTGGCGGCTTTATGGGGGCCCCTGGCACTGGTATAGTGGTTGCATGAGTACCGATCCGACCCAACCGCAAGGTGGGCGCGAGCGCCGGCAGTCGCGCCAGATGAGCCTCAAGCGTGGGCAGCCCCCGACGCAGGTGCCTGGCTACGAGCCGGAGAAGTTCCTTGGGGTGGGTGCATATGGCGAAGTTTGGGTAGCTCGCGAGATCAACACAGGGCGTCGCGTGGCGATCAAGTTCTATGCCCATCGCGGGGGACTCGACTGGTCGCTGTTGAGCCGCGAGGTGGAGAAGCTGGCCTTTCTGTTCGCCGACCGCTACGTGGTGCAACTGCTCGGGGTCGGCTGGGACGCGGAGCCGCCGTACTACATCATGGAGTATCTGGAACGGGGCTCCTTGGCCGAGCGTCTTCAGCAAGGGCCGCTGCCGACCGGCGAGGCCGTGGCGCTGTTCCGCGATGTGGCCACCGGACTGGTTCACGCCCATGGCAAGGGGGTGCTGCACTGCGATCTGAAGCCGGCCAACGTCCTTCTGGACCAAGACAACAAGCCGCGGCTGGCCGACTTCGGGCAATCGCGGCTCTCCCACGAACAGTCTCCGGCGTTGGGCACGTTGTTCTATATGGCCCCGGAACAGGCGGACCTGGAAGCGGTGCCCGACGCTCGATGGGACGTCTACGCCTTGGGCGCGCTGCTGTATTGCATGCTCACCGGCGGCCCGCCCCACCGGACGGCCGAGGCGGTGAAGCAGTTCGACAAGACCCCCCAACTGGTCAGACGCTTGACGCGATACCGGCGCCTGATCGAACAGTCGCCCCCGCCGACCGGCCATCGGCAGGTCCGCGGCGTGGACAGGTCGCTGGCCGAGATCGTCGACCGCTGCCTGGCCCCCGATCCCCAAAAGCGATTCCCCAACGTGCAGGCCGTGTTGGACGCCTTGGACGATCGGGCGTTGCGGCATGAGCGTCGGCCGATGGTGATCCTGGGGGCGGCCCTGCCGGCCTTGTTGCTGCTGGTGGTCACCTGGTTTGCCTGGCAAGGCTTCAGCACGGCCGTGCAACAATCGACGGCGGCCCTGACCGACTGGGCGCTGCGGAGCAACTATTTTGCCGCCCGATACGTCGCCCGAACCGCCGCCGCCGAGCTGGAACGCCGCTTCGAGGCCGTCGAGCAGGTTGCCTCGTCCGAGCGTCTCCGCCAAGCCCTGGAGCCGGCGCTGAGCGACCCGGAGCTGCGCAAGCTGCTTGCGCAGTTGGGCGATCCACACCTGGATCCGCAGGAGTCGGAGCGTCTTTGCCGACAGTTCCAGGAGCACCCCGTGCGCCGCACTCTGCAACGGGAGTTCGCGGCCATGCTCCCGGCCGACCTGACTGCGTCGGAGGAAGTCGCCAGTTGGTTTTTCTGCGATGCGGGCGGGGTCTCGACGGTTCGCGTGCCGCAGGGCACGACGATCGGCAAGGGGTTTGCGTGGCGGAGCTACTTCCACGGCGGACCGGCCGACATGAAGGACGAATCGTGGCGCCCGGAGCCCGGAGCCCACCTGAGCCGCACGACGCTCTCGGCCGTGTTTCCTTCGCATGCGACCAATCGCTGGATCGTGGCGGTGTCGGCCCCGGTGTTCGCCGACCCGGCGAAAGAGGAGTTTTTGGGCGTGGTGGCCCTGACGGTCGAGGTGGGCCGGTTCGCCGAATTGCAGGGCGGCAACCACCAGTTCGCCGTTCTGGTCGATCGCCGCCAGGGCGACAATGAAGGCATGATTCTGCAACACCCGGTGTTCGACAAGCTGCTGGCCGAACTCGGCGAGTTGCCCTCCGAGTTCAAGACCTGTCGCCTGCAGAGCGACGATCTGCCCGACGTCCCCGAACGCATGATCCACTATGCCGATCCGCTCGCCCCGTTGGCCGTGGAATACGACTCCAGCGAGTGGCCGAGGCGCTGGCTGGCCCGCATGGAACCCGTCTATGTCCGCGGCGAGGACACCGGTTGGGCGGTGATTGTCCAGGAGGCGTACGACACGGCAATCGGCACCACACTCGACGACCTCCGCCAGGGGCTGATCCGCCGCGGGCTGGCCGCCGTGTCGTTGATCGTGTTGTTGATGGTAAGCTTATGGTGGTTTGCCACGCGGCTGAGCGTGAGACACTGAGAGACTAGGCCAAGTGCCCCAATCGCTGGGCTGAAGTCCTGCGACTTCAGCTACCCTTTGCCATGCCCGACCTGATCGCACAAGGCGTCGAACCGCAACAACGCTGGCGGCGTAGTCTTCCCCAAGAGCAGCCCGTGTTGCTGGGGCGGGTGGCCGGCGTCTGGGCAGCGCCGTGGGACCAGCACATCTCGCGCCAGCACGTGCGGCTGCAATGGACCGGCGGAGGGCTTCAGGTAACGCGGCTGCCGAGGACGCGGAATCCCGTTTTTTTCTCCGGGCGGGAAGAAGCGCGATTCACGCTGCGGCCGGGCGAGCATTTCGTGATCGGCCAAACCACCTTCACGCTGGCCGACCAGCGCGTCTCCATCACGGCCGACGCGCCCGAGCCGGTGCAACAGCAGTCGTTCAGCGCCCAGTACCTCAAACAAGTCCAGTTCCGCAACCCCGACCACCGCATCGAGGTGCTCAGCCGGCTTCCGGAGGTGATTTCCGGAGCGGCCGGCGACGTCGAACTGTTTGTGCGTCTGGTGAGCATGCTGCTGGCGGGTATCCCGCGGGCCGACGCCGCGGCCGTGGTGGCCGTCGACGGCGATGCGAAGAGCGCGGACCAGGCCGATCCGCCCCCGGGCGACCCCGACCGGCAGCGGCGCCGGCCGGTGCGGGTGTTGCACTGGGACCAGCGTTTGGCCATCGCCGGCGACTTCCAGCCCAGCCAGGGACTGATCGTCGAAGCCATCCGCCAGCAGCAGAGCGTGTTGCACGTCTGGCGCGGGGCCGAGACCGGGCCGTCGCAGTCGTTCACCGAGAGTGAGAACTTCGATTGGGCCTTTTGCACGCCCGTACCGGGCAAATCGCAACCGGGCTGGGGGCTCTACATGGCCGGCCGGTTCCACGCCGAGCGCTCCGACACCAGCGCGTCGTCCGATCCGACCGATCTGCGAGAAGACGTGAAGTTCACCGAGCTGGTGGCCGCCATGCTCAGCTCGTTGCGGCAAATGCGGCTGTTGGAGCGGCAGCACGCCAGCCTGAGCCAGTTCTTCTCGCCGGTGGTGCTCGAAACGCTGGCGGTCGAGGATCCCGACGTCGTGCTGGCCCCCCGTGAAACCGAGGTGTCGGTGATGTTCTGCGACCTGCGGGGCTTCTCGCGGGAGACCGAGCGCCACGCAGGCGACCTGCTGGGACTGTTGCAGCGGGTCAGCAACGCCCTGGGGGTGATGACCCATCACATCCGCTGCCAGGGCGGCGTGGTCGGCGACTTCCAGGGCGACGCCGCCATGGGCTTCTGGGGCTGGCCGCTGAAACAGGAAGACTGCGTGCTGCGAACCTGCCGCGCCGCGCTGGCGGTCCGCGCCGAGTTCGAGGCCACCGCAGGTTTCCATGCAGGCATCGGCGTGGCCACCGGCAAGGCCGTGGCCGGCAAGATCGGCACCGTCGATCAGGTCAAGGTGACCGTCTTCGGCCCGGTGGTGAATCTGGCCTCGCGGCTGGAGGGCATGACCAAAGCGCTCCGCGCGCCGATCCTGCTGGACGAAGCGACCGCGGAAGCCGTCCAACGGCGGATCCCCGCGGAAGTGGCTCGCGTGCGGCGGCTGGCGGTGGTGAAACCCTACGGGCTGGACACGCCGCTGGCGGTCAGCGAACTGGTGCCGCCCGTCTCGCAGTGTCCCGAATTGACCGACGAGCACCTGGCCTGCTACGAATCGGCATTGGACGCCTTTCTCGCCCGCCGCTGGTCGGAGGCCCTGGAGCTGCTGCACCGGATTCCCACGGAAGACCAAGTGAAGGATTTTCTGACCGTTTACATTGCCCAACACAACCGTACCCCGCCGCCCGATTGGGACGGCGTGATTCTGCTGGAAAGCAAATAGACGCTACCTATCCCTCGCTACAGGAGAACGCCGCCATGAAGCCGTCCCATCGTACCACCCGCCGGTCTTTCCTCCACCGGGCGCTGCAAATCGGCGTCTCCGGTGCGATCGCCCCGGTGGCCCTGGCCCGCCGCGCCGCGACCTCCGCCGCCGCCGAACCGTCGGAATCCGACGGCTGGCAAGTCGGTTGCTTCACCCGGCCCTGGGACCAATACGACTACCGCACGGCGCTGGACGCGATCGCCGAGGCGGGCTTCCAACACGCCGGGTTGATGACCACCAAGAACGAGAGGGGCAACCTGGTGATCTCCGTCCACACCACGCCCGAAGAAGCAAGCCGGATCGGCCTCGAAGCCAGGCAGCGGGGGCTGGAGATCCCCTCCGTCTACGGCGGCGGGTTCCCGGTCGAGAAGTCGCTCGAGGCGGGCATCCAGGGCCTGCGAACCTTGATCGACAACTGTGCGGCCGCCAAAGCCAAGACACTGATGCTCGGCGGCACCGGCGATCCGCGGCTCGTCAATCGCTACTACAAAGCCGTGGCCGAGGTCTGCGACTACGCGGCCGAGCGGCGCGTGGGCATGGTGCTCAAGCCCCACGGCGGACTGAACGCGACCGGGCCACAGTGCCGCAAGACGATCGAAGGCATCGGCCACAAGAGCTTCACGCTCTGGTACGACCCGGGCAACATCTTCTACTACTCCGACGGCAAGCTCGATCCGGTCGACGACGCGCCCTCGGCCGCCGGCCTGGTGACGGGCATGTGCGTCAAGGACTTCAGCATGTCGGTCACCGACGGCAAGATCTCCAAAGACGTGTTGCTGAACCCGGGCACGGGCCGCGTCGATTTCCCGGGCGTGCTGGCGGCTTTGAAGAAGGGCGGCTTCACGGGCGGTCCGCTGGTGATCGAAACGCTCGCCCGCGGCGAGCCCGACGCGATCCTTGCTGCGGCGAAGCAGGCCCGGCAGTTCGTCGAGCGGTTGGTGGCTTGAAACTCCTGTACTTTCCCCGTGAGTGCCCTCCCATGTGTATCGCAAACGCCGACTCCGCAAACCGTCCGCATTCTCCGCTGGCGGCAATCACCCTTGCCTGTCTCTGCGCGATGATCCTAGTGCCGTCGCGAACCGCGGCTTCGGCCGCCGAACTGAAATCTCCCGACGGCCAGACGGTCGTCGCGTTCTACCTCGCCGACGACGGAGGCCTGTTCTACCGCGTCGCGTACCGCGGGCGCCCAATCCTCGTCGACTCGCGATTGGGGCTGGACCTGAAAGACTCGCCGCCGATGGATCGAGCGTTCCGCATCGTCGAGCTCGCGGAATCGAGTCGCGATGAGACCTGGCGGCCCGTCTACGGCGAGCGGAGCGAGATTCGCGATCACTACAACCAGCTCGTGATCGACCTGGAGGACCGGCAGTCGCCGCCGCGGCGATTGCAACTGACGTTTCGAGCTTACGACGAAGGGGCCGCATGGTGTTATACGCTTCCCGAGCAGGAGGGTTTGAAGGATTTCGTCGTCGCCGCCGAGAAGACCGAATTCCGCTTCGCCGACAACCATGTCGCTTGGCCCGTCTATTCCGCCCAGGGAGTCTACGAAAGGGCGCGGCTGGACGACATCAAACCCAACTGCGAACGGCCGCTGACGGTGCAGCTCGACGGCGGACCGGCCGTGGCCGTCGGCGAGGCCCGGCTGGTCGACTACGCCCGGATGCGGCTGCGACCGGCCGAGGGACGGCCGCATGCGTTGCAGAGCATGTTAGCCAGCGAGGTGAAGGCTTCCGCGCCCTACACGACGCCGTGGCGCTATGTGATGATCGCCGAGAGCCCGGGCGGGCTGATCGAGAAGAACTACCTTCTGCTGAATCTCAACGACCCCTGCGCGATCGCCGATACCTCATGGATCAAGCCCGGCAAGGTGATTCGCGAAGTGACGTTGACTACGGCCGGCGGCAAGGCGTGCGTCGATTTTGCCGTGCAGCGCGGGCTGCAATACATCGAATACGACGCCGGCTGGTACGGCCCCGAATCCCAGGGCAACGCCGACGCCACGACCGTCACGCGCGACACGCAGAAGGCAGGCGCCCAAGGCAATTTGGACCTGCACGAAGTGATCCGCTATGCCGAGCAGCGGGGCATCGGCGTGCTTGTCTACGTGAACCGCCGTGCCCTGGAGCGACAGCTCGACGAAATTCTGCCGCTGTATCGCCAATGGGGCATCAAGGGCGTGAAATACGGCTTCGTGCAGGTCGGTAGCGAGCAATGGACCACGTGGCTGCACGAGGCCGTTCGCAAGGCAGCCGAACACCGATTGATGGTCGACATCCACGACGAGTATCGCCCGACCGGCTTCAGCCGCACCTATCCGAACCTGATGACCCAGGAGGGCATCCGCGGCAACGAGTGCATGCCGCCGGCCGAGCACAATCTGATTCTGCCGTTTACGCGCGGCCTGTGCGGAGCGGGCGACTACACGGTCTGTTGGTACTGCGACCGCATCAAGACCACGCGAGCACACCAGTTGGCCGCTGCCCTGGTGTTCTACAGCCCGCTGCAGTTTCTCTTCTGGTACGACCGCCCCCAGCAGTATCGCGGCGAGCCGGAGCTAGAGTTCTTCAAGCAGGTGCCGACCGTCTGGGACGAGACGCGGGTGGTTCACGGCGAGATCGGCCGATACATCACGATCGCCCGCCGCACTGGGGACCGGTGGTTTGTGGGCACGCTCAACGCCGTCCGGCGGCGGAAGCTGGAGATCCCCCTGGTGTTTCTCGAGCCGGGCAAGGTCTATACTGCGGAGATCCACGGTGACGAGAGCCCCGAGGGCAACGCGCCGACGAAGGTCCACACCCGCCGCGTGGCGGTCGATTCGACCACGGTGTTCTCGGCCGACATGGCCGCCAACGGGGGAGAGGCGATTCGGATTGTGCCGCGGTAGCCATTTCGCTCCGCGCAACGGACGCCCTCCCGCGGCGCGTGTCGGCGGGCTACGGCGTCTCCATCACCACCCGGAATCCCACGTTGAAAACGCGCTGCCAAGGCTCGTAGTGTGCGCGGAACGCCGAGCGAGCCCGCTTGGGCCGATCGTACCAGGATCCGCCGCGAACCGATCGCGGGCCGGAAGCCTGCGGATCGTCGCGGCCGTCGCGGGCGTCGTACGGATAGGGCCGATACGCCGTACGGGTCCATTCCGAGACGTTGCCGTGCATGTCGCAGAGGCCCCAGGCGTTGGCCGCGTATTTGCCGACGTGGTCGCTGATGATCGAACCGTCGTTGACCTGGTCGACGCTGGGAATCCACGGCGGGGAATCGCCGCGGCAGAGACTGTTGATTCGCTGGTCGGCCAGGTTGGCGTGCTTCGAGAAGTCGGCTTCCGGCTCGCCGAAGCAGAGCGGCGTGGCGGTGCCTGCCCGGCAGGCCCACTCCCACTGGGCCTCCGTCGGCAACGTGAACCGCTGGCCCGTGGTCTGCGAAAGCCAACGGCAGAAGGCCATCGCCTGTTGCCACGTGACGCGGATCACCGGTTGGCGCGGGCGATCGGCGGCCTCGCCGCGAGTGGACTGATCCTTGTTGTAGACGCTGATATAGGCGCTGTCATGCGCGGGGTCGAACAGGGCGTACTCGGCGTTGGTCACCTCGAACTTGCCCAGGTAGAACGGGCGCTCGATACGCACGCGCGCCGGCGGATACTCGTCGATCTCGCCGTCGACGTCGCCGAGAACGAACTCACCCGGCGGAATCAACACCAGCTCCAGTGTCACGCCGTCGGCCAGCTCCATTTTCAACTCGACCGGCTCGCCGGCCGCCGCCTGGCGGTGCTGGGCCTCCACGACGTCGAAGGGCCAGCCGGCCACTTCGGGCGGCTGGGCGTCGCGCGGCGGCAAGGGCGCCGGCTCGACGAACTCGACCGCCGGCCGCTCGATCTGCACGATTTCTTCCGGGTCGACGTCCACGTGGGCATACAACGAGCGCATCTCCTGGCGCCGCTTGTCGTACTGATTGGCGATTGCCCGCTGCTCGTGCCAGGTTCCATGGTCGGGCACGTTCAGGTCGATCCAGGTGATCAGCCGGTCCCGGGCTTCGGCGTCGAGTTGCACGTTGTGATGGCCCTTCTCCAACATCTGGACCAGCTCGCTGACGCCGGCGTGGTACTCCAGCGGCCTTTGCATGAAGTAGTCGCTCTCCGGACCGGGACGGCGGACAAACGGGTGCAACGCCACGTAGGAAGGCGTGAAGTTGCGGAAACGGCCGTTGCCGTCGACCCGCAGGTCGGGCAGTTCCGGCCGCCGGCCGTCGTGGCAGCCGACGCAATACTCATCCAGCACCGGCTGCACTTCCCGCCGGAAGCTGAAGCCGCGGACCGGCCCGTACCAGGGCGTGATGCCGACCGGCGGTCGCCGCGCGGCCAGTGTGGATTTCGACGGCGGCGTCGAGTTCTGGCTCTCATGGCAGCCCGCGCACGAAAGCACCTCGCCCGGCATGGCCGTGAACCAGCTCCGCATGATCTGCAGCGCCTTGCCGTCGGCGTCCAGCGGCTGCACGGCCAGCGGCGTGTTGGCCGGCACGCGGAAGGCGGCCGAGCCGTCCTTTTGCACGGGCACGGTGCCCAGAATGCGGTGTACGTCCCAAGGGCCGTCGATGCCGATGTTGATATGGCCGCCCATTTGCGGATAGGCGAAGTGGGGCTCGTAGATCCGCAGCTTCTCGACGGTTCCCCGCGGCACCCCTTCGAGCCCTCCTCCCTGGTAGACGTCGGAAAGGTAGACGATGGCCTCGCGGCTGTCCGGCACGATGCGATCGGGGATCGCCGGCGGCCGCAGCGTCTTCCGTAGCGGCACCGGCTCGAACATCGCGCACCCCGGCTCCTCCTTGAGCAACACCATGTTGTCGAACACATCGACCAGATAGATGCCCCACGAGGCATCGGCGGTCGGCTGGCACGAGACGAGGTAGTAGTTTTCGCTCAGCGGATAAGGGTGCAGAAACCGGGGCCACGAGCCGTTGACCAGCCCGTCGCGGATGATCGGCTCGACCTTCACCCCGTGCCCGGGAATGCGCTGCACTGCCCCGGCCGCCTGGTGTCGCCCCCGGGCCGGGTCGAAGATCACGAGCTCGCCCATCCGCGGCACGCCGTGATGGCCCGAGATCACGGCCACCACCTTGGTCGGATGATCCGGGATCGGCCGGGCGTAGAAGATCGAGTTGGGCCACATCGAGTTGCTCGCGTAATACTCCATCTGGTTCGTGCCGTCCGGGTTCATGTGGAACAGCAGCCGGGTGAAGTAGTGCGGCGAGTCGGAGTATTCCCAGCGGGAGTAGAGCACGCGCCCGTTGTTCAAAACAGTCGGGCACCAGTTGTGGTCCTGGTCGAAACAGAGCTGCCGTGTGGCGCTGCCGTCGGGGTCCATGATGAACAGGTTGGCCACGGTGTTGCCGCCACCCACGCACGGCACCCCGTGGAAACAGCGGGTCGAGCCGAAGATAATCCGCTCGTCGGGCAGGTAGCAGGCATCGTAGTTGTCCACGTCGAGGTGCTCGCCCGGCGTCACCTGACGCAGCCCGTTGCCGTCGATGCCGATTTCCCAGATCTGCCACCGCCGGTGGCTCCCCGGCATGGAAAAGAGCATCTTCCGGCCGTCGAAGTGCAGATCGACGTCGCCGACGAACTGCCCTGCCTCGGGCCGGTAGAGGGTCGTCAGCTTGCCGTCGGGCCGAACGGGCGAGAGCACGGCGATTTCGTTGTCGTAGCCGTCCTTGGGCAAAGCGCAGTTGCCCTGCCAATTCTGCGGCAGCCCCAGCCGGCTCGCTCCGCGGCGGACCAGCAGCAGCCCGTCGAAGTCCAAGAGCGGATTGGCCAGCAGGGCGTCGCGCTGCAGGGCCTGAAATTGTTCCACGGTGGCCGTGAGCCGTCCCATCACGGCCTTGTCGCCGCCGGCCAGGGCCATCTCGATCTCGCCCACTCGCTGTTCGAACTGCTTAAGCCGCTGCAGAAACGGCTCGGCCCGATAGCGGCCGGGAAACGACTCCGCCAGGTCCCCGATGGCCAGTCTCAGCGCCCGGACGTTGACCTGCTTCAACTCCGCCACGCGATGGCGGAACCGGCAGACGCGCTCGAACAGGGCGAGCCAGCGCGGGTCGCCGGGCGCCGGCTGCACCCGGCAAAGCTGCTCGAACTCACCCTGAAGGATGCGGCGGTCGTTGCCGAGGTCCTGCAGCGCGCGGTCGATCATCTCTCGCTCCAGCTCGGCGTTGTCGCGGGCGTCGAACCAATCCAGGTGGCGGCTTCCGCCGAGATGCCGGTGCATCCACGCGGCGTGCACGGGGAAATCCTTCTCGATCTGCGCCCACGCGGCCGACGCCCGGTCCTCTTGCGCACCGTTGGGCGAGAAGAAGAAGCCGTGCCCGCCGCCGCGGTTGTAGATTCTCACCAACAGCCGGTTGACTCCGGCCTGCAATGGCAGGACGACCCGGTCGCTATTAGGGGATACGCCCCGGGGTGTGTCGTTGGAGATCAGCCGCTTGCCGTTGAGCCAAACGGTCAGCCCGTCGTCGCTGCCGAACCCGGCTGCCAGCTCCAAGGGCTGCTCCGTCGTGATCGTGCGAGCCAGGTAGGTCGCCACCGACGCGCCGCTGCTGGGCAGATCGTGGCTGCGGCCGTCGGCCCAGCCGGGGCCTTGCTGCCAGAGCGGCTTGCCGTCGGAGTCCTTCGCTTGAAGATCGATGCCTTCTTCCGGAAACATGGCCTCGTCGAACGCTTTGGCCTTCAGCGGGCCGGTCGTGTACCAGGGTCCCAGCTCGACGGGCTCTCGGGGCGACCGGGCGGCCAGGGCGGCCCGGCACTTGAGCATCGTCTGGAGCCAGATGGCCTGCTGGGCGTCGTCTTGCGGGGCTTCGGCCTGCACGACGTCGGGCCGAGTCGACGCCCTGGCCAGCCAGACACAGAGCACGCAGAGGACCATCGTCGCATGTCGCCGGCAGATCATGGGGTTGTCTCCAACGGGTTTGCGTGTGGACGCTGTGGCGGGACCTGCAAACAGGCATTACGTAGACAGCGCCTACGGCGGGTACATGCTGCAAGCCGAGCAAACGGCGCAAGCCGAGGGTACGGTCGAGCACGCTCGCATTGTACCACGAGATCCGGGGAGATCGCAACACGTTCCAGGCCGCTGCCGTCGCGAGCCGCGGGGGACCAGTCCCCGACATCACGGCGCCTGCTCGATCCCATTCCCGTTCAAATCTCCTCGGGTGCCACGTAGCCGACCAGCGAACGGCCCTCCAATTCGACCACACCGTCGTCGGGTGGGGCCGGACCATCGAGACCAGGATAGACGTCGCCCGGCGGATCGGCGGCCGTGTTTACCAACAGCCGCCAGCGCCTAGGGAGCGCCGGCTGCGGGAGATGAAACGGCCGCGGCTCGGTCCCGGAGTGGAACATCAACAAGACGTGGTGGTTGGCCGGTTCCAACACGTCTTCGTGTGGCGCCGCGGCCAGCAGACAAACCAGACTGCTGTCGTGATTGCCCCAATCGACCGGTCCGCCGGCGGCGTTGTACCAACTCACGTCGGGCAATCCTCCGGGGCGCACCAATTCGCCGTCCAAGAAGTTGAGCTGTCGCACGGTCGGCTCGGCCCGGCGGAAGGCGATCAACGCCCGGCAAAAGCGCAGCAGTTCCTGGTGCCGCTCGACCAGCTTCCAGTTGAACCAGGAGATGGCGTTGTCCTGGCAGTAGGCGTTGTTGTTGCCGCGTTGTGTCCGGCGGCACTCATCGCCGGCCAACAGCATGGGCACGCCCTGGCTGAGCATCAGCGAGGCCAGCAGGTTCTTGATCTGCCGGATGCGAAGACTCTCGATCGCCTTGCGCCGCGTGGGTCCCTCGACGCCGAAGTTGTCGCTGTAGTTGTTGTTGTCGCCGTCGCGGTTCTCCTCGCCGTTGGCCTCGTTGTGCTTGTGGCTGTAGCTGACCAGGTCGCTGAGCGTGAAGCCGTCGTGCGACGTGATGAAGTTGATGCTGTGGTACGGCTGCCGCCCGCTGGGCTGGTAGAGGTCGCTGGAGCCGGCCACCCGCGTGGCGAGTGCCCCGATCATGTGCGGGTCGCCTCGCCAGTAGCGCCGCAGGTCGTCGCGATAGCGGCCGTTCCATTCGGCCCAGCGCATGCTGGCGAACGATCCCACCTGATAGGCGCCGGCGGCGTCCCAGGCCTCGGCAATGATCTTGGTGTCGGCCAGCAGCGGGTCCTCGGCGATGGTCTCGACCACCGGCGGATTCGGCATCAGGAAGCCCTTGCGGTCGCGGCTGAGGATCGACGCCAGATCGAAGCGGAAGCCGTCGATGTGGTAGTTGTGGACCCAATGGCGCAGGCAGTGGAAGATCAGCTCGCGGACGATCGGGTGGTTCCCGTTAAGCGTGTTGCCGCAGCCGGTGTAGTTGCGGTAATGCCTGCGGTCGTTGTCCAGCATGTAGTAGACGCGGTTTTCCAGCCCCTTGAAGCTGAGCGTCGGCCCGTTTTCGTTTCCCTCGGCCGTATGGTTGAACACCACGTCGAGGATCACCTCGATACCGGCCCGGTGCAGCTCGCGGACCATTTCCTTGAATTCCCGCACCTGGCTGCCCGGCTCGCTGCCCACCGCGTAGCCGCGGTGCGGGGCAAAGAAAGCCAAGGGGTCGTAACCCCAGTAGTTCGGACAGCCCAGCTTCTGCCCCAGGCAGTCGTGAATCGGAAATTCGTGGACCGGCATCAATTCGACCGCCGTGACGCCCAGGGACTTCAAATAGGGTATCTTCTCGATTAGCCCCAAGTACGTGCCGGGGTGCTTCACGCCGCTGGACTGGCCCCGCGTGAACCCGCGAACATGCACCTCGTAAATCACCGTTTCGGAAAGGTGATGACGGAGGTGGCGGTCACCCTGCCAGTCGAACTCGTCGCCGACGACCACGCACTTCGGCGGGCGGAGTATGCCGTCCTCCGCCGGAAGGAAGTTGCCCGCCAAGGCTTTGGCGTACGGGTCGATCAGCCTGGCCTGCGGATCAAAGCGGTGGCCTTGCTCGGGCTCGTGGGGACCGTCCGCCTGATAGTGATAGAGCTGCCCCGGACCCAAGCCGGGGACAAACACGCTCCAGATGTCGCCCCAGCGGTTCAGGTCGGCGTCAAAATCGACAAGATCCGTTGGCTCGGGATCCGTCGGCTTGTCGTACAACAGCACACGCATGGCCGTGGCCCGGCGGCTGAACACGACAAACTGCACGCCCCCGTCGTGCACGATCGCCCCATAGGGCAACGGGTGCGTGAATTTCAGAGCAGCAGGACGCTGGGGCATCGGGGTGGATTCGACCGGGCATTCGGGACCGGGACCAACAGGACAAAGATACCAAGGAGTCGCTTCAAGAGGCATACTGGTATGACCGGGCAGGTCCCTTCTGGTTGAAAATGGAGGAAATAAACAGACAAAGAGGGCTTTGGTTTTGCCCCATCTCCATCTTCTTCGGCTACCCCGTCCGGCGAGTCGAGCGGGAACGGGTTTGCCGAACCAGTCGGGAAGACCGGCCAATTGCCCCTATCTTGCGACAGAGATCACAGCCGCCAGAAAGAAGCTGATCACTCTTCGACCACGTGGAACACGGCGTGGCAGTCATCGCAGCTCTTCTGCAAGTCGTTCATGGCCTCGGTACAGGCGCTTTCGTCCAGCGCGCGGACGGCGGCGTTGACCGCGCCGGCCGCCTGGCGCATCTGAACGCTGAACGCGTACCACTGCTGCACCTGCTCGGGGCTCTTGGCCTCGCGCGTGTCGGCCACCGTGCCCTGGGCAATCGCCGCGATCGCGGCCGAGTATCCCGCCGTGTCCTTGGCCTTCGACTCGAAGCGTCTGGCCGTGGTATATCGCTTCAACTTCGTGTGGATCAGCGGAACCTGCTTCATCAGCGAGGGCAAATCGGCGACCGGCTCCCACTTCAGCTCGGGACCGTCGCCGCCCTGGGCCACGGCCGTCTTCAGCGCGGCGACACCCGCCTTGGCCGAAGTGAAATCGCTGGTCTTGGCCAGCTCTTGGGCGGCCTTCACCAACGCCGCCGCGTTCGCTTTGAACTGGCTGTCTTGATCGTGCAGACCCAGGGCCAGGGCAATCACGACCAGCGTGTTGGCGGCCTTGGCGATCTTGTCTTCCGAATCGTCGTAGTCCTGCTCCGTCGCCACCACGTCCTCGAGCTCCTGGATGTATTCAACCACCTGACCGGCAAGGTCCTCGGCCGGGGCATAGCTCGAAACCGCCGGAATCCCGGGTGAATCGCCGGCCGACACGTTCGGCACTGCGGCCGGCTCCGCCGCCGGGGTATCGGCGGGTTGGTTCGCGGGTACGTCTGTTGGTTCGTCTGTTGGTTCGTCTGTTGGTTCGTCTGTTGGTACGTCTGTTGGTACGTCTGTTGGTTCGTCTGTTGGTACGTCTGTTGGTACGTCTGTTGGTACGTCTGTTGGTTTGGCGGCAGGCTCGTCTGCCGGTTCAGCAGCCGGTTCGTCCGAAGGACCGGCGGACGGCTCGTCAGGCGTCGGTGCCGGGGAACATCCGCAAAACGTGACGCTGACGACTGCGAGCGCGCCAATCAACAAGATCGCCGATGCAAACCGCGTGTTTCGAGCCACAAACTTCATCTACCTTTCTCCTTTTCATAGCGACGGTCGGAATTCAGGTTGCCATGGTACAGGACGATGCCGGGTCTGAAGTCTCGCAACTTCAGCTACGACTTGGCTACAGCACCGCCATTGTTGAGTTTTGCAGCGGTGGCGGCGTGTGTCAAGGCGGGCAGCCACCTGGGTGCGTAGACCCGGACCCCGCTGTGGCCCGGGGTTCTTTTCCGCCCATGCCGATTCCGGCTAGAATGGAGCGACACTTTCTGCTGGATCTGGACATGGCCAAAGCAACCTACAAGGACGCCGGCGTTAACCTCGAGCTTTACGGCGAGGCGATGGCCCGGCTGCCGCACCTAGTTTCTCGCACGCACACACCCCGGGTATTGCGGCTGGACGGGGGCTTTGCCGGCCTCTTTCAGCTCGACTTCGCCAATCCCCTGTTTGCCCGGAACTACCGCGATCCGGTGCTGGTCTCGTGCACGGACGGGGTGGGCACCAAGCTGAAGGTGGCGTTGCTGACCGGCGTCCACAGCACGGTTGGGATCGACCTGGTGGCGATGAGTGTCAACGATGCGATTTGCTGTGGGGCGGAGCCGCTGTTCTTTCTCGACTATGTGGCCATGTCGCACGACGACCCGCCGCTTCTGGAGAAGCTCGTCGAGGGAATCGCCGCCGGCTGCCTGGAGGCCGATTGTGCGCTGCTCGGCGGCGAGACGGCCATCATGCCCGACCTCTATGCACGGGGTGACTACGACCTGGCCGGCTTCTGTGTCGGCGTGGTCGAGCGAAGCCACCTGATCGACGGCTCGGCCATCATGCCCGACGACGTGGTCCTCGGCGCGGCCTCGGCCGGCCTCCACTCCAACGGCTTCAGTCTGGTGCGGAAGATCGTGTTCGAGATTGCCGGGCTGACGGTGGACCAGCACGTCGACGAGTTGGAGCAGACGGTCGGCGCCGCGTTGATGGAACCCACGCGGATCTACGCCCGGCCGCTAAGGCAGATTCTCAACCACTACCGCGTGAAGCGACCCGTGCACGGCATCGCGCACATCACCGGCGGCGGGCTGCACGAGAACCTCGCACGGATTCTGCCCGAGGGAATCCGCGTGGTCATCGACCGCGACAGTTGGCCCGTGCCGGCGGTCTTCACGTGGCTGCAGCGACTCGGCGAGGTGGAGCCGGCGGAGATGGACCGCGTGTTCAACATGGGCATCGGCCTGGTGTTGGTGGTTCGGCCCCACTTTGCCGACAGCATCCGCCGCCAATTGGCCCGCTACGGCCTGAAAAGCTGGCAAATCGGCCATGCCGAACCAGGGCAGCGGGAGGTGATCTGGAAGCCGCCTGCGTAGGGCTCGTGGGCCAATCAAAGGCCCCAAGCGTGAAGTCTCGCGACTTCCGCTACCAGTTGACCGCTCCGCTCAATCCCGGCCGGGCCTGGCGGAGAGGCCTTTTTTCCAGGTATAGCGCCAGGTGGTTGCCGATTTCAGCAGCCATGGAACGGTTTCCGGCGTGGTTGGCCAAAGCTTGGGCCTCGGCGGCGGTTCGGGCGGCCTTTTGGAAATCGCCGCTCTCGGCGTAGGCGGCGGCCAGCGTGTCGAGCACGGCCGGGAGCTTGCCTTCGGAAAGGCGGCAGGCATGGTCGGCCAGGGCCACCGCTCGGGCGCCGTCGCGCAGCGAGCTCTCGGGGCAGGTGGCGTAGACCCAGGCCAGCGCGTTCAACGCCGCCACCCCGTTCGGGTCCAGCTCGACCGCCTGCTTCAGGCACTTGGCCGCGTCGGCTGCCCGCCCGTTTTGCAGCAGGATCTGCCCCAGGTAGTAGTAGGCGCCGGGACCCTTCGGATCGATTTCGATCGTGGCCGCAAAATGGCGCGCGGCTTCCGTCACCTGGTTGCCGCGCAGGAGCGCTCGGCCCAGTTCAAAATGGGCGTGGGCGTACTCCGGTTGGATCGAGAGCACGGTCCGGTAGGTTTCGATGACCTGATCGTTCCGGCCCAGCTTGGCCAGCGCGGCAGCGAGATTGACGTGTGCCTTGACGAACCGCGGATCGATCTGCACGGCCTTCCGAAAACGCGTCACGGCCTCTTGGCAGCGCCCCTGGCGCGCCAGAACCATCCCGAGGTTCAATTGCATGTCCTGGTCTTCGGGACGGAGGGCCACCGCCCTGCCGATATGGGACTCGGCCTGGTCGAGCATGCCTTTGGTGGAGAGACAGATCCCCAGGTTGCAGAGGGCCTCGGCGCTCTTCGGGTTCAACTCCAGCGCCTTGCCATAAGCCTCCATTGCACCGTCCAGGTCGTCGTGGCGCAGGTACTCGTTGCCCGCGCGGATGAACGAATGGTCGTCCAGAAACTCCTCGCGGATTCTCTCGATGGAGTGAGGCCCGAAGGGAACGAATTCCGGGATGTTGGCGGCCCGGTCGTCCGCGGTGAACTGCGACAGCAGAACCGCAGGCGTGCTGACCCCCTGCGGGTCGATATGCGTGAGGAAAAGCTGGGTGTAGGCCGAATTGGCCTTGGACGAAAAGACCAGCCACCGGCCGTTGGGCGACCAACTGTGCCAGGAGTTCATCCGCGACGTGTTGCACCGTAGTCTGCGGGCTTCGCCGCCGGCGGCGGGGATGATATAGAGCTCGCTGTCCGGCTGCAGCAGCATGAAGCTCTTCGCCCGGCAGAAGACGATCCATTTCCCGTCCGGCGAGTAGCGGCCGAAGTAATTGCTCATGTCGTTCTGGCTGGCCCCCGCCAGGGGCTCCGCCCGGCCGCCTTGGCCCTGGTTAAAGGGGATTCGGTAAAGGTCGTACCGGAAGGTCTGCTTCTCGTCGAGAAACTCGCGACACTCGTCGGCCGTCAGCAGAACCGCCTTCTTGTCGCCCAGGTGCTTCAGTTGATACGCCCTGCTGCGAGCGAAGACGAGGTACTTGCCGTCCGGGCTCCAACTCGGGTTGCTGTGAACGAAGCTCGGGTCGTCGGCGCCGGGCAAGACGTGGAACGTCTTTGTGTCGCGGCAATAGTAGGCGAGCAAGCCCTTGATGGGGAAGAAAAGCTGGGAGAAGGCCAGATCGGGGCGGGGGACGAAAACCGACCGGTCCTTGACCGTGCTGACGACGCACTTCCCGTCCGGCGAGACCTGCGACAACAGGCCGAAGCTCAGCTCGCCCTCCTTTTTCTGGTAGTCGTCCCAGGTGATGATGTTGCTGGTGGGAATCAGCATTTCCTTCTGGACCGGGAGAATCGCGTACGAGCCCTTGCTGTTGGCGTAGTCGACGTCCATGCCCAGCACGGCGCCGTCGGCCGAGAACGAGTGGCAGTTTCCGCAGACGGGCAGCCTTTCCAGCACCACCGGCGGCCGCTCGGCGGACGAGATCTCGCCGAGCCGCCAGCGGATGCGGGAAGGGTCCTTCACGGCGTCGATAAACGGCAGGATCACCTCCCGGTAAAACAGCGGGGCCGCCACCTCGTCCGTCGAGGTCCCGATCGAAATCGCGGCCCCGCAGAGGATCTCCCCAGGGGCGTCGCGACGGACGCCCAGCACGAAGACCCGGGCCGTCCCGCCCAACGAGCGTTGCTTGATCGCCTTCCACTCGCCCGGCGAAGGCGTCCAGCAGGGCTCGTCGCAGAGGGCATGGATCGGCTCAAGGCCGTCCGCAAAACGAAGCAGTACCAGCCAGGTGTTCGCCCCGGTGTTCTCGTTGTGCCAGCGGAACTTCGGCGGCACGATCTCCGGCGGAAAGAGCGTCTCGCCCAGCGGATACTCGATCGCCAGGCCGCCGTATGGCGAGTCTTCGCGAAAGCTCGCCAGGATTTCCGCAGCCGGATCGGGCGCAAACCAATAGACAGCGACCGGCACCGCCAAAAGCAGAACCCCGGCGCAAACTGCCCCCAGCAGCCTAAACGACCCGAGTCGTTGCATCGGGCATCCCCTCAACTACGCCCATGCGATGGCCATATTCTAACGTTCGGCGGAGGCCGTCGCCAGTCCCTCGCGGCACGCTCTTCTCCGCTGCCGATCGGCCCCGCCCCGCGTATGTCACCCTATCTCTGTCACCGCTGCGGAGTCTCCCACGAGATCGCTACATCGGGGGGCAACCCGCGCCGCGCCATTCTCCGTGATCCGTTGGCACGCGGTTTCGGGCGGCGTTGGCGGCCGCTGTCAGCCTTCCTGTCCGGCGTGTTCTAACGACGGCAGAACATGCACCCTCTGCCGAGGGGTGACACGCGGTAAGTGCTTGACTCGTCGATTGCTCAGGAGATAGACTACCCCTCGTTCGAGGCGTGTTATGCCGCCGAGACCGTCGCCATACCCAATTGCGGCCGCGTGAGGCCGGCGGCGGAATTGGAGGTTCTGCTCAAAAAATGAAGAGATTCCTGCACAATGTTGCTGAGTTCTTTAGGAGCCTTGGGAAAGACGTCGAGCATCCTCACGAGATCGTATTGAATCAAGACTCAGTGTGCGTGAAATGGATCAACGGACGGAACGAAACCGAATCGGCCTCGTTTCAGTGGAGAGACGTCTTGATGGTGGACACATTCAAACGGGACTACCTCACCGTCGATTGCATCTGTCTGGCGTTCGAAACACCAGACGGATGGATTGAGGTGAATGAGGATATGAAAGGCTGGCCTGAGTTTCTCCAAGCAGTCGAGCCCAACCTGCCAGGCTTCCCTTCCCAGGAGAAGTGGTGGCACGAGGTCATGATCCCAGTCTTTGAGATCAACCACTCAACACTTTGGAAACGAGTAGAGCATCTCCTCTCGCATTTGTTGTCCCCACCGTTCTATCCATTGACAGATGCCCCATGAGAGTCTATCACTTGCTTCTGGCGACAATGGTTTTGCTCTGTTGCACACAGGTCGGCTACGGAATGGCCACCGAACGCTTGGGGCCAGACAAAGACCAGCCGCATCCAACCGTCGAGCAACCCGGGTGGCCTGCCGGGATGATCGGGATCCTGGGTCACGACTCTCGCGTCTATTCGATTTGGGTCAATGGGAACGAGAATTTCTATTTCCAGACCACGCCTGGTCAAATCGGCGAACTGATCACGCTCTATTCCAGAATTCGACTGCGGGATCACGTCGTGACGATCAAGCAACAGAAGAAGGAAGTCCGCACCTTCAAGGGAGACAAGATCGACTACAACGTGAACTTCCACTTTCTCGGTGGAATCGCCCTGGGCGGCATGCGGAGAAAGGGAAACGCAGAGACCTACGAACCCACCCTTACAATCTACGTGGATGCCGACGCGGGCGGGGCTTGGTCGAAGAAGATCGTGATCCCGGACCACATCATCGCAAACAGCGAGGTTGCGACCTCGCCGATGAAAAGCAAGGCGACGAAGCCGAATCGCAGACTCTGGCATGCGGAGGTGATCTTCGACGACAAGAAGCCGGCCGCCGATTTCGAGAATCGCGTGTGGACCAAAGTGACCCTTTGGGAGAAGGACGCCGAGAGTGGGTTCAATCTCGGCAAGGTCAATCACGACGGACACTTCAGCGCCGCCTTCTCGGAGAAGGAAATTGCCGATTTGAAGGCGGGCAAGACGTGGCTCACACTGACGGTGGGCAATCAACTGACCGCTGCGAAGAAGAGTGATGCGAAACTGCTTATCGAGAACATGTCGCCGGACCGATTGAAGGCGAAGCCCGTCGAGGTTGCGAGGCACAGGCAGGCAGGTGCGATCAGGGCAGCAAGGCCGCGTCGACAGAACGAAGGCAACTAGTACTACAACGCTAGGTTGATCTTGCGTCATTTGCGGAAATCAAGGAA
>JAFGRD010000029.1 GCA_016935315.1 Pirellulales bacterium
CCGGGGACCATGTTGATGACCCCGGGCGGCAGGCCGGCCTCTTCGAGGATCTTCATGATGAAGTACGCCGGGAGGACCGCGCTGGAGGCCGGCTTCCACACGACCGTGTTGCCCATCAACGCCGGGGCCGTCGGCAGGTTGCCCGCAATGGAAGCAAAGTTAAACGGCGTAATCGCCAGCACGAAGCCGTCCAGCGGCCGGTGCTCCATGTAGTTCATCACACCCTTGGTCGAGAGGGGCTGGTCGCCGTAGACCTCTTCCATGAAATGCGGATTGAACCGCCAGAAGTCGATCAACTCGCAGGCCGCGTCGATTTCCGCCTGGTGGGGCGTCTTGCTGATGTTGAGCATCGTCGCCGCGTTGAGCGTCTGCCGGTACTTGCCCGCCAAAAGCCCCGCCGCCTTGAGAAACACGATCGCCCGGGCGTCCCAGGGCATCCGGCTCCACTGCGGCTTGGCGGCGTCGGCCGCGGCAATGGCCTTCTCCACAAAGAAGGCATTGCCCTGATGGTACTTGCCCAACACGTGCCGGCGGTCGTGCGGACACGTCATCTCGGCGATCGCACCGTCACGGACCTCCTCGCCGCCGATGATCATCGGCACCTCGACCTGTTGGCCGAGCATTGCGTCCAGCTTGCCGCGCAGCTCCGCCCGTTCCGGGCTGCCGGGTGCATAGTTCAGCACCGGCTCGTTGGCCGGCTGGGGGACGTGAAAGATTCCGTTGAACATGGTCTCTTCCTTTGCAGGTCCAAGCCCCTTTGGCCAGTGCGGACGAACGCTGAATTGTGGCTCACGGCGCCGCGCGCGTCAAGTCCCCCGATAGATGTCTGCATGGCGAACGATCAAGGCTGCCCCACGGGAAGCCGGGAGAATCGGGCTCCCCTTGGTCGCCCTTGCGCATTGACGGTGCAAACGTCAATCGCGGTCGCGACGTGCGATGACTTCTTGAAAAAACCCCGCGGAGAGTTCAGCCAGCGAACCGACGACGCGATCGGCCGCCGCCAGCGATTCGGCCGTGCGTCCCGTGCTGGTCAGGCCGATGCTGACCATGCCGGCCGCATTGGCCGCCTCGACGCCGGCCGGGGCGTCTTCGACCACGGCGCAGCGCCGCGGCGCCACGCCCAGCCGCTCGGCGGCAATCAGGAAGACCTGTGGGTCGGGCTTGCCGCGGTTGACGTCCATGCCGGTGACGATCGCGTCGAACAGGCTGCGCGCCGCGAGCCGGTCGATCACCAGCTCGATGTTCTCCGGCGGTCCCGACGAGCCGACCGCCAGCTTGAAGCCCGCGCCGTGCAGATCGCGGAGCAGCTCCGTCGCCCCGGGCATGGCGGGAAAATCGGCCTCGACGATCTTCCGGAAGGCCGCTTCCTTCCTGTCGTCCAGCAGGGCAATCTCCTCATCGTTGAACCGGCCGTCGCCCCAGAACGTGGCAATGATCTCTCGGCTGGTGCGGCCGAACGTGGGGGCGAACTCGGCTTCCGTGAAGCTCAAACCCTGCGGCTCGGCCATCGCCAGCCAACTCCGGTAATGGGCGTGGTAGGTGTCGACCAACACGCCGTCCATGTCGAAAATGACTGCGTAACTGCTGCTCATAGTCCCGACAGGATATCACACACACATTCCGTAGTGCAAGCGTGCCGCCTCGGCGGGGTGTGCAGATTCCGCCATCCCTGTGACGTCTTGCCCGGCAACCACCGCAGTTCAATAGTCACGAAACGGTCCCCGGGGCTCAGCCGCCTCCATTTCCGTCTTCCAGGCGGCAAAGCGTGCCTTGAGCATCGCCAGAACTTCGGGCTTCTGCGGCGACAGAGGACCCGATCGCGCGGAACAGGGAGGATGGCATGTCGGCTCTCGCTGGTTCGATGTGTCGAGGAAACATCAATAAACGTCTGTCGTCTCGTCCGGCAGCCTACTCTCGGCGTCTTCCGGCGTGCAAGTGTCGTACTCCCCGAGTTCGGCCACCAGGTCGCAATATGTCAGTAGATCCAGGACGCTGAGCGTCTGCACCGCCCGCAGCACCACGAGTTGGCGACTCCACGTGGCCGGGTCGCGTGCGACGGCCAGCAGCACGCGCCGGGCTTCTTCGAGCGGATCGGCGGGGTCCTTCTCGCGGGTGAGCTGTTGGAGGGCCTTCAGCAGCGGGCCGCGCCGGCGGCAAAGCAGCCGGCGGCACGTCCTGCGTTGTGCGGCGTGGAAATCGGCAAAGGCCGGCTGTCGAAACAGGGCCTTCAGCCGCCGTGCATATCGCCAGCGGCACCACCAGGCCCGAATCGCCGCGGCCGGCCCCCGGCCACTGCCGGAGGCGTCCGAATCCGCGGTTCCACCATGAAACGCCCGCTTCAACTCCCGCGTGGCTTCCCAGCGGCTTCGGACGTTCTCGCAGTCGATCGTGTAGGCGATGGCCATGGCACGTAACGACTCGGGGGGCTGCTCGGCAGCATCGATGCGCGTCAACAACCTGCGGAACTCGAGCATCTGGCGGTGGCGCTGGGAGGCCAAGTGCCGAAACTCCCGGCGGATGCCCGGATCGGCGTCGATCCGGGCGAGATCATCTTCGATCGGCACGGCCGTCGCGCGGCGGGCGTAAGCCGCCGAGCCCGGCAGCGAGACACCGAGGTATTCCGGATCGAAGTCGGCCCGCATGCGGAGGCACTCTAAGAACACGGGCTTTCGCATGCGGTGGATCTTCCGCACGGCGACGGCGAAGGGATCGGGATCCGCCACCGCATCCAAATCCCCCACGGTCGGATTGAGGACTTCCCGGACAAAACTCCCCAGCAACCGCGCGGCGTAGGCCACGGCCTGCGCCGTCCACCACAAGGCCCGGAAGGGCAGCAGGAACACGCGACCGCCGGCCAGGTATCGCGAGTGCAACACCAGCGGGTTGAAGGTCCGTTGCGGCTTTGGCCATCGATAGAACGGATAGGTCCGGAACACGCGGCAGACGTTGTCGCGGCGATCCCGGCGCATCAAGTCGGCCACCGCGTCGCCGTACCGGGCGCGGATGTCGTCCTCCACCGCGGGGTCGGCCGAGAGGAAATGGACGGCCGTGAAGTCGTTTCCGTGAAACTCGCGGCTGTGGCGGTTGCCTTCGTCGCCGGCCTCGGGACCATTCGGCCACGCCGTCGAGTTCATGCGGACGGCCAGCGGCAGCGGCAGCCCAAGCTGATCAGCCGGTTTGTTCCATCGCCGGCAGAGCCAGCCGACGTGTCGCCGGATCTGCCGATCCTCGGCCGTCGCGGCCCGATCCAGCGGCACGGCGTGGGCGTTGTAATCGACCACCAGCTTGGCCGTTTGCTGTGCCAGGCTCCGCGAAATGAAGTGGAACCAGAGATAGGGTCCCCGCAGCCATGCCCGTGTGTTGGCCAGATCGAGCCGCCGCAGCCGTTTCCGCTCGCGTCGTCCGTACCTCAGGCGGGTCTCTCGCAGCGACACGAGCGTCAGGTTGCCCAGCAATTGCGTGGTCGTCCGCGTGTCGCTGCGATGGAACGGGGCGCCGTCGAGGTAATCGTCGAAGAGCAACTCGACGGCCGCTCGCAAAGGATCGGCAGGGCACTCGCCGATCCCTTCCTCAAGCGGCGCGGCCCGGGGTTCGCTGCGATCGCGGCTTGCAGTCGCTTGCGCAGCCGCTTGGGCAGTCGCTTGCGCAGCCGCTTGGGCAACGTCGTCGGCAGTCGCGCGTGGAGCCTCACCGGCCGCCGCCATCGCCAATTCCGGGGCGATCACGCGGCTGTACAAGACGGCATGGTGCCGTTTGGCGAAGCGGCGCTTGAGCTTCTTGGTGGCCGTGATGAATTGGGCCTCCGCCACCTGGCTGCAGAAATCGGTTGCTTCTCCGGCGATTTGCCGAAACCAGAGCCCCACCAGCAGCGGCACCAGACACAACAAGCCCAACGCGATCAGCGGCGTTCCAATCAGCCGCTCCATCCTGTCGGTCAGCATGTTCAACTGCGGAAGGGGCAGCAGTCCGGCCAGCGAGGTCACGATCAGGAAGGCCAGCCCCATGGTCAGCAAGCGCCGCGCGGGCCGGGCGGTCCCCTTGACCATCCAGTCGCCCAGCGAATCGACCAACTGCGGAGCGGTCAGTGTGCCGTAGAGATCGGCGATCCAGTAGACGCGATCGACCCAATACTGCAGCAGCGAGCCGATCCGGTTGGCCACCTCGGCGGTCGTCCCATACGGACTGCGACGCTGCCCGGCGGCCACCAAATCGCGAACCACCGGCAGGCGGCGCACGGCGAACACGTCCATCGCCTGACACCAGCGGGCCACGCTCTGGGCCAGGGAGCGGCCGACGCGTTGCGAAACACTGGCCGAGGTGGCCGCCAACAACCAGGCAATCACCCGCTCCATCGGGATCTCGCGCGCCAGCGACGTTTGCACGGCCGTCGCCGGCACCACCGAACTCACGCCCGGTGCCGACAACATGGCCGTCAGGTCTTCGATGCGCGTTCGCACCAGCCGCTCGCGCGCCGACGGCGACAACACGTCGAGCACCTCCGAAGCACGGTAGCGGAACCGCTCGCGCAGCGCCGCCAGCGCCGTGCGATGGGGAGGCAACTGCACGTGGATCGCCGCCCGCTCGAACAAAACCAGATTGCGGTTCAGCAGCGGGCCGATCCGCCGAATCAACCGGTCGGACGCCTGGACGGAGAACGCCGCCAGCCGGGCCAGGCGGAGCACCGGCCGCGCGATCCGCAACCACCGGGCCATCTGCGGCAGACGCAGATAACGCAGTCCCCGAAGCAACACGAACAGCTCGCCGGCAACCTCCACGTTGACGCGGTCGGGGTGCGTAATGTATGCCACGAACCCAACGGGAATTGCCGGCAACAAACCCGTGATCCAGTTCCGACGGAAATAGAGGCTGCGAGGCCGGGCCAGCCACAGCTTCAGGCTGAACTCCGCCAGAAACACCAGGCAGATGCCCAGGTCGAGCCAGGCGAACCCGCCTTCGACCAGCGAACTGGCGGGCCAATGCGTGCGTTCGTACTGGATCAGCGGCTCCTCGACCACCAACATTCCCACAAACAGCACCAGCAGGAACAGAATCAGTCGTTCCAGCATGGCGACGGCGCGGTGGCCGAAGAGCCGCTCCATCCGCCAGGCCAACCGGCGTTCCTGCAGTTCCGCGGCCACGGCCTTTGTCTGTCGTCGCAAGCGGCTTCGCAGGCTGCGGAGCTCGGAGCCACCGTGGTCGTCGAGCGTCTTGCCGCACGTGGCCGTGTCGTCGGCAAGGATCTGCAGACTGCACACGGCCTCGCCCAGCGGCAGATCTTCCAGGAAGGTGAGGGCTTCGCTGCTGACGTCGGCCAACTCGGTAACGGCTTGTTGCAGGGCCGCGTGGCGCTGCTCGGGCGGCAACTCGACCAGCGACCCGACCCAGCCTCTGGTCGCGTTGCGTCGGTAGTCCTCCACGGCTCGTTCCAACTTGGGGCTTGTGGCGCCCGTCGGACGCATCGCCAGCCGGCTGGCCGCTTGCCAAGTCCGATACCAGCCCTGGCAGTCTTGCGGCTTCGGTTGCCCCAGGAGCGATTCGGCCTGTCGGGTCAAGGCCGTCGTGCGGAGCCGCGTTGCGGCATCCCGAAGATCGCCGCCTGGGCGGGTATCGTTCCGGTCGGGCCGGGCCTCCATCATCCGCTGAAGCGATTCCTGCTCCAACAACACGCGGCCGATGAAATCGATCGCGCGATTGCCGTCCCGCATCGCCACCAGCGTGCCGAGCCAGTGTACATCATCGCGGAAGCACTCGACGGCAAAGGCGACCGATTCGGGCGGCGAGGTGTGGTCCTCCAACAGTTCGGCCAGGTAGCCGTCGTCATCGGCCAGGTGTGGCAACAACTCTTCGATGCGCGCCGAAGATGTGTGGGCCTGCTCGGCGCCGTTTGCTGCGTGCTCAAGGGCACCCACCCAACCCCGCTGACAGGCAATCTGAGCGGCGGCGAGCCCCGTCAACAAGCGACGCCGCTGCGGCGCGCCGGGGTCGAGCCGATCCCAGCGCCGGCGCAGAAGAATCCCGTCTCGCACCAAGGCCAGGCAGGCACCGCAATCCTCCGGCGCCCGCGCGATCACCTGCTCCGCCCGATCGCACCAGGCAGTGGTTTCGTGGTTCAGATTGTCGTCGGTCGAGTCTGCCACCTGCCGAACACCTCAGCACTGCCCGCTTCCGGCAGTTCCATACGTTCACTTCCTGGCGGCATCGGCGAACGTGCGGGCCTCTGCCGGTCCAGTGCCAACAGCATGCGTTCTGCGGGCGCCATGACGCTGCACCCGCGGCAGGTTCGAATCGAGCCACAACCGCACTATGCGGGTCGGGATGCCGCTTGTCAAGGGGCCGCGAGGCAGGGAGCCGCACGGCCAAGGAGATTGCGGTTGCGACGGTTTTGCGGACGGTGTCGGCCGGCCGATCGGCTCGCGGGCCGGCGGCGCCGGTCGATTGCGACTTGCCCTTTTGCGAAGTAGTCTTGTAGTGGGATGTTTGTAAGTGAACATCCGCCGGCGGTCGATTACCTGTTTCTCGTGCATGCGAGTTGCCTGATGAACGGTTCCATCCAGAAAGTGGTTCGTTTCTTACAGAGCCGCCATGGCACCACTATTGTCCAGTTTGCGATGCTGATTCTTCTGGTGGCTGTCGCCTTGCTGTCGGCGATTACTCTGCTGGGCCATCAGACCGGCCATGGCACGGAGCATCGGCCTGCCTCGATCGAAGGCGGAGTCGTCCCGGAGTAGGCTGGGCCCATGGGAAAGAGCAGCGACGCGCAGCGGTGTTGCTCCTTCCGCTTCCTCGCGAGCCGACGATCCGATAGAAACGGGGGCTCTTTGAACGCCCATTCTGGGCTGAAAAGCGACCTCTCTGCTCGTGCTGCGACGGTTCCCGCAGACTTGACACCGGGAGGTCAAGCTGCTATCTAGACGATTGCATGGTCAACGCGCGAAGGCAACCAACGGGAGGCCGATCTTCCCGACCTCCCGTTGGTCGGCCTGGATCGTTCGCAATGCAAACGTCAATAGACGCTTGGGAGGACTTGCACGATTCGGGCAATCCCAGTCCGTTTTCGCCGGAGAAGAACTTCCAACCGGCCGAGGAGACAGAAATGATTGTTTCGGGGCCCAGGCAGGATCGATTGGCGGACGTGCGGCATCGGGCTTTCACGGCAGTGCACCTGATCGTCGGTGCATGGATGGCAACGGTCCTCGGCGGCGCCGTGGCATGGAGTGAGGACTGGCCCGCCTATCGACACGACATGGCCCGCAGCGGTATCACCTCGGAGCGGCTCGCGCCGCCGCTTGCCGAGCTCTGGGTGTTCGAGGGGCGGCATGCCCCCGAGCCGGCTTGGGGCGACCCGAAGTCGGTTCCGGTGGAAGACATTTTGGAGCTGCGCCGCGTTCACTTCGACGACGTGTTCCAACCGGTGGTGGCCGACGGCGCCGTCTTCTTCGGCTCTTCGGCCGACAACAAAGTCTACTGTCTCGACGCCGCGACCGGGGCCATCCGCTGGACGAAGATCACCGGCGGACCGGTTCGGCTGGCGCCGATGGTGGCCGGCGGACGCGTCTTCGTCGGCTCCGACGACGGCTACGCCTATTGCCTCGACGCCGACGACGGCAGCCTGGTCTGGAAGTTTCACGCCGCGCCCGAGGATCGCCGGCTGCTCGGCCACGGCAAGATGATTTCGCTCTGGCCGCTGCGAACGGGCGTTCTGGTGGACGAGGGCATTGCCTATTTCAGTGCGGGTATCTTCCCGGGCGAAGGCGTATTCCTATATGCCGTCGACGCCGCCACGGGCCGTGAGATCTGGCGAAACGACACCTGCGGCGAGACGCCCCAGAGCACGATCTCGCCCCAGGGCTACTTGTTGGCTTCGAGGTCGAGTCTCTACGTGCCCCTGGGGCGCGTGTCGCCCGCCACGTTCGATCGTCGCACGGGGCGACTGAGGGCGCAACCGCCCTTCTTCGGCAAGACGGTCGGCGGAACCTACGCCCTGTTGGCCGGCGACGACCTGTACACCGGCACGGAAGAGGTGGTCGGCTATCACAGCCAAAACCGCGATCGCTTCGCGACCTTTGCGGGGCGGAGGATGGTGGTTACCGATAAGGTGGCCTATCTGGCCGCCAACACCGAGCTGGCGGCCATGGATCGCACGGGGGACCGAGCCGTCCGCTGGAAGGCACCCTGCTATTGCGCCGATGCGCTGATCCTTGCCGCCGATGTCCTGTTCGCCGGCGGCGACGGGCAGGTGGTGGCCGTGAATGCCGTCACGGGCAAACAGGTCTGGCAGGCCAAAGTAGACCGCAAGGTCAAAGGCCTTGCGGTCGCCGACGGCCGGCTGTTGGCCACCACCGAAAGCGGGAAGATCTACTGCTTCGGACCGGAAGACGCTCCGCGACACGGCATGGTGGCCGATCCGATCGAAGAAGATCCCTACGCCGGTTCGCCGCTGAGCCCCGTGTTCCGCCAGGCCGCCGAGCGAATCCTGCAAGAGACCGGCGTCCGACGCGGCTACTGCCTCGTGCTGGGCGTCGAAACGGGCGAACTCGCTCTGGAGTTGGCGCGGCGGAGCGACCTGACCGTCTACGCGGTCGATCCCGACGCTCAGAAGGTCGGCGCCGCGCGCCGCGCGCTGGACGCCGCCGGCATGCACGGCGGCCGGGTGTGCGTCGAGCAATGGCCCTTGGACAAGGTCCCCTACTCCGACTTCTTCGCCAATCTCATCGTTTCCGAAACGGCGATGGTCACTGGCGAGATCCCGGGCGATCCCGCCGAAACGGCTCGCATGCTCAAGCCGATCGGCGGTACGATCATGTTCGGCCAGCCCAGTCGCCGGACCGAGGGCGCCAAACCGCTGCAAGCGGACGCGTTCCGCGAGGGGTTCGCCCGGACGGAGCTCGACGGCGCGCAGGTGATCACCGCCGGCGGCACCTGGGCCAAGGCCACGCGCGGGGCGCTGCCCGGCGCCGGCGACTGGACCCACCAATACGCCAACCCCGCCAACACGGCCTCCGGCGACGACGTCCGCGTGAAGGCCCCCCTGCAAGTGCTCTGGTTCGGACATCCCGGGCCGGGCGACATGGTCAACCGGCACCGGCGGGCGGCCGCGCCGCTGGCGATCGACGGGCGGATGTTCATCCAAGGTGAAAACACCGTGATGGCCTACGACGCGTATAACGGCGTGAAGCTCTGGCAGCACGACATCTCCGGGGCCATCCGTACCGACGCGCCGCACGACAGCAGCAACCTGGCGCTCAGCCACGACGGATTGCTGCTGGCCGTCGAGGACCGTTGCCTGCGCCTCGATCCGGCCACCGGTGCCACGCGCGCCATCTATCGGACCCCGCCCGCCCCCGGCGGAAAGCCGCGCTCCTGGGGCTACGTGGCGTGCGTGGGCAAAACGCTCTTCGGCAGCCGAACCGCGAACGCGCGCCAGAGCGACTGTGTCTTCGCGGTCGACGTGGAGACGGGCAAACAGCGCTGGGTATACCAGGGCAAGCAAATCCCGCACAACGCGATTGCCATCGGCGACGGAAAGGTCTTTCTCGTTTCCAGCGACGTAACGCCTGAACAGCGCCAAGCCGTACTCGAACGCCAGCGCGCGAGAATCCCGGGGCTTCCGGAGCCCCAGCGGGCGCAGGCCGAGGGGGAGTTGGCCAAGGCCGACGTGCGCCTGGTGGTGGCGCTGGACGCGACGACGGGCGAGCCCGTTTGGCAGCAGCCGGTCGATCTGACGCACTGCGGCGGCTGGCACGCCGCGTTGAAGCAGGACTCGGCGATTTTGGCCATGATGTACCACGACGGCGTGTTGGTGTTTTTCGGCGTTTATCTCGACGGCCACTACTGGAACCAGTTCTTTGCCGGGGAGTTCGATTCACGGCGGGTCACGGCCCTCGCGGGCGAAGACGGCGAGTTCCTCTGGTCGCGGCAAGTCGGCTTCCGCGTCCGCCCCATGATCCTCGGCGATACGCTCTACGCCGAGCCTTGGGCCTTCAATCTCCACACCGGCGAGCCGATAAAGCGGGTCCACCCCGTCACCGGCGAGGAGGATCTTTGGCAGTTTTCCCGGCCCGGCCATCATTGCGGGCTGCCGGTCGCTTCGCCCAACTGCTTGTTCTTCCGCTCATACACTCTGGGCTACTACGACTTGCAGGGCGACTACGGCACGATGCACTTCGGCGCCCAACGGCCCGGCTGCTGGATCAATTTCCTTCCCGCAGCCGGCCTGCTGTTGATGCCCGAGGCCAGCACCGGTTGCATGTGCGCCTTCCCCAACATGTGCAGCATCGTGTTTGAGCCGGCGGAAAGGAACAAGGCCTGGGCCGTGTACAGCGCCCGCGGGGCGATGACGCCGGTGAAGCGGCTGGCGATCAACTTCGGTGCCCCCGGCGACCGCCGCGACGCCGCCGGCAACCTCTGGCTGGGCTACCCGCGGCCGTTCCAGGGACGGTTGGTGATGAAGCTGGACGTCCTTGCGTCGTTCCATGCGGGCGGGAAGTTCACCACCGACAACTCCGTCTACGTTGCCGTCACCGAGACCGACGATCCCTGGGTGTTCGCCTCGGCCGCCAGCGGTCTGAAGCAGTGCACGATTCCCTTGTTGAGCCCCGACGACGGCGCCACGCTCTATCGGGTTCGGCTGGCCTTTGCCGATCCGGACCACGACCACCCGGGCCGGCGCGTATTCGATATCAAGCTACAGAACGAGACGGTTGCCGAGGATTTCGACGTTGTGGAAGCCGCCGGCGGTCGCCATCGGGCCGTAGTCCGCCAGTTCGACGGCGTTGCGGTCAGCGACAACCTGGTGATCGAGCTGGTCCCCAAGATCGCCCATCCTCAGGCCAATCAACTGCCGATTCTCCAGGGCGTCGAGATTATCGAGCAAGAAGTGCTCGCCCTGGGGTGTGCCACGCCGGAATTCACGCTCGGCAACCTCGCGCCGCAGCAGTCGGGCCAGTTGCGCCTTGCCAACAGATTGAATCAGCCGATCGAGGGCACGCTGCAAATCGACGTGCCTGAGGGATTCCAGGTTTCGCCGGCCGCGCCAAAGGTCGCCCTGGCCGTCGGCGAAGAACGATCGATTCCGATCGAGGCCTCGGTGGGCCAAGGGGTGCCGGCCGGGATCTACCGGGCGATGGTCCGGCTGGTCGCTGGCGACGGGACGGTGATTCTAAAGCGGCCCCTTCCGATCGAGCACCTCGGGCGCCGGAGCCGCGTGGTGCTGCGGCCGGTTGCCGACGCCTACGTCCACCAGCGGTATCCCAACCGCAACCGAGGCACGGTTCCGACGCTCTTGATCGATGGCGGGGATCAGAAGATGGGCGACGCCGATCACGCCCTGGCGTATCTGCGATTCCACCTCGACGTGCCGGGCAAGCCGGTCGGCCTGCGTCTGCGGATCACCAACGCCGGCAACCCGACCAGCGACTCCGGGCGAGTCTGTCTGGTGACCGAGCCGTGGAACGAGAAGACGGTCGTCTATGCCAAGCACCCGAAGCCCGGCCAGGAGCTCGCTCGCCTTGGGCCGGCCACTGAGAATCAGATGATCGAGTGCTCGCTGCCGATCGAGTTGGAAGGCCGCGGCGAGTTGAACCTGGTAATCGACCCGTTGAACTGCGACGGTGTGGACTTCGTGGCCCGCGAAGGCGCCAACCCGCCGGAGTTGGTCGTCGAATACGAACCCTAGTGCTCTGTCACCACTAAGAAATGGGGTTGAGTACCGAGGATAGTAACCCGAAGCGTGAGCGAGAGATGCGGTGGATTCCGC
>JAFGRD010000002.1 GCA_016935315.1 Pirellulales bacterium
CGTCTATCGTGGACTCCGGTAGCCCCACCCTTTTGGAGACTCGCAATATGGGCAAGGCGGGAAGGAAAAAGAATCGACTCGTTCGAGGGCCAGACCGGTAGCTGAAGTCGCCGTTGGACGAAGTGCTGCAATTCGGGCCCGTCAACCGTGGCAGAGAATCAACGCAACCCCATGAGCTACATGGACATGCGCCGACTGGCCGATTTCCCGAATGCCGAAACATGCTTGGAGAAAACGGCCGAGGAGCCCCCAACGGCCCGGACGTCGCCAACGTGAATCGACGGGGCCGCCGGCAGGCCGCCGTCCGCGGCCGGTCGCCAGAGCCGCAGATCCTTGCGGATTCAATCTTGCGATGGCCCCGGTGCGATACTTGGCGGCTTCCAGACACGCAGCCCGGCCGGCAGAGGCTCGTCGAGGATGAGGCGGAATCCGGGCGTGCAGATCAGGTGGTGCTGGTCCTTGGTGCCGACGACCAGCAGGGCTTCCACGCTCTGGGGCAGCCGGGCGAGCCCCTGCTCGCGCAACACGCTCAGCGCGGTGGCCCAAACGTCGGCCGTCACCGCGTCGAGCGCCCAGACGGTCACCGAGAGGGCCACGTCGGCCGGACGACCCGTGCGCGGATCGATAATGTGGCTGTAGCGGCGGCCGCCAATCTGCGTGAACCGCGCGTAGTTGCCGCTGGTGCAAACGGCCCCGCCGCCGATGCGGAGCCTGGCCAGAATCCCCGGGCCGAAGGGGTTCTTCACGTCGATCGGCCAGTCGTGTCCGTGGTGTGGCCGGCCGAAGCAGACCAGATCGCCGCCGACGTCGACCAGGCCCCCGTCGACGCAGGCGTGCCACAACACGTCGGCGGCCTGATCGATGGCATATCCCTTGGCGATGCCGCCCAGGTCGACGCTCGCCGTGGCAGTGCGTTTGGCGGCCCCGGTCGCGGTCAACTCGATGTCGTCCCAACTCGAGGCGGCCCGCGCCCGGTCCAGCGCGCTATCGGTGGGCACCATGTCGCGCCGGCCGGCGTCGCGCCAGAGCTCGATCAGCGGGCGGCAGGTCACGTCGAACGCGCCGCCGGTCTGCGTCCATGCCTGGCGGGCCGTGCGCAGCACGGCGAGCGTTTCCGGCGAGAGCGGGATTTCCCGCGAGGCGCCGGCCGCGTTGAAGCGTCCCAGTTCCGAGTCGTTCAGCCAGGCACTCATGCGGGCCTCGACCCCGCGGAGCGTAGTCTCGGCCTCGTGGACGATCTGATCGGCATGGACCGACTCGTTCGAGGGCACAATTGCCATCAGCGTGCACGACGTGCCCATCACGGCCTTGCTCTGGCGGACAACCGCGACGGTGTGCGGCGCGGAGGTCTTCCAGAGACCGACGCCGACCAGCACGATCAGCGCGACAATCAGACCACCACCAACAAGTTGTTCCCTTGGCATCCGCAAGTTCCAGGCGTTGTCCGATGTGGACCTCCGCACAACAGCGCGTCGAGGACGCGTCGGCTTCCTCGAGCGTCCCTTGTGGAATGAAAAGCGTCCGCGCCGCTGCCCTTCCGGCGAGGGGAACCTTGACGGCAACGACAAGCCGATTCAAACTGGAATCTAGCGGTCGACAGCGCTTGTGGCAATCCCCCCGGCGCGGGCCGACAGGCCCTTGGGGCTCGCGAGAGAATACGTTGGGCATTGCATTGATGGGTGACTTCTGATCGGGAAAGCACCCCCGAAGTCACAGGCATCCTCCGTCAGGGCGTGATGCAAGAGCACGGCTGTTGCGCGTCCGTACACTTTCATACATGTTCAACTTGTTCCTTTTCGAGTCCTTGGCCCGCAGAAGCCGGCAACACAAGAACCCCATACGATTCTTATGGCAATTCGGTTTCTCTGCCCTTCCGGCCATCGCTTGAGCGTTCCCGACAGCAGCGCGGGCGCGAAGGTGCGGTGTGCGCGATGTAAGAAGATCGTGAGCGTTCCCAAGGCATCCGAAGCGAAGGCAGCGGCGAACACGGAGACAAAGCCCGACGCCAAGCCCGAGGCTGAAACCGAATCTCAGGCAAACAACGAGTCCCGGCCCGTGGCGAAGGCCCCTGAACAGAAACAGCAGTCGGTTCCACCCAAACGTGCGCGCGCTCGCGCGCGTTTCAAGCGCCCGCGCCGATCGGAATCGCCGCCGGCCCACCCAAAGCCGGAGAACACACGTCGCGGCCATGGCCGGCCGCGGCGTATGCCGGCCGACGTCTACCGACCGGATCAAGGCAGAGCGGCCACGACGCGATGGCTGGCGCTGATTCTGGGCCTGGCGGTCGCCTTCAGCGTCTGTCCGGTCGTATACCAGGCGCAGTGGAACTTGTCGACGGCCGGTGGTTGGGCGCGCATCGTGGTATTGGTGGGCGCAGTACAGTCCGTCTATATCGCCTGGATGCTCAACCGGCCCGACTGGGCCAGCATGTGGGTGGTGATGCTGGTGTTCGCGGCCGTGTCGGCCCTGTACGGCATGGCCAGCGCGATGGCGCTTTCCTGGCCGGAGCACGAGCCGATGCCGTTGGGGATGGAGACGATCCGCCGGCCCGCCCGGGCCTGGTGCGGGGCCGTGCTGCTGACCACCTCGCTGGCCACCTATCTTTGCGGCCGCACCAGCGCGAAGTGGCGGCGCCAGTTCGATCTCGACGCCCTGGCACGTAAGAAGTCTCGGCACTAGGCAACGATGGAGAAAGGATGCACCCTTGTGTCGGGCACTGTCCCGATCTGTGCGCAGCGGGGATCCTCGTTCCCGCGTGTCCGCAGCGCAAGTAGTTGTCGCATCCCGCCTTGGGGCGGTCGGTCGGCCCGCGCAAGGCGGCGGTCGTTCGGCAAAAACCCCGTTTCGTCTTACAATGCGTGTCAGATTCGACACATGCTCGTGTGTAGCTATCTGGAGAGCAGTGCATGGACCAGATGCCCGAGACCCGCCGCAGCCTGCTGCTTCGGATTCGCGATCCAGGCGACGACGAGGCGTGGACGGAGTTTCTGGAAATCTACCAGCCGCTGATCTACCGCTTCGCCCGGCGGAAGGGTTTCCAGCACGCCGACGCCGAAGAGCTCACGCAGGAGGCCCTGATCGCGGTCGCTTCGGCCATCGAGCGCTGGGATCCCGACCCGCGGCGCGGCACGTTTCGCGGGTGGCTGTTCCGCATCGCCAGGAACATGATGATCAATTTTCTCACGCGGGCGCGACCGGGCGAGAAGGCGACCGGCGGCACCGATTTCCACCGGCTGTTGCAGCAGCAGCCTGCCGCCGACGGACAATCGACGGTCGAGTTCGTCCGGGAGTATCGTCGTGAAGTGTTCTGTTGGGCCGCCCGCGAAATCCATGGCGAGTTTCAGGACGTCACCTGGCAGGCGTTCTGGCAGACGGCGGTTGCCGGACATCCCATCGCCGAGACGGCACGGCAGCTCGGCATGTCGGTCGGCGCCGTCTATGCGGCGCGGAGCCGGATCATGGCCCGGCTGAGACGCAAAGCCAAACAGGTGGAAGGCCAGTAGGCCGCCCAGGCGGAGACCGCAAGATGATCCACAGTCGCTCCGATTGCCGCCCCGAACAGTTGCAGAAGGCGCTGGACAGCCGGCTGCCGGCCGACGACGAGGCCGAGCTGCTGCGACACCTCGATACCTGCGACACCTGCCGGCGGCAGCTCGAATCGCTGGCCGCCGACGCCGACGACTGGGCCGATGTCCGCGAGTTCCTTTCCGGACGGGAACCGTGGGAAGACCGGCCCGACGGCGCCGACCGGACCCACGAAACGCAGAATCAGGATTCCATCAACACGGCGGCCGACCGGCCGCAGCGGCTGGACTTCCTGGCCCCCACCGACGATCCGGCCATGCTGGGGCGATTGGGGCCTTACGAAGTCCAAGGCGTGATCGGTTGGGGCGGCATGGCCGTCGTGCTCAGGGCCTACGACCGCTCGCTCAACCGCAACGTGGCCGTCAAGGTGCTCTCGCCCCAGTTGGCCACCAGCGGACCCGCGCGGCAACGCTTCGCCCGCGAGGCCCAAGCGGCCGCCGCCGTGGTCCACGAACACGTGGTGCCCATCCACGCGGTCTCGGAAGCCGGCGGGTTGCCCTATCTGGTCATGACCTACGTGCCCGGCCGATCGCTGCAGCAGCGGATCGACCAGGCGGGGCCGCTGACGGTAGCCGAGATTCTGCGAATCGGCATGCAGACGGCTGCGGGTCTGGCCGCGGCACATGCCCAAGGGCTGGTCCATCGCGACGTCAAGCCAGCCAACATCCTGTTGGAGAACGGCGTGGAGCGGGCCATGATCGCCGACTTCGGGTTGGCCCGGGCGGCCGACGACGCCAGCCTCACCCGCAGCGGCATCATCGCCGGCACACCGCACTACATGGCCCCCGAGCAGGCCGAAGGCCAGCCGGCCGACCATCGGGCGGACCTGTTCAGCCTCGGCGGCGTGATGTACGCGATGGGGACCGGCCACCCGCCGTTTCGCGCCGAGACAGCGCTGGCCGTGCTCCGCCGCATCTGCCAACAGCCGCCGCGCCCGATCCGCCAGATCAACCCCGAGATTCCCGACTGGCTGGCGGCCGTGGTCGAGAAGCTGCTGGCGAAGGACCCGTCCGATCGTTTTCAGAGTGCGGCGGAAGTGGCCGAGTTGCTTGGACGATACCTGGCCCATTTTCAGCACCCGACCGCCGTGCCCGCGCCCCGGAAAGTCGCCGTCCGACGCGGCGCGGCCGGCCGCACGAAGAAACCTCTGTGGCACCACCGGCCGCAACTCGCGTGGCTCGCGTCGGCCTTGGCTGCGGCAGTCGGCGTCTCGGCCCTGCTCTATTTCGGCCCCTGGTTCTCCTACGACGAGCCGTCGGCCGGATCGCCGCCGGTAGCTCCGGCGCCGCCGCGGGCGTCCGACGGGCAGGGCCTTTCCCCGGCGGCCGTCTTCGAGTTGACCCGCGGCTCCTTCGACCGGCAGCAATGGGAGACCGATGTGGATCAGGTCCGCCGGAGGATTGCCGAACTCGAAGCAACGTTCCATCAGGTGCCTGAGCCGCGCTCCGGCCAAGTCTGGGCAGAAGGAGTATCCCAACTACAACAGCAGCTCGACGAGCTGCGGCGACAACTCGACGACCACTCGCTGTAGCATATCCGCTCCAGGGCGTCGGTCGTGTATTCCCGTTACTTTTCACGATAAAGGAGAGGTGCGATGAACGTATTGAGAATTGCCGGCGTGCTGGCGCTGTTGACGGCGGCCTGCCTGCTGCCGTGGGCCGACCGGCTGGGGATCGGCGAAACACTCTGCGAGTGCTCGGGGCAGGTGGCGGCCTCGGCACCGATGGCGGCCCCCGTGCAGCCTACGCATGTGACGGCCCAACCCTCCGGCACGAACGCCCCAGCCGTCCAAACGGCCGTCCCCACGGCCGTCGCCGCTACCCCGTCGCCGCCGTTGCCGGGGCTCTTCGACGGCTCCGTCAAGCTCGATGCCCTGTCGCTTGCCGAGCTGAAGGGTTTTGACCAGGCCCTTTCGCAGGAGACTCGCAAGGTGGCCCAGGCGTACGCGGAGGCGAGCGACGACGACAAAGCGGCCGCGGAACTGAAAGACAAGCTGACTGAAACGGTGCGGGTCCACTTCAACATCCGCCGGGAGACCCGGCTGAGGGAGATCCAGGAGCTGGAAGCGCAGGTCGAGAAGCTCCGCGGACAGGTGTCGAAATGGACTGCTTCGGAGAACTCGATCGTCGAGATGCGGGTGGAGCAGTTTGTCCGTGCGGCCGAAGGTCTCGGCTGGGACGGAGGCTCCGCGACGGAAGGCCGTTCGAGAATCGGCGCGGCCGGCGGCGGATTTGGCGTGAGCGGCCCTGCCGCCACGCGCCCCACGTCCGTTCGACCCTCTCAACGGTCCAGGTCTACGGGCCGGCGCATGATGGGCGGCAGCACGGGTGGAGGCATCAGCGGTGGTGGTGGCATGGCAGGCGGCAGCGGCAGCAGCGGTGGGAGCAGCGGCAGCAGCGGCGGCAGCATGGGTGGCGTTGGTGCCGCAGGCGGAAGCAGCGGCGGTGGTGCCATCAGTGGCGGTAGCAGCGGCGGTGGAGCAAGGCGAACCAGGTAATGCCCGGGCGGCCGGCCATGTCTCGGCCGGACTCTCGCGGGATTGTCACGCGTCCATTTTGTTACCCAGAAAAGGGAGTCGCACGATGAAGCTGTTACGAATAGTCGGTGTATTGACACTACTGGCCCTGGTTTGCCTGCTGCCGTGGGTGGGCCGCCCGGCCATGGAGCCAACCGCGACGTGCCTGGCCCAGGGAGCGGCCGTCGCGACGCCGGGTACGCCCGTCTCCGGTCGGGCTGCAATCGGAATCTCGCTCGGGTCTGGCTTCGCCGGGCCGGGTCGCTCCCTCGAGCAGATCCTCGACGGCTCGGTCGAGCTGGGCTCGCTCTCGGTCGGCGAGCTGCAAAGCTGCGACCGGGAGCTGGAGGCGGCCACGCACCGGGCGGCGCAGGAGTATGCCCATGCCGAAGACAACGAACAACCGACGCCCGAGCTGAAAGAAAAGCTTACAAAAACCATCGCGGCGCACTTCGACGTCCGCCACGAGATCCGCGACCGGGAAGTCCGCGAGTTGGAGGCCCAGGTCAGGAAGCTCCGCCAACTGGTGGCCCGACGGGCGGACGCGCGAAAGGACATCATCGACATGCGGGTGCAGCAGTTCGTCAGCGCGGCCGAAGGCCTCGGCTGGAACGACGAGGGACCCCTGGGCCAGGGCGCCGGCTGGATGCTGATGGGCGGGTCGGCCTTGTTCCTGGCGCCCGCCTCGACCGCGGTCGATGCCACGAATCGACCGCCAACGAATTCCTTGCCCACCAGCACGACCCTACAGCCTTCGCAGTCTGCGCCGGTGCCCAGCGTACGATGAGCCCCGCGCGGAGGATCCAGAAAGCAGGGCGGCTCCCCCGCTCAGCTTCACGTTCCTTTAGTGCCACTGCGCGGAATAGTAGGCACGATTGGTCGTGCGGTCGAATACCGCGTCAACGGCACGATCCTCCTTTGACCACGAGTAGTAGAGCCCATGGCTCACGGTGATCGTATCCGGATACCCGGTGTAGCGAGTCATGATAAAGGGCGTCACGATTTCCTTCAGCGGAACGCCGGCGGACTGCGACTCGATCGAGCCGATCCGGGAATCGACCCATTTTCGAAAGGCGACCTCGTCGGTGGTGCATTCGAACGTGACAGTACCGCGAGCCCCCTGGCGATAGCAGACATCCGTGGCGTTCGCAGGCAGGGAAAATGGCGCGTCGGCAGCCGCGATGTGCTCGGCGTAAGGAGGTTTCAATGATCGCGCGTACCACGAGGCGGTGCCCATCATCGTGGCCGCGACGCCCACGCCGACGAGAAGCTCGTGCAGGGAGAAGCGAAAGCGACTCGGGCCGGGCGGTGTTGCGAGGGAGTTGATCGCGGCTCGCAACTTGCGAGCCCAGAGCGCGTTCATGCGGCCGGCCAGAATGCTGCCGGCGGCGATGAGAAGCATCGGGCCCAGTATCCAGACCACCATCTTGGGTATCAGCCGCAGTGCAGTGCCTTCGACAATGGTCTCGCCGACGGTCGTAACGAAGGCAAATGTTGCCAGTCCGCCAACGAGATACAGCAGGACGCCGGTTGCCGCCGCGGCCGAAGGCACGCGGCGAAACGTTCCTAGATACTGTTCCAGGGCGATCGCCACCCAAAGGGGAACGACGATGGCAAAGCCGATAATCGTGCAGGGGTCGAGTACCACAATCGCGCCGGCGTAGATCGAGAGCAGGAAGAGGTTGGCGGCGATCACAATAACGGACACGGCCACGAGCATTCTCGACGGTCGAGGCAACGCGTTGCTCACGAGATGTTCTCCGGCTTCAGAATCTCCTGGGGCACGGGGCGGTCCGGCAGGACGCAAACACGCTGGCCGAACGTCCCTTTTCAGTGCACTCTGAAAGAGCCAGAGCGTAATCACTCCATAGACCGCAATCGCGCCAATGCTACTCGCCAGTTCGGTGACCCCGCGCGCGGAGAAGTCGGCCGATAACAACGTGGGGGCGAGTCCCACAATGGCACCGATTGTACAGAGCGCCGCTAGAACTCCCAGGACGAGCTTCACAACTTTCATGGCCATATCCCGGTGTTTGTGTTTGCCAGCGCAGCCGGCCGCCAGCGACCTGGCGTTCTCGGTAAGTGCCGGCGAGAACCCGTGCCAAAGGCTGATCCTACCCCAGACGACCGTAGAATTCCATGGCGACTTCAGCTACCATATGGCTGAGGTGATCTGAATCCGAAGCATGGGGAGGACGTGATGAATCCGCGTCGAATCGTCGCCGGTGGTCTGGTCCTGCTGGCGGCCGGTCTGCTTGGCGGCGCGCCGGTCGCGGCACAGGAAGCCGAGCGGATGACCGTCTCGCCGGAGGACAACGGCCGGCCGCTGGTCAATCCGCAGATGGGCTGGACGCTGCATTACTACTCGAACATCATCGCCAACTACGGCTCGAAGCTCCAGCCGTCGGACACCCTGGACGACTTCCCCGGCCTTTCGACCGTCTACCTGCGGCTGCCCTGGTCGTTTCTCGAGCCTAAGCAGGGCCAGTTCGACTGGTCGGTGGTCGACACGCCCGCCCAACGCTGGATTGCCAAAGGCAAGAAGATCGCCTTTCGCGTCAGTTGCTGCGAGAGCTGGATGCGATACGCCACGCCCCGATGGGTGGAAGAGGCCGGCGCCAAGGGCCACAACTTCACCGTCGGCAAGGGCGTCGACGAGCACGGGCCGTTTTGGGAGCCGGTCTACGACGATCCGGTGTTTTTGGAGAAGCTGGACCGTTTTCTGGCCGAGTTTTCGCGACGCTACGACGGCAATCCGAACGTGGCGTTTATCGACGTGGGCTCCTTCGGCGTCTGGGGAGAAGGCCACTGCTGGGCCAGCACCAAGCTGGAGGTGGACGACGCGGTGCGCCGAAAGCACATCGATCTCCACCTGAAACACTTTCGGCAGACGTTGCTGGCCGTCAGCGACGACTACATCGGGCCGGGTAACCGGGTCGGCCGCCATCCGCTGACCGACTACATGCTCGCCCAGGGCGTGACGTTGCGCGACGACAGCATTTGTGTCCAACCACCGCCCAACTCCTGGTTCCACGCCGAGCTGGCCCAGGCGTTCTGGCCGAAGTATCCGGTGGTGCTCGAGCACGAGCACTACGGCCCGTCGGTCAAGCGGGACGCCTGGCGCGGCGGCGCGCTGCTGGCACAATCGGTCGAGGAGTATCATGCGGCCTACATGTCCATCCATTGGTGGCCGCACGAGTTTCTGGCCGAGAACCGCGAGGTGATCGAGAAGATCAACCGCCGTCTGGGCTACCGCCTACAGCTTCGCAAGCTGTCGCTGCCCGGCAGGATCACGCTGGGCGAGCCGTTCGACGTGCAGGCCACCTGGGCCAACGCGGGCGTGGCGCCGTGCTATCCGGGCGGGTACATGGCGCTGACCTTCAAGGACCAGCAGGGCGGGATCGTCTCGCTGCACGTGGCCGACCGCTTCAACCTGCGCGATCTGCCCGTAGGCCCGCCCGAAAAGGCGCCGGTGCGGGAGTTGCCCGCCGACTTCACCATGGGGCGGGTCTACACCGACGGCCCGCGGGCATTTGCCCGGCCGGTCGCCGAGGGGACCTGCGAGGTGTTTGTCTCGGTCGGCACGCTGGACGGCACACCGCAGATCGCCCTGCCCTTGGACCACGACGACGGGCAGCACCGCTACCGCGTGGGGACCGTGGCGATCGCCCGGCCGTGAGCCGGGGTGTTGGCTCTTTCGACGCGTGGCTACCCACGTTCAGGCATGTCTTGCAGTCGACTGGATGTTCCTGAGTGGCAATGATGGCAATATCTTCGTCAAGTCGCTCCATTCGGTTCGCACACACACTGGCAGTAGAATGGGCGTCTTCGTAACCCGCCAGTCCTGAGAACGCAGCGGGATTCTGATGTCAGCCGTTCGCCATGGCTCCCGGCTTGGACCAGGAAAGGTCACATGAGCGCCAACGGCGCCCGTAAAGAAAGAGAAATACACTCTCCAAGAACCTGCGTCATGGAGGACTCGGATAAGGTGGGACGCCGCTGGACACTGAAGAGCAGCGATGTCTGCCGCGTCGGTAAACCCATTTTGGCTAAGAAGGGAATGCGGGACCGGGACCTCCCCTAAGATCACACGAACCACCCACGTGAAGCTACGACGGTCCACAGTCGTCCTGCTACAGACGTGTCGTAGTAGGTTGACGGCGACTTTCATCAATGCCCTGAGTACATCGGCGGGGACTAAGCCAAGCTGAAACGAGGGAAGGGACGAACCCCGAAAGATCTGAACAGATCCGAAGCGCCGGCACGACTCCCATTGGCTTAGCTCACGCAGCACTTTCCGCTGGTCTCGTGCGTTCAGATAGCGGCAAATGAAGTGCATTCCGTCGCTGAAGTCGTGAATCCGTCTCCGTGCAAAAACCCTCGGAGGGCAACGATAGGGACTTGGGATTGTGACCGGGATACGTTCCGGAACGAGGCGACTTCGTCCGGCATTCGAAGTGCGGGAAGCCGCGAGAACATGATCGATCAGTGTTGTCCGCACTCCGTCGGCGCCGCATTGCTGGAAGTCCTCGGTGGCCGCAACAATAGTAATGGGGCCACAATCGTCGAAAATGATCTGTGGCCAAAGCCGCATCGTACTGTTGCCAGTATCAGCATGCGCCTCAAGAAGCAGGTGGTTTGCACTGTGATCCACATCCCAGGTAAGGCCGCTACTCTGGCCCATGTGTGACGGGAGTACGAGTGAAATCGGGGATCGTTGCGTGAGTTCCTCGTCTAGCTGTGACAGAACCCCGTTGTTGCACGTTGGGCAGACGCACTGGATGCAACGCGTGCCACCGAGCGCCTTGGGAATAATGTGTTCCCTACTCAGTTTACCCGGCTTGCCGCAGTAAACGCAAGTACCATGGCCTCTCATACTGCGTCCTCTCAACAGTACGACCGGTGGCTGCTGCAAAGCGAAGCAGCGCTTCGATGTCTTCACCCCTAGGCTTCGCTTCGTCTCGCCCCGCGGACCGCGCCTCATGGCCGCCAGGGCTGCGGGCCGCCGGGTTTGGGCCGGAGGAATTTGGCGCCGACCTGCCGGTACCAGGCGTGCAGCTTGTCGCGCATCATGCGGACGCGGCCCGGCTGGGCCTCGGCAAGGTCGTCGCGCTCGCCCGGGTCGTTGCGAAGGTTGTACAGGTGCACGCGGCCGTCCTCCAAGCGCTCCAGCAGCTTCCAGTCGCCCATGCGGATCGCCCCGCCGGGAAAACCGCCCTGGTTGCCGTAGTGCGGATAGTGCCAGTAGAGGGCATCGCGGTCGATGCGGCCGCCGCGGAGCAAGGGGACCAGCGAAGCGCCGTCGAGGTGCTGCTCGGGCCGCGGCGGCAGCCCGGCCATGTCGAGGATGGTCGGGTAGAAGTCGGTGCTGATCACCGGCACGCGGCAGACGGAGCCCGGCGGAGTGACGCCGGGCCAGCGGATCAGGTAGGGCTCGCGGATGCCGCCTTCGTAGAGCCAGCCCTTGCCGGCCCGCAGCGGCAGGTTCGAGGTGGGCGAGCCCTCGCTGGTGCTTAAGCCCCCATTGTCCGACATGAACAACACGGCCGTCCGCCCGGTCAGCCCCAGCGCGTCGAGCTTGTCGAGCACCTTGCCCACGGCCTGGTCCATCGCTTCGACCATCGCGGCGTAGGTGGCGTGGGCCTGGACGATCCGCACGCGGCGGGGCGTGTCGACCGGCCAGTTCTGCTCCTCGGGGGCGAAGACTTCGCGATCGGCCAGGCCGAGCCGCTCGGCCTTTTGGCGATACTTCTCGACCAGGTCGGGCCGGGCGACCAGCGGCGTGTGCACCGAGTAGAACGCCAGATAGGCCAGAAAGGGCCCGTCGCGGTGCTGCTGGATGAAGTCGGCCGCTTCCGAGGCCAGCCGGTCGGGCAGGTGCTCGCCGGTCGGGCCGTCGGCAAGCCGCGGATTGCCGTAGGGCACGAAGTACTTGCCCGGCCCGTACGGACCGCCGGCCGACCAGCCGCCCCGGTTGACGTCGAAACCCTGACGCGTGGGCCAGAACTCCTCGGTCGGGCCGAGGTGCCACTTGCCGGCGAAGAAGGTGGCGTAGCCGTGCTGTTTGAGGGCCTCGGCCAGGGTGACCTCTTCCAGCGGCATGTTGTCGTGCAGCGGGGCGGGCAGGAAACGCGCCGCCCGGCGGCCCGAGAAGTAGTTCGTGGCGCCGACCCGGGTAGGGTATTTGCCCGTCATGATGCTGAAACGCGTCGGCGAACAAACGGGATTGGCCGCGTAGCCGTCGGTGAACCGCATGCCGCTGCGGGCGAGGCGGTCGATGTTGGGCGTTTCGTAGAAGGCGTCGGGATTGTTGCAGCCGACGTCCATGTAGCCCAGGTCGTCGACCAGGAAGAAAACGACGTTCAGCGGCGGTTTTTCCACTTCGGCGGCAGCGGCAGGCGAGACGCCCGGAAGACAGCCGAGCAGGCAGGCCGCCAGGCAGCCGGTCCGGAAGATGATCCCGGGCAGGGGCGGAGTTGGCATGGTGGTGCTCCCGTCTGGCGGGGTGCAGTGGCAGTGGCTCAGCCTTTATACTTCTCCCAATACTGCGGCATCAGCTCCCGGACTTGCGTTTCCAACTCTTCGTCGCTGATGGCGGTCATGCGGCCTTCTTTTTCATACTGGTCATTGACCCAGCGGGCGACCTTGTGGCACTTGATCACGCTGATCCGCTGGTCGCCTTTGAGGCCGAAGAACTCGTTGACCCAGAGGGCCACCCCGTCGGAGCCGCTCTTGTCGGTCAAGGCGACCCGCGGCGGCCGCCCCAGCAGCTTCGTGGTGTCGAAGATGTTGTAGATCCGCTCGTCCTGGCGCAACCCGCCGGCGTGGATTCCCGCCCGCGTCGTGTTGAAGGCCTTGCCGACCAGCGGGTAGTTGTCGGGGACAGGCAGGCCGATCGAGCGCATGTAGTCGGCGATTTCGGTGATCACCTGGGTTTGCAGGCCGCAGAGCTCGCCTTTGAGGGCAATGTACTCGATCACCGCGCCTTCGAGGGGCGGGTTGCCGGTCCGCTCGCCGAAGCCGAACAGCGTGGTGTTCACCGCGTCGCAGCCGTAGAGCCAGGCCGTGGCGCCGTTGGTGTGCACCTTGTGGAAGTCGTTGTGCCCGTGCCATTCCAGCCGATCGCCCGGCACGCCCACTTCCCGGTTCAGCTTGTAGATCAGCTTGGGGATGCTCCGCGGTAGCTCGACGCCGGGGAAGCTCACACCGAAACCCATGGTATCGCAGAGGCGGATTTTGGCCTTCAGCTCGTCGGGCACCTGCTCGCTCATCCGCATCAGCCGCTCGACGAAGGGCAGCACGAAGCCTTCGATGTCGGCGCGGGTGACGTCTTCCAGGTGGCAGCGGGGGCGGACACCGGCCTCGAAGGCGGCGTCGACCACCTCGCAGTAGCTGTCCATGCACTCCTGGCGGCTCTTGAACTTCAGCTTCTGGAAGATGTGGTAATCGGAGCAACTGGTGAGCATGCCGCTCTCTTTCAGCCGGGCCTCCTTAACCAGCCGGAAGTCGCCCTTGACCGCCCGGATCCAGCCGGTGCACTCGGGGAAGGCATGGCCCAGTTCGCGGCAGCGATCGAGCGTGGCGCGGTCGTTCTTCGTGTAGAGGAAGAACTCGGTCTGGCGGATCACGCCCCGGGGGCCGCCCAGCTTGGCCAGCAGGTCGTAGATATGGACCATCTGCTCGACGGTGTACGGCGGGCGGGCCTGCTGGCCGTCGCGAAAGGTGGTGTCGGTGATGACGATGTCGCGGCCGGCGAGCGTCGCCGGATCGAACTCGACCGGTTGACCGTCGATATACTCGACCAGCGGCCCGTCGAAGCGGATCAGCGGCGGCAGACCGTAGTCGAAGGTTTCTTCGAGAAAGTTCGGCTCGGTCGCGTCGACCAGCGAATGTGAATCGTATTTCTCAGACATAAGGGCTCCTTCATTTCGAGACGCTTCTGCTGTCTATCCTTGGCCCCAACCTGCCATCGTTCGGCGGGTTGCTGTCCATCCCTGGTTCCTCAGACCTCCACGCCCTGTTCCTGGCACACTTTGGTGATGAACGCCACGGCGTCGCCGACGTTGGTCACCGCCAGCGCGGCGTCCTCGTCCATCTCGATGCCGAACTCCTCCTCGAACATCGCCACCAGCTCGACCGATTGGACGCTCTCGGCGCCGAGGTCGACGGTGAAGGTGTACTCGGGCTTGATTTCACTGGGGTCGAGCTGCAAGACGCGGGCGGTGACCGCGACGACTCGTTCCTGCACGGTTGCCATAACAGATATCTCCTCCCATGGTGTTGTGTGATTCCGGGAATGACCTGGTGCCCTGGAGGCGGGAATCCCCCGAATCGTGCAAGTCGATTTGTTGACGTTTGCACAGTCCATGTGCGAGGGCGACCAACGGGAGCCCGCTGTTTCCGGCTTCCCGTCGCTCGGCCTGGATCCTTCGCAGTGCCGACATCAATGAGCGAATTTCCCCGCGGCCAGCAAGCGGCGGCCTCGTTTGACGGCCTCGCTCCGCACCGGCTTCGTCATGTTGAAAACCTCGTTCCACATGGCCTCTTGGGCCTCGGTCCACTCGCGTCCGCGGCGGCCCATGGCCGTTCTGGCCGTTTCGTAGAGCTTGCCCTTGCCGAACCCCTTGGTAACCACGCCTTCGAGGAACCAGGCAAAGGAAGGAATATGTTTCGGCAGCGGCTTGCCGGTGGCCGCGATCAGGGCCATCGCCCCAATGTAGGCGCCCGTGTTGAACAACGTGCCGATCGACGTTTTGGCGTGGTCGCCGATCAGGGCGCCGACCTTCGTCGAGCCGGTGTCGACCGGCTGTTTGCCGTCGAGCGTGACCGAGACGGTGGAGTAGTCGTTCTTCAAGTCGCTGTTGGTCGTGAGGGCCCCGAGGTTGACCCACTCGCCCACGTAGGCGTGGCCCAGAAAGCCGTCGTGATACTTGTTCGAGTAGCCGTGGATGATCGACTCTTCCACCTCGCCGCCGATGCGGCACATCGGCCCGATCGAATTGCCTTCGCGGCACTTGGCGCCCAGCAGGATCGATTTCTTGCCGACGTAGCAGGGGCCTTCCACGCGGGTGAAGGGATGGATTTCCACGTCCTCGTCGATGTAGATGGGGCCCGCGGCCGCGTCGAGCACGACCATCGGGTGGATCAGTGCGCCGGGGGCCACGTAGACGTCTTTCTTGCTGCCGCGGATCGCGACGGGCTCTTCGACGGTGCCCTCGACGCCACACCTGCCGGCAGCGGCAAAGTCCGCGACCAGTTGCTCCGGATTGGCCAGGATCAGGTCCCAGGTGTAACTCCACACCGGCACGCTCCCCTCGGCCGAAGGAAGCAGCCCCTTGGCCGAGTCGAGCAGCGCGTCGATCGATTCCGTGTTGAGTTTCTCCAGGTCGGCCCGGGCAATCTGGGCGTAGAGCACTTCGCCGTCGGCGTCGACGGCCACCTGGCTGGGTCCGGCCGGCTCGACGTCGAAACCGGCCGCTTTCACCCGGGCGTCGACCACCAGCAGGTCGTCGCCCCGCAGGCTCGCCGGGTCGTTGACCGACCGGCTGGTGCTCTCGCGATAGGCGTCGGCCATGTAGGGCGGCACGAAATAGGCCACCTCGAACGTCTCGAGTCGGTCGAACAACCGATCGAGCAGCTTGTCCAGCAGCGACGTCATGCCGCAGCGCAACTCCCAGACCGGCCGGCTCAGCGCCAAGGGATAGAAATGGAAGCGTTTCTCGGTCAGGCGGTCGACCAGGATCAATCGCATGGCGGGTTTCCTCAGAGGTTGTTTCCGTTGGGCCGCCGGCCGGGTCAGGGGGCGTGGACCATGTTGTCCTGGATCCACTCGTAGTATTCGAGCATGTCCAGCGAACTGGCCGCCTCGCGGTCGACTATGTACATCACGTCGCGGTGCAATTGCAGTGCGCTGGCGGTGATCACGCTGGTCACCGGCCCCTCGATCGCCTTGGCCACCGCGTCGGCCTTGTTCTTGCCGTGGGCCAGCAAGATGATCCTGTCGGCTTCGAGGATCGTCCCCACGCCCATCGTGATGGCGTAGATCGGAACCTCCTCGGGCGAGGCGAAGAACCGGGCGTTGTCGTCGATGGTCTGCTTGGCCAGCGTCTTGATGCGGGTCCGCGAGCCGAGCGAGCTGCTCGGTTCGTTGAAGGCGATGTGTCCGTCGCTACCGATGCCCAGGACCTGAAGGTCAATGCCACCGCACTCGCAGATCCGCCGCTCGTACCACGCGCAGAACGCCTCGTAGTTGTCGGTCGTGCCGGAGGGGATATAGATGTTCTGCTTGGGGATGTTGATGTGCTTGAACAGGTTCTCGTCCATGAAATAGTGGTAGCTCTGCGGATGCTTCTGCTTCAGGCCCACGTACTCGTCCAGGTTGAACGTGGTGACCTGGGAAAAATCAAGCCCGTCCTCTCGGTGCATCCGCACAAGCTCCTTGTAGAGCCCCAAGGGCGTGGAGCCGGTTGCCAGGCCCAGCACGGCGTTGGGCTTGGCGTTGAGCGTCCGCGCGACGATGCGGGCGGCCACCTGGCTCATTTCCTCAACCGTGTCTTTAACGATGATCTCCATTGACTGACCTCACGATACGTTTCACACAATTGAAGGGAGCGGTTTCGGGAGAACCCATCAGTATCTCGACCCGGCCGGCGGCTGTCAACCGTCGGGAGCCTCCGCAGGCGGTCGACGACCGACCCTCGCCTGGGGATACGGCACCCCAACGTTCACCGGCCCGGTCGTTCGGCTGATCTGGAATCATGCCGCCTGCCGGCAGGAAGAGCACATCGAAGCGGGCGATTTGTGGCAGAACACACACCGCCTCTTTGCCCCAGCCTCCCTGTCGCCCCGGTCTCCCCTTCTTGCCGATTTTGTGCCAGCCGGCAAATGGGACCTCATCGGCATCACTTTCCGCGAGCGGTAGCTCCAGACTGCCCTGACGGCCCGCCCCAAGAGTCAAGCTCAAAACAACGCCGGCGCCTGTTCCACACACTGCGGACCCTCGTGCGTCGGGTTGTTGACGTACGTGCCGACCGGATGCGCCGTCATGTCTTGCTCGGGATAAGGGCACAACATCGCGCGGAGCCGCTCGGGCTGCTGCGCGCCGGGGTCGAGCCATGGCTGGTAAGCGTCTTCGGCCAGGATCACGGGCATGCGATTGTGGATCGGCCGCATCAGCGCGTTCGGCTCGGTTGTCAGGATCGTGCACGATTCGATTGCCGCGTGGTCCGGCCCCTCCCAGCTTTCCCAAAGGCCGGCCAACGCAAAGGGGCGATCGTCGCGCAGACGGATGAAGTAGGGCTGCTTTCGCTTGCCGCCGCGCTGCCATTCGTAGAAGCCGTCGGCCGCCACCAGGCATCGTCGCCGGCGAAAGGCCGCCCGATAGGCCGGCTTCTCGGCCGCCGTCTCCGACCGGGCGTTGATCATCCGGTTGCCGATCGCCGGGTCCTTGGCCCAGCCGGGAATCAGCCCCCAGCACAGCCACACGAGCTCGCGGGGCGACTCGGGCTGCCGGGGCGGCAGCCGCACCACGGGCACCGGTTGGGACGGGGCGATGTTAAACCGCGGGGCAAACGGCGGCAGCTCGAACAGGGCAAACTGTTTGGCCACCACACTGGCCGGGGCTCGCAGCGTGAAGCGTCCGCACATGGGGTCGATTGTACGCCGGGAGGACCAGATCGCAAGAGGCAAGTTGGGCATTCCTGCGGGAATCGGGCCGACCGCTGGGCTTTTCTGCTTTCTCCAATCACGAGAATCCTCACGCCCCGTGCGACCAGTCGCCGATATAAGCCAATGCGCGATACGGCGCACTGCCTAGCGCCGGCGCGCGCCAAGGATGGGGCCATGCTGGTTGTCATTAGCGATCTACATCTGAACGACGGCACGACCGGCCAGACCATTTCGCCCGGGGCATTCTCCATTTTCGCCGAACGGCTCCAGGATCTGGCCGTGGCGGCCTCGTGGCGCGCCGACGGAAGATACCGGCCGATCGAGCGGATCGATCTGGTGTTGCTGGGCGACGTGCTCGATGTGATCCGCTCGGCGCGATGGAGTTCCCGCTCCAACGTGCGGCCGTGGGCAAATCCGCACGCGCCGGAATTCGTCGACCAGATCGGCCGCATCACGGCCGATATTCTCGAACACAACGCCGAATCGCTCTCGGTGCTTCGCCGCTTGGCGGCCGAGGGGGGCGTGACCGTTCCGCCCTCGCTCCGAGCTGCCCGGCCGGCCGCCGACGCGGAGGGCCAGGCGGTGCCGGTGCGAATCTGCTACATGGTGGGCAACCACGATTGGTTCTATCACCTGCCGGGTCCCAACTACCACGCCTTGCGGCGGACGCTGGTCGAGCAGATGGGGCTGGCTAACCGGGCCGATCGGCCGTTCCCGCACCAAATCACCGAGAGCGAAGAGCTGCTCACGGCGATGCGGCGCCACAAGGTGGCCGCCCGTCACGGCGATCTGTTCGACCCGTTCAACTTCGAGGGAGATCGCGACGCCAGCAGCCTCGGCGACGCGATCGTGATCGAGCTGGTCAACCGGTTTGCGGCCGAGGTAGAAGCGAGTTTGGGTTCCGAGCTGCCGGCCGCGACGGTCTTCGGACTGCGGGAAATCGACAACATCCGCCCACTGATGCTGATTCCCGTCTGGATCGACGGCTTGCTGGAGCGGACGTGCGCGTTTCCCGCACTGCGCAAGCGGGTGAAGACCGTCTGGGATCGGCTGGCCGATGAATTCCTGGCGATCGACTTCGTCCGGCAGCGCGACACGTGGAGCCCCTTCGACCTGGTCGACGGGCTGCAGCGGGCGCTGAAGTTCAGCAAGCGGTTGTCGATCGGCTGGGCCAGCTCGATCGTGGAGTGGTTGAATAAGATCCGCGGGTCGGAGACGAGCTCCTACTACCATCAAGCCCTGATCGAGCAAGACTTCCGTAATCGCCGCGCGAAACACATCGTTTACGGGCATACGCATTTTGCCGAGATCGTGCCCCTGGACGCCAGCTACGCCGAGGGCTACGTGCTCGACCAGACCTACTTCAACGCGGGCACCTGGCGGCGCGTCCACCGGCCGACGTGCTGGGCGCCCGGCGAGCACGAGTTCATTGCTTCCGACGTCATGACCTATCTGGCGTTTTTTCAGGGGGATGAGCGAAAGGGCCGGCCGTACGAGACCTGGTCGGGAACGTTGGGGCACGCGTCCACGGAAATCACCATTCACCGAATCGACCCCGGCAGGGCGAGTCATGTCACAGGCCAAACCGTTTCGGCACCAGGCTTACCGAGCCACGCGCCCCACTTCCCCGCACCATCTGGTAAGCCCCGCATCGCCCCCGGCCGTCGAGTCTGAGGCCTTTCGACGTCGCATGCAGCGGGTGGGCGACGCCTTTCGTCGCGCGAACGTGGCCGCCGTCTATCTGGCCCACGGAACATTCGTCGGCCCCGACGCCCTGGGCGTGCTCGCCGAGTTGGCCCGCGTGTTCCCCTCCGCCAGCCAGTCGGTTCGCCGGGTGATCAAGCGGGTGGTCGACAAGGTGGCCGGGGAGGCCGGCAACTACACCCCCGGCTTCGCACGATGTTTCGAGCGCTCGATGCACGAGGAGGGCCAGCGGCGGATTCCGGTCCGCGTGTTCCATTGGTCCAGCGAAAACCATCACATCGGCCGGGCCGACGGGGCGGTGCGGCTGATCGACGAACTGGCCTCGCTCCGGCTCGAACCGTCCCAGCGAGTCCTGCTCTTCGGCCACAGCCATGCCGGCAATGTTTTCGCCCTGATGACCAACCTGCTGGCCGGCAATCGCTCGGCCGTCGACCGGTTCTTCAACGCGGCCGCCATCTACTATCGCTGGCCGGTTGTCGGCTGTGTCGATATTCCCGTCTGGAACCGGGTCCGCGACTTGCTCACCGCCGGCGAACCGCCGCTGGCCGTGTTGCCCTTGGACATGGTCACCTTCGGTACGCCGATCCGCTACGGCTGGAACCGGAGCGGATACGCCAAACTGTTGCACTTCATCCACCACCGGCCGGTCCAGGGCCTGCCCGAATACCGCGCTCCGTTCCCTCCCACGCTCGACGACGTGCTCACCGCTGCCGACGGCGACTACGTTCAGCAGCTTGGTATCGCGGGCACGAACGTGATGCCGAGCGTGTTCGCATGGCGGGCGTGGATGGCCGACCAGCGGCTGAACCGGCTGCTGCAAGGCGAGCGACCCGACCTGGACACGTTGGAGCAATTCCGGGCCGGGGCGATCGTCCCCGACGAGGGCACGGCGCTGCTGGTCGATTACGGCTTGCCCGAAGGCGGCGTTGCCGAGCACCTTGCCGGCCACGCCGTCTATACCCGCAAGAAGTGGCTGCTCTTCCACGCCGAAGAGATCGTCCGGCGGTTCTACGGGGCCGCGTTGCCGGCGTCGTAGGATCAGCGCGTCGCCGCGGAAGGAAATAAGGCGATCACCCCTCATGACCGACTATGTCCAAGTTGTGACGACCACCGAGCACCGGCAAGACGCCGAAGCCATTGCCCACTCGCTGGTCGAGTTGCGACTGGCGGCTTGCGTCCAGATCGTCGGGCCGGTGACCAGCACGTATCGCTGGCAGGGCGCGATCGAGACCGGCCAAGAGTGGCAATGCTGGGCGAAGAGCCGCCGGCAGCGCTACGAAGAGATCGAGGAGGCCATCCGCCGGCTGCACCCGTACGAGGTGCCCGAAATCCTGGCGGTTCCGATCCTCACCGGCAGCGCCGGCTATCTGGCGTGGCTGGATGAGCAACTGTAGCGCGCGGCGTCACTTGTCCCACCACATCGTGATCGCGAACGCCGCCGCGGCCGCCATGGTCGCCAGCACCAGGGCTATCCCGAAGTGGAGGACTTTCAGGTGCGCCATGCCGCCGCGGAAGATGATGCACACGAGGATCGACAAGATCACGGTCAGATTGAAGGCGAGCACCGCGACCATCCCGCGCCGCTTCGTCTTCTCGTCTTCTGAGAGTGCCGGGCGCGGCGGTTTGGCGGCGGCGGGCTTCTTCTCCTTCCTCTCCTGCTTCTTGGCAGCCGGCTGTTTGGCCGGCGCGGCGGCCGACTCCGCGCCCTCGCGCGGGTAGTACTTGGCGATCATCACGTTGACGCTGGCCGCCGTGCAGAGGACCGTGCGGATGGGCATCTCGAAGCGCAGCCGAAGCTCTTCTTCCACGTCGGGGACCAAGGGGTTGGGCGCGGCCATCAGCAGGTAGTCGCCGTCGATCATCACCGGCACGCACGATTGTCGTCGGGCCAGCTTGGGCGGAATCTGCGGCACCAGGGCCTCGTCGACGCCGACGTCCTCCAGCTCGACGTACGGCAGTCCCAGCGATTCGGCATAGGCCAGCATGACGACGTCGGCCGAAGCCATCTTCTGTTGTACCAACGCGTCGCGGACGTCCAGCCCGATGGCGTTGGCATAGCTTCGCGCCTTCTCGAGCTGCAAGCGATCGATGGCCTTGTCGCCCAGGAGGATCTCTTCGAGGCTGCGGCGGCGACCCTCCTCTTCGTCCTTGCGACCCAGCGAGGCGTCGTACTCCCGCTTGCGCTGCTGGTCAGTCAGGCAGAGCATCGCCTTAGCCAACTCGTTGAGCAGCTCCTGCGACTGCCGGCTGTAATCGCCCGTGGCAAACTTCCGCACGTGGGCGTTCATCTTGCGGTAGTGGTCGCGGATCCTCGCCCGGTCGTCGGCGAAGCGCTTCAACCGCAAGAGCTGGTAGTAGTCCAACGGCCGGGCGGTTTCGGCAATCCCCAGCCAGTCGCGATAGACGTCGAGTTGCTCAGCCATGGGATTGGCTGCCTATTCTACCATGTACTCGTTGGCCAACTTCGTGTAGACGTCGATCTGTGCCTCGCTGAGCCCGCTGCGGCGCTCGATTTCAATGGAGGCTTCCTTGCCGCCGGTCTTGTCCCGCGCGGAAACCAGGATGCGCCCGGAAGTGTCGAACGCGTAGGTCACTTCCACCAGCGAGCCCCTCGGCAGATCGACCGGCAAATCGGTAATGCGGCACTTCCCCAACAGCGAACAGGCCGCCGGATCGGGTGCGTCTCCCTCGATGACCTGAACGCTCACCCGCTGCTGCTTGTCGTGCTTGGTCTTGAAGGTCCGCTTGACCTCGGCGGGCAGCGGCGTGTTGCGGGGAATCATCAGGTGGTTGACATCCTTGCGGCTGCGAGGATTCGTGGCCAGCACGCCCAGCCCGTGCGAGTTCACGTTCTCCTGCTTCACGCCGGTCAGCATCTTGTGGACTTTGTCGGCCAAGGCGCTTTTTTCGCCCAGATGCTGGACTTCGAGGATGGCGGCGTGGATGGCGGCTCCCTGGGCGACCGCGGTGTGGGGAGAGATTTCGTGGTGCGGTTCCTTGCCCAACAGGTCCTTGAGCATCCGCGGCACTTGCGGCATCAACGTGGCCCCACCCACCATCACCAAGGCGTCCAGCGCCTTGGCCGAGATGCCCGCCTGCTGCAACACCAACTCCGTGGTGTCGGCGGTGCGCTGCAGCAGATCGGCGGTCATGGCCTCGAACTGGTCCTGCGTGACGGCGACCGTGATCGACTTTCCCTCGTGGCGGCAGGCAATCTTCGTCTCGGGGTTGTCGGAAAGCTCCAACTTGGCCAGGTCGCAATCGTTGCGGAGCACGTGGACGGCCGCGACCGAGTCGCGGGGGTCTTTGCCGTGGCGGGATTTGAACTCCTCGCAGACGTGGTCCAGCAGCCGGTCGTTCCAGTCGACGCCTCCGAGCTGCACGTCGCCGTCGGTGGCGAGGACTCGAAAATGCGTGGGTGTGTAGCGCACCACCGTCACGTCGAAGGTCCCGCCGCCGAGGTCGTACACCAGGGCGGTTCGCGGCTTCTCGAACGTCGGCCCCACCGCTCCCAGCTCCCCGCGGTGCCAGGCGTAGGTCAGCGTGGCGGCCGTCGGCTCGTTGATGATGTCGATCACGTGGATTCCGGCGATGCGCCCGGCGTCTTGCGTGGCCTTGCGCCGCACGTCGTTGAAGTAGTAGGGAACCGTGATCACCGCGTTGCCGATCTGGCCAATCCGCTTCTCGGTATCCTGGCGGAGCTTTTTGAGGATCAGCGCGGAGAGGAACTCGGGCGTGATCTCCTTGCCGTCGAAGGTCCGCTTGTATTGGGTCTCGCCCATGTGGCGCTTGATGCGCTCGACCACGTGATCGGGGTCTTCCATGGCAGCCCGCATCCGGTTCGGCCCCACGATCACGTGTCCTCCCTCGGCCAGCAGCACGAGGCTGGGGGTCTCCACGTCGTCGTCTTCATTCGGGATCGAGACGGGATTGCCTTCCTCGTCCAACTGGGCGATGGAAGAGAACGTGGTGCCCAGGTCGATTCCTACCGTTTGTCCTTCTCGAAACTCCATGTGTCCACTTCCATCGGTTTGCGCGGTTGCCGTGTCCCAGTGTCTTATCCCGACGCCGCGAGCTACAGCGGCTCGTCCAGCTCCGGGAGCCCTTCCGTTTCAGGGGTCTCCTCGGCGTGGAGGAACTTCATGCCACCGGCCACCGCCTCCAGGGAGGACCGGTATTTGTCCAAGGTGCCCGTGCGCGTCCGCAACTCGAGGGTGTACTTCCGCCCCGAAACGACCGTTTCGATAAACAACCGCTCCAACTCGATCTTCTTCGATTTGTACGTGGCCTGGGCGCGCCGCCGGTACGTGATGCCCACCAGGGAGCCGATCTTGATCGGCTCGATGCCCTGGCTCAGCCGGGCCGTGCTGGTGTCTTTGCTCAGCGCGGCGGAAATCTGCCGGGCGAACTCGTCCACGTTCGTGTCGGTGACGTTAAAAACTGTTTCGTAGTCTTCCGCCGTCAGCAGGATGCTCGGGTAGCTGAGGTTCTGCAGGGCCGTGAAGCGGATCAGCCATTGGCGATTCCGCGGCGGAACGTGCCAGCCCGCCGGAGGTGCCACTTCAATCCGCCCCTCGTCCAGCGGACCGATCAGGCCGCCCAGTTCGGGAAGCGTCTCAGCCGCTACCGTTCGCGATTCCTCCAACACGGGCGCCTTTTCCGGACGGTCGCAACCGCCGACCACGACGGTCAGAAGCACGAGGGCCGGGAGCACGAGGGGGCAGCAGACGCGGTAGGCATGCAACAAGCTCATCATGGCGCCCAGATTCTTTGCTTCGCAGGCACGCTTCCCCAGCCGCCCTCGCACATTGACCGTGCAAACGTCAATAATGCGAAAACCTGTTTTCCAGGCTAATCGCGCGGGTCCCTGCATGTCAAGCGCCGAAGGGGGGCAGATGCCGCCGGGAGTCCGCTGGTCTCTTGGGGCAAGGTCGCCGTGCCGCGCGCCTACTCTTCGATCACTTCCTTGACAAGCTGGACAAAATGCGGAGTCTTCTGAGACTCACTCAACTCCTTGGCCTTCTTGTCTGCCTGCTTCCGCTCGCTGTGTTCGAATACGGCAACCCGCCTCAGGGACTGGTTGAACACTCCCCAAAAGGCCTTTAGACGAACCTCCTTGGCCGCCTTGGCCCGGCTCTTCCGCTTGGGCTTTGCCTTGGGAGCCGCCTTGGGGGCCGCCTTCTTCTTTTCCGCTTCCAGGCGTTCGGCAGTTTCGCCCTCTTGCCGCAACTCCTTTCTATTCAGTACCTTACGAGCCATGTTTCTCCCTCAGAAGGGTTGATGAGCACATCAGAACCGGATGATGATGCCCGACCGGTACACGCCGGATCCGCGGACGATCCTTCCCAATCACTATACGATAACCGATTTGCCTGCCGTACGCTAGTAGACCTGGCCCATGGGCGCCGGAAGTGGCACAACCGTGATTCGGTTGCATCCGTGCCGAATTTCGCGTATGGTGCGCCGCCGCTGCGGCTCCGCTGCTTCTGCAGCCCATAACCGGCCGTTTTTGGGGTGCGGGTCGCTACGCCGCCGGTTTTCCCTGGGCGCAGTAGAGGTAGGGGTTCATCGTCGGATCGTTGTACATCTTGAACTGCCGGTAGACTTTCAGTCGTCTGCGGCCTGAGAAGATGTCGTCGATCTGTTCGCTCAGCGAAGTAGAAAGATCTGCGTGCTGCTCATGGAGGGTCTCCAGCTTGGCTTTCGCCCGGGCCTGATGTGCTTCGCCGGCGTCGGCGCGCCGGCTCTCTTCCTCCATGTGGTAGATCCGCAGCGCCAGGATCGAAAGCCGATCGATCACGCTGCCGGGCGTCTCGCTGTTGAGCCGGGCCTCCGGCAAAGGGACCACGCCGACCGAGGCCAATCGGCCGATCAGCGAGTCGTCCAACTGCTCGATCAGATCATTCCGCTGTTGATTGAGCCGGTCGATGTTTCGCTTGACCTGGGCCAGTTCGGCGTCGGCCACCTCCAGGCTTCGGGCGATGTCCTCCTGGTGCCAAAGACGATAGTTTTGCTGGTGCTGCCGGCAGACGAGCCCCAGAAAACCCTCGTACGCGTTGTCGATGTCCGACTGGTGCCACCGCCGGACCGTCGTTTCGTGCAGCCGCGTGATCGCATGGACGTTGATCATTGGATCGTCTCGTCTGTGAGAGCTCGATGTGATGAGAACTCGACGCCGTGAGAATTCGCCGTTTCGCAGAAGTCCAGTGAGGAGGGGAAATCGGCGGGAAGGATAGTCTTTCCGGCGATTTCGGGCAACATGAAAAAGAAGAAGTGGCTTGTCGCAATCGCCGTCGTGCTGCTGCTGCTGGGCGGCCTGATCCACCACGGCTCCCGTCATGTTTCGACCGGCCCGGCCGAAGGGGTGGCCATCCACCAGGCCGCCCAGGGACAGGCGACCGAAACGCCCCAGGACCGGCCAACGCTCCGCATCGCCACGTTCAACATCCACGCCGGAAAGGGGCGCGACGGCCGCCGCGACCTGGACCGCGTGGCCGACTGCCTCGGCGGGCTCGATTTCGTCGCATTGAACGAGGTCCGCGGTCCGCAGACCTTCGAGAATTGCGATCAGGCCGAGCGGCTGGGGCGGCAGTTGGGCATGGCATGGCTGTTCACGCCGGCCGTGCGGACCTGGTACCACCTGGAGTCGGGCAACGGGCTGCTGAGCCGCGTCCCGGTGACGTTCTGGCAGCGGATACCCTTGGCGCGCCAATACGACCGCAGCCATCGCAACGCCGTGCTGCTGGGATTGAAACACCGCGACCGCACGATCCATGTCTTGCTGACGCACGTCAACCGCCGCTACGACGCCGAGCGTCGGGCCCAGCTTCGGGCGGTGATTGCCCTGTATCTGGCGCTGGCCGAGCCGGCGATCCTGCTGGGCGACATGAATTCCGACACCGAAGACCCCCAGATTCGCCAACTGCTGCAAACCCCCGGCGTTAGCGACCCGGTCTCGGCGATGCTTGGCCTGGAGGCCATCAGGCAGCAGGCCCCGCAACGCATTGACTGGATCTTCGCCCGGGGGTTGGACTGTGTGGACGCGGGCATCATCGACACAGGGGCTTCGGACCACCCGATGATTTGGGCCGAGCTGCGGCTACCGCCGGACGCACGCCCGGAACCTTGAGCTTGATTTGTTTCGGCCGGCTTGGTACTAAGGACTCGCAAAAGAACAAGTTGGACATACGAGCCTGCGGCTTGCGGCTGCGCGGGGCGTATAATGGACCGTGTGGGATTTGCAGAGGATTGCCGGATGCGGGCCGTTAACCACCTGTCTTCGAAAGCGGCGTGCCGGATCATCGGCGGCGTTTTCGATATGACCCTGAGCCGCTTTCCGGCCGCAGTGCGGATCGAGACCACCAATGCCTGCAACGCAAAGTGCACGATCTGCCCTCACAGCGAGATCGCCCGGCCCATCGCGCGGATGGACGACGAGTTGTTCACCCGCATTATCGACGAGTGTGCTCGGGGCGGCTGCCAAGAGGCCCATTTGCACAACTTCGGCGAGCCGTTGCTGGACAAACACCTGGAAGACCGGGTTCGCTATGCCAAGCAGCGCGGGCTGCGCAAGGTCAAGATCTTCACCAACGGTTCGCTGCTTGGCGAAGAGCGGGCCCGGGGTCTGATCGACGCCGGCCTGGACGAAATCAAAGTCAGTTTCGACGGCGCCACCCGCGAAGAGTTCGAACAGATTCGGGTGCCGTTGAAGTACGATCAAGTGGTCGAGAACATCAAGGGGCTGGTAGCGTTGCGAGACGCGATGCGATCGGCCATGAAGGTGCGCGTGGCGTGCTGCAGCACGACGGACAAAGACGGCACGATGCAATCGCTGGAGAAGACGGTCGACGGCTTCTCCTTCGGCAAGATTCACAATTGGGCCAGCGAGGATTACACCAACGGGCAAAGCAAGATCCGCAAACCGTGTTCCCGGCTGTGGCGGACCTTCACGATCCTGGTCGACGGCCAGGTGGCGCTGTGCTGTCTGGATTACGACGGCCAGTTCACCCTGGGCCGCCTCGACGCAGGCACGTCGATCCGTGACGTCTGGACCGGTGCCGCATATCGCCAGGTGCGCGCCAGGCACAAGGAAGCCCGGCAGGACGAGATCAGCCTTTGCCGCCATTGCACGAAGTCCTTCTTCTAAGCAGGATGGAACGATTTCGGGAGTTTGAAGTCCGCCGTCCTGTTCCCGTCGCCATGAACCGAGACATCCAGAAGCCGGCTCGCCGAATCTCGCGCCAGGTGGTATTCTTGTGGGCAGTTGTCCTGGTAGGTTGCGTGATGTTCGGCTACATGGCCCTGTTCGGCGACCGCGGCGCCAACGGCAACGCCGAGGCGGCCGTCTCGCGGCTGCGGCTGGAGGACATTCCCTTCAACGGCGCCCGGGCATACGACTATCTGAAACAGCTTTGTGCGCTCGGGCCCCGGCGCAGCGGATCACCGGGCATGAAGGCCCAGCAGGAGTTGCTGACGGCCCATTTCCGCAAGCTCGGCGGGCAGGTGGAGCTGCAGTCGTTCCGCGTGGCCCATCCGGTCGACCGCTCGGACGTGTCGATGGCCAACTTGATCGTGCGTTGGCATCCGCAAACGACGGAGCGAATTCTGCTCTGCGCCCATTACGACACGCTGCCCTTTCCGATGCTCGATCCGGTCAATCCGCGGGGAACGTTCGTCGGCGCCAACGACGGCGCCAGCGGCGTGGCCGTGCTGATGGAGCTGGCCCACGAGATGGCGTCGCTGAAGGGCAACTACGGCGTCGATTTCGTGCTCTTCGACGGCGAGGAGTTCATTTTCAGCCAGCGGGACCGCTTCTTCCTCGGCTCGGAGTATTTCGCCCGGCAGTATGTCCGGGGCCGGCTCCCATATCGCTACCGCTACGGCGTGCTGCTGGACATGATCGGTGACAAGGATCTGCAGATCTACCAGGAGCGCAACAGCATGTGGTGGCGGGATACGCGCCCGCTGGTCGAAGATATTTGGTCAACGGCCCGGCGGCTGGGGGTGCGTGAGTTCATTCCGAGGAAAGGGTATACGATCAGCGACGACCACGTGCCGCTGCACGATATCGGCAAGATCCCCACCTGCGACGTGATCGATTTCGACTATCCGCCCTGGCACACCCGCGGCGACACACCCGACAAGTGTTCCGCCCTGAGCCTGGCCAAGGTCGGCTGGGTGCTCCGCGAATGGCTCAAGGCGGTGCCGTAGTCGATGCCAGCGAGGCAATCGCCGTGTTCCACTGGGAAAACGGATTGAAGCTCACCCGGGCCGACCTGGCGATCGACTTTTGTCGCCGCCAGCCGCGCGGATTCATCTCGCACGCCCACACGGACCATATGGCCCGCCACGAGTATGCCCTGTGTACGCCCGAAACGTCGGCCCTGTATCAATTCCGCTTGGGACGGCGGCGGACGCTGAAGATACCGTATCGCCGTCCGATCCAGTGGGGCGGGCTGCGGCTGACGACCTATCCGGCCGGGCACTGCCTGGGGTCGGCCATGTTGCTGGCCGAAGACGGGTCGCAATCGTTGTTGTATACGGGCGATTTCAAGCTGGGCCCCTCGGCCACCGCCGAAGAAGCCGAGTTGCCGCACGCCGAGATCCTCGTGCTGGAAAGCACCTACGGCCATCCCGACTACCGGCTGCCGCCGCGGGAGGAGACGATCGAGCGGCTTGTCGCGCTGGTTCGCGAGACCCTCGCGACCGGGGCCACGCCGGTGATCGTCGCCTATGTGCTCGGCAAGGCTCAGGAGGTCACCCGATTGCTGGCCGACCGGCAGATTCCCGTCCTGCAACAAAAGCGCATCTACCAGGTTAGCCGGGTCTACGAGGCGTGCGGGATGCGTCTGGGGCAGTACGAGCTGTTCGAGGACCGCCCGCGGCCGGGCTGGGCCGTGTTGGTACCACCGGGTACGCCGCCGCTGGAATGCCTCGGCCGCGAGGTCCGCATCGCCGTGACCGGTTGGGCGGTCGACAACGGGGCCCGATACCGGCTGAAGGTCGATCACGCCGTCCCGTTGTCGGACCATGCCGACTACGATCAACTGTTCGAGGCGGTCCGGCGCGTCAGGCCCGACAAGGTCTATTGCACGCACGGCCCGGAGAGCTTCGCCCTGCGACTCCGCGAGGCCGGCCACGACGCCCATCCCCTGGGCCGGCCCAGCCAGATGACGCTGTTCTAGCGGTCTTTGACGCGGTGCTTCGAGGCGGGTCGGCCGGCGGCTCCGTCGCCCTGCTCGGCGACTTGACAGGCGGGCAACGATCGAGTCTGCTTACGGCGTGACTGCGGCCTGCGAGGGCAAACAGCGGCCGCAATGCCTGTCAGATCGCCAACGCAAAGGGAAAAACTGATGGATATCGGCATCAATCTGGAGTTCATCCGCAGCTCGGACAAGGGGTTTCGGGCTGGGATCGAGACGGCGGCCAAGCTGGGCTACAAGTATGTCGAACCCTGTGTGGCCACCGGCTACGACCTGCTGGCCTTAGGGCAGTACTACCATATGGTGTGCATGCAGGATGACCCACTGGAGGTAAAGGGTTGGATGGACGAGTTGGGGCTGAAGGCCTCGGCCATCAGCGCCCATTCGCCGTTGATGCGACCGGAGGTGTCGATTCCCTACCTTACCCAAGCCATCCGATTCGCCAGCGACATCGGCACCCCCGTCGTCACGACCGACGAGGGCATCAAGCCCGACTGGATGTCGGAGAACGAGGCCTTCGACATCATGCGGTACACCATTCGCCAGGTGATGCAGACGGCCGAACGCTACGGCATCGAGGTCGGGCTGGAGCCGCACCAGCAGTACACCGTTCGCAAGGACACGTTCTTGCGGATCCTCGGCCTTTCGGATAGTCCTTGCTGGAAGGTCAACTGGGATACGGGCAACTTCTATCTCGGGGGCCAGGACGACCCCTACGAAGCACTGAACGACGTGGCCGATCGGCTCTGCCACATGCATGCCAAGGATATCAGCATCGAGCAGGGCGAGGCCGAGCGGGGTCAGGTGACCGGCACGGCGGTCGGCTGCGCCTGTGGCGACGGGGTGGTCGATTGGGCTCGGGTCATCGAGATCCTCAAGAAGCATGATTTCGACGGCGTGCTCTGCGTCGAGTGCGGTACGGTGGATCAGGCCGAGCGGAGTCTGAAGTACCTCCAGGGGCTTCTGTAGTAGCTTTGTGCAAGCCAAGGGAGGTGGGGCTCGCTGCGCGCGACCCACCCTTATAGCGATATGCTCAACCACCCTGGGGGTTTCTCTGCCGCCGGATGCAAGATGCCGGCCCGCTCTGGCGTCCGCGCCCGAAACCGACTATCATGAGCGGCTTGTCCACATCGTTGAAGATGAAGAACTTGCAGGGAGGGACTCATGTCCGATCCGTCAGAACTCTATGAGGCAATCTTACACGGCGACGCCCGCAAGGCGGAGGCTGTCACCAAAGCCGCCTTGGAGGCCAAAGTCGACCCGAGCGAACTGTTGCAGAAGCAGATGATCCCGGCCATGGACGAGGTCGGCAAGCGGTTCGAGTGCAACGAGTATTTCGTGCCCGAGCTGCTGATTGCCGCCCGGGCAATGAAGACCTCCTTGGAGTTGATCACCCCGCTACTGGCCGAGGCGGGGGCCGAGCCGGCCGGCCGGGTGGTCATCGGCACGGTGCAGGGCGACCTGCACGACATCGGCAAGAACCTGGTGGCCTCGATGCTCGAAGGAGGCGGCTTCCAAGTGGTCGATCTCGGCGTCGACGTTTCGCCGGAGAAGTTCATCGAGGCCGCTAAGCAGAAGGAAGGCACGATCCTGGCCCTCTCGGCCTTGCTGACCACCACGATGACCATGATGAAGGCGGTCATCGAGGCGTTGGAGAAGGAAGGCATTCGCGACAAAGCCAAAGTGATAATCGGCGGAGCCCCGATCACCCAGCAATACGCCGACGAAATCGGCGCCGACGGCTATAGCGACAACGCCAGCGCCGCCGTGGCCTTGGCCCGGAAGCTCGCTGGGTAGTCCGCCCGCGGGCGGCCCCAACGACAAGCGAAACGACCGATCGGAACAAGGGTTTGGCACCGAACCTCTGCAAGATGGCTGGCCAACGGCGTTTTGCATCACTCCCATGCGCAGGAGCAATCCCGATGGCCATCGCAGGCTTGACCATCATCGGTGAGACGATCAACGACTCCGTTCCCTCGACCAAGGCGCTGTTCGACGCCGGCGACGTCGAGGAACTGTTGGAGTTGGCGCGTTTCCAGGACCAGCGCGGCGCGGGCTACATCGACGTGAACATCGGCTCGCGTCCGCCGGAGCTGATGGCCGAACTGGTCGCCAAGATCCAGGGCGCCACGTCGAAACCGCTTTCAATCGACACGCCCGACCCGGACATCGCCCGGGCGGGACTCGAGGCCTATGATCCGGCTCGTGCGGGCGGTCAGGCGCCGATTCTCAACTCGGTCTCGGCCCTGCGCGCCGACATGCTCGAGCTGTACCGCATCCAGCCCTTCAAACCGATCTTGCTGGTCTCCGAGCAAGTGGTCGACGGCCAATCGCGGCCGTGCCACACGGCGGCGGAAACCTACGACGCGACCAGGTCGTTGGTGGCCGCCTTTCGGGAGCAGTGTGCCGGGGCAACCAACGACGACTGCATCCTCGACCCGGGCATCGCTCCGATCGGCAGCGACACCGAAGGCAATCTGCACCGGCTGATCACCGCCATGGAGACGATCCGCGCCGACGCCGATTTGGCCGGCGTGCATGCCTCGGTGGGCTTAAGCAACTTCACGGTGATGTTGCCGCCGAAACGGGCCGACGGCTCGCCGCTGAAAAGCGCCCTGGAAAGCGCCTTCCTGACCAGGGCCATGCCGCTGGGGCTGGACATGATCGTCGGCTCCGTGAAGCGGAAGTACCAACTGCTCGAACCCGACCACCCGGCCATGGTCTGCCTGGAAGAGTGTCTCAAGGCCAGCGGGTTCGACGTGTTGATGCGGGTACGGGAGTTCTATAGCTGAGGGAGGCCACCGTGAACCGGACTCCGGCACGGCCGCGCGTCACGCCCCCTCCGGCTCGTACCCAAGATTCGACGCCAGCCATCGCTCGACCTCGCGAAGCTTCATTCCCTTGCGCCGGGCGTAGTGCTCGGCCTGGTCGCGGGTAATGCGGTTGACGGCGAAGTAGCGCGACTCGGGATGGCCGAAATAGAACCCACAAACCGAGCCGCCCGGCGACATCATGCAGGTCTCCGTCAGCGTGATCCCCGCGGCACGCTCGGCGTCGAGCAACTCGAAGAGAATCCGCTTCTCGCTGTGGTCGGGAAGCGACGGATAGCCGGGCGCCGGGCGGATGCCCCGATAGCGCTCGGCGAGCAGCTCCTCTTTCGAGAGGTCCTCGTCGCGGCCGAAACCCCAGTCGCGGCGGGCCAGCTCGTGCAGCCGTTCGGCAAACGCCTCGGCCAGCCGGTCGGCCAGCACCTTGGCCATGATCGCGCTGTAGTCGTCGTGGTCGGCCTGGAAGCGGGCCACAATCGCCTCCGTGCCCAGCCCGCCGGTGACGGCAAACACTCCAAGGTAGTCGGTCCGACCGCTGTCTCTCGGCGCGATGAAATCGGCTAGGCTGTAGAAACACTCGCGGCCCTCGCGCCGCCATTGCTGCCGCAGAAAATGGAACCGGGCCAGCTCGATCTCTCGCCGCGGGTCGTCGTAGACCAGTACGTCGTCGCCGTCGGAGGCCGCCGGCCAGAAGCCGTATACGCCCCGGGCGCGGAGCCACCGGTTGGCGACGATTTCCTCAAGCAGCTTCCGCCCGTCGGCCAGCAGCCTGCGGGCCTCCCGGCCGTGCTTGGGGTCGTCGAGGATTGCCGGGTACTTGCCGCGCAGCTCCCAGGCCCAGAAGAACGGCGACCAATCGACGTACGCCGCCAGCTCTTCCAGCGGGTAGTCGTCCAGCACCCGCGGTCCGGTGAAGGCGGGCACGTCGATCAGCGCGCGGCTCCAGTCGGTGGTGAACCGCCCGGCCAGCGCCTCGCGATAGGAGACGAGCTGTTTCTGCTGCGCGCCTTGATACGCGGCGACGAGCTTCGCCTGCCGTGCGCGGTTTTCGGCGTTGAACTGCTCGCGGCGCGCTGGGTTGATCAGGCGCTCGACGACCGGGGCGCTCAGCGAGGCGTCCTTGACGTGGACCACCTCGTGGCCGTAGGCCGGAGCGATCTTCACGGCCGTGTGCTTCGCGCTGGTCGTGGCCCCGCCGATCAGCAGCGGCAGGTCCATTCCCCGCCGCTGCATTTCCCGGGCCACGTGGACCATCTCTTGCAGGCTGGGCGTAATCAGGCCGCTGAGCCCGATCATCTCGGCCCGATGTTCGACGGCTGCGTCGAGGATCTGCTCGCAGGGGACCATCACGCCCAGGTCGATCACCCGATAGTTGTTGCATCCCAGCACGATGCCCACGATGTTCTTGCCGATGTCGTGCACGTCGCCCTTGACGGTGGCCATCACCAGCGTGCCCCGGCCCGATCTCCCGTCGCCGCCGGCGGCCTTCTCTTGCTCCATGTACGGCCCCAGGTAGGCAACCGCCTTTTTCATCACGCGGGCGCTCTTGACCACCTGCGGCAAGAACATCTTGCCGTCGCCGAACAGCGCGCCCACCACCTGCATGCCGTCCATCAGCGGCCCTTCAATGATCTGCAGGCAGGTGTCGTACTTCGCTCGGGCCTCTTCCACGTCTTCCTCGACGTGTTCGGCGACGCCCTTGAGCAGCGCGTGAGCGAGCCGCTCCTCCACGCCGGCTTCGCGCCATGCCAGGTCGGCCGTCGCGTCGCGGGGGCCCTTGTCCTTGAGCGTGGCGGCCAACTCGATCAGCCGTTCCGTGGCGTCTTGGCGGCGGTCGAACAAAACGTCTTCCACGCACCGGCGCAACCGCGGCTCAATCTCCTCGTAAACCTCCAACTGGCCCGCGTTGACGATCCCCATGTCCAGGCCGGCATGGATCGCGTGGTACAAGAACGCCGCATTGACCGCCTCGCGAACCGTGTCGTTGCCGCGGAAGGCGAAGGAGACGTTGCTGATGCCGCCGGAGATCTTCACCGCCGGCAACAGCTCCTTGATCCTGCACGCCGCCTCGATGAAGTTGACGGCGTAGCGGGCGTGCTCCTCGATGCCGGTGCCCACGGCCAGCACGTTGGGGTCGAAGATGATGTCGGCCGCCGGCATGCCGACCTTCTCGGTCAGCAGGTGGTAGGCCCGGCGGGCGATCCGCAGCTTGTGCTCGACCGTGACCGCCTGCCCCGCCTCGTCGAACATCATCACCACCAGCGCGGCGCCGTAGCGCCGCACCCGCCGGGCGTGCTCCAGAAAGACCTCCTCGCCCTCCTTGAGACTGATCGAGTTGACGATCGATTTGCCCTGGACGCACTTCAACCCGGCTTCGATCACCGCGAAGTCGGAGCTGTCGATCATCACCGGCACGCGGGCGATGTCGGGCTCGACGGCGATCAGGTTCAGGAAGCGCGTCATCATCGCCGGGCCGTCCAGCAACGCGTCGTCCATGTTCACGTCGATCACGTTGGCGCCGCCTTCCACCTGCCCCCGGGCGATGGAAACGGCCTCGGCCAATTGCTCGTTACGAATGAGCCGGGCGAACCTCCGCGACCCGGAAACGTTCGTCCGCTCGCCGATCATCATCAGCGTGCTCTCGGCGTCCAGCACCAGCGGTTCCAGGCCGCTGTAGCGCGACAGCGGCTCGATCTCCGCCGGGCGGCGCGGCCGACAGTCGGCCACCGCCGCGGCAATCGCCCGGATGTGCTCCGGCGTCGTGCCGCAACAACCGCCCACGATGTTCAGCCAGCCCTCGCCGGCAAACTCGCGCAGCACGCCGGCCATCGCCTCCGGCGTCTCGTCGTATCCGCCGAACTCGTTGGGCAACCCGGCGTTGGGGTGACAGCTCGTCGGCAGCGGGCAGATTTGCGAAAGCTCTTCGACGAACGGTCGCATCAACTCCGGTCCCAACGCGCAGTTGATCCCCACGCTGAACAGGTCGGCATGGGCGATCGACGTCCAGAAGGCCTGAAGCGTCTGGCCCGAAAGGGTCCGCCCGCTGCGATCGGTGATGGTCACCGACGCCATCACCGGCAGCCGGACTCCTTGCCGCTCGAAGAACTCTTCGATCGCGAACAGGCAGGCCTTCAGGTTCAACGTATCGAACGTCGTCTCCGGCAGCAGGACGTCGGCGCCGGCCTCGACCAACGCCGCCACCTGCTGGTAGTACGCTTCGCGCAACTGGTCGAAGGTGACGGCCCGATAGCCGGGGTCGTTCACGTCGGGCGAAAGCGACGCCGTGCGGTTGGTCGGGCCGATCGAGCCGGCCACAAACCGCGGGCGGTCGCTTTGCCGACCGTCGACGTCTTGCACGGCCCGGCGGGCACAAGCCACCGCCGCCCGGTTGATGTCCCCCACCCGATCGACCAGATCGTAGTCGACCATGGAGATGGCGTTGGCGTTGAACGTGTTTGTGCAGATGATGTCGGCCCCGGCCTGGAGGAACCCGCGATGGATGCCGACGATGGCGTCGGGCTGCGTCAGGCAGAGCAGGTCGTTGCAGCCGGCCAGATTGTGGACGTGGTCGGCCAGCAGCGATCCGCGAAACTCGGCCTCGCCGAAGCCGAGCTGCTGGATCATCGTGCCCATGGCTCCGTCGAGGATCACGATCCGGCGCAAGACCAGCTCGGCGAGCCGCCGACCGGCTTCGCGGTAGTCTGTCGGAGTGTTCGGCACGCGGCGCTCCTTCACCGTGAGAACTCGAAATCCGGTAGCTGAATTCACGAGAATTCAGCCTGCCATGATACGGAACACGTCTCGCCACTGAAGTCTTGCGACCTCAGCTACTCGTTTGGCCGAAATGTCAGCAAGGAAGTATCGCTTGCAGCGGGTTGGGGGGCAAGTGCGAGGTGTTTCCCCCCTTTTTTCCGGGCTTCTGGAATCGGGCCCGAACGTCTACAATAACTGATGTGTCTCTGACCAGGGGCGGCCCGATTGTCGGGAGGGTACCAATCATGCACGAATTGATCGAGATGCTCATCTCCGCCGGTCCGGTGGTAGCCGACGGGGCCTGGGGAACGCAGATGCAGCAGCGGGGGCTCTCGGTGGGGGCCTGCCCCGACGCCTGGAACCTCGAGAGGCCCGACAAGGTCGAAGAGGTCGCCCGAGCCTACGTCCAGGCCGGCAGCCAGGTGATTCTCACCAACACGTTCGGCGCCAACCGCTTCGTATTGGCCCGGTACAACCTGGCCGAAAAGGTGGTTGAGATCAATCGGGCCGGGGTGGAGATTTCCCGCCGGGCCGCGGATGGGCAGGCCAAGGTGTTCGCCTCCATCGGACCCAGCGGCATGATGCTGATGACCGACGAGGTCAGCGAAGCCGATCTGCGGGCCGCTTTCCTGGAACAAGCCCGGGCGATGGCCGACGCCGGCGCCGACGCCATCGTGGTCGAGACCATGTCCGACCCGGCCGAGGCCAAGCTGGCGGTGGCCGCCGCCAAGCAGACCGGTCTGCCCGTGGTCGGCTGCATGGTCTTCGATTCGGGCAAGAACAAAGACCGCACCATGATGGGCGCCACGCCCGAGCAGGCCGCCGAACAGTTGCTCGACGCCGGGGCCGACGTGATCGGCTCGAACTGCGGCCAGGGCATCGCCGGCTTCGTGGGAATCTGCCGCCGGTTGAAAGCGGCCACCGATCGGCCCGTCTGGATCAAGGCCAACGCGGGCATGCCGGAAGTCGTCGAAGGCGAAACCGTCTACACCCAGATGCCCGAGGAGTTCGCCCAGTACGTGCTCCAACTGGTCGAGGCCGGGGCCCAGTTCATCGGTGGATGCTGCGGGACCTCGCCGGCGTTTATCGCGGCGGTTCGCAAGAAGTTGCAGGGATGACTCGGTTCAGGCCGATAGGAAAGCCAACGGAAAAGCCCCCCACGATGAACTCGCGCGAACGCGTTCTTTGTGCGATCAACCACCAACACCCCGATCGCGTGCCGATCGATCTCGGCGCCACGCGGCAGTCGGGCATGGCCGCGTCGACCTATCACCGCCTGAAGCAGCGGTTGAGAATCGGCACGCCCACGCGGGTGTTCGACGTCTACCAGATGCTGGCCGAAATCGAGGAGCCGATCCTCGATCGGTTCGGCGTCGACGTGGTCGGGTTGAACCGGCCGGCGGTGACCTTCGGAATCCGCAACGAGAACTGGAAGCCGTGGACGCTCTTCGACGGCACGCCGGTCGAGGTGCCGGGCGGATTCCAGCCGGAGACTCAGCCCAACGGTGATCTTCTGCTGCGACGGCCCGACGGCGCCCCCATGGCGCGGATGCCCCAAGGTGGCTTCTACTTCGATCGGCTCGACAAGTACCCCGGTGCGGCCCACGCCGACCCCGAGACCCTCCAGCCGCCGTTGCTGGGCCCGGAGGAATGCGACCACCTGCACGCGCAGGCCGAGGCGTACTGCCGAAACACCGATCGGGCCCTGATCGCCGCCATGGGGCCGCCCTACGAACTGTTCTTCGGCCTGGGCACCGGCGACTTCCAGGCGTGGATGATCACGCTGGCCACCGAGCCCGACTACGTCCACGCGCTGAACGAGAAGCTGACCGAGGCGTGGCTGGAGAACCTGCGGCGGTTCACCGACGCGGTCGGCGATCGCGTGCAGATCCTGCAATTCAACGACGATCTGGGCACGCAGGACGCCCCGTTTCTGTCGGTGGCCATGTTCCGCGAGCGGATCATGCCCTACTATCAGCGCGGCCTCGACTGGGTGCACCGGAACACGAACATGAAAGTGTTCATGCACAACGACGGGGCCATCTTCGATTTCCTGCCCACCCTGATCGAAATGGGCGTCGACATCCTCAACCCGGTGCAAACCACGGCCAAGGGCATGGACCCCGCGAAGCTGAAGCAGCAGTTCGGCCGACAGCTCGTGTTTTGGGGCGGCTCGTGCGATTGCCAGGGCACACTGGCATTCGGCACGCCGGAGCAGGTCGCCCGCGAAGTCGAACAGAGTCTGCGGATCTTCGCCCCCGGCGGCGGCTACGTGCTGGCGCCGGTCCACAACGTGCAAGCCGGCGTGCCGCCGGAGAACGTGATTGCCCTGTTCGAGACGGCAATCGCGTGAAACGCCCCGTGGCAACGGCGGGCCCACGACAACAGTGGAATGCCCAACTTGTTCTTTTCGAATCCTCAGCGCCCGCGGCGATTTCGCCAGCCATAGAGGGCCAGCGCGAGAGCAGCCGCGGTGGCCAGCACCAGCGTGGAGGGTTCGGGGATGGTCGCGATCCATCCGCTGGGCTCCCCCCGGTAACTGCCTGTGCCGGCGATCGTCGTGCCGTCGTCGGAGACGGCGTACGTGGCGTTCAAGCTCCAGAGGGTCATGTCGACCCCATGATCAGCCAGCACGTCGCGGAGGAGGCGCGAGCCGTGTGCGGCGTCCCAAACAAAAACACTCTGCTCACCGCCCAACTCCCCCATCCATCCCACGACCACCGAACCGTCGGCCGAGACGCCCCAGGCCTCGCTCTGCGTGCCTTCCGGCATGCCCAGGCCGACCATCACGTCGTTCTGCCAGCGGAACGCCTCGGAGTTGCCTGCGGAGGTCTCGGCGGAGCCCACGATCACCGAGCCGTCGGCCGAGACGTCCAGTGCCTGGCTGCCGAGGCCTCCCAGCGCCCCCAGCCCGACCATGGTGCCGGCTTCCCAGCGGAACGCCTCCATGATGCTCGACGTGTTCAAGCAGTAGCCGACGACGACCGCCCCGTCGTTCGAGACGGCGACCCCCAGCCCTTCAGGACCGCCCAGCGTGCCGAGATCGGTCATCACGCCGTTTTCCCAACGGAAGGGACGGGTATTGCCCGCGGCAGTTCCGCTGAAACCCGCAACCACCGAGCCGTCGGCCGAGACGTCCACGGCCAGGCTTTCGTCGCCACCCAGCGTACCCAGACTTGTCAGCGTGTCGTTCTCCCAGCGGAACGCCCCTTCGTTACTAGGGGTGTTCGCGCTAAGTCCGACCACCACCGAGCCATCGGCCGAAACGCCATAGGCGAAGCTCTCCGAGATTCCCGAAATGCCCAGGTGACCGGCGCGGCCGTTTTCCCAGCGCACCGCGCGCATGTGGCTGCCGTTTTCCGGTTGGTGGCCGCCCACGACCACCTTTCCATCGGCCGAAGTGCTGAAGGGAAGGAGGACGGGGATGGGCGAGAGCGACCAATCGGCTCTCGACGCGGCGGCCGCCCCGAATAGTCCCACGACGCCCAGCAGACCGGCGAGCAACGTTCTCATGGACGGCCCCCCCTTGCAGTGACAGGTAACGCGGCGACTGGGCATCCTGCCCCGCGCTGCTACCCTATCCGAGTCGAGGGCGTTTGTCAACCAAGGAACGCGTTAGGCTCGAAAAACAACGCCATGAAAGAGCCAAGCCGCTGCGCGCCTTGGCTCTTTCATATAGGTCTAAGTGCCGTTTTTCGGAAAGTGCAGGACTCCTTGGCAGCGGTACGGCTACGAGATGCTCACCAGTTCTCGGGCACCGGCTGCCCGCTGCGGCGCCGGCACGGCGATGGGTTGGACGTACCGGCACGGCTGCGCCGCCGGGTTGTCTGCACAGGCCTCGTTCCGCTCGTAGAAGGTTGGCGGCTCGTAGGTCCAGCCGGCGGCCAGGCGTTTTTCTTCCTGGCGGAGCTTTCGCAACAGCCAGCGGCCGCCGATCGCGCCGCAGAGCCGCGTCTTCCAGCCGAATTCCTCACAGAGGTCCTTCAGGATCGCCGACATCTTGGCGTACATGGCCGGGTTGTTGCGGTAGTAGAGCTTCGCGCCGCCGACCAGGGCCGCGAAGGTCGTGGCCAGCTCCCGGGCCTCCCAGGCATAGCGGCGGCGGATGCGGGCGTCGGGGTGGTTCTTGTAGCGGCGATAACCGGCCAGCGTGGTTCGCGTGATCCGCGCCGTGCTGGGACCGTTGGCCTCGAAATCCCGGTTGAAGGCCCGCAGCATGAACTCGGCCGATTGCTCGTCGTTGATGTGCGGGTGGCGGTAGTTGAAGATGAGCTGGCCGTGGATATCCCCCACGTGGTACTCGCTCTCGTCTTTCATCATCCCCTTGGCCGAAAGCTCGGCGTGCAGCGGCGTGCCGGGGATGGGTGTGTAGAGCATGAACTGGTGGAAGTCGGTCACGTGCCGGGCGGCGTAGTCGAGGGCCTCGTCGATGTTCTCCGGCGTGTGGTTCTCCAGGCCGATGATCGTGGACCCCAGCACGCGGATACCGTGCGACTGAAGCTCCTTGATCAGCTCGAAGGTGTCGATGCCCTGGAGCTTCTTGTACTGGCTGTCGCGGCCTTCGATGCCCATCCAGACCCAGGAGATCCCCATCCGCACGAGTTGATCCATCGTATAGGATCGCAGCACGTTGGCCGAGCTGAAGACGTACAGCGCCCAGGCCTTGTCATGCTTCTCCATCAATTCCAGCAACCGCAGCGCCCGCTTGCGGTGCAGCAGGAAGTTCTCGTCCATCACGAAGAAGGAGTGGACCTTCATCTCGCGCTCGAGCTGGCACATGATCTCGAACAGCTCGTCGCCGGTCTCGTAAAAGTTGATGAACTTCCCCTTGCCGCCGAACATGGCCGAGGTGGAGCAGAAGTTGCACCCCAGCGGGCAGCCCACCGAGGGAATCACGGTGGCCGCCACGTCGCCCGGCCTGTCCTTGACCGTCACGCCGGCGTTCCGCGTGCCGATGCCGGAATAGATCGTCGGATGGCGCAACGGCCGCTGGTCGTCTTCGCCGAGGAACCGGCGGAACCAGCGGACGCCCTCGCCCTTGACGCAATGGTCGGCGTCGATCCGCTTGTGCAAGTCGGGAATGTTGGCGATATGGCCGCCGACGACAATCGTCGCGTTGGGCAGGTACTGGCGGACCAGTTCGCACATCTTCTTCACCTTCAGAAGGTTCGGCGTGATGCCCGAAATGCCCACGATGTCGTACTCGTTGTCGCGGATCTCTTCGATGAACCGCTTCAGCACCGGAAAGTCCAGCAGCGTGCAAGGGGCCTCGATGTTCGACTGGATCATCATCAGCCCCCAACTGCGATGGAACATCCGCAGCGAAAAGGGGCCTTGGGTGCGGGTGACCTGGTTATGATAGAGCTCCATCGGGTTCATCGCCCGGCTGCCGTACTCGTCGTCCTGCGCGTATGGCCCGAACACGCTGGTGAGAAGGACTCTCGCCTTGGAGCCGGCCGGGTGGACGGCACGCGGCGGTTGGCCCGCCGGATGGAACTCGGTATAGTCGGCTTTCATATGTCTCGAAGCTCCTAAGTGGTGTTCTTCGCAATCTGCGTGGGACCGATTCGAAAACGAGCGTCTTTGCTCAGCGGCGGCCTACCGGCGACGCGCAAGCTGTAACGGAAGGATTATATGCTGTGTCGCCACGTGGAGTAGTCCAACTGCGTATCGGCTGTGTAATAGCTGGGTAATAGTTGCGCGTTGGGGGCGCGCCGGCAGCAGTGGCGTGGAGATTGCCGTCTGATCCAACCGGTGCAAGCAAGCCGTGCGAGGGGATTTTGCGGCTTGTGCGATGGCTCGGCTGCACGGACGGCGGGTGCGAAATTCCCGGCCGAAAACGTCTCGCCGGATGGCGGCTGGAGCCCCGAGACTTCCGATTCGGGAGCATTCCGTGTCACGGCAGGCTGAATTCCCGCGGATCCGGCTACGGGCCACGGTGGCGTGCCGGGGCCCCCGCCCGCTTGACGCCGTTGCGGCCGTTTTGCTATGCTCGCCGGATGAGGTGTGTCTCCGCTTCCCCCTGATCGCGACAGCTCTCGTCCCCGCCATGTCCACGCGCCGCTCGCTCCGGTTGCCCATCATCTTGGCGATCGTGATGATCGTCCTGCTGGTGGTGCTGACCGTCGGCTGGGTATTGCTGGCCGTCTCCAAGGCCGTCAGCGACACGGGCTACGCGCCGCTGTATTGGACGTTGCTGACCGTCGGCACCACGTTCATCCTCTTGCTGCTGGTCGGGGTGGTGCTGTACCTGGTGCTGTCGATCAAGGCGATCAACCTCTCACGCCGGCAATCGAATTTCATCGACAGCGTGACCCACGAGCTGAAGTCGCCCATCGCCTCGATGAAACTCTATTTGCAGACCCTCAACCGGCGGCGCGTCAGCGAGAGCCAGCAAGCCGGCTTCTACCGGTTCATGCTCGAAGACGTCGAACGGCTCGACCATCTGATCAACCAGATGCTCGACGCCGGGCGCATGGAATCGGGCCGCGCCGACGGCGAGATCGAAGACGTGCCGTTGGCGCCGCTGCTGCGCGAGTGTGCCGAAGCCGTTTGCCTCAGCTATCGCGTCCCGCCGGAAACCATCGCCGTCGATGCCGAGCCGTTGATCGTGCGGGCGCGGCCGGGCGACCTGGAAATGGTCTTCCGCAACCTGCTGGACAACGCCGTCAAGTACGCCGGCGCGCCGCCGCGGGTCGAAGTGACCTTGCGGCCGGGGCCCGAGGGCTGCACGGTCGCGCGAATCGCCGATAACGGACGCGGAATCCCCCAGAAGCTCCGCCGCAAGATCTTCGGGCGTTTCGTGCGGCTGGGACTGGAGTTGGAGCGGGAGAAACCCGGCACGGGCCTGGGGCTTTACATCGTCCGCACGCTGGTCAAACGGCTCCGCGGCCGCATCCGTGTGCGCGATCGGGAGCAAGGGCCCGGAACCGTCTTCGAGGTGCAACTGCCCGGTTGCCTCCAAGGGCCTCCGACGGACGGCAATCCCGCCGAAGGCGCCGAAGCCCCGCCCCCGGCCGAACCGGAAACAACCAAGTCGTAAAAGGGAGCGAACGCTGCTGCGATGGCTGACAAGGAGCACATTCTCGTGGTTGAGGACGAAGAGCACCTGGCCACCGGAATCAAGTACAATCTGGACGCCGAGGGTTACCGTGTCACCACGGTCGGCGATGGGCCGTCGGCGCTGCGGATCCTCGGCGAGAGCCCCGACGGAGTGGATCTGGTGGTCCTGGACCTGATGTTGCCCGGCATGAGCGGATACGCCGTGTGCGAGTCGCTACGGGCAACCGATCGAGACTTGCCCGTGCTGATCCTCAGCGCGCGCACCTTGGCCGAAGACCGCGCCCGCGGCTTCGACGTCGGGGCCAATCAGTACCTCACCAAGCCGTTTGACCTGGACGAGTTCCTCAGCCGCGTGAGAAACCTGCTTGCCTTGCACAGCCGGCGCCGAGAAATGCACGCGCGGCAGGCGAAACCACTGAGCTGCTTCGCGTTCGGCAACGCGGTGGTCAATTTCGAGACGTTCGAGGTGACCGTGGCCGACGAGCCGGTGCGGATGACACAATTGGAGATGACGCTGTTGCGCTACTTCGTGGAGAACCAGGGCCGGGTGATTCCTCGCCACGAGCTGCTCGAAAAGGTCTGGGGGATGCCGACCAGCGTGCAAACACGCGCCCCCGACCAGTTCATCCGCCGGCTGCGCAAAACCTTCGAGCCCGACCCCGCGCAGCCGCGACACTTCCTGACCATCCGCGACGCGGGCTATCGGTTCGTGGCCGAACCGGAGGAGGAATAAGGTTGCACCTGAAGCTGATCGCCTGCGAAATCCTTTACCGCGAGCTCTGCGCGGTGGTTGCCCGGTCTCCGAATCGGGTCGACTTCGAGTTTCTGCCCAAGGGGCTGCACGACATCGGCCAGGCGGGCATGTCGGCCCGGCTCCGCGAGGTGCTCCAGGCGGTCGACCCGTCGCAGTACGACGCCGTGGTGCTGGGCTATGGGCTGTGCAGCAACGGCGTGGTCGGGTTGGCCGCCGAGACCGTGCCCCTGGTCGTCCCCCGCGCCCACGACTGCATCACGCTGTTTCTCGGCGACAAGGATCGCTACTTGGAGTATTTCCAGAGCCATCCGGGCGTGTACTTCAAGACCAGCGGCTGGATCGAACGCGGCGAGGGGCTGGCCCAACTCGGCAGCGACGCGATTCCCCAGGCCGCCGGCATGACCGCCACCTACCACGAGTTGGCGGCCAAGTACGGCGAAGACAACGCCCGCTATCTGTACGAACAGTTGGGCAACATGACGCGCCATTACCAGAAGCTGACGTTCATCGAAATGGGGATCGAACCCGACGACCGCTTCGAGCGACAAACCGAACAAGAGGCCGCCCAGCGGGGCTGGCAGTACGAAAAGCTCGCCGGCGACATGGGGCTGATCCGGGCGCTGGTCGACGGGCCGTGGGACCCCGAACGGTTCCTGGTCGTCGAGCCGGGCTGCCGCGTGGCGGCCAGCTTCGACGACGCGATCGTGCAGGCAGTCAAGGAGGTGTAACGCTCCGGCCAAAAGGCACCTCAAGTCGCAGGACTTCAGCAGTAAGACATTCTCAATATCGTAGCAGGCTGAGTTCTCGCGAATCCAGCCACAAGAATCCTTGCAAAGGAAGGGACCAAAACATGAACGGACGAGAGCGCATCCTCGCCGTCTTGGAAGATCGGCCGGTCGATTGCCTGCCGCAGATGCCGATTACCATGATGTTCGCGGGCGATCAGGGGGGCGTGCCCTATGGAAAGTACGCCGCCGATCATCGCCTGCTGGTCGATTGCCAGATCCACGTGGCCGAGAAGTTCGATCTCGACTACGTCTCGTGCATCTCCGATCCCACCCGCGAGGCCGCCGATTGCGGCGCGGCGATCAAGTTCTTCGACAACCAGCCGCCCGCGGTCGAAGAAACACGGGCCCTGTTGGCCGACAAGAAGACGCTGGCCGGACTGAAAATCCCCGACCCGCTGGGCGGCGGACGCATGCACGACCGGGTCCGGGCGGCGGCACTGTTCCGAGAACGCGTCGGCGGCGAGAAGCTGATCGAAGGTTGGATCGAGGGTCCCTGCGCCGAAGCGGCCGACCTGCGGGGAATCAACACGCTGATGCTCGACTTCTTCGACGACCCGGCCTTCGTCCGCGACCTGTTCGATTTCGTGCTTCAGATGGAGCTGCAATTCGCCCGGGCACAGATCGAGGCGGGCGTCGACATCATGGGCGTGGGCGACGCCGCCGCCTCGCTCCTCGGCCCACAGATCTACGAAGAGTTCGTGCTGCCCTATGAAAAAAAGATGATCGACGCCTTGCACGAAATGGGGACCAAGGTCCGCATGCACATCTGCGGCAACATCAGCCGGATCCTGTCCGGCGTGGGGCAACTGGGATGCGAGATGGTCGACATCGACTGGATGGTCCCGCTCACGCGAGCCCGCGAGGAGATGGGGCCGGGGCAGGTATTGGCGGGCAACATCGACCCGGTGGCCGTGTTGCGCAACGGGACGCCGGAGTCGATCACCGCGGCGATCGCCGAGTGCCACCGGCAATGCGGCCGGCGCTTTATCGTGGGGGCCGGCTGCGAGGTGCCTCGCGGCACGCCCGAGGAGAACCTGTTGGCCCTGCGCGACTACGCCCGCTCGCACGCGCCCTGATCGTGCCCGGCGCGGGCGCTCTCTCCGGCCATCGAGCTTTTCGGCGTGGCGGCGTGGGCGGAGAACGACCGCGGGGGAGTTGACATCCGGGCTGGTATATGTTCCAATAGCAGGGCCTACCTGGGGGGCGAGCCTCGGTGCCCGCCCGCACAGCCTGCCACGCGTTTCCCGCTGATTGGGGAAGCCCGCCATCCTTGAATTCGTTGCACTTACCTGGAAAGGGAAAAACCATGTCGCGACAAACACGTCGTACGTTCTTGAAGCGGGCCGCCGCCACCGCCGGCGTCGCTACCACGTTTACCATCGCCGGCACGCAATCCTCCGGCCAGGTGCTCGGCGCCAACGACACGATCCGCGTGGGCGTGGCCGGCATCCACGGCCGCGGCAACAGCCACATCGGGGCCTTCGCCGGCATGGACAAGGTCCAAGTCACCCATCTGATCGATCCCGACAGCCGGCTGTTCGCCGGGCGAAGCGAGTCGATCAAGAAGCGCAACGGCAACACGCCCAAATGCTTCCAGGACATCCGCAAGGCCTTGGAGGACAAAGAACTCGACGCGGTGTCGGTGGCCACCTGCAACCACTGGCACTCCCTGATCACCTTCTGGTCCTGCCAGGCCGGTAAGGACGTCTACGTGGAGAAGCCCTGCAGCCACAACGTCTTCGAGGGGCGCCAGTGCGTGAAGGCCGCGCGGAAGTACAAGTGCATCGTGCAGCACGGCACGCAGAGTCGCGCCTCGGGCAGTTGGGCCAAGACGGTCGCCGCCGTGGCCAGCGGCAAGTACGGCAAGCTGCTGGTCTCGAAGGCCTACGCCTCGAAGCCCCGCTGGAGCATCGGCTTCAAGGACGTCAAAGACCCACCGGCGGAGCTCGACTACAACCTCTGGCTGGGCCCGGCGCCCATGCAGCCGTATCACGAAAACCTGGTCCACTACAACTGGCACTGGTTCTGGGACACCGGCAACGGCGAGATCGGCAACCAGGGCGTCCATCAGATGGACATCGCCCGCTGGGGCATCCCCGGCGGCACGCTGCCCAAGAGCGTGATCAGCATGGGCGGCCGCTGGGTTCAGTCATCCGAAGGCCACCCGCCCTTTACCGACCAGGCCGAAACGCCCAACATGCAATTGACCGTGATGGATTTCGGCGGCCCGCTGATGGTCTACGAGGTGGCCGGGCTGTGTGGCAAGTCGGTCGTCGGCAAACAGGCCCCGCCGCGCAAAGTGGACAACGAGTTCTACCTCGAAGAAGGTGCCATCAAGGGCGGCAAGTTCTATCCCAAAGGCTCCGACAAGGGCGAGTCGATCGACGTCGACTACCACATCGAGCCGGGTGGGATCTTCGAGAACTTCATCGACTGTGTCCGCAGTCGCGACCGCACCAAGCTGCACGCCGACATCCTCGATGCCCATTACTCGGCCGCCTTGTGCCATTTGGGCAACATCTCCTACCGGCTCGGCCAGCAGGTGCCCGGCACCACCAAGCCCGAAGTGCTCGGTGTCCACGAGGAAGCCTCTCGCTCCTGGAGCGACATCTGCACGGCACTGGACAACGCCATCGGGCTGGACCTGGAGAAGAGCACCTACCAGCTCGGCCCGATGCTGCAGTTCGACGCCGAGAAGGAGAAGTTCGTCGGCAACGCCGAGGCCGACAAGCTGCTGACCCGCGAGTACCGCGAGCCGTTCGTGGTCACCGAGGAAGTCTGACGCCCGGCGGCTGACCGACGTGCGACCGAACCACGGCCGAGGCGGTGGAACCGCTGCCTCGGCCGTTTTTTGGGTTCTTCCAACGTGTTCTTGGCTCCCCTTCGGTTCCGTCGGCGCCGATCAAGATGCCTTCTCGCGCCCGATGTGGTACAATTGGGAGCGCGTCGAAAAGACAAGTTGGGCGCACCATACACGACGAATGACAACACACCGCACCACCACGGAGAACATCATGCTTGCATCCGCCCGCCGATGGTTTCTGCTGCTTCTGCTGCTCGCCGCCGCGACGTCGCTCGTTGCGACCACGCCGGCCACCGCGGGCACGTCGTCCGGTTTCTCGGTCGTTCTGCTGCCCGACACGCAGTTCTACTCGGAGACGTTTGCCGACACCTACCTGGCCCAGACCGAGTGGATTCGGGCCCGGGCCGCCGCCGAGCGGACTCGCTTCGTGATCCACCTGGGCGACATCGTCGACAACGCCACGGTGGAAGAGGAGTGGAAAGTGGCCGACCGGGCCCACCGGGTGCTCGACGGCGTGGTGCCCTACAGCGTGCTGCCGGGCAATCACGACGGCGCGCCCGGCGAGACCGAGCTGTACAACAAGTACTTTCCTCCGCGGCGTTTTGAGCACTATCCCTGGTACGGCGGACACGCGGGCCAGAAGAACGACAACAACGTCGCCCTGTTCAACGCGGCGTGCATGAAGTTCCTGGTGCTCAACCTCGAATACAATCCCGGCGACGAGACACTGCAGTGGGCCAACGACGTCGTCGCGCAGCACGCCGATCGGCGGGTGATCGTCGCCACGCACGAGTATATGGGTCCCAAGGGGCGCCGCCCGCCCGGCGAGAAGATCTTCGAGCAGCTCGTGCGCAAGCACGAGAATATCTTCCTGGTTGTCTGCGGCCACGTGGGGGCGATCGCCCAGCAAGTCAGCGCCAACGACGCCGGCGGCCAGGTTCACGAAGTCCTGTGCGACTACCAGAACCTGCCCGAAGGCGGGGGCGGCTGGCTCCAGGTGCTCCGCTTCCTGCCCGAGCAGAACCAGATCGTCATCGAGGCCTATTCGCCGCTCTCCGACGAGCACGCCGATCAGCCCAAGGCCGTGGCCACACTCGATTACGACATGAGCGAGCGCGAGCTGGCCGCAACCGGCTCGCATCGCTGGCTTGGACGCGGCAAGCTGCCGGCGGGACGGTTCGGATGGCGGATCCGGCGGCTGCTGCAATCGTGGCGGTGACCGCCGTGCTCGCCAGCGCCTTCACGCAAGGATTGGGAACATGCCCGTACCGGCAACTTCAGGAAGAATCCTGCTGGTCGATCTGGCCCGCGGAACCACGCGCGTCGAACAACCCGGCGACGAGCTTTACCTGAGCTACTTCGGCGGTTACGGCCTGGGGGCGTATTACCTCTACACGATGCAGCGGGCGGGCGTCGATCCGCTGGGGCCGGAGAACACCTTGGGCTTCTTCACCGGGCTGCTGACCGGCACCGGTGGCATCACCAGCAATCGCTACGTCGTGGTGGCCAAGAGTCCCAAGACGGGTGGCTGGGGCGACGCCAATTCCGGCGGCACCTTCGGGCCGGCCATGAAGACGGCCGGCTTCGACGCCATCCTGCTGACCGGGCAGAGCGACACGCCCGTGATGCTGGTGGTGCGCGACGGACGGGCTGAGCTGCTGCCGGCCGACGACTGGTGGGGATTGGAGAGCCACGAGACGGAAGACCGCGCCCGGCAGCGGTTCGGCACCAACGCCCGCGTCGCCTGCATCGGCCCGGCCGGCGAGCGCCAAAGCCTGCTGGCGGCGGTGATCAACGACAGGGGCCGGGCGGCCGCGCGCAGCGGGCTGGGCGCGGTGATGGGCTCGAAACGGTTGAAGGCGATCGTGCTGGCCGACGGGGTGCGCGAAGTCCCCGTCGCCGATCCCGACGGCATGAAAGCCGCCATCGGCCGCCACCGCGAGTTCCTGCAAACCCGCCCTCGCTGGACCACCATGCGGACCTACGGCACCTGCGGCAGCATGGCCGGGTTGGCTTTCAAGGGCGACACGCCCGTCAAGAACTGGGCCGGCACCGTGGAAGCCGACTTCCCCACCGTGGGCAAGATCAGCGACGAGGCGGTGATCGCGATCCAGCGCCGCAAGTATGCCTGCTGGAAATGCCCCATGGCCTGCGGCGGGTTGACGCGGGTCGAAGAAGGTGAGTTCGCCGGGGAAGGGCACAAGCCCGAGTACGAAACGCTCGGTGCGTTCGGCTCGATGTGCCTCAACGACGACCTGGCGTCGATCAACCTCTGCAACGATCTGTGCAACCGCCTGGGGCTCGACACGATCGGCACCGGCGGCACCGTGGCCTCTGCAATCGAGTGTTTCGAGAACGGCCTGATCGGACCCGAGGACACCGGTGGGCTCGATTTGCGCTGGGGCAACGCCCGGGCCATTGTCGAACTCACCCGCCGGATCGGGCGGCGCGAGGGATTCGGCGACGTGCTGGCCGACGGCGTCCGCCGCGCGGCCGAGCGCATCGGCAAGGGCTCCGCGCGCTACGCGATTCACGTCGGCGGCGAAGAGTTGCCGATGCACGATCCCCGCCTGGTCCCCAGCGCGGCGACCTCGTATAAGATGGACGCCACCCCCGGCCGCCACACGCAAGTCAGCACGTGGATCTCCGAGCTCGGGGCCGGACCGCCGGGACTGGTCGAGGAACCGCAGCCGCCGCACCATTACCCGGGCAAAGGGAAACTACACGCGCGGGTCAACAACTACTTCCACGCGGGCAGCTCGTCGGGCATGTGCATGTTCACGCTGTTGACGCTCCGGCCGACCGCCCTGCCCGATTCGTTGACGCACGCCACCGGCCGGCCGTGGATGCTCGACGACGTGCTGCGGACCGGGGCCCGCATCGCCGCACTGCGGATCGCGTTCAACCTCCGCGAAGGCGTTCGCAACCTCGAGCTCGACGTGCCCGCCCGGGTGCTCGGCGATCCGCCGCTGTCGCAAGGTCCCACGGCCGGGCGGACCGTCGATCTGGCGGCCCAGGTCGAAGACTATCTCGAGGCGATGGGCTGGGACCCGGCCACCGGCGTGCCCCGCGAGGAGACGCTGCGGGGGCTGGGGTTGGATTTCGTGGCCGAGGACCTGTACCCGCCGTAACAGATTGACGTAAGGACTCGCAAGAGAATAGGTTGGACATACATGAACGTGCAAGGACGCGCAGCGGCCTTGCTCCTTCATCACCCGTTGACTGAAGATGCCTTTGAGTTTCCTGGTTCTTTCCCGATCAGAAGGCACCCAAATCGATGCCCGATCCCGATTACGCCGGCGGCCCGCCGGGTGGGTTCCACCTGATTGTCGGATTGGCGCTGATCTTCTTCCTCGCGCTGATCCTCAAGTCGTGTCTGTGAACGAGCGGCCGGCGAGATGTTGCTGAAAGATTCCGTCTTGATCAACGCCTCGGCGGATCGGGTCTGGGAGTACGTCGGCTCGCCCGACCTCTGGCCGCTGTTCCACGCCAAGGCCGGCAACTGCGAGCAACTCAGCGCCCAGGGCGGCGCGATCGGCTCGCTCTACGAAATGGAATTCTCCCTGGGGTCGAAAACCTCCCCGACGAAGTGTGAGATCATTGACCTACGCGTGGGGCAGACGATCCAACTGAAATCGACGCTGCCGGGGCTGAACCCGAAAACTGGGCAGCCCGACGCCGCGGTGATCACCTACGAGCTTCAGGACCGGGGTTTCAAGACCAAGGTGTACGAGCAGATCCATCTAGATCTCTCGAGCGTCAATCCGCTGCTACGGGTGTTGGCGTGGTTGATACACCGCCTCGGCAAGCCGTCGGGCGAGACGAGCCTGAGGAAACTGAAGAAGATTGTAGAGGAAGACGCGGCCCCGCTGCCTGGGGCCTGACCGTTGACCAGAGCCTCTGTCCCGTGATACACTCATGCCTGCCAGGTCAGCCATCGCTTGGACTGGAGATTCCGCAGAAGACTTCGCACAAGGAGACGCCATGGACCGCTGCGATTCCGGTGCCGTAAACGGCGGCGGCAACGACCAGCCGCGAGACGGCGGGCGCCGCGATTTTCTCAAGAAGGTCGGCGCGCTGCCGGCGGCGTTGATCGCCGCCCAGGTCGGCTCCGAGGCGCCGGCCGCGCCCACCGAGCCGCCCAAGCTGCCGCAGGTCCGACTGGGACGCTACACCCTTTCGCGGCTGATTTGCGGCTCCAACACGTTCAACGCCGGCTCTCACTTGTCGGTCTTCGTCAACCACCAGATGCGCGAGTACTTCACGCCCGAGCAGATCTTCAAGACCCTGCGGCGATGCGAGGAGGAGGGCGTCAACTGCTGGCAGTCGGGACTCGGCAATATCGAGCTGTACCGGCAGTACGTCGACCGGGGGCTGAAGATGCACTTCATCGCCATCGACGCCGGCAACGCGTCGTCGGTCGAGAAGCTGGCGGCCGGCGGCTGCATCGCCATCGCCCATCACGGTGAAAGAACCGACGCGATGTTCAAGGACGGTCAGATCGACCGGATGCACGACTATCTGAAGCGGGTTCGCGACGCCGGACTGTTGGTGGGGGTTTCCACCCATATGCCCGACGTCGTCGATGCGGTCGAATCGAAAGGCTGGGACGTCGACTATTACATGACCTGCGTCTACGAGCGCCACCGCAGCGCCGCGCAGCTCGAAGAGTTGCTGGGCCAGGCGCCGATTCCGGTGGGCGAGGTCTATCTGCCGAACGACCCGCCGCGGATGTTCCAGGCCGTCCGCCGCACGAAGCGCCCCTGCCTGGCCTTCAAGATCCTGGCCGCCGGCCGGCTCTCCGAGCGGCGCCAGTGGGTCGAACAGGCGTTCCGCCAGACCTTCGAGTCGATCAAGCCTACCGACGCCGTGATCGTCGGCATGTACGACCGCTACAGCGACCAGCCGGCCGACAACGCGGCGCTGGTCCGCCGGTTCGGCTGAGGCCGCGGGTGGGTCGCGCTTGCCCGCGTATGGAGAATCTCGACCGTGATCCCCGGCCGCAGCGCGCAAGCCGTCGCCATCGCCCCCGACGGCTCGCGAATCGTCGTGGGCAACGGCTACACGCTGCAGATCAGCGAGATCCAAACCGGCATGGAATATGCCCAAATGGAGGGCGGGGAAATCCAGTGGTCGGCTGGGCATCACCCATCCGGAACTGACCGAGATGCAGATTCGCGCCATCTTCGAGGCGGCCGCCGAG
>JAFGRD010000030.1 GCA_016935315.1 Pirellulales bacterium
GAAACGCGCCTCCCAGCCTTGCCAGCCTTTGCCCCCGACGATCTCGTCGCTCAGAGACAGATGGCCGAACCCGCCGGTATTGAACTGGTTCAGGAAGAAGTGGTTGATCAGCGTATGTTCGGCCGCGTCTACATAGCGATACCTTCCGGTCGCCTGGTACATCATCAAATTGACCACGATCCAGTCGGCCAGGCCGCAGCCCTCGTCCTGGGGTGACTTCGGCATCGATTCGGGCAACCCGCCAGTGACGTTCTGATGTTCCTGACACCAGGAGAGATAGTCTTCGACCGTACGGAGATACTCGGGTTTCTTCGTGACGCGCCCCAGGTCGACCAGACCCCGGCAGAGCGAAAGACTGTGGTGCGTGTGGGGCGTGCGTCCGGCGTGGACGGCCAGGCGTTCGGCCAGGGCCAGGGCCCAATCGTCGCCGGCCTGCTCGTGGAGCGCTACGAGACCGTCGATACAATGCCCGTAGAACTCGTGGAGTTTTCCGTCGCGGCGGGTTTCCCACGCCTCGGCGTGGGCCTCGAAGTAATGCCCCAACTGACGGGCGGCCTCCAGGCAACGCGCGTCGCCCGTATCGGCGTAGGCATCCATCCACCCGCGCAGGCAAAAGGCGTTGCCCGAGAGCAGGCGCACGTCCTTGTCCGGCTCGGCGCCGACCGGCCCGAACCGACCGTCGTCGGTGCGCAGGGGCAGGACCGCCTCGGCGATTCGCTGCCGATGCTCGGCCGCCGGGGCCCAGCCGTAACCGGCCGCGACGTGGAGCACCGAGAGCCACCGCCCGATTTGGTCGCCCGGCCAATCCCACCACAACGCACCGGGTTTTCCGGCAGCGCTGGAGGCGAACGTCTCAAAAGAGTAGCGGTCCGTCCGCGTCAGCAGATTGCACGTCGCGGCCCAGTAGCGGGCGCCCAGTTCACCCTGCAGTTGGACCCGGGAAAACGAAAGCGGTTCGGAGGCCGCGAACGCCGCCTGAACCAACACGGCGTGCATGAGAATCAGGGAAATCCATGGCAGAGGTGGCTTTCGCATGCGCGTATCTCCATTGCGTTTTTTGCTTCGTTCGTTCGGCCGCACCGAGTCGAAAGCTCATATTACTCGGTTGCGCAGCGGCGTTCAAGCAGTATTCGCAGTCTGGCGGGGAAGTGACGCTCATGAAGAGGAAGTAAGATCCAACAGGACCTCGCGCCTCTTTTGCCGCGGTGCGGCCCCGGCTCGTCCGGCGCGAGGCGGGATCGGAACATCGCGCCCAACGCGGTCTACCCCTGGCTCTTCAACTCGTCCTCGACCGCCTTGCTCGGGTCCGGAACGCGAAAGTAAGTGGCGATGCCGCTTGGGTCAACGAACTCGGTAAACACGACCTGCAGGGACGCCGGGCCGCTGCGGTCGTCACCCGAGGGCCATGCCCTGGCCACAACCTTCAATCCGTCGGGGCGAATCGACCGGTCCGCCATCGGCTCGCCGAACGATTCGGGATCGAGAACCAGCTCACCCGGCGTCGGGTACTTCGCGACCAGTTCGACATTCTGGGCCGTCCCGATACAGAAGACGACCGGACCGCGCATCAGGGCGACCTTCTCACCCTGCATCGCCTCCCCACGAATAAGCCGCCAAGGCATCGGCATCTCCAACGTCAGCACATCGCCCGGCTTCCACACCCGACGGATCAGATGACATTTGTCTCCCGGTGAAATCTCGAAAGGAAGCGCGTCGTTGATCGCCAGGGTCGCCCTCGGGCACCAACGGGGAATACGCAAGTGCAATGGAAACTCCATCGGCACCGACGGTGTCACGGCCAACGTCACGCGACCCGAGGTGGGGTAGTCGGTTCGCTGCTGGACCGTGACGTTTCGTTCGTCGCCAAAATCGATGGTCGTGCTCGACTCGGCGAAGAGATTCACGGCCACGCCGCCATCGGCCGTTCGATAGTAAACCATTTCGGGCAGTTCGGCCACGATGCGCCGGTAATTGCCGGGGCAACAGAAGCCGTCGAGGTGAAAATAGGTCCGCGGGCCCTCGAACGGCGTGAAGTAGCGGAGTTTGCGTCCGGCCGGGTCCTGGGCCGCGAACAACGCGTTGTAAACCGCCCGCTCGATGAGATCGCCGAACCGCATGTCACCCTCCAGCCGCATGAGATGGCCGAACCAACGGATCAGATACGCCGTCACGCACGATTCGCTGACCGGTCCGCGACCGTTCTGGCCATACGAGAATTGCTCGCGATTGGAGGCCGAGCCGGTGACAAACAGACAACCGCCGGGGCGGGTTAGCTCGTGCAGGATAAGCCGCGACGACTTCATCAGTTTCTCGTCCGGCTCCCACCGGTAGAGCATGATCTGGCTGTTGCAGCGGGCCACGTTGACGTAGACGTGGGACGTGTTGGGATCGCCGATGGAGGTCTTGACCCAATCGCGGAGCCTGCAGTGCTCGACCTCTCCGTGGTTGTAGCCGTGCGGGGTATCGGCCGCAAACCGAAGGTAGCGCGGCTCGCCGGTGCAGCCGTACAGCGTGAGCATCGCCTCGGACAAACCGGCCGTGCAGATCTTATCCGCCTGAGGGCCCCTGGGAAACGTCTTGCAGATGTAATCGCCCAACTCGCGGGCGTAGCGCAGCGATTTCTCATCGCCGCAATAGCGCCAATGGTCGGCCAGTCCCAGCAACGCGTACTCCTGGTCGTGCAGGACCCAATTGCGGTAATTCTGGGTCGCGTTGGGCTCGGCCGGTATGTGTCCCAGGTAACCGTCGGGATCGCGCGTCTTCATCAATTCGTCAATCAGCCAGGCCGTCCGCCGGGCGACGTTCGGATCGCCCGTGTAGGCCGTGAACATGCTGCCGGCGTCGATCACCTTGCCCACGCCGACGTAACGCCGGCCGGCGGTGGGCGGGCGATGCCGAAACGGGTCGAGAAAATCGCGATCGAGGTCGATCACCATGTAGTTCTTCCCGATCAGGTCGTCGATGCGCCGCCCGATCTCGCCCGAGAGCCCGGCCTGCGTCAGCCGCACCGGCCGTAATTGGTCGATAACCTTCGGCTCAACAGCGCCCGCGCGTTCGGCCCCGGCCGCGACGTGAAGCACCCAAAACCACAGAAAGACACGTGAAAGAACTCTCAGAACTGGCTTTTCCATGCGCGTATCTCCACTGCGTGCATTGACATACTCAGCCGCGCCGCGTCGTCAGGTCCTAATTGAGCCAGGGGATTTCGACGTCGTAGAACAACTGAAATTCCCGATGCCACTTGAGACTCCAAAGGTCGGTCAGGACGACGTGTCGCGTCGATCCATCCATCAGCGTCATATTGATGCCGCGGTTGTGCCGGTTGATCGTGACCCGGGCCATGTCCCAATTCCAGTCGCCGGGCGTGATGGGGTCCTTCTGCTCCCACCAGTCGGCCGAAGGGGCCGGATCGCCGCTGTTGGCGTAGGACTTGTCGTTGCGGCTGATGGGATTCGTGCCGAACCACGTGCAGTCGCTGACCATCGGGATGTCGGCCGCGTACCGGCCCTGCACGGTCTTCCACTGGCACTTCGGCCGGCCGCGCCAGCCCTCCGTCGACGGGGGATCGACCGAATTGATCCAGAGGTTCGTGCCGTAACTGCCGTAGTTCTTATCGGCGTCGGGACCGAACTCGTGCTGCTCCATAATCGGGCCGGGCCCCCATCGCGCGAAGGTCGTGCCGATCCCGCCCTCGGGGCCGTTGAGCTTGGACGCCGACGGGCAGAGACGAAACTCGTCCACGTTACCGTATAGACCGCTCAGGTAAGGCATCCACCCGCCCTGGGGCACGCCGGTGGCCCAGACGTTGTGCTCGGTCCAGAATTTGTCGTCGTTGTCGGTGGTGTACATGAAGAAGACCGTCCCCCACTGGCGGAGGTTCGCTTTGCACACGGCCGATCGCGCCAGCTTCCGGGCCTTGTTCAGGGCCGGCATGAGGATGCCCATCAGAAGCGCAATGACGGCGATGACCACGAGCAGCTCGATGAGCGTAAAACCTCTCCGTCGCATGACCCCTCCGCGCGATCTATCTGTATCGATCATGATCGTCTACTCCTGTACTCTGCGTTGATTCTACTGAGATCAAGCCGTCAGTGCAAGAGCAACAACGACCCGGCGGCGGCGTTGTCGCCTCCAAAGGAGGCCAGGATTGAAGCCCCGGGTGCAAACCCGGGGGAAATAGCAAACGTCAGAGAACGCAAACTGCGAAGCAGTGACAGAGAGGTGACGCTATGATCTGGCTCCCATTCCAAGGCAATGCATACCCACCTCTCCGCATCCTTCCCCGGGTATA
>JAFGRD010000031.1 GCA_016935315.1 Pirellulales bacterium
ACCTGCCGCCGAAACAGTACGGCCAATGACTTGCCTCAAGGGGAATTCAGAGAAAATCATAGCGAGACGTGCGGAAAGAGAGCTGAAGGGCTATAGTCCCGGCCACTTGCCGCCCGGAACCAAGCAACTGCCGGGCGACTCACCCTTCGACATCGCTGGCGTATCCAACAACAGGACGTACAGCCATTGGGATCCTCTGAAGGGGGTTCTGTGCGGGCTGTTCGACGCGGATGGCGATACGGTAGCCGACGCAACGTTCGCGCTCGTGGTGAACCTAGATTACACAGCCAACGCAACCTACACCATAACTGGCCCCGAGAATCTGTCGGTCTTCGCCGCCGCCGGCGCGTGGAAGGAAACGGGCCGCAACTACGCCACGTTGGATCTTCTGCCCGGCGGTGGCGTGTTGGTGGGTTTAACATCACTGGTGCCTTAGCCCACCATGATTGTACTAGCGGGAGGAACTTTGTCTTGTCTGTTGTGGCACGTGCTTGGTGGAAACGGAAGAGAGAAGGATATCCGCGGCAAAGGAATATCAGCCGTAGTCGCCGTTGACTCCGATGGCCGAGCCAATTTACGAAAACTGCGAGGGCGGCCGCGATAGCTCGGCTGTCGGGGCTAGCCTGCTCCGCGGAGGAGGGGTTTGTGTGGGAGGAACGAGACTGCAGCGCTTCCAGTTTAGCTTGCGGACGCTCCTTGTCTCGCTGGTGGCTGTATCTGTCTTGGCTGCCGTGACGGCGTGGATCGTGCGACTGCCGCCATCGGCAAGCAGACGTTGGAGTAACGAGTTGACCGCAAACTGGCTTCCGGGACGACCGCGTTTTCTTGTGGGTGCATTCAGTGTCAACCGCCGGGAACCCACGATCGGCCACTTTGTCTGGTATCGTCAGAGGCAAGAGCGGCCGCTGAGATGGCTTGATTGTGACGGCTGGCGAGTGCTCGTCAGCGGCCACGAAATCCCTCATCGCCGCGGGGAGTTCCAATTGTTCGTCGACGACGGTAGTGACCGCCCCGTGCGACTGATACTTGATCCAGCAGACTCCCACAAGTACTTCAGCTCTGACAACGTGGTGTTTGGCCACTACGACGATTGCGTCGAGTTTTGGAATGAGATACTCGTAAAGAAGTACGCGGTCTATTCGGAATAAGCGGCAGGGGTAATCAACGGGAGAGCGAGATGATACGACTCGATCCATCCACGATGGCGGCGTGTGCCGGTTCGACGCTGTTGGTCATGTTTCTCGGTTGCGGCAGCGACGTTGCGGCCGAGGAGCCTGCTGTTGACGAGGTCGGCGGCGTAGCGATTCCGGCGGATTGCCCGCTGATGCGCAACGAGCATCCTCGATTGCTCTTCACGCGGTCGCAGTTGCCGGCCATCAAGGCGAGATTGGGCCGAAGTCCGCTGAAGGAAGATTTCCAGTTGCTCCGGGATACGCTGGACGACGGCCTGCGGCGCGGCACGGAGCGCGCCCGGACGGCGATGGTTCCCCTGGGCATCCTGTATCACTTGACCGGCGACCGGAGGTACGGCGAGGCCTGCAAACAGGCGGTACTGGAGCACGGCGACTTCGGCGTCTACGCCGCGTTGGGGCTTTATGGTTACGACCTTGTGCACGACCTGATGACTCCGGAACAGCGCAGGAGCTGCGAGGAGCGGTCGGCAGCGTTTTTGCGCGACAACCGATGGCGGCAGCGGGCCCGGCTGATCCACGCGGTGGGGATCTACGGATCGGGCGTCGACGACCGGCTGATCGAGGCCCAAATCCAGGAGCTTTATCCTTGGCTGAGGGAACGTCTGCGATACCTCAACGGCTGGGCGCGTCATCGCGGCGGCGACGACAACTCGCACGGCTACATCGGCCAGCACGAATACGTGGGCACGATGGGCGCGATTCAGGCCTGGCGGACCGCGACCGGCGAGGACCTGTTGGCAGGTTTTCATTGGGCGCGGCTGATGCCGCCCTACTACATCTACCACTATCCGCCCGGGCGGCGGGATACGCTGCACGTCGGCATCAACTGCTGGGGCAACAACCGTTATCCGGCCGAGACGGGCGCCGCCAACTTCGTCAGCCTGGCCCAAGGCTACTTCCAGGACGGCCTGGCGTGGTGGTGGATTCAGAACTGCATCATCGACCGGCGCCACGATTACGAGATCTTCGGCAAGCTCTGGGGGCCGCTGTTGTGGAGCGATCCGGGCGTGCCGCAGATCGCCCCGAAAGACCTGCCGCCGACCATGCTATTTCAGGAGCGCGGCTACGTCTCGATGCGCAGCGACTGGTCCGATCGCGCGGTGTTCGGGCATTTCCACTGCGGCCGGTTCGAAAGCGATGGGCGGAACAACGCCGATAACAACTCGTTCATCATCTACCGTGGCGGCTATCTGGCCTGCGATACCGGAACGCGAGCGCTGAACAACCCGGAGCAAACGGAGTTGAGCGACGGGCGGCACCACAACCGGTACTTCATCCAGACCATCGCGCACAACGCGATCACCGTGGGTACGGACCAGGTGCGGGGCGAGGGTTGGGCCGCGGTGTGCGGAGGCCAGGTGTCCCGCCCGCGGCGAGACTGGATCGCGCGCTGGCGTCGGGATTCCGGCGACGAGGCCGACCAGCCGTGGCGGGCCGGCGAAATCGTGGCCTATCAGACCCATCCCCGGTTCGACTACGCGGCCGGCGACGCCAGCCGTTCCTACAGCCCCGACTACGTGCGCCGGTTCACGCGCCAATTCGTCTATCTGCGGCCCGATCTGTTCGTCGTCTTCGACCGCGTGACGGCGGTACGCGGCGACGATCCCAAACGCTGGTATCTGCACACGATGGAAGAGCCGCAATTGTCGGATGGGCGCGAGCGGCTTGACACGTCCGTCCATCCCGACGGTCACTTCGCCTGGGACGGCACCACGGGCAGGGTCAGGCACCAGGGCAGCACGTTGCACTGGAAGACGCTGCTGCCGAAGCGGCCGATCGTCCGGAAGATCGGCGGCCGGGGACATCAGTTCGAGGTCAACGGCGAGAACCTGGACATGTATCCGGCATGGTACGACCGAATGAGCCCGGACTTCTCCGACCGTATCGGCCTGGGCTGGTGGCGGATCGAGGTCGAATCGCGCGCGCAACGCGCCACGGACGTGTTCCTGCACGTGCTGCAGGCGACGGACGCCGCCGTCGCCGAGATGGCACCGGTCGAACTGATCGAACAGGCCGGCGCCGTGGGAGCCAGGATCGTCACCTCCGAGGGAGAAGCCAGCGTTACCTTCGCCACGGCCGGCCCGGCACGCGGCCACATCCGCATTGCGGAAGACGTCAAGACGTTCGATGCCGACCTGGCCGACGGCGTGGCCGACGACTACGACGCCTGGCAGGACGATCCGCGGCACGGACGCTGGTCGGCTGATCCGTACCTGAAAGCCGCCCTGACGCCGGCGCCCTGAGCGGCCCGAGGGATTCCCCGGTCGGCCCGAGAGCGAAGCCTCGCCTTCATCACGGTCCCGTGTCGGTGATCTCGCGTTTGTCACGCGAGATGGCCGGATCGTCCAAGTCGAGCCGGTAGAGGATCTGGTTGTAGTCGTGGCGCGGCGTGGCCGGAGGATTGCCGGCGAACTGTTGCGTATAGGTGGCCTCGAACAGCAGCACGGGCGAGTCGGCGGGCGTGAACTCCGGGTGCAGCCGCGGATTGTAGAACGTGTAGTTCGCGTGGGTCACGACCTTGATTGCCGGCCCCCAGGGGCCCGTGGGACGCTCGGCTTCGGCATACCAGATCTCTCCCAGCGGAGACGGTTTCCCGAACATTTGCGTGAAGACCGCGACCCACTTCTTTCGATACGGGTTCCAGGCGATCGAGCCCCGATGCGGCGTGACCTGTTCGTCGCCGCCGCCGGATCGCACGCTCCGTTGCGGCTGCAGCGGCTGCCAGGCGTCGGGATCGCTCCAGGCCTCGAATCGCGCGGGGCACTTCAGACGCGGAAACGGGTCGCCGAACAGGACCCACTGCTCGCCCGAGGCATCGGTCCAGAACGTCGGGTGGCCGTCGGGGCTCAGTGGGGGCTCCGGGACTTCGGCCGTCTGCGTCCACAACACCCGATGTTGTTCAAACCGCTTCTGCTTTTCGTTCCAGACGCACAGCCCGCTCTCGTAGGCCGTCATGGGAGGCTTGACCTTGATATAGGTGCCCACGAGACGCTGTCGGCCGTCTTCGTCGGGAAGGCTCACGTAGCCGCTGATCCAGGTCGGGCCGGCTCCGGGCATCTCGCCGACGACGCGAGGCTTGCCGTTCTGGTCGGTGAAATACTGGTAGCGAAGACGAATCGGCGGTTCGAACGAGCGCAGCGGCTGCACGTCGGTCGTCGCGCTGAGCATGTGGAACAATCCGAGTGGGTAGCCGGGCAGGGTCGTATCGCCCCATGCCCAATACATTTTCCCGTTGTGAACCGCGGTCTGCACGCTGTCGCAGCCCAGAATGCCCTGTTCGCGCCACGACGATTCCAGACCGAACTGCTGCGATTCGCCGAAAATGCCGCCGCCGGTGATGCGGCCCAGGCGTTTTGCCGGAAGCGATCGTTTGACCTTCACGGTCAACGTCTTGCCAGGCATGGGCGTCAGACGCACGCCCTGGAAGCCGAACCCGTCTTTGGGGACGCCGTATCCGTGCCCTTCCACGAAGAACCAGGTTTCCACACCCATCAGCTCGGGCAGATCCATGGCAATCACTCCCGCGTTGTCGGAGACGAACCGGACTTGGTGCGTGGTGCGCAACTCGACCAGCGGAACCGGCCAGCCGCTGCCTTCCTCGACCACGTCGATTCGGCAGGGCTGGAAGGCAACCGCTGGCGGTGCGATGAGCAGTGCGGCGGCCAAGGCGAGCAGGTGGCGCAGACGACGTGTCGAGCGTAACATGATCAACATAGCTTGAACTCCTGTAGGGTGATGTGCACGGCGCCGCAGGGGTCAGTGCATGTGCACGGCAAAACCGCCCGCCTGCTGCATGGGGATCTCCAGCGTGTCTTCGCTGGTGACGGTCTTCTGCTCGATCACGAGGTCCGTTGGCGAGGATCCGTCTCGATAGATTTGTGCCCGGTACGACGTTCCAGGCGTCAGGAACGTGAGCGGAATCTCCGCGATCCTGGGTTGGTCGGTCATGCCGCCCAGGAACCAGTCCGATCCTTTTCGCCGGGCGTAGATCGCATGGCTGGCCGGGTATCCGTCGATGAACGTGGTTTCGTCCCAGGACGACGGGACCTTCTTGAAAAACTCCACGCCCGCGAAAGCGAGGATTCGGTCATGGCGTTCGGCGTAGATCTGGATGCCGGCTTCGTAGACGACCGACTGGCCCATCTGATACGCATGCGACCCGACCGACCGGTCGAACTTGACGATGGTGAAGCTCGTCGGGCCCATGATGTTGCGGACGTACGGGATGGTCAGATCGTTTTCGATCCTTCCGTTTCGTTTCTCCATGCCGGCCACCGATTCGGCGGTCATGAAGTGCGGGTAGCGGCGGCGCTCGCCCGAGGGCACGGCGGAGCCGTGAAACTCGAGGACGAGGTGTTCTTCGGCGGCAGTCTCCATCAGATAATCGCGCATCTGGAGGCTGGCCTGGGTGTCCTCGAAATCATGGGTCTTCTTCTCACCCGTAAACGGATGGTGATCGAAGAAATCCAGCTTGGCCCCGCTGAGCCCCATCTCGGCATAATGGGAGAGGACCCGCTCCGCTTTCTCCCGCGTGTTGAGGTCGGGCGTGTAGCCCCACCCGATCATCCGGATGTTCCGCTCGCGGGCGTAGCGGGTCATCTGGGGAACGTCGAATCGGCGCTCAAATCCCGCGTCCACGAGGTGGTACTCCCAGCCCATATCGACGTCGAAATCGATCCAGCGCCGCGGATCGTTCCTGTCTCCGGCCAAGTAGTCCCAACTGGCGCGGCCGGGCTTGATCCAGTCGGCCCCGGCCAATTCGGGCTCGGTGGGCGGATTGAGGTTTTCCAGCATCGTCGTCTGCACGATCTTCGCCAGATTGCCCGGAGATATGATCGCCAGGCGCCATGGTGATTGGAACGGCAGCGAGGTCCGAACCGGCCCCTCCTGGTCCATGGGGAAGCTCACCTGTAGCATCGAGCCGTCTCGCCGGAAGTTGGGGATGATATAGGTGCCGTAAGAGGCCGCCTGGGCAACGAAGACGAAATGGTCCCGCTCCCCGAGCCGGGCCAGCATGGGCATGGAGAAGCGATCCCCCGTGACCGGCCCCAGCATCGTCTCATAGCCGTAATTGTTGGGATGCTTCTGACCCCAGTAGGTGATTCTCCCGCCCGAGAGATCGAAGGCGCTGGTTTCCCCGGCGATTTCGATGTCTCCGCTGCCGGGAATGGCGTAGCTCAGCGCGATGCCGTCGTCGTAGGCCCGGAACCGCACGTGCATCTGCTGCTGATTTTTGCCGAATCTCAGCAACAGTTCGTTGGCGCGATTGACGTAGGTCGAGCGTTTTCCCACCGGAAGCGTGTACGTCTCGTTGACCTCCACCCGTGTGTTGCCCAGAGGGGACATTCCGGCGGTGAAGTCCCCTTTGTCGGTGTTGATGCCGAGCGGGCTGTCGTCGATGACGGCAACGCCGTCGCTGCTGACGCGGTAGGACAGCGAACCGCTGGTTTCATCAAACACCAGGGTGGCCGATATCTTGCCATCCGGCGAGGAGACGGAAAACTCGCCGGCCGGCAGGCCACCAGCGAACAGACACGCAAGCACGGCACCGGCCAAAGCATCGCCCAAAGAAACAGTCCGCTTCACACGGTCCTCCCAACAAAACATGGTAGTCTCCCTTCGCTGCCCGCGTATCGTGATGGTTGCCGCGGCCACGCTACGACGGCTCTTGGCCATTGGGGTTAGACCGCATCCAACGTGGTCATGGTAACTGCGCCGCCAGGGGCATGCAAGTCGTCCAGGAGTCCTATCCACCATCGCCCGGGGCCGGCTTCTTGCCCCATATGCATCGCGGTTTCACGGCGGCAACGATCGCCGGCAGCAGGCTGATGCTGGTCAGGAAGCTGACCACCATGCCGGTGCTGATCAACAACCCGAAGCGGACCAGCGTGCGGAACTCGGAAACACACAGCAGCAGGAAGCCGACGGCAACGACCAGCGCCGTATAGAACAGCGCCCGGCCGGTGAAGGTGAAGGTGTCGCGGAAGACTTCGGCCGGATCGGCCGGCGAGTCGCGGAGCCCGATTCTCAGCCGGTCGAGAACATGGATGGGGAAATTGACGCCGGCGCCGATGGCGATGCTGGCGAACATCGACGTGCCCACGCCCAAGGGAATCCCGCCAAAGCCCATGATCGCGTAGATCGTGACCACGGCCACGGCGACCGTGCCCGTACACAGCAGGCCGGCCACCGCCGAGCGGAACATCGCGCCGGTCAGCAGCAGCACGCAGAGGAACGTGAGCGCCACGCTGCGGACATGCTCGGTGCGGATCATGCGCAGCCAGTGGTAGTCGAGGTTCACGCGGCCGGCCAACTCGGCCCGCAGGGGACCGTCGCCGAAGTGCTCGTCCAGATACGTTTGCAGCGACTCGATGACCGCCCGCTGGTGGATGAACTGGCTGCTCTTCATCCGCAACGTCAGGTTGGCTTGCGTATAGGTCTTGTCGATTACCTCGTGCAGCAGCCGGGCCATGGGCGACGTGTCGGCGCTGAGCACGTCGAGGTAGTAGCGGGTGACGGCCGGGTCGTCGGGAATCGCGTAATAGGCTTCGTCTTCCCGGTTCATCTTTTGATGTGCCCGCTTGACCCATCCGGCCACCGAGTGGGTGCCGCCGACGTAGTCGAGCGATTCCGTGTACGTCTCGAGTTGTTCGATCCGTCGCAGCAGATCGGCCCGCAGCAGGGCGCCCGGTTCCGAGGCGGTCACCACAATGTTCAGGTGGCTGGTGCCGTCAAACCGGTCGTTCAACGCGTCGGCCGCCCGGACGATCGGATGGTGCGGCTTGAAGGCCAGGATGCGGGCGTCGTTGACGATCATCCGCGACGCGCCCCAGGCGATCAGGACCGACAGGGCGGCCCCCGACGCGAGCACGAGGTCGCGGCGGCGGTACGCGAACCGGGCGATCCATCCCAACGTCCTGCCCACGACGTCGACCCGGGCGGACCAAGCGCCGTCATTTCGGGCCCGATGCATGAAGGCCTTGCTCATTTTCAAGGGGAGGATCGCCAACCCGGCGGGCACCACCGTGTAGGAATACAGCAGCGCGCCGAGCACGCCCAGGCTCGTGAACAGCCCGAAGTAGCGGATCGGCGGCATGATGCCGACCACGTACAGGGAGAAGAACCCGGCGATGTCGGTCAGCGAGGTGACGAGCACGGGGTACCAGAGGGCCATGCAGGCGTCGACGATCAACTCTTGGCGGGACCGTCCGCCGACGTGCAGTTGCTCTTCGTAGTATTGGCCCAGCAAGTGCATCGCATCGGCCACGCCCACGGCCATGATGACCACGAAGATGCCGTTGGTCACGATGTAGACGGGCACGCCGCCCAGCGACATCAGCCCCAGGGCCATGGTTGAGGCCCCGCCAATGACGCACAGCGGCAGGATCGTGCCGCGGAGCGTGCGGTAAGCCGCAATGATCAACAGGGCCATGACGACCGGGCAGATGAAGTTCATTCGCAAGGCGTCGTCGGAGACGGCCGCTCCCATGTGGGCCCGCACGGCCGCTTCGCCGGCGACGACCAGCTTCTCGCCGCCGGTCGGGTAGTCCGCCAGCCGCTTTTCCAGGACGCGGTAGATCCGATCGGCCTGCTGCTCGCTTTGGGGCCGCACGAGGATGCAGGCGGCCGAGCCGTCTTCGGCGACCAGCGTCCCGCGATAGAGCTCGTAGCCGAACACGTCCCGCTGGAGGGCCGCCAGCCGCTGGGGATCGTCCGGGATCTCCCTGAGCACCGGCTCGAATCCCGGCTCGCCGTCCCTGAAGTAGACGCCCGAGATGGTGGCCAGGCTGAGCACGTCGTCGGGGCGGCCCGGCTCCGCGGGGTCGAGGTTGCGGACGAGGGCTTGGATTTCGCCCGTCAAACGCTGGATCAGCCGCAAGGATTTGGGGCGGAAGATGCCGCCGGGAGCATCGCGGATGACTCCCACGGCGATCGGTTCCGTCAACCCGAAGGCGTCTTCGACCTTCTTCTTCAGGGCCATCGCCGGATGACCGGCGGGGATGAAGGCATCGGGGCTGGTGTCGCGGTCGAGTTGCAGCACGTAGAGGCCGAGGACACCGGCCAGCAGCCCCGCGAGACACAAGATCGGAATCGGTCGGGCGGTGACGAGGCGGAAGAAGGGACGCATGGGTGACTGCTGCCGTGGTTGTCCCGGCGTGATTCGAGCACTTGCCTCACGCTTTGGCGCGCGTTGACCGTGAGCTTGTTCACGTTATACTAAGTGTTCAACTCCGGGGGGTCAAGTTAGGCCGTGTCTGCGGCAGCACAGCCGCGTCCATTCAAGGAGCCCCGACTCCGAAAGGGGATATCGATGAAGGCTTCCGCGCGTATCGGCTTTGGGGCGGTGTTGATTCTGGGGGGGCTGGGGGTTCTTTTTGCCGGCTGTGGCCGTGAGCCGGCTCCGACGGTGGCCCCGGCCGATGGCGGTCTGGCCAAAGCAGACTTGGAAGGATCGGACACGTCGAACCCGATCGCAACCGAAACAGGTAAGGAGAACGGCAAACCGTTTGTCGACGTCACCGACCGGGCCGGTGTGCGGCACCTGCACCAGAAGCCGATGCTGGACGAGAAGCTGGATACGATTATGCCGTGGATGGCTTCCGTAGGGGCGTCGGCTGCCGCTTGCGACTACGACCAGGACGGGGACATCGATCTTTACGTCACCAATTCCGAGATGGATCAGCCGAACCGGCTGTTCCGCAACAACGGGGACGGCACGTTTGTGGACGTGGCGGCCGAAGCGGGGGTCGCGGACGCCAACCAGGAGCACGGGGCGTCGATGGACGCGGCTTTCGCCGACTACGACAACGACGGACACGTCGATCTGTACGTCGTCAAGTGGGGCTGGAACGTGCTCTACCACAACAACGGGGACGGCACCTTCACCGACGTGACCGAAAGGGCGGGCGTGGGCGACAAGGGCAACGGGAACGCCGCGGTCTGGCTGGACTACAACGAGGACTCGTACCTCGACCTCTACGTGGGCAACTATTTTCGCTACGTCGATCTGTGGCACCTAGAAGACTCGCGACAGATGCACGAGGATTTCGAGACGGCCCGCGACGCCGGCCCCAACGTGCTCTATCGCAACAACGGCGACGGCACGTTCACCGAAGTGGCCGAGGAAATGGGCGTCAACGACACCGGCTGGACGCTCGATTGCGGCTGCGCCGACTACGACAACGACGGCGACCAGGACCTGGTCAACGCCAACGATTTCGGCCAGGATCGGGTCTATCGCGTCAACGCCGACGGCACGTTCACCAACGTTACCGACGACGCCATCGGCTGGGACACGCACAAGGGCATGAACGTCGATTTCGGCGACTACAACAACGACGGCTGGCTCGACCTCTACGTCACCAACATCTGGACCAAGGAGTACGTCCAGGAAGGCAATCAGCTCTACCGCAACATGGGCGACGGCACCTTCAGTGACATCTCCTTCGAGGCCAACGTCTACGACGCGGGCTGGTGCTGGGCGGGACGGTTCTGGGATTTCGACAACGACGGCGATCTGGACATCATGGTCGCCAACGGCTACATCTCGGGTGACCCCGACGACGAGTACTTCACCAAGCTGGCGCTGAGCGTGACCAAGCCGGGATTCGATCCGGTCGACGCCCGGAACTGGCCCATGATGGGCAACTCGACGTTTTCCGGGTACGAGCCCTCGCGGGTTTGGCGAAACGACGGCAACGAGGTGTTCACCGAGGTCGCCGGGCAGTTGGGGTTGGCCGACACGCGGGACGGGCGGGGGTTGGCGATTGCCGATTTCGACGGCGACGGCGACCTGGACGTCTATATCTCGAATCAGGGCCAGGAAAGTGTCTTTTACCGCAACGAGATCGGCAACCGCAACCAATGGCTGCAAGTCGACCTGACGTGCACCACCTGCAACCGCGACGCCGTGGGGGCCCGCGTCACGGTCGTCTCCGAGGGGCTCACGCAGATTCGCGAAGTCAACGGCGGCAACGGCGACCACAGCCAGGTTCCTTTCCGGCTGCACTTCGGGCTGGGCCGCCGCAAGACGATCGAGCGGGTGGAAGTCCGCTGGCCCAACGGCTACGTGCAGCAAGTGGCGGGGGAGGTGAAGCCCAATCAGTTGCTGAAAATCACCGAGCAGACGCCGCCGGAGTACCTGGCGGAGCGAAAGCGATGGAAGGAGGCGGAACTGGAAGCATGGCGGCGGGAGAAGGAGCGGATGAAGCGATTGGCCCAGGCCGAGACCGACCCCGCCGCCGCCGAACCGGTCGAGTGGAGCCAGGTGGCCAAGTACAAGCGGGAGTACTTGAAATTCAAGACGGCCGTCGAGAAAACGCCCGACGACCCGCAGTTGCGATACGAATTCGCCGTCTTGTTGGACAAGCAGGGTCGGCGCAGCGCCGCGCTGGGCGAGCTGGAAAAGGCCGTCCGGCTGGACCCGAACCGGCTGCTCTACTCGAACACCTATCGGATGCTGGTCCGCGGTTACGGCCACATGTATTTCGACCGGTCGATCCGCTTCTTCGAGTCGCTGGCGGAAAAGCACCCCCAGGCGATCATGCCCCGGCTGAATCAGGCCCTGGCGTACGTCGACAAGATGCCCTATCCCAAGTTGGGAATCGTTCATCAGGGAATCCTCTCCAACAAGTCGCTGGAGGTGCTCGACCGAATTCTCCAGGACGCCCCGGATTGCTGGACGGCGAAGTTCATTCGCGGGATGAACCATCTGCACTGGCCGCGGAAGCTGGGGCACGCCCCGCTGGCGATCGTCGACTTCACCGAACTGATCGCCATGCAGAAGGGCTTTCCTCCCGAGATGCAGCGGGACTACTTCGCCCTGGCCTACGCGGCGCTCGGCGACGCCTACGTGAAAAACCGCGACGTGGGGTTGGAGGAGAACCTCGCCAAAGCCCGCGAGGTATGGCAGCAGGGGCTCGAAGCGTATCCCGCCTCGCCCGACCTGAAGCAACGTCTGGAGCTGACGGACCAGTCGTCCGACGCCTTGATCGAATTCGTTCAGAGGCTGCGCGGCTTGGAGGACCCGGTGGACACCGATCTGTCACGAGTCTGGGTCGACACGGAGAAGGAATCATGAGGGAGAGTCGCCATTTAGCGCCGGCCGTCTGGGGGATCGCACTTCTTTTGACGCTCGCCGCCCCGGGCAACGCCCAATCGCCCGAAAGCGCGCGGGAGTTGGACGCCCGGCGCGCGATCGGCAAGGCGCATTACGAAAACGGCGATTTCAAAGCGGCGGCCGGAGAATTCCGCCGCTGTATCGAGCTGGCGCCGGAGTCGGCGGCCGACCGGCTCAACCTAGCCTTGGTTTTGCTCCGGGCGAACGAGCACGAAGAGTCGCTTCGCCTGTTGGAGGAGACGCAGCGGCTGGAGGAGAAGCTGCCGAACGCTCATTATTTGCGCGGGATCATCTACAAACGCGAAGGCAAATACGAACCGGGCGTCGAAAGCCTGCTGCGGATCATCGCGCAGGATGAGGCATGCTGGGGTGCCTACTACAATCTGGGCACCTGCTACAAGTTCCTCAAGGAGTACGACAAGGCCAAGGAGGCCTTCCAGAACGCCGTGCGGATCGATCCCAAGCATCCCAGCGCCTATTACCAGTTGATCACCTTGGCTCGGCGGACCGGCGACGTGGAAGAGGCCAAACGCAACGCGGAGATCTTCGACCGCATCAAGGACACCGTGGACGATTCGCAGAAGACGCCCGAGGCGCTGGAACGCAGCCGGTACTCGCAGATCATCGAGCTGCCGCGTTTGACGCCCGACGCGGCCGAAGGTCCGGCGGCCGCGGTACGCTTCACGGAAGGGACGGCGGAAGCCGGATTGGCGCCATCGGCGATGACTTCCTCTGCGCCGCTGCCGGCACGGCCGAGCCGGTTCCAGAAAGCCGAGTACGACGCCGTCGACGCGCGCAACCGCTATCTACCGGCGATCGGTGGAGCCGTCGTCCTGGGCGACTACGACGGCGACAGCGACCTGGACGTCTACGTGGTCCACTGCGCCTCGGACCCGCAGGCTTCGGGCAACCGCCTCTATCGCAATGAAGGCCAGGGACGGTTCGTCGATGTGACGGCCGCGGCCGGCGTGGGAGACACGGCCATGGGAACCGACGCCGTCTTCGGCGACTACGATAACGACGGCGACAACGACCTGTACGTGGTCAACTGCGGCCCCAACGTGCTCTATCAGAACCAGGGTGACGGCACGTTCGCCGACGTCTCGGCGGACGCCCGTGCCGACGAGCCGCAATTGGGCCGACAGGCCGTGTTCGTCGACTACGACCACGACAACGATCTGGATATCCTGGTGGCCAACGACGTCGATCTGGCCGAGCCGCCCGAAAGCGACGAGTTCTCGTTGCCCGCGGACTTCTACGGCCAGGCCAACGCGCTGTTGCGCAACAACGGCAACGGCACCTTTACCGATCAGACGGATGAGGCCGGGATGCTCGTCGATATGTCGCAGAGCCGGGCGGTTGTCTCGGCTGATTTCGACGGCGACTACGACCTGGATGTTTTCGTCTGCAATGCCGATGCCCCCAGCCTGTTTTTCGCCAATTCCCGGCTGGGGAAATTCGCCGCCGCGGCGGCCTTCTCGCCGGCGATCGATGGGGGCGCGTCGGCCACGGCCGAGGGTGATTTCGACCGCGACGGCGACCCGGACCTGCTGGTGGCCAGCGGCGGTGCGCTGTACCTTTACACCAACGGGGGCAAGGGCGATTTCCACGGAGATGACCTATCGGCGCCGCCGGAGTTAGCTGCCGCGGGCGTTGGCCGGATCGACGTATTCGACTACAACAACGACGCTTGGCTCGACGTGCTGCTGGTCGGCGGCGACGGCCGGGCGCTGGCGCTATGGGAAGCCACCGGCGCCCATCGGTTCCGCGACGCGACCGAGCCGGCGGGACTTCGACAGCCGTGGGGGCAGATCGCCGACGTGGCGGTCGGCGACCTCGACGGCGACGGGGCGGAAGACATCGTCCTGTTCACCCGCGACCACGGGCTGCGGCTGCTGAACAACGGTGGCACGCCGCGCCACTGGATCCAGGTCCGCTTGATGGGCGAGAAGGTCAACCGCAGCGGGTACGGGGCCAGCGTCGAAATCGCCTCGGGGGGCCATTATCAGCGGCGAACCGTCCACGACGGCGGCGTGCATTTCGGGCTGGGCAGTCTGGATACCATCGACGTGGTGCGTGTCACCTGGCCCAACGGGGTCGCCCAAAACGTGATCCAGCCGACCGTCAACGGGAACCTGAAGATCGTCGAAGCCGTCAAGGTCTCGGCCTCTTGCACGATGCTCTGGACCCACAACGGCGAGCGGTTTGAGCTGATCAACGAAATCCTGGGCATCGGGCCGCTGGGCGTGCCCATGGCGCCGGGCGTCTATCATCAGCCCGACTGCACCGAACTGACCAAGATCGAAGCCGATCAGCTCGTACCGCAAGGAGGTTTCTACGAATTGCGGCTGACCGAGGAGTTGCGGGAGATCACGTTTGCCGACGCGATGGCGCTGCGGGTGGTCGATCATCCGGCCGGTCTGGAGATCGTCCCCAACGAGATGTTCACCGCCCCGCCGTTTCCCGAGGATCGACTGTTCGCCGTGGCCGATTGCCGGGCGCCGCGATCGGCCGTGGACGATCGCGGCGAGGACGTTCTGCGGTTGGTCCGCCGGCGTGACGGACGTTTCCCGGAGTTCCCGCTGACCGGATACCAGGGGCTCGCCCAGCCACACGCGGTAACGCTCGATCTGGGCGACCTGTCGGAAGCGAAGCGGATCCTGGTGTGTCTCGACGGCTGGATTCACTGGCCCGAGTCGAGCACGGTGACGGCGATTGCCCAGGACCCTCGGTATGCGATTGCCCCCTTGTCGCTTCAAGTTCGCGACCGGCAAGGGCGCTGGCAAACGGCCGTTGAGTCGGTAGGTCTGCCGACCAGCAAGGGCATGGTCGTACCGGTCGACCTCAGCGGCAAGTTCCTCTGCAACGACTACCACGTGCGACTGGCGACGAACCTGTGCGTCTATTTCGACCGCATTTTCGTCGCGACGCGCGACGAGGCCGAGCGATGTCGCGTCCGCGAATTGCCCGTGGCGCATGCCGACTTGCACTACCGGGGCTTCTGCCGCATGACGCGGGACCGATTCGGCTATGAGCGCTTCGACTACGAGGACGTCGGCCCGACCGGATCGTGGAGCCCGCCGCAAGGGATGTTCACGCGTTACGGCGAGGTGACGCCGCTGTTGACTCGGGCGGACGATCAGTACGTTGTCTTTGGGCCCGGGGATCAACTCGTGCTGCGTTTCGACGCCACGTCGTTGCCGGGGCTTCCGGAGGGCTGGGTCCGCGACTTCGTTTTCTACGCCAACGGCTGGGTCAAAGACGGGGATTTGAATACGGCGCTCTCGGAGCGGGTGGAACCGTTGCCTTTTCATGGGATGTCGGGCTATCCGTACGGGCCGGAGGAAAGCTACCCTTGGACGGTCGAGGTTCAACGGTATCTCCGCGCCTACCAGACCCGCCCGAGTGCCCCCACCACGGGCCGGATGCGGGGCGAGTAAGTCGCATGGCGTTTGCACGGCCTCTGTGCGAGGGCGGCCAACGGGAGCCCGGTTTTTTCGGCCCTCCGCCTCCCGCTAGCCGGCCTTGATTATTGGCAGTGCAGACAGCGACAGGTGGCGTGGGAGGTGGCTCTTGTTTGAACGGAATTATGGGACGTCCCGTGTGGCCGGCGGCGGGTCTTCAAATACCCCCCTAGACAGAGCTGTTTTCTCGGAATCTAGAGGAAAACGCCCCAAATTGCTTGACATATCGGGCGACCCTGTCTAGCTTGAAACACGACTGTATCGGGGAGGTTTGCTGGGCTTCGTAGCGAGCCTCTGGATAGAGCCAACTCGGACCTCGGAGGCTGGATTCGGGTCTCGGGAAACGCAGGTGTCGTAGAGGGGTACTTCTCGCTCTGCTGACTGCGAAAGCGCTACATGGGAACGCTTGTGGTGCCTCGGTTGCCGCCGCTTCGATGTTGCGGCGCCCTGGGGCGCGCGAGAAGGGGTGCTTTTGTTGGATTCGTCAGAGGGTTGTTCTGTCGGGGACGCCCAGTTGCAGAGTCTGCTCGAACCTGCTCGGGCCAGTCTTTTCTCTTTCTCTCGCTTGGAGGAGTGCCATGAAGACGATTCGCCGCCACACGAATCGAAGGGGACAAAACCGCAGCCTATTCCGCAAGACGCCGCGCGTCGAGCAGCTTGAGCCTCGTCTGCTGTTGGCCGGAGACATCTTCGAGCCGAACGATAGCTTCGATCAGGCGTTCGATCTGGTGGCAGGGCCCCAAGGGCACTCCAGCCTGTCGATCCATGAAGCGGACAACGACGATTATTACGTGTGGGAGGCCACGAACACCTCGTGGCTGAGCGTCGCGATCCAGTTCAGCCATCGCGCAGGCGACCTGGATCTGTACGTCTACAACGCGAACCGGCAATTGTTGGATTCTTCGACGACCACCACCGACGACGAAGGCTGCGGCGTGCAAGCCTATGCGGGCCAGACCTACTACGTTCGCGTTCACGGCTATAAAGGCGCCACCAGTCCAGATTATCTTCTGCAGCTCCACGGCGACTTCCCGATTCCCCAGGACCGGTTCGAGCCGAACGACAGCCTCGCCCAGGCGCGCTATCTGGGATCGAGCGACCGCACCGAAGAGGACTTGACGATCCACCTTGCCGGCGAACTCCAATCCAACGACGACTACTTCCGCTGGACGTCGCCGACCGACGGCACAGTGGCGGTCGACGCCCGATTTGTGCACGCCTTGGGCGATCTGCAACTCGAGATTTTCGATGCCTCCGGAAGGTTGTTGGACGAATCCACCTCGCACACCGACAACGAACGGGTCACCGCGACGGCCCAGCCCGGCCAGACGTTCTTCATCCACGTCTACGGCTTTGCCGGCTGGACCAGCCCGGACTACGACCTGGTGATCACCGGGCCGCAGTACGATTGCGGCGACGCGCCGGACTCCTATCCGACCACGGGCGCAGACGCTGCCCGGCACACACTGTCCACGGTGGTCTGGCTGGCCGATGCGCCCGACTCGGAACCCACCGGTCAGCCGGATTTGCTGGCCCGGGGCGACGACAACGACGGCACGGACGACGAGGACGGCGCGATGTTTCTCACGCCATTGATCCCGGGCCAACCGGCGACCTTCTGGGTCTATGTCGAAGGCGTTCGGGGCATTCCGGGAATTACCGGCGGCGTGGTCCAGGGTTGGGTCGATTTCGACCGCAGCGGCAGTTGGGAGGCGGACGAGCAAATCTTCAACGGCTTCTTGCCGTTTAATGCCTATGCCCTCCCGTTCAACGTGCCGAATGATGCGGTATCGGGGACGACGTTTGCGCGATTCCGCGTCAGCCTCCAAGGTGGCTTGGAGCCTTGGGGCACGACCTCGGGTGGTGAAGTGGAGGATCATTACGTTTACATCGAGGCACCGCAGGATTTCGGCGATGCGCCCGATCCGTATCCGACCACGGGAGAAGTTGCAGCCCGCCACGTGATCGCCGGGCCACGGCTGGGCGGTCCCAACGACATTCCCGACGCCGAGCCGGACGGCCAGCCCGATCCCAACGCCTACGGCGATGACAATGACGGCAACGACGACGAAAACGGGATCGGGCTGAGTTGGCTGCGCCCGGGGATCCCAGACACCTTCGCCGTGGAGGTTAGTGGCGGAGGAGGCTATTTCACCGCCTGGATCGACTTTGACCAGAACGGGAGCTTCGATCCGTATGAGCAGGTCCATAACGAGTGGCTGGATGATGGGGACCACACGATCCACTTTCCCGTCCCCGTCGATGCGGTGCTCGGCACGACATTCGCCCGATTCCGCATCAGCACGGAAGACGGGCTGTCGCCCGAAGGCGGCGCTCCCGACGGCGAGGTGGAAGACTACCGTGTGACCGTCCAGGGGATCGACTTCGGCGACGCGCCGGAGGGGCCGTATCCCACGACGCGCGACCGCAACGGGGCAATGCACTACATCCATCCGCAAGAGCCGCTCTTCCTGGGCGAGTTTGTCGACGCGGAACCCGACGGCCAGCCCAACGCGGACGCCACCGGCGACGACGTGCTCGACGGCTCGCCCGACGAGCAGGACGACGTGAACTTCCTCACGCCGCTTTGGGCCGGCGGCACGGCCGAGATCGAGGTCTACGCCAGCGGCGACGGATACCTGCAAGCGTGGATCGACTTCAACGGCAACGGCGATTGGGGCGATCCGGAAGATCGGGTGTTCCTCGACAAGGCACTCGTCGGCGGGTTCAACCTCTTGACCTTCGACGTGCCCAACTCGGCGGCGGCCGGTTCGACGTTTGCCCGCTTCCGTTTCAGTACGGCAAGAGGGCTGGACTTCGTCGGCCTCGCCCACGACGGCGAGGTCGTGGATTATCAAGTCCAGGTGCAGGCGTGGGACTTCGGCGACGCACCGAAGCCCTATCCCACCCAGTTGCCCGACGGTGCTCGCCATCCGATTCGGCCCGACGGTCCTTGGCTGGGGGATCGGGCCGACTTCCCCGACTCGGAGTCCGATGGGCAGCCGCAGAGCGCAGCGTTGGGCGACGACAACGACGGCAACGACGACGAAGACGGCTTGAAGATCCCGCAGCTTCAAGTTGGCCGGGACGCCGAGATCGAGGTCACCGTCGGCACCGGCAGTCTCAATCAGGCTTACGTGGGCATCTGGATCGACCTCGACCAGGACGGCGTGTGGCAGAACCCCGGCGAACGGGTCTTTGGCGGCTACCTGCCCGCCGGCGTCCACAAGATCCCCGTCGTGGTGCCGCGAGAGGCGGTCGCCGGAACGACCTTCCTCCGCGCCCGCATTGCCAACCACAGCCTGACTCCCCAAGGCATTGCAGAGGATGGCGAGGTGGAGGACTACCGTGTCGAGATCGTCGGCAACCTCCCGCCGGTGGCCGACCCCAATGGGCCCTACATCGTCGACGAGGGTACGCCGGTCACCCTCGACGGCAGCGGCTCGTACGACCCCGACCCCGGGGATCATATCTTCAGCTACGAATGGGACCTCGACGATGACGGCGTCTACGACACCTACGGGCCGGGCCCCCTCTTCGAACATACCTGGCTCGACGACACGGTGACGCCGGTCTGGCTGCAGGTTACCGACACGTCCGGCGAAAGCGACGCTGCCTCGACCATGGTCGAGATCCTCAACGCCCGGCCGGAAGTGTCGCCGGCGTCGGTGCCGAGCGTCGAGATGGGGCAGACGTTTGCTCTGGATCTGGCGACCTTCACCGATGCGGGCGTCTTGGACACGCACACGGCAAGAATCGACTGGGGTGACGAGACGATTGAGCCCGGGGACGTGAGGGAAGAGGGGGGCAGCGGCGCCGTGAGCGGCATGCACGTGTATGCGGCGCCAGGTGACTACCCGGTCTCGGTCAGGGTGACCGATGACGATGGAGGTTGGGGCATCGCCGACCTGACGATTCGAGTGCTGCCGGTCGATTTCGGTGATGCGCCGCAGCCGTATCCCACCACGCGGAACATGAACGGGGCCCGGCACCGCGCCATGACCGACTATTTCGACCACATGATCCACTTCGGCAACATCGTGGACGAGGAGGGCGACGGGCAGCCGCACTTCGATGCCCAGGGCGATGACCTGGCGGACATCGACGACGAGGACGGCACGTGGGCCTATGGCGAGATGTGGGGCGGCTCGTTCCCGCTGGCCCCAACGATCACTCTTGGGGTGAACGCCCATGTGGATACATACTACCAGCACGCCTACGTCAATACCTGGATCGACCTCAACGCCGACGGCGATTGGGACGATCCGGACGAGCATATCCTGGTCGATTACGACGTGGTCAGCTTGCCCGCGGGCGTTCTCGAACTCCCGATGCCCGGCTGGGTGACGGAACCCGTTTACACCTTTGCACGATTCCGCATCAGTTCCGAACCGGGCCTGTCGTACACGGGTTATGCCCCGGACGGAGAAGTCGAAGATGTGCCCGTGGAAATCGTGAAGCTGGAACTTGTCTCCGACCCGAACGGGCCGTACTTTGGCGACGAAGGCACGGCTATCACCCTCGACGGCAGCGGCTCGCAGCCTGCCCTGCCCGACGTGCCGATCGAACGTTACGAGTGGGACGTCGACGTCGACGGGATCAACGACCTCTCCGGCGAGCGGGTGAACCACACCTGGCCCGACGACGGAGACTTCGTGGTGCGGTTGACGGTGACCGACCAGCGCGGCGCGGGGGACGCCGACGAGGCGAACGTGAGCATTCGAAACCTTCCGCCTGTGGTCGCGCCCGAGCCGGACGCGACCGTCACGACCGGCGAGCCTTTCACTCTCATGTTGGCCTCGTTCATCGATCCGGGCATTTTGGATACCCACACCGCCACGATCGACTGGGGCGATGCCACTCCCATGGTTCCCGGTGACGTTGAGGAAACAGGCGGCGCCGGCACGGTCTCCGGCAGTCACGTCTATGCGGATCCGGGAGACTACGAGGTGGAAGTCACCGTGACCGACGACGACGGAGGCGTGGGGCACACCACGCTGGTCATCGTGGCCGAGCCGCGGGGCGTGGTGGAGGTGGGCATATTTCCGGAGACGGTGGGACAGATCGTGCTCGAGGTACCGGGGGTGGGGCAGCAGTTGATCAACGTGGTGGGTCCGGCCGAGGTGCACGTACAGTTTGAGGGCGCCCAGGAGGGCATTGCCTGGGACGACGACGGCGACGGCTTGGACGAGGTGGCCACGGAGCTGGTGAGCATGAACCTGCGGGGGACCAGCGCGTTGGGTCCGGTGAGCGTGGGTCTGCGTGCCGACCGGGCCTCGACGGGCCAGATCACCGAGCAGGTCAATGACCACCCGGGGACGCTCGAGGTGGACCCGTTCAATCCGGCGGGGGCGACGAACGTGCCGGCGGAGAGCTTTTTCGACGTATGGCCGGAGATCCGCCTCGGCAGTCAAGTGTTTCACACGGCGGCGCCGTTGCCGATCGAGACGCTGATCAGCCACAAGCCGCCGCAGGAGGGCGAGCGTTACGTGAATCCGTACCTGGAGCCGGTGGAGTTGATCGACCCGACGACGGGCCTGGGGACGGGGATCTTCGTGGTGCGGGAGGTGCACCAGCCGGCGCCGACGACGGAGCACGACGTGTTTCCGCACACGCGGGCGTTGGTCGGTTTGCAGCTTCCCACGGGGGAGTTGTTCAACGTGCGGATGAGTGGTCCGAGCACGGTGGACGTCTACTTCGAGGGTCCGCAGGAGGGGGACGCGGTGGACGACGACCTCAACGGTCGGGACGAGGTGGCCACGCAGATGAAGACGCTGGAGCTGGTGGGCACGCATCCGGCGTTGGGCGAGGTCTATCTGCGGCTGAGCGCCGACGAGTTGACGCTGGGGCAGATCGAGGAGAACGTGAACGTTGCGGACGGCCGATTGGATCTTCCGCCGTTTGGCCCGGACGGGAGCACGGCGGAGAGTTTCTTCGACGTCTACTTCGAGGTGGAGGTTCCGAGCCAGGGTCTTCTGCTTCACAACCAGAGTCCGGCGCGAATGTCGAGCACGATCACGCACAAGCCGCCGGGACCGGGCGACGAGTACGTGAAGCCGGAGGGTCCGGTGGAGCTGTACGACCAGAACGGCCAGCCGACGGGCATCATCCTGACCGGCGCCCGGCACGTGCCGAACCCGACGGGAGTGGTGGAAGTCGATCGGTTCGACTACTCCATCGGTCAATTGGAGCTGGTCACGCCGCTGGGGGTCGAGACGATTGCGGTCAGCGGCCCGGCGACGGCGCACGTCTATTTCGAAGGCCCGGTGCAGGGCGTGGCGTACGACGACGACGGCGACGGTCGCGACGATGTGCAGACGGAGATGGTGGCCCTGCAGCTCAGCGGCGTTAGTCCTACGTTGGGTCCGGTGCAGGTGCGGCTCAATCCCGGTTTCGCTTCGCTGGGCGAGATCGAGGAGAGAAGCAACGCGATGGCCAACGTGCTGGACCTGCCGCCGTTTGCGGTCGCCGGCACGGCCGACAGCTTTTTCGATCTCTTCTTCGAGATCGAGGTTGGAGGCCAGTCGTTCTATACTGCAGAGCCGAAGCGGATGAGCAGCGTGATCCACCACAAGCCGCCGGGGCCGGGCGACGTCTATGAAAACGTGGAACAGATTCCGTTGCTGGACGCCAATGGGCAGCCGGTACCGGGCTATTACCTGGGTGCCACCCGGCACGCCCCGCGCCCGGCGGTGGAGATCGACCAGTTCGATTTCACCGTGGGTGATTTGGAGCTGTCCGGGCCGTTTGGGGTCGAGATGGTTTCG
>JAFGRD010000032.1 GCA_016935315.1 Pirellulales bacterium
AGTACCCAACGATGAAGTTCGGGTCTTCCGTGATGATATTGAGCCCGGCATCCCAGGAAAGCTTCTCCCGGTCCCAGCCCGGCAACTCACTGCCCGGATCTACATAGATCATCGGCGCATTGACGCCAATGGTCCCGATGATCTCCATGACTCTGTCGACCACTTCGGCCGGTTCGGGCGCCTGCATGGAAATGCCGCCGGTGCCGTTGGCGATCGCGCCGAAGTTCGCGGCCACCAGCGGGTTCAGCACGCCGTACCCCGTGACAATCGTGAAGATGCTGACGGGTCGAGCCGGGTTGTTCGCCGCGGTGATCACGCTGTTCACGGTATACCCTGTATGCGGTTCCGGATCTTTGGCGACCGCATCGCCGATAACGATGATCACTCTGGCCACATCGACACCCGTCCGCCACGCGCCGATGCCGGGGGAATTGGGCTCGATCAAAGCCGGATCGTCCGCGCGCAACAGCGCTTCGAGTCCGGCAGGATCCAGGCAGTGCATCAGACCGGCATAGAGCGTCTCCGGCCCGTCACCACCGAATCCCAGACCCAGGCGATTGACGCCCGCCAGGATCGCCGGAACGCTGTTGGTGAACGCCAGAACGTCATGGTACGCGTAGTCATTGGGCTCGTTGTAGTCCTGGCCATAGTCGCGGTAATCCACGATCGCGATACGGAAGTTGGGCACTTCCGCCGAGACACTCTGAACGATCTGGGCCATGCCCGTCTGCACGGCCTGGATCTCGCCGTACATGCTGCCGGTCGTGTCCACCACGAACACCAGGTCGAGAGCAGTCGGCCCGGTCTCGATTTCCTTGTTGGGATCGGGCTGAACGATGCTGTTGGACACGTGCAGCCGTGACGGCAACGGATAGTTGGGATCGTCGCTGGCCACAGCGATCTGGGAGCCTTCATACTGACCAACGTTGCCCCAGAGGATCGAATCGATCACCTCTACGTCGCTGTCGTACGCGCAGTAGATGCCGGCGCCGAAGGATCGTCCCAGCGTCAGTGTGTTGTCCGCAATCGTGCAGTTGGCAACCCGGGCTCTGGCCTGCCAGGTAGCCGAGAGGCCGCCGCCATCCCGGCCGGCCGTGTTCAAGCTGATCAGGCAGTTCCTCAGTACTCTCAGGTCGTATTCGCCTGCCGCCAGGTACACGCCGCCGCCGGAGGTGGTCGCGGTGTTGAACATGATCTGGCAGTCCGCAATCAGTCGCGGACCGGCGAAGGCATAGATGCCGCCGCCCTGGGCGATGGTCCCGGCGTCCCTTTCGTTCACCACGATCAGGTTCGGATCGGCCGGATTGAAGTTCGGATCGATCGGCGAGATCGGGATCGGCACGCCATTCGGATCGGGCAGGTAATACTGACGCTGCAAGCCCATGACACCGTTGTGCTTGACCGAGCAGCGCAGGATCGTCGAGCCGAGAGACTGGTAGCAGTACAGACCGCCACCGCGGCTGGCCGTATTGTATGCCACGTTGCAGTCCGCGACCTCCACGGACTCACAGCCGGTCATGTAAAGCGCGCCGCCGTCGTGGGACGCGTCATTGCCCGTCAGCACGCTGTCACGCAGGAACCCGGCGCTCAGCGCGCTCATGTAGACCGCGCCGCCGTGCCTGGTAGCGCCGTTGTCCGTGAAGTTGCAATCGCTGATTCCGACGGCGCAGTTGCGGCCGTAGTAGATGGCGCCGCCGTGCAGGCCGGACGTATTCTCGTCGAAGTCGCAACTGGCGAACTGAGAGGCCGCTTGGGCTGCGTGGTAGATCGCGCCGCCGTGATCATTGGCGTCGTTGCCCGTGAACTGGCAGTGCGTGAACTGAGCCAGACCCTCCGGGCCAACGTAGACCGCACCACCCAGACCCGCCGCGAAGCAGTTGGTGATGATGCAGTCGATGAAGGTCGGCCGGCTGTTGACGTGGATATAGACGCCGCCGCCGTTGCCGCCGCCATACGGTGCGACAACGTTCGGATCGTTCGGGTCCACCTGCACGAGGATACCGTCGGCACGACTGTTCTCGATTCTCACGTTGCGGAAGGTGGGATTGCTGCCGGAGCCGATGTAGACCGCACCGCCGCTGGACATGCCCGATCTGCTGTTGCTGATCTGCACGTTGACGATCGTCGGGCTACAACCCGGTCCGATGTAAATGGCGCCGCCGGGCTCCATGACCGTGGAGCCATTTGTGATCGACAGGCCATTGATCACCGTGTCGGGACCTTCACCCCGATTGAAGATAAACGCCCGACCCCGGCTGGCGCAGTCGATGATCGTCTGCGCCACCACGTCCGGATCGTCGGGGTTCGTGCCCATAATGCGAATCTGCTTACCTAACGGATTGATATCGCCATCATACGTGCCGGGGGCCACGACGATAGTGTCGCCGTTCTTGGCCTGATTCACGGCCTGTTGAATGGCGCTGCCGCCGCCGGAGGCACTGAGCTTCTTGGGCAGACGGAACCGCACACGCAGCGTCTGATCGCCGCGGAAGACCACCTGGAATTCCGGCCGAACCGACAGCAGCGTATCGTTGGCGTCGTACCAGCCCTCGAGGAACCAGCCCGCATCGGGCTGGGCCTTGAGAATCAGGGCCGTGCCTTCCAGATACTCGCCAGCGTTGGGTGTCACGGTGCCGTGCACGCCCTGATCGTTCGGGTCGGGTAGTACCGTCGCGCTCAGCTCGTACTTGGCGACGCCGTGAGCGTAGTGATAGCCCATGTCCACCTGGCCACTGTCTTCGACGCCGTCAATGCGCGTCGTGCGGCTGTCCAGACCGAGTGTCTCGGCCAGGTCGGCCCCGCCGTCCACGCAGTTGCTCTCGGCCGTCTGGCCAGCCGCCAACTGGCTCAGGTAGCAGCCGTTGACAAACAGCGGATCCTCTTCGATCACCTGTGCCTCGACGCCCCACAACTGCGACTGCCAGCTTGCATAGCTGGCGGAGGCCGGCGCCTCCCAGCCGTTGATCTCGCAGCCCTTGCCCACGTACACGGGCGGGCCACTCGGGGTCGTCAGGGCCGTGCCCAGGTTCACTCGCGCCTTCGTGATGGCAACCTTGATATCGGTCACAGGATCGCCCGTCCGGATCAGAAGTGCCTCGACCTCGGCAGGGCTCAGGAACCGCCCGATCTTCTCTTTGGCCGCTTGTTGGATCGAGGCGATGCAGCCCGCCACAAACGGCGTTGCCGACGAGGTCCCGTTGAAGAACGGGAAGTAATCGCCGGACGTGTAGCCGCCGGGGCCAACGATGTCCAATGTGTACATCGGGTCCGCCGGCGCCAGGACATCCAGATTCTCGGCCGCGTTGGAGTAGAACGTCACCACGTCGGTCGTGTCGTACACGGCGCCCACCGAGATCACCCCGGACATCGCGGACGGCCACGACAGACCCTGTCCGGCGAATCCATTGTTGCCCGACGCCGCCACGATCGTGATACCCAGATCGATGGCGGTCTGGGCCAGAGCCGTCATCGCGGGAGACTGCGCATCGGCCATGTTCGCATCGTCCATGGGGAAGGAACCGCCCCAACTGTTGCTGATGACCAGCAACGGATGCTCCGGGTCGTCGTTGCGGTGCGTGATGCACCAATCCCAGGCGGCGATCTCATCGTCTCTGAAGAAGGACCCTGTGGTCCCCTGCGTGGCCTTGACGGCATAGATCTTCGCGTCATAGGCGACGCCGCCGACGTAGTCCTGGTACGTACCGAGGCCGCCGGCCGCTATGCCGGCACAGGCGGTTCCATGAGCCTCGCCGGCCATCGGGTCCGGACTGTTGTCGCCGGTGTTGTAGCCACCGATGACCTTCGTATTGGGGAATGCCGTCGGGCTGGCCCGGCCGGTGCCGCCCAGACGCGGATGCGTGTAATCGACACCCGTGTCCACGATCGCGATGGCAACGCCCTTGCCGCTGTAGACATTGCGAATCTCGAGCGCGTTGCTCAACGCCAGGGCCTGTCTCAACATCGGCCGGTCCGTCCGCACCGGCTCGATCGCGCGAACCAGCGAATTGGCGACCAGTCTTTCCAGACCGCCGCGAGTGATCCGGCCGGAGAAGGCCGCCACGTTCGCGAACTGGTGACGAGACGTGAACTCCCCTGGCGCCAGGGACAGCAGGACCTGGGCACGCCGATCTGCGATCTGAGCCCGGAATTGGCCCACGGACGTGGGATTGTTCCAGTTGACCGATTCGCGCAGACCCACCGGCTCCGCGAGCGTCACGATGACGGCGGCCTTCCCGTCCCGGTCCAACCGGCGGTAGATCTCCGCACTGTCGATCAGGACGCTTCCGCCGGACGTGGAACCTGCGGGCTTCTCGGACTGGATGTTCTCTTTGGCAATCGCGACGATCGGGTCCACCTGGTTCGGATCGAGCCGAGGCCCGATGTCGCTGTTCGTGATCGTCACGCTCGATTGCCGCGGCTCGTGCTCGAAGCCGGTGCCCACGGCCAGTTGAGCGCCGCGGACGGCGATATTGTCCCAGAGGATCGAATTGACGATCGTAGCGGAGCTGTTGTAGGAGACGTATACGCCGCCGCCATAGCCGGCGTCCTCACCTTGAGTGCCTGCCGCCTTGTTGTCGGTGATCGTGCAGTTGGCGATCGTCGGCTCGGCGTACCAGTTGGACGAAATGGCGCCGCCGTCACGACCGGCGCGGTTGCCGGTCAGCAGGGAGTTTCGCAGGGACGGCGTGAACGTCTCTTGCAGACGGGAGCCGCCATAGTAGATGGCGCCGCCGGAGGCGCTGGCCTCGTTGTCGCGGAAGACACTGTGCGTCACATTGAAAGGCGCCGACATGGAGAACAGGGCGCCGCCCTGGCCATAGACTGCGCCGGCATCATACGGCGAGGTCACGAGCAGGAAGTTCGGATCGTTCGGGTCCGGAACGAGCACAGCGCCGGGATGCTCGTAGGCCGCCTTGTTCCCGGTGAAGTTCGAGCTGCTGATCGTGCCGGTCGTCTCGACCGCATACACGCCGCCGCCGTGGTACGCGTTGCAGTCGGCGATATTGCTGTCGACGACTTCCAGCTTCGAATCCACGAGGTATAAACCACCGCCCACTGTAGCGCGGCAATCCTCGACCTTACTGTTGACGAACTTGATCACGCAGTCGGTCTCGGCTGCCACGGCGCCGCCATAGCTGACGTAGATGTCGTGTGGCTCATTGGGATTGGCGAGATTCGTCGGGTCCGGCCATGTATTGGGATCCAGGTTCGGATCGGCCACGCCGCCGGCAATCCGGCAGTCCACAAACTCCAGCGCGCTGCCCTGGCAGGCGTATGCCGTACCGCCATAGTTGGGCATCTGCAACCGCCGGTTCGGCGTCCTGCGCAGGATGCCTGCGCTGGCAGCGCCGGGCTCGCCGGACAGGCCGCCTCGCGTGACATTGTTTTCGAACGAGCAACGAACGAACTTCGCCGAGGTCTCGTTCTCGCAGTAGACAGCGCCGCCGTAGCCGCTATATTTCCAGTACTCACAATACATGCTCGGCAAGCCGGGACCGGAGCCAAACTCAGGCAGCCCTTCAACATTGAACAGAGCATAGTCCCAGCCATCCCACCAGTACCAGTACGGCGCGGTCAACGGGCCCGTCTCGATGGAGTCACGAGACCATTCCCAGTTGCCGCCGCGACCGCCTATGCCACCGGCACCGCCGGGGCCACCGTTGCCACCTTCGGCAAAGCAGTTCTCGAACCGGCAATCCTCGAAGACCGGACTGCTCCAGAATCCAGCATAGACCGCCCCTCCATAGGCATAGCCCGCCCAGCCGCCATCGTGACCTGTAGCGGGAGGCGGACCTGGATCACCCGGCCCGCCATCACCGCCGACGAGCCAGCAGCCGGAGAACAGGCAGTTCTCCACCTTCGGTCCGGCATTCACGAGCTCAATGGCGCCGCCTTGAACCGAGGCCCCAGATGTGCCGTCATCGAGGATTTGCGTGCTGTTCGAGCCGTTCCAGCCATAGATGCCGCAATCGACGAACCGGCAATTGCGAATGGTCGGCGAAGCGGACAAGACCCGGATCTTGCTGTATCCGGTGAACGTCAGACCCTCAATGATGACGTCCGACGACGTTACGTACACGACGTAGTTCTTGATGATCGTGGATGCGGCTCCATCGAGATCGTCCGGATATGGACCGGCCAGCGTAATGGCCTTGTCGATGATCCACAGATCTGACCCGACATACAGACTCTCCGTGCTGTACGTGCTCGAGGGCACGATCACGACGTCGCCGTTGTTGGCGTCGTCGATCGCGTGCTGGATGGACTGGTAGCTCTCGGCCCTGAGAACTCGCGGCTGATCGAACCAGATGCTGACGCTCTTATCGCCGGTCATGATCACGAAGTTGTCTGCGCCGGCCGTGTCATTGCCGCTGCCAGACCACTTCTGGACGCGCCACGCCTTGTCGGGAATCGCCTTCAGGTCCACGATCGTCCCGGCGTAGAACTGGCCGGTCGACGGCGCCACCCGGCCCTTGCCTGTAACGACCTGGGTCGTCAAGGTGTACATGGGCAGACCGGTCGGGTCAGCATAGTGGTACCCCAGATCGACGGCGCCGTCGTCAGGCACGCCGTCCGTCCGCGTCGTCAGCGCCCCTACGCCGATGGCCTGAGCGGCATCGCTGCCGGCATCGATGGCCGGACTGTCGGTGGCCTGGCCGGACGTCGTCTGGCTCAGGTAGTAGCCTCCAAACGGACCGGTGACAAACAGAGGATTGCCCGCGGTGTCGGTCGCATCCAGGTCCTGTGCGGCTCTATCATCGACGTTGCCGGTGACCGAGTTGCGAAGGCCGTAGTCACCATCCGCGTTCGCATGGAACAGACTGTAGCGAACCGTCGCACCGCCGAAGTCATCCTCTCCGATCGCATAGTGATTGTTCTGCTGGAAGATGGAGTCCGTCACCGTCACGTCGGAGCTCCAATCACAGAAGATGGCGCCGGCAAGCCTCTCCGCGGTGTTCAGGACAAACGTGCAGTTGGCGACCTGTGGCCTCGCGTACACTTCACAGGAGATGGCGCCGCCCGCCGACGTGGCGGTGTTTTCGGCGAACAGGCAGTTCCTGACGGTCTGCTCGTCGGCGTAGCCGTAGAAGCACAAGGCGCCGCCGCGACCGCTAATTCCGTTGGCAACGTTCTGCTGGAACGTGGTGTTCACAATGGCGGCATCGGAGCCCACGCATACGACGCCTCCACCAATGTCGCGGCCACCGCTCAGGTCCTGACTGCGACTGACCTGCCAATTCCCCACGAGGTCCTTGCCCGTGTAGGTGTCGATGTTGCTCGCCCCGGTGGCAGTGTTGCCACGGATAGTGCCACCCGTGAGCTCCAGGCGGCCATCCACGGTGAGCAAGGCGCCTCCGTTCTTGGCCTTATTGCGCAGGAAGTGGCATTCCTCCAGCGTGGCGTTAACGTCTTTGAAGTATGCGCCGCCGCCGAGACCTTCTTTGTCCGTCTCACCCGGCCATCGCTCTTGCGTGCCCTGGAACGAGAAGCTCGGCAACCCAATCAGCCAGGCCAGGAACTCGTTGCGAACCAGCTTGGCCGCCTCGTTGTCGACAAAGGTGCAACGCTCCATCTTCACATCGATGATGGCGGGATGGTTCGGATCGCCCGTGTCGCAGAAGGCGAGGAGTCCACCGGCCTTGTTGCCGGCCGTGTTCTCGCCAAATGTGCAATCGACGACGTTGGCGTCACTCTCGAGCCACAGGGCTCCGGCGTCCGTAGCGCTGACATTGCCGTGGAAGTGCGTATTGCGGATGTCCGCAAGCTCGGCCTTCGGACCGATGTACAGACCGGCGCCGCGAGGCCGCCACACGTCCTCCAGCGTGGTCGGTGTCCCCGTCAGGTAGGTCACATACAGGGCCACCATGTTCGGGTCGTACAGTGTCGGTCTGACCTGCTGATAGTACGCCCAAAGCCAATCGTGTGGATAGCGGCTGCCGACCAGGGCGGCGCTATCGAAGTACTTGAGGTCGTTGGGCTCGCGGTAGGTGATGAACTCATTGCGATCGAACCTGCAATCAATGATCTCGATCACGCCGTTGCCGCCGTCATGGACGACCGCGCCACCGTAGTTGCCGGTGAAGCTCGTTCCCTTCAAGCTCAGTGCGCAGCCGGGGCCGCAGTACAAAGCGCCTGCGATCCCGTCGTAGCCGGCATACATCGGACGCTGCTGGAAAGCCGCGCGATAGCCGAGGAACCGCTGATCCCAGGACTTGTTGTAGTCGAACTTGCAGCCCACGATGCTGGCCTGGCTGCCGGCCTCGAAGTACGCGCCGCCGCCGCGGTTCTGCACCCTGGCGAGGGACAGACCGGCGTAACCATCCCAGGCAATATACGTGTCCAAAGCAGTCCCGAGACCGCGCACGCCGCCCAGGCCGCCAACACCGCTGAGGGCGAAGTTGTCGAGGAATGTGGAGTCGACCAACGTCGGATGGCTAGACGCATCGGCATAAAGACCGCCGCCAAAACCGTTGCCGATCGCATTGCCGCCGTCCCCGCCGCTGCTTTCACGGCCGCTCCAACTGCCGACTGTGCCGGCAGCGTTGCCGCCGTCGCCACCGTAACCACCCAATGCGCCGATAGCCGTGTTGTGTTGGATCGTGCAACGGATGATCTGCGGAGAGCTGCCCTGGCGGCAGGCGATGGCGCCGCCGTAGCCGGTGCCGAGGGCCAGGCCGCCCATTCCGCCCCACTGCCCGTCGCTGCTACTGTTCGTGGTCGCCGGAGCGTTGGCATCTACCCAGTTCCACGGGCCCGAAAGCCCGTCGGCACCGTCGCCGCTGCGCGCACCGATCACCACGCAGTTCTCGATTACGCAGCTCAGGATGGTTGGCGAGCTACCGTTCTCGCACAGGATACCGCCGCCGTAGCCCACGCCCGTGGCGCCGGCGCCATCGGGCGCAACCGGCGGCAGATTGTCCGCCGGATGTGGCGGCAATACCGGTGGGTCGTAGGGCAGGAATGGAGATGGTGCGGGCGCACCGATCGCGCCGATCGTGAACCCGTTGCGAATCGTGAAACCACGCACGATGCAGTCGGGGGTCTCGCCGTTGTGGAAGTGGAACGCGCGAGCGGGATTGTACTCTGTGCCGCCGCAGTCGATGATGGTCCTGGCCACGATATCCGGATTGTTCGGGTCCGTGGAACTCAACGTCAGGATCTTGCCGCGGAAATCGATGCCGTTGCGGTTGGTCGTGCGATAGACACCCGGATCGACGACGATCCTCGTGCCGCCCGGCCCGGCGACGGAGATGGCCTCCTCGATAGTGGCGACTTCGGTCGGGACATGGATGATACGTGTCACGTCTCGCTCGAACTCGACGGTGACGACGACGTCCGCCTTGCCCATTGTCACGGTATTGGTGTTGACCTTGTATGACGGGTCGTGATCGGTGCCGGTCCACTGTCTGACGCGATAGCCTTCTTGCGGCGTGGCGACCAGATCCACCCGACGGAACTCGTGGAATTCGCCGCCCGACGGCTCGACCGTGCCGGAGCCGATGGCCCTCACCGTCAGCGTGTGCTTGGGCGACTCCTTGAACCGGACGCCTACCTCCCGGTCGGAGTTCATCGTCACCGTGTTCGTCGCATTCACGGATGCGTCGTCGTCCGTGCCGATCCAGGCGTCAACCTGGTAGTTCGGGTCCGGCTGCGCGACCAGAGTCACCACCTCGCCGGCCAGATACCCGCCGGAATTCGGGTCCACGGAGCCGTGGATCGTCGCCGGATCGGTCAATTCCTGTCCATCCTGGTCCACTACCTTGACAGTCAGTTGGTACATGAACCTGATCGGATAGTGATACCCCAGGTCGAGGGCGTTGACATCGCCTGCCGCATCGGTGCGGGTCGTGTACGCAGCGGGATCGAAGCCCCGCGCGGCGTCATCGGCAGCAACGTCCCCGGCATCGACCGCCGGACTGGTCGTCGACTGGCCGGCCGCCACGTGGCTCAGGAA
>JAFGRD010000033.1 GCA_016935315.1 Pirellulales bacterium
CCTAGTCAGGGCTCTCCCGCCCCTTCTGATAGTGGCTAGTGCGGTCTAGCTGGCTTTGTCCGGATACAATGTGAAGTAGGATTCCTTTTGAAGAGTGTTCCTCTTTATTAAGCAACCATTTTGGCCAAGCTCTTCCAAGGCGATTTCCAACTCGGCATATCGGTCTCTACTGCTGCGCGTTGGCCGACTATCCGAAGATCCAAAAGATAGAGATGTATCCATTATCATCCGCTTGCCGAGCCATGGCCCCTCGTTAGGACCTATACCGACTGGTACTCGTTGAGGATCGTCCAGTTGTGCGAAGGGGCGAGCCTCGTCCTTTTCCCAGCGCGTGAATCCTGAGATCGCGGCATCGATCATCCGAGCACGGTGGAATGGTAGATCCGGGATGGTTCCGTGGCATTGAAACTGCGGGAGATTAACCACCAAACCACGACTTAGAGCAATTCTTGTCGAGCTTTTGGAACCATTTGAAATGCCGATCCTGCTTTGGTTTGCATTATCCTTGATCTCCAGAGATCCCGCACCAGTTGAGCCGACTGCTGTTGAATCAGCTGATCCAGTCCCCCACAATTCACCAAAATCCCGTTGCCATTGCAGAAAGTCGTTTCCGTCGACATCGCCATCCGTGTCGGCGTCTCCGTCCGAAAAAATTGCCCCTTCTGTCGTACCAAAACCGCCTTCCCAGAGCTGAAGATCATCGCTGTCAACGATGCCGTTTGCGTTGAAGTCGGCTAATCCGACTACCGAAGTAGTTGTATCAGGCACGCATGGCGCTTCTTCAACATGGCCCACGTTATCGCGAGCGCGGGTGTAGAAAGCGTAGGTATGATCTGATTCGAGAGTCACAATGACCGATGTATTTGTAACCGCCTCAGCCAACAGGACGAACTCCTCACCGTCCATGGACGAGTAGAGGTCGTAGTTTGCGATACCGGAACCCTCTGGATCATCTGCCCCGGACCAATGGATCTCGAATGTTGGAAGGACTAAGCTTGGCAGTGGTGCCACCGCGCTTGTTGGAATTCCAGCATCAACCGTTACCAAGGCTTCCTTTGCGGGATCTGTCCCTTGGGCCGGATCATGGGGTTCAATCTGGTTGGTGGCGATCGTCTCGCCGCTGTCAAACGTGATCAAAGCGACGTTGCGGATTTCAGTCCCGGAGGGTCGGCCGGGTAGAAGGTGGATCATGTAACTAAAATAACCCATACCTCGGCCCGTTTCATCCTCGGGGGGTAAAAAGCCAGTTAGGACATCGGGAGGCAGGTTGGTCTGGGGATCAATCGACTGGAACGTGACCCGGATTAAACCTGTTTCCGTCTGGAAGGCTAATTCAATCTCGACATCGAAGTCCTGGTGGTTATAGCGCATTCCGACCGTGGTCTGGAAATACTGATATCCTGGAGGAATTGTGATTTGCGTGTCGCCAAATCCAACCTCGGTGAATTGCAGGGTGGTCCAATCCAAATCGGCGGAAAGTTGGTCCGTGATAATAATGTGTTGGGCCGGTGCTGTTGCCTCCGCGTCATTCTCGAAATCAACGCGGTAAGAGAGCAGCATATCCGGTGGGATGAAGGCTTCCGGGCCGAAGCCGGCGGAGCCGGTTTTCTGATTGGGATCGATGGAACCGGCCGTGTCCGAGGTTCCCTCACCGCCCGACGCACCGGGAGGCGGGTCAGGGGGAAAGAAGAAGGGTTCAGGTTCTTCACCCGGTTCCGGCCAGAACGGCCCGGAGGGGGGGTCGCAGTCGGGTGGGGACCAGGCCGGCTTGGGATTGGGAAAATACAGGTCGAACAGGTCTTCTTCATCCAGGACGGGTCCGGGCAGATTGGGGTACGGGACGTCGCTGAAGCCTTCCAGGCACGTGTCTGGGAATGCAATTCCGCTGAAATTCCCGCCCATGTTGTCAGCGGTTGAGAGGCCCCTGCCGCCGACACTGGTCGAAAAGCCGGTCGGATCAATGAAAGCCAGGGGGCTGTTTTGGGTGTAGAGGTAGCGATCCTGGAGTGGAAGCCGGCTCGGTTCCGAGCTGGTGAATGCGCCAAGGAGCGGCCGATAGAATCTCGCCCGCATGAAATCCAGGCCGTTTGCCTCGGTCATGATGCCGAACGCACCCACGTATTGGAAGGGATTCGTGACGGCTTCCGTGTCTTGCAGCCTCTCGCCGAACGGGAGGTAGCTGTACTCGTTGATGTACGTACCGGCTGCATTGGATATGCCGGCCGTGGAGCCGGTGGCGTCGAAGTCGTAGTAGGCAGAGGTGCCGGCCGAGTCGACGCGGCTTGCCAAGTTGAGGCCGTGCACGTAGCGGGCCAACAGGTCACCGCTATTGCCATATTCCGCAACGACGTCGGCCAGCTCGAACGGGTCGAGGAGGTATTCGGTTCGCTCGCCGTTCCATTCCGTGGCAAAGCGGTTCCCCAACGCGTCGTAATGATAGGTCCAAGCCCCGGATGGGTTGACGAGGCCAATGAGGCGGTTCTCGGTGTCGTAGGTATAGGTTGCGTTCGTCGTGCCGCCGGATTCGGCAACGAGGTTGCCGTCGGGGTCGTATGTGTGGATCGATTCGCCCACTTGGATGTACTGATCGAGGTCGTTCGTCGTGTACTCGGTGGTGACGCCGTTGATAATCGTGCGAACTCGGTTACCGGCGGCATCATACCCGTATTCCAGGTTTTGATCTGGGATGGATGCCGGATACGCGGAGACGAAAAGGGCCTCTATCAATTGGCCGAGTGCGTCATAAGCGTAGGTCCACGCACCTTCCAGCGTCGTCATGCTGCTGGGGCGGCCGAGGACATCGTATGTGTAATCGAAGCGGGAATTGACCGAGGTGTCCGGCGCGTGATTGACGAGGTGTTCGAGCCGGCCGGCGAGGTCGTATTCGTAGGTTGTGTATGTGCCGTTGCCCAGTTCGCAGCGATCGATCCGTCCAGCGGCATCGTAGTCGTATTGGGCGATGGGCTGGTCGCTGCCGTCACGGAGTGATTCAAGCCGCCCGGCGACGTCGTAATGGTAGGTTGTGGTGAAGTCGTCTTGATCGACCATTGCGACTCGCTGGCCGTCTTCGTAGGTATACTCCAGGAAGCGTCCCGACGGATACGTGATTCGCGTGACGAGATCTGGGTGGATGGGATCGAGATACTCGAAGCAGGTCGTCCCCATAACATCGACGGCGGTTCCGAGATTGCCTCGGTCGTTGTAGGTGTACTCGACAGAGGAACCATCGACGAAGTCCTTACGCTGTAGCTGACCGTCCGCATTGAACGTGTAGTGAACGGCCTGCCCACGGCAGTTGATCCAGGTGTCGACGTTACCGTGGGAGTCGTATCGAAATCGCTCGACGCTGTTGTCAGCCCGTATGATCGATGTGAGGTTCCCGGCGGCATCATAGGTGTATTGCGTCGAATTGCCTCGGGCGCCAGTCGCGGAGCTGAGTCGATTGAATGGCCCGCTGTATTCGAGGAGGGAAGACTGGCCGAGCGGGTCGGTGATTCGGGTCAGGTTGCCAGCGGCGTCGTACGCGTAGCTGGACGTCTGCCCGAGGGTGTCCTCGACCGCAGTGAGATTGCCTTCCACGTCGTAAGCCAGATTTGTTATGTGATTTAGAGGGCACTCAATTCTGCCGACCAAGTTGCGGTGATCGAAGAAGTACTTTGTCGTCCCGCCAGCTGCATCGGTTACCGCGACCGTGCCCGCGGAGTCGTAGGAGAATGAGATGGCCTCCGCGCCGCCGTCGCGGGACGTGGACTCGAGCCGCCCGTGGGCGTCATAGGTGAAGTAGCGGTGGGAGCCGTCCGGGTATTCGATGGAGAGGAGGGCATGTTCGATCGCCGGACCGCCACCCGTGCCGTACGTATAGTGAGTTGTGAGTCCGCCCGGCCCTGTCACCGCCGTGAGGTGTTCGTTGGCCGTGTCGTAGCTGTAGAGCGTCGTCCGGCCAAAGGGGTCGGTGATGCATTCGATTCGCCCCGCCGCGTTGTAGGCGATCTGCAGGGATCGGCCCGACGAGTGGGTCAGGCTGGTCAGCTGGTCGCCATCGTAACCGGCGGTAATACGGACGCCGTTTGTTTCCTCGACGTATTCGACCTTGCCGTCGGGACGGAAGCAGGTCACGAGGCCGTTGGCTTCGCGAAGGGTGAATCCGCCGCCACCGAGCGACTTCAGCTGGCTGTTGTCACCCGTTTGAGAGAAGTAGCCACCCCGGCTGTCGGGTTCGAAGCGGCGCTGACCGCCACCGGACCCGGAAATGGCCACCGTCCCATCCGACTCCACCTGGAATACCCGCTGCCAGCCGCCGGCAAGATACCAACCCCTCCCAAAGGGTCCTAGCTCGTGGCGGGCGACGAGGGAGGGCAAGAAGCTCCGGCCAAAGGTAAGCGGGATCTGAGGGGCCGACACGTCGGCATCGACGGCCGTTGCTAGCAGGGAGAGCGGCGAGAGCCCGGCAGCCTGCTGGACCTCGAATTGCCAAAGCTGGCTGACATCAACGACCGACCGGCCCAATCCACCCAAGTAGGCCGCGTTTTCGTCCAGCATGCGGACATAGTCGCCCCAGGTGCTGCCGATTTGGGAGACCAAATTGGCAAAGATAACATCCCAAGCAGCGACCGGGATGCTCGCCGGACGTAGGGCGTTGTGGACCACCTCCCAGTCGATGGGGGTCGTCGTGCCGGTCTCGATGCTCTCGATCGCGAAGTCGACCGAACGGTCGGTCATATCCCACGGCTGCAAGAGACCGGCATAATAGACCGGGACTCGGAGCCGCTCGCCGGGCTGCAGCACGCCGGGCGTGACGCCGCAGCCCAAGATCTCGATCGTGTCGCTGTAGCCGTCGGGGATGGCTGACGTCCAGAAACCGGCCACGACGCGCGACTCGTCGAGCGTCATCAAGGCCCGATCACTAACCCGCAGCACCAGGAGCGGTGCCGGCATGGCGTTTGTTCCTGTGTTGGCATACTCGACGTAGAGCGTGGCCACGGTGTGCCGCCCCACGTTTCGGGGGAGAATTAGTTCGGTCTCCAGATGGGCGGCACCGCCCGAACGGACCTCGAAGGTGTCGGCGAGCGTCGACGAGTCGCCACCTGGATCCGCGACTCGGACCGAATAAACCCCCGGTGGCACACTGCCGGAAGGAAACGTGGCCGAAAGTCGGGTGGACGTGACGAGTGGCCCAATGATGCCGGAGTAGGCTGTCTCGTCCGCGGCGACCAGCTCGACGGTCGTCCCATGATCAAAGCCGACGCCTATCAACGTGAGCGTGATGTCTTCTCCATCTCCGTGATAGTCCGGTGTAACATCCCTCAAAAAGATATCAGTGGTTGTGGCGACGAGTGAGAACTGCCCGGGGTTGGGCGTCGCCTGGCTGTATATCAAGATGTACCAGACCCCTGAGTGTGCGACCGGGATGATGATCTGTTGATCCGCCGCAGCCATTGTGTCGAAGCGATAGGCATAGTCCGCCCGCGTTGGCGGCGCGCCCAGCTTAATATAGAGCTCGTTCTGATTGGCGTCCGAGGCATCATCGAGAAAGACGATCAATTTGTCTTCTTCCGGTATTTCGACGCGGAAGAGCTGGGCGTGGCCGCTGCCAGCGATTGTGCCAGCGTAGGGTGCTCCGAGTGTCAAGCCGGTCTGCAAAGTTTCGAGTAGCTGGAACGAATAGCTGCCACCGTCCCCCCCAACGGCATACGCTTCGAGGGCATAAGAGCCTGGTTCCGGAAGCGTGATCAAACCGGAGTCCTGAGCAAGGTCACTAAAGCCAGTCCATCCGTTGGGACCGCTCAGTTTGAATTGGACGGACGAACTGGAGGATGCGATCAAGTCAAACTGAACCTGCTGGTTCGCGAGGGCCGAGAAGGTCCAACGATCGGCACTGTAGGCCGTGTCGACGGTACCGGTCGTCGGCTGACCGAAGATCAGCGGCGCGACATCGAAGGTTGCATTCCAAATGCTCAAGTTGTAGTTCCCGCGGCTTGACGGTTGCCCCGCTGTGGCTGAGACCTCGATGCGGTACTCACCTCGCTCGGTCAGCTCGATGCCGACCAGGCGGACGACTTCTCCCTCGCTGCTGCCAGTGCCAGCCGCCAAGAGACTTCCGCTTGGGGCGAAGACGCGAACTTGGGCGTAGTCCAACGTTGGTTCGGAGGGGGGAAAATCGCCTCCGGTGCCGGGATTGGCAATGACTGTGATGCCACGTCCGGCGTAGCCGAAGAATGTCCACTCGTCGACTTCCCCTTCCACGGCGATCGCGGCCGAAGTCGGCGTGTTCAGGTCAATGCGGCCACCGTCCGGAATGGCGTTTAGCGAACCGCCGATGACGGTGCCGTAGATGGCTCCCGAGCGGGCGTAGGCGTGGAACAGATTCAGGTCCAACGTCGCGGCTGCTGCAACCACGAGGTTATCGACGTATAGCGCCTCAGCGCCCACGCCCGTCGAGTTGTCTACGCAGTCCATCATTTGAACGTAGCTCGATCCCTCGATGGCCAGTCCGCCCACGGGATAGCCGCGGCTGTAGCCAAACGGGACGTTCCCTTCGTCACGGCTCATCGTCTCAAAACGCTGCGGGGAGGCGGCTGAGCCGACATTGCTGAACATGATGGTCCCAGGACCGCTGACCCGGCTGGCCTGGCTGAAATCAAACGTGGTATTCGAGAACTTCACGAGGCCCCTTTGACCGACGTCGAGACGGCCCTTGCTTGTGCCGCCGCGAGCCAGTTCCACAGTCCCTCTCTCGACGGAGAGCGTCCCCATGTTGTTGAAGACGGCCTGGAAGGCCGCAGTCCCCGTCCCGGCCGACTTCTTGACCGTCCCCGCGTTCTCGAACGTGCTGACGGCGC
>JAFGRD010000034.1 GCA_016935315.1 Pirellulales bacterium
GCCCCGCGCGGCGTCATCGGCAGCAACGTCCCCGGCATCGACCGCCGGACTGGTCGTCGACTGGCCGGCCGCCACGTGGCTCAGGAAATAGCCCCGGACGAACTCCGGATCCTGCTCTATCACTCGGGCGACGGTGCCCCACAGTTGCATGTCCCAACGGTTGTAGTTCTTGGTGATCGGCGACTCCCAGCCGTTCAATTCACAGCCTTCGGCAAGGAAGATCGGCGGACCGAAAGGACTCATCAGAGCAGCCCCGAGGTTCACACGAGGCCTCGTGATCGCAACCTTCGTGTCCGTCACCGGATCGCCGGTGGCGACCAGGAGTGTCTTGATTTCCGCCGGGGTGAGGTATCTGCCAATCCTCTTCATGGCGGCGCTCTGGATATCAGCCACGCAGCCCGCCGCAAACGGGCACGCAGATGAGGTTCCCGCGAAGGCCGGCGCGTAGTCTGTTGGTGAGTAGCCACCGAGACCCACAATATCAGTCGTATAGACCGGGTCCGCCGGCGCAAGGACATCCAGAAGGTTCGCCGTGTTGGAATATCCGGTCACGGCGCTGGTCGTGTCAAAAAGAGCGCCAACGGAGATCACATCGGACATGGCCGCCGGCCACGTTATGCCCTGTCCGGCAAAGCTATCGTTGCCCGAGCCGGCAAGGATGGTGATTCCCATGCTCGTCGCCGTCCGAGCCGCCATTGTCAGGGCCGGCGAGAATGCGTCAGCAACGCCAGAATCGTTGAACAGCAGCGTCCATATTGCCCAACTGTTGCTCATGACCAGAATGGGGTTCTCGGGATTGTCATTACGATGGGTGATGCACCAATCCCAGGCCTGCATGCTCGAATCGCTGGGCGCGTTGCCGTCATCGTCCCAAATCTTCAGGGCGTACAGCTTAGCGCCGTAGGCCACACCGCCGACATAGTCGCCGGCCGTGGTGAGGTTGCCGGCCGCAATGCCCGCGCAGCACGTGCCATGTGGGTCGGTCGGCATCGGGTCGGCATCAAGACCACCCGTGTCATAGCCACCGATCACCTTGGCATTCGGGAAGCTACCACCGCCCAGCATCGGGTGACGGTAGTCAACGCCAGAGTCCACGATGGCGATCGCTGTGCCGTGACCATTGTAGGCGTGCCGGGTTTCCAGCGCATTGCCCAAAGGCAATGCCTGTGCCAGCAACGATCGCGCGTACCGGACCGGCTCGACGTGTCGGACCGAAGGATTGGCAAGCAGCTCGTCCAGTCCCTTGCGACTGACCTCTCCTGAGAAAGCGGCCACGTTTTCATAGGTGTAGCGTACGATGAACTCGCCGGCGGACAGCGAAGCCAGAACCGAGTCCCGACGCGTGGCGATGCCCGCCCGGAATCGATTCACCGACTCCGGCTTGCTCCAATCGGTCGATTCGCGCAGTCCTGCCGGCTCCTCGACTGTCACGATGACTCGCACCCGTTCTTTGCCCTGATCGAAGCCGCGGTAGATTTCCGCGCGATCCGTCAGGACTTCGCCACCATTGCGCTCGGCGGGAGACGCCGGCGCCTGGATGCCCGCCTGAGCGACCGCCTCGATCGTGCCCATGTAGTTCGGATCGAACCGGGGCCCGATGTCGCAATCGCGGATGATCACGTTTGCAGAGCGATACTGTTGCCCGACGCCGGTGCCCGCGGCGACCTGGGCGCCATTGACGCTGGTGTTGGCCCAGAGGATCGAATCGAGAATCGTCACGCTGGCGTCATAATCGCAATACACGCCGCCGCCGTAGCCCGCGCCGTTGCCCAGCGAGCCCGTGGTCTTGTTGTCGGCAATCGTGCAGTTGGAGATCGTCGGTTCCGCATACCAGTTGACGGAGACCGCTCCGCCGTCGCGTCCGGCCCGGTTGCCGGTCAGCAGAGAGTTGTGCACAAGCGGCGCGAAGGCCGTCTGCAGGTCGCTTCCGCTATAGTAAATGCCGCCACCGGAGGCGCTCGCCTCGTTGTCCCGGAATACGCTGTCTTCGACGCTCACTACCGAGGCCATGCAGGCGAAACCGCCGCCGCGTCCGAAGACCATGCCGGCCACAGTCGCGGCATTCGGTTCCGCGCTGGGCAGCGAGCCGGTCCTGCCGGTGAACGGGTAGTTCGACCCGGACTCACCGAGGGGCCCGTTCGGAGCGTTCGGCTCCACAAAGGCGCGGTTCCGTACGAGGGACGTGCCCGTGATCGTTCCGGTGGCCTCGATGGAGTAGAGGCCCGCGCCGTGGTAAGCGTGGTTGTCGGCGATGTTGCTGTCAGTAATCTCCACCCTGGAATTGGACCACCAGACGCCGCCGCCGACGGTCGCCTCGCAGTCGGTGACGGTGCAGTTGACCAGTTTCGGAGCGCAATCATCCTCGAATCCGAGGGCGCCACCGAAACTCACGTAGATGGTGTCCGGTATGATGAACATGTCACCCAAGGGGGCGTCATATATGGAGTCGGCACCGGGCACGGTGTTTGGATCGAACTCGATGTTCGCCGAGCAGTCGGTGAACGTGCAGTTGACCAGCTCGGGACTGCTGCCGAAGCAGGCATACAGGGCGCCGCCGAAGTTCTCGATGTTCAACTGCCGGTTCGGCTCGCGGTTGACGATGTCAACCGGTCCGTCGCCGCCGACGCCGGTCAGACCACCGTAGCTGTGGTTATTCGTGAATACACAGTTCGTGAACTTCGGCGAGCTGTAGTACTCGCAATACACGGCGCCACCGTAACCGCTCCATTTCCAGTGTTTCTCCGCGTACATGTCCGGATACGTCGTGGTAATCGGCGCGAGGCTGTAGTACGACTCCCACCACGGCCAGACCATGGACGGATATGGATCGATCTGCTGGGACGGCGAGTATCCCCAGCTACCGCCACGGCCGCCGACGGCGTTCTGGACACCGTCGCCGCCGTTGCCGCCAATGCCGCCTCGGGCCCAGTTGTCCTCGAACCGGCAATCCGTGAACGTTGGATTGCTGAAGTAGCCGCAATAGACCGCTCCACCGAGGGCTGCGCCACCCCAGCCGCCATCGAAGCCCCGGGGGTGAACATCGGCAAGTCCATTCGACCCAACGCCGCCCTGGCCGCCGGTGGCCGAGTTGCCCTTGAACGTGCAGTTCTCCAGGTGAGGCGAGCCCATCGCAATCGTCATGACGCCGCCGGCAACACCGCCGCCATGCTCGCCGTCAAACGGAGGTCCCGGAGGGCCGCCCCCTCTGTCGTTGCCATTGTCCCCATCGCCGCCGTACCAGTGGTTCTCGGTGAACAAGCAATTGCGTATCGTCGGAGAGCACCCAATGATGTGCATGCGGCTGTCGGAGAACGTGAAGCCCTCAATAGTTGCCTCGGGACCGGTCGTCTGAATCTCCCAGAAGGCGTAGTACATCCATGTGGCCCCGACGGCATCCGCGTCATTCGGATTCTCGCCGGTGATCGTGACCCCCTTGTTGACCGTAATCACGGGGTGGGAACCGACCGCCCAGGGCGGATTGTAGACGCCGGTCGGCACAATGATCGTGTCGCCGTCCACCGCCGCGTCGATCGCATACTGGATCGCCCGGTAGTCCGCGTCGCTGCTGACGTGGATCGTTCTGGGCTGCTCGAACTGCACTGTGACGTCACGGTCGGACCACAGGACGAGCGGATTCACATTGCTCCGCGAGGCATCGTTGCTTGTCCCGGTCCACTGAGCGACGCGGTAGCTCTTGTCCGGCGTGGCGGTCAACGCCACCAGCATACCGGCGTAGAACGTCCCGCTCGTGGGCTCCACACTGCCGTGACCGCCTTCCACGTGAGCACTCAAGGTGTACTGGGGCACCGGGACAGGATCCGGATAGTGGAAGCCAAGATCGACCTGCCCGCTGTCGAGCCCGCCGTCCGTCCTGGTCGTTCGCTGAGACAAGCCAGCGGCCTCTGCGAACTGACTGCCGGCATCCATGGCGGGACTGTTCTGGGATTGACCCGCCTGGCTCTGGCTCAGATAGAATGAGCCCATCGGCCCGGCGGCGAACAGCGGATCACCCGTGATATTCGTCCCGTCCAGATACTTCGCCGTCTTGGCGACAATCTGGCCCGTCTGGGAGTTGCGCAGACCGTACGCGCCATCCGGGTTTGCGTCGAAGAGGCTGTAGCGAACCGTCGCGTTGCTGAAGTTCTCGTCTTCCGCGACTGCGTACCGGTTGCACTTCTGGAAGATGGAGTCGAGCACGTCGACGTCGGAGCTCCAATCGCAGAAGATGGCGCCACCCAGCGTGCCCGCCGTGTCGTTGACGAAGGTGCAGTTCCGTACCTTCGGCACGGCATGGGCACTGGCCGAGACCGCGCCGCCGTACCTGCTTGCGGTGTTGCTCACAAACAGGCAGTTCTCAACCGCATGATCGACGTACCCGCCGTAGAAGCAGATGGCGCCGCCCGTTCCGTTGGCGCCTTCCACGCTGTTATAGGCGAGCGTGCAGCCTTCCAGGGTGGCACTGCTGTTGGCAAAGAACAGACCGCCGCCTACGTCAGTGCTCCCAGGCACGCCATACAACGTGGAAGTGCTCACGCCGCTGCCGCCCTCGGCCCTGTTGCCGTGCACGACGGTTCCCGACATCGTGACGTCACAGCCGACGGCGAACAAGCCGGCGCCGTTCTTGGCCACGTTCGCGACGAAATCGCAGTTGGTAAACGTGGCATTGACGTCCTGGAAGTGGGCGCCGCCGCCCCAGCCGCTGGTGCCGGTGCCGGCGTAGTTGCCATTGAAGCTGCAATGCTCGAAGCCCAACATCAGGATCGTGTGCGTCGCGGGATCACCGGTGTCGCGGTAAACCTCCAACGCGCCGCCGTTTTCCCCTGCGACGTTGCCGCCGAAGACGCAACGCGTGAAGCTGGCGTCGCTCAGGCTGCGAATGGCTCCACCGCTGCCGGGCGCAGCGTTGCCCTGGAAGCGGGAGTCCGTGATCCTGACCTGACTGCAACCCGGTCCGAGGTAAACGGCGCCGCCGTCGGAGTTTGCCAGCGCGGAGGTGAAGCTATAGTAGTAATAGAGGGTACTCGTAGTTGTCTCGGAGCTGATCTTGTTTCCGGTGAAGAGACAGTCATTGCAGTCGAAGGTGGACTGCCCTTCCAGATAGATGGCGCCGGCGCGATTGTCCAGGAGCTGGCAGTGTCCCAGGAGAACGTCGGTGCTCGTCTCGGAGTACAGGGCGCCGCCCTCGGTGTCCACGGTGCTCTCCCCAAGGAGTGCGGACGTTGTGATTTCCGCGGCCATGTTGCCGTTGAACACGGAACCAAGGCAATCGACCGTGGTCCTGGTGGCATAGTAAAGCGCGCCGCCGCTTGGGTTGCCTGGCATCGACGATACGCCGCTGCCCGGCGAACCGTCACTTGTCGGTCCTCGCGGCTGAGCGAGCTCGGAACCATAGCCGGCCGCACCGGGATCGCCGCCCACGCCCTGGCGGGCGATGTTGTTGACGAACCGGCAGTCCCGAATGGTGGGCCCGCTGGAACCATCCGCGTAGATAGCGCCGCCGTGGCCGTTGCCTGCGCCGGTGCCGCCGTTGCCGCCCGAGCCCCGGGTGAAATCTGTGTTGCTGCCGGCGTCGCCGCCGTCGCCGCCGATGCCGCCGGTCACCTGGTTGTTCTGGAACGTGCAGTTGATCAGCACGGGCCCGCTGCCGGTTCGGCAAGCCAGCCCGCCGCCGTACCCGTTGCCGCTTCCGGTGCCGCCGTGGCCGCCCCACTGGCTCTCCGTGGTTTGCGGGGGGTTGTTCGCATCCGTCGCGGTGAGCGGGAGGAAGTACCAACCGGGGTTGAAACCGCTCTGGCCCCTGGCGCCGTCGCCGCCGCGAGCGCCGGCCGCGACGCAACCGACGATCACACAGTTGCGGAAGGTCGGCGAACTGCTATTCTCGCAAAGGATACCACCACCATATCCGTCACCCGTCCCATCTCGCCCGCGCTCGGCACGAGGCGGATCGGTGTCAGCAGGTCCGGTCGGTTGGTACGGGTTGGGCTGGAGGACGCCATAGCGCCCCGCCGAAGCGACGGAATGGGCCCGGCCACCCGTGATCGTCACGCCTTCGATCCGCACGTTGGGGTCTTCGCCACTGTGGAAATGGAACACACGGCGAGGATCGAGCGGGTCGTTGCCGGCGTCAATGATCGTCTGCGCCACCACCTGTGGATCGTTCGGGTCGGCGGATCGGAGCGTAATGATCTTGCCCTGGAAATCGATGCCCTGGGCCGAGGCGACGCCATGCGTACCCTCCCTCAGGATGATGTTCGTGTCGCCGAAGCCGGCCGCTTCCACCGCCTCTTCAATCGTCGGATACTGGTCCGGCACCAGCAGGTTTCGAGTCACAGCACGCTCAAACTCGACCGTGACGAACTTGCTCGTAGTATCCATTGTGATGGTGTTCGTGTTGACGTTCCACGCGGGACTCCTGGCAGCGCCGGTCCACTGTCTGACGCGGTAGCCCGCATCGGGACGCGCGATCAGCGTGACCACCTGGAATTCCTGGTAATTGCCGCCCGTCGGCTCGACGGAGCCGTGCCCGATTACCTGCACAATCAACGAACACCGGCCTTCACCGACGTAGTGGAAGCCCATGTCCACGGTGCCGGCATCGGCGACTCTGTCCGTTCGAGTCGTGTGCTGGTCCATGCCGAGACTGGTCGCCGACGCACTTCCTGTGTCCACGGCCGGGCTGTCCATCGCCTGGCCTGCCGCCGTCTGGCTGAGGTAGTAGGAAGCCACGAAGAGGGGATCTACCGCGACGTTGCCCGCGAGCCAGTTCAGCGTGCGGCCTTGCTCGACGTGAATGCCACCCCGGCCTCCCTGGATATCGCAGAATCTGACCGTCAGCTTCGCCGGCCATTGCAGATGGCGCTCGTCGCTTGAGCTGCCGACTGAGATTTGGCTGCCTTGCCTGGCGCTGTTGTTCCACAGAATGCTGTCGGTCAGCGTCGTCTGGCTGCTGTAGGAACAGAGCAGACCGCCGCCGTCGCCGTGGGTCGCGTTGTTCGGATCGCTCGCCGTATTCTCGACGATCGTGCAGTTCGAGATCGTCGGGCTGGCGTACCAGTACGACACGACACCGCCGCCACCCACCAGAGCTGAGTTGCTCTTGATCAAGCAGTTCTTCAGCATCGGCGTGCACGGATCGCCGGCGAAGTAGACGCCGCCGCCGGTGCCCAGCGCGACGTTCTCGCTGATGATGCTGTTGGCGATCAAAGCCCCCGAGGAGAAAGCGAAGATTCCGGCGCCGGAGCCGTACTCGCTGGGAGTATATACCGGTATTGGAGGAGACACAAAGTTTGGATCGAGCAAGAAGGAATTCGGGTCGCCCGGAATAGGCCAATCGCTCGGATCAGGCCAGGTGTTCGGATCGTTCGGATCTATGGCCGGTGCCGGAACGAATGTCACCGCCGTGGTTCCGGTGGCTGTGTTGCCCCGAATGCTGCACTGGCGAATCGTAGGCGCGCCGTTGCTCCAGTACATGCCGCCGCCGAACTCGGCCGTGTTGCTCTGAACCACCGTGTTGAAGACGTCGACCGTGGCGCCACGCCCGTACCAGTACATGCCGCCGCCGAATGGCGCCAAGTTCCCGGAGAACATGCTGTTGCTCACGTTGATCGTGCTGAAGTTGTACCAGTCGTCCAGCGCGTCAATGAGGGTGCCGCCGCCATAGAGACCGCCACCGGCGGCATTCGTGCCCAGCGCCTGGTTGTTCGCGAACGTCGTCTCATTGATGTCGATCTGACAATCGTACCAGGCGTAGAGGCCGCCGCCGTCGCCGACCGGGACGCCGTTGGCCTCGATGCCGGCACTGTTGCCCCAATAGACGCAGCCCGTCGCCTTGACCGAACAGTAGGGATCGAAGGCCTGCCCGCCGCCGTGCATACCAGCCGTGTTGTCCCGGATATTGCAGTTCACAAGCTCCGTCTGGCAGCCTTGTGAGTAGAACTCGCCACCGCCGCTGTTGCTTCGGACCGTGTTGTTGTTGATCGTGCAGTTCGTCAGCTTGACTTGGCAGTTTGGACGGTAGGCAATGGCGCCGCCAAAGTTTGTCGGGACGCTCTGAATCGTACTACCTGCCGAGGCCGTCCCGCCGGCCGAGCCGCCGTCACCGCCGGTGCCCGGACCACCGGGCTGACCGGCCGGGTTGCCATCGCCGCCCGCGCCAGCGTTGCCGCCACTGCCGCCCGCACTGCCACCGGCGCCGCCGGTGCCGCCGGCGCCACCGGCATACGCATCTACGAAGGTCGTTCCGGGGTCCTTGATGCGAGCGACACTCGAACTGATCGTCGTATCGGAGATCTCGATCTGGCAATTGTCGCCGAAGAAGATGGCGCCACCCCAGGATCTTGCCCCGTTCTTGCCCATGTTCCCGCCGGCGCCGGCGTCACCGCCCTTGGCGCCAGCCCCATCTGCACCAGCCGCGCCGTCCTCGCCGGCAGGCGAGTCTCCAGCGCCGTCGCCGCCGGTGCCACCCGCACCGCCAGCACCGCCGTTGCCACCGGCGCCGCCGGCGCCGCCGGTGCCGCCGTAGTTGCCCGTACCCTGCTGAGTGATGCTCCCTGTGATCGTGCAGAACTTGATCGTCGGACGACAATCCGGGCCAAAGTACATCGCGCCGCCGAGGGCTTCACCACCGTCGCCGCCATCGCCGCCGCGGCCGCCATTGCCGCCGGCGCCGCCGGCGCCGCCGGCACCGCCAGCGCCACCATTGCCGCCGCTGCCGCCCGGCCCATCATTCGCGCCTTCGCCGCCAGGCTGACCGTCCTGACCGGCCTGACCGCCTCCCCCGTCCTGGCCTTGTCCACCATCCTGGCCCTGTCCACCAAAACCGCCGTTGCCACCCATGGCGCGGCAGTTGACGATCGTGCAGTGCAGAATCAGCGGCGCGCTATTCGCGTCAAAGTACAGGGCGCCGCCGTAGCCATGACCGCCCCGACCACCCTTGTAGCCATCGACACCCGGCTGACCATCGGTTCCGGTGCTGCCCGCCTCGCCGTTCTGGCCCGGTTGACCATTGGTTCCGGGGATCGGCGCGTTCGGATCCGTCACATTCGGATCGTTCGGGTCCGCCGCCGGTGGAGCGTCCAGAGCCGCCGGTGGATCAATAGGTTCTGTAGGGGCAGCCGGGGCCGCGTACGGAGCTGCCGTATCGCTGCCGTCCGCCCCTCTCTGGCCCTGGGCCACGCAATTCTGAATCACCAGGTTCGCCAGTGTCGGACTACTTCCATTGAAGCAGGCAATGGCGCCGCCAAATGCATCCTGTCCGTCGGCGCCCGTTCCTCCGGGGGCGACCGGGGTGGGCACGGCCGAGCCGTTGCGAATGGTGAATCCCTGCACCACGGAGTACGGACCTTCGCCGCTCTGGAAGATCAGCGCCCGGTCCTGCCCGTCGCAATCGATGATCGTATTCGCCACGCAGCAGGGGTCCGTCGGGTTCTCGCTGGTCAGTATGATCGATTTGCCATGGAAATCGAGGGAATGCGTGTGGTACGTCTGTGCATAGACGACGATCTTGTCGCCGTGGGAGGCGGCCGCATCGATGGCCTGCGCGATCGTCTTGTACTGCCCGGGGACTGCCAGGCTCTTTGCCTGGCGGAAACTGACCGTCACGACTTTGTCGCCGGTCATCGTGACCGTGTTGGTGTTGGCCCAGGACTTGTCATTGTCCGTTCCTTCCCACCGGTCGACGATATACGTGCTCCCCGGCGTGGCCACGAGGTCCACAACTGCGCCGTCCGGGTAGAGTCCGGCCACGCGATGATAGTCAGGCTCCAACGAGCCGGCTGAACGCCCGCTCGCCACTCTCGTGGTCAGACGATAGATCGGGATCTTCTCAAATTCAATCCTGACATCTGTCGGCCCGGTTATCGTGATCAGGATGTTTGGGTCCTTCGCAGTGTCGTCAGCAGTCCCCGACCACCGTTTGATCCGATAGCCGTCCTTCACGTGAGCGCTGAGGCGCACCACCTCGTACTGGCGGAAGGTGCTACTGTTTGGATCGACGGTGACGGTGCCGCCGGCGTCGTTGACGTCCACCGGCATATCATTGCCGTCGACCACAGTGACGGTCAGCGGAAAGGACTTCGCCTCGGCCGCCCCATAGTGGAGGCCCATATCGATCACGCCGGTGTCCGTGATCCCGTCGGTTCGCGTCGTCATGCCGCGCAGGCGCTGAGCCACCGACGCGACGGTCTCCGGGTCGCCCCCGCCGACGCAGGGGCTGTCACTCAACTGGCCGGCCGCTTTCTGGCTGAGGTAGTATTCACCGAGCGGTCCCTGGACAAACCGGGGATCGGCATGGGTGTTGCCGTCGCCCGCGTCGTCCGTGTCCTCAATGCAGGAGTATGTCGCCGACGTGCCGACGAGGTCGTCTCCGTTACCCCAGAGGATACAGTTCACGATCGTTGGCTCGGATCCATCGAAGGCCCAGATGCCGCCGTCCTTGGCCCCATTGTTCTTGTCGACGAAGATCGTACAGTTGGTGATTGTCGGCGATGCGGCCACGAGACTGAATTGACCGCTCCCGTGCACCGCTGCGTTGTTCGTGACCAGACAGTTGACGAACGTCGGTGATGCCTCGAAGCAGCCAACGCCACCGCCCTCATTCATGCTAATATTATTGCGGATGATGCAATCGGTGACGCTTCCGAGGCAGTCCTCGAAGTTCAGACCGCCTCCGACAGCCGAACTGCCGAAGGCCACATTGTTGCTGATGACGCAATTGGAGATGTCCGGCTCACCGCCGAAACAGTCGATGCCGGCGCCGTAGTCGCTGGCCTGGTTGTTGCTGATGATGCAGTACGCTATGGTTGGGGAGGCATCCTCAATGCGAATGCCGCCGCCGTTGACCGCCACGCCCCAACTGATGGTGAACCCTTTGAGCACGCTGCCGCGTCCCTCCCCGCTGGCAAACGTGACGACCGACCCCAGGCTGGAAAGGGCGGAGATGCAGGTGGTCTCGGGATAGATGCTCAGATCGTTCAGGTCCTGCACGTTTCCGCTGCGGACGGTGATGGCCTTGCCCTTGAAATCGATGCGCTCGTAGTAGATGGTGTTGCTGGCGGCCTTGCCCTCCGCAATGATCTCGTCTCCATCGTTGGCGCCATCGATGGCCTCCTGGATCGTGTTGTACTGGACGGCGGTCCGCACGTTGAGCACGACCGGCTTGGTCACCTGCGGCGCGTTGCGGCCGCCCGGTACCACGACGACCGGGCTAATCGCCTTGGCCAGGGTCAGGGCCTTGTTCACATTGAGGCGCCCCTGCGATACGCACAAACCCGGCAGGACCGGGTCTATCGTCTGCATCACGATATGTTTCACATGGTAATAGGACAGCGTGGGGAACTGCGACCAGAGCAATGCGCAGGCGGCCGAAACGTGCGGCGCCGCTACGGACGTGCCACCGAGGACCCCGTACCTGGGCGTCAAGCCGGCCTCCGCCATCGCGGGTGTCGCCTCCATCGGCAGCGTACCGATGATACCCTCACCGGGCTCGCCAAGATCGACCGAGCCCCGACCATAGTTCGACGTGGAAGCCAGCCGGTCCCGGTTGTTCGTAGCCAGGACCGAGATGATATTGTACAGATGGTAGCCGGCCGGGTAGACCGGCGAGCTGTCGATGTTGCGCGAACCGTTGCCGGCGGCCGCCGCCACGAGGACGCCCTTCTTGCCGGCCTCTTCGATCGCGTTCTTGAGGCTCTCGCTGTACTCCGCCGAACCCCAGGACGCGTTGATGATCTTCGCCCCGGACAGAACGGCATACTGAATGGCCGCCACGGCGGCGTCCAAGTTCACGCCGTCCTCGTCGCCAACCTTCAACGGCATCAGCCGAATTCGCACCCTCGCCGGGTCCTGCCAGCAAACACCGGCGATGCCCATCATGTTGTTCGTGAAAGCGGCGATGACGCCTGCCACGTACGTCCCGTGGTATACATCGTCCGTCACGTCGCCCGTCTCGGCGAGGAAGTTGTAGCCGTTGTAGTCATCCGCACGGCCGTTATTGTCGTCATCGACGTTCGGCTCCCCCATCATCTCCGTATCATTGGTCCACAAACTCACCGCGAATTCCGGGTGGCTCATATCCAGGCCTGTGTCGAGGACCGCGACGATGACATCGCTCGTCCCCGCCCAGATGTTCCACGCTTCCGGCATGTCAATATCCGCGTCCAGCAGCCCCCCGTCCTGGCCGATGTTATTCAGGTCCCACTGAACCTTGAAGTTCGGATCGTTCGGCGTGCGGAGGAGCTGATATCGATAGTTGGGCTCCGCATACAACACGCTCTGGCTGGCCGCGAATCGAACCACCGCATCTGCGGCAGAGATGCCGGACGGAAGCCGGACCAACGTCAGTCCGGGCACGATGTCGTCGTACTCGCCCGCAACGGATGCCCCCTCCACAATCTCATTGGCAATTGTCTCGCGCACGGCACGCATGGTCTGAGGACCGACCAAGCCCGGATGCGTAGAGAATAGCTCGTCTCCGTCGGTGAAACGCACGAGCAACGCGCTGTGCCCCCCCGACACAGTACCGCTACAACCGATCGCGTCCGACAGGCAAAACGACAGATCATCCGCTGACAACGCTGCTTGGGCGCAAAAAACCAGCACCGAGCACACTACTAACAGCCAGGTGCCGAGCCGCCCCTCAGTTCGCTGTTTCATATCTCCTCTTCCGTAAATCGTGCTAAAACCCTACGGCGCCTGCACTAATGAGCCCTCATGTGCAGACCATCTCTCTGTATCGGCCAGATGGAGGCCCATCCCTACCACAACCCATTCGCGGTCGCCGATTTCTCCTCCAACGCCGCGATCGCCTCCTGATCCGTCTCCTCCTGAAGGATAATTGTCGGCTTGACGAGAACCAGCAGGATCTTCTGATCGCGGACCGCGCTGCGGTTACTGAACAACAGATTCAGAATGGGAATCTTGCTAAGAATTGGCACCCCCGACTCCCGGTCGAACGCTGCGCTAATCTTGTGACCGCCCAGCAGCAGAGTTCCCCGGTCCGGCACGCTCACTCGCGTCCCCAGACTGGCAGTCTCAATCTCGGGAACGCGCACCGGGTATTCGAGGAC
>JAFGRD010000035.1 GCA_016935315.1 Pirellulales bacterium
AGAGATGCGGTGGATTCCGCGTTTTTCCTCGCTTACGCTTCGGGTTACGATGCCCGAAGCTACCCCAATTTCAAGGTTTGACAGAGCCCTGGTCGCCTCCGCCCGGCCAGGCACCCACGATCTCGACTCCCTCGACCAGCCCGACGACGTCGCGAAAGCCCTTGGTCCGCAAAATCACCGATTCGATCTCGGGGAAGTCGATGATGGCCACCTTACCGGTCGCGCCGAGCAGCTCGACCATCGTCTGCCCGGCCAGCTTGCCGCCGCCGTAGTTGTCGGAGGCCACGTGGCAGACGACTTCGGCCCCTTCGGCCAGACTGGCGATATCGGCCGTAAACACGGGAATGCCCGCTTCGTTGGCGGCGGCAATCGAGGTGCCGATCGCCCGCGAATCACACGGGCACAGCGCGATCGCGTCGACCTGTTGGGCGATGAACTCGCGGATTTGCGTCATCTGAGTGGCCACGGTGTTCTCGCCCGAGGTCACCATGACCTTAAAGTTGTGCTTTGCCCCCTCGGCCACCATGGCGTCGGCCAGTTCGACGAAGAAGGGGTTGGTGGTGGCCAAGACGGAGACGCCGATCACCGCGTCGGGCTGCTGATCCGCCTGGGAATCCTCGGCCGATGGACCGGCAGTCGGGCCCGAACCGCCCGGCCCGGCCGACTATGACGACTGGCCGCCACATCCGATGACCACCGAGAGGGCCAACCCGATCGCCGAGCAGAGCACGCTTCTCATGGAATACTCCTTCTATCCTCCGGGGCCGCCGCCGATGCGACAGGCTTCCTCTTGATCGTCTGCGCGCCCGGCCCCTGAGCGAAGCCAGCCGTCGCACGGCACGTCGAGAACACGTCAGAATACCCGCTTACGGTCCTTCAGACAAGCACGCCTGGTCCACTCATTTAGCCCCCGACAGGTCGACGACGGCCTTGATCACTCCCTCGCGATACCCGTCGACCAGTTCGAACGCTTCGGAAATCCGGTCCAGCGGGAAGCGGTGGGTCAGCAAAGGGGCCGTGTTGATGCGGCCTTCCGCGATTAGCCGGACGATCGGGGCCACGCAACCCGTCTGCCGGCGGACGTTCCGAAACGTCAGCTCCGCCCGCCGCATCACGTGAAGATCGAAGCTTACCCGGGGCTCCCGCGGGATCCCCACCAACACCAGCGTGCCGCCGGGTGCCAACAGCTGTTGGGCCTGGTCGATGCACGCCGGATCGCCGGAACACTCGAACACCAAGTCCAGCCCCTGGGGTTCACACTCGGCAACGGCCGCGGTCACGCCCTCGGCCTTCGCACTGCCCATCCAGTCGGCGCCGCACTGCCGGGCGACCTCCAGCCGCTCGTCGAGCAGGTCGGTCAAGTAGACCGTGCAAGCTGCGTCGACCTTGGCGCAGAGCAAGATGCTCAAGCCGATTGGCCCGGCCCCGAGCACGGCGATTCGGGCGGGCGGCCGGATTTGGCCGACGCGGACCGCGTGCAGCCCGACCGAGAGCGGCTCGACCAGCACGGCCTGTTCCAACGAGACCGAGTCGGGGATTGGAAAGCAGTTCTCGGCCGGTAGCACGCGATATTCAGCCACCGCGCCGGGCGCCTCGCCGGGACAGCCCATGAATTGCAGGTTGCGGCAGGTGTTGGGCCGACCGGCCCGGCACTGGTCGCATTGGCCGCAGACGATGGCCGGATCGACCGCCACGCGCATCTCCGGCTTCAACCCGGTGACGGCCGGACCGACCTCCATCACGGTTCCGGAACACTCGTGCCCGAGCGTGGCCGGATACGCCAACTGCTGATCGCCGATCCGCCCGCCGACGTAGTAGTGTACATCGGAGCCGCAGACCCCCACTCGGTCAATCCGCAGCAACACGCCGTCGGGCCGGTCGAGCTTCGGCTCGGGTTCGTCCGAGATTTCCAGCTTCCGGAGGCCCGTAAAATGGGCGACTCGCATGACGCTCTCCTTTCCACCGGTTCCTTTCCGCCGGCGTTCGGCCCGCTCGGCGACGGAGTATCGGTAACAGAAGATCGAGTCCGTGCTTTCCGGCACCAGACGCCAGGCATTGGGCGCGCAGACTCCGGATGACGCTCCAGATTGTCTCGCTGGATAGAGTCCTGAGGAAAACAGACGGTTGCCGATGTTTGGGGCATTGTACCATGCCAGCCGCCGCGATACAGCCTGGCCGGGCCGATTGATTTCCTCCCGGTGGCGGAGGATAATGGCGGCTGTGGTGAGAATCACGTTTTCTGAAAGGAAACGGCACAAAGGCTTCGGAGACCTGGAAATGCATCGGCAAACAGTGCGATCGACGACGGCCCGTTTCGCGGGGCCGGCTGCGACGACGGCCATGGTGACGGCCGTGCTGGCCGCTACGTCCGCAGCAGAAGTGAGGGCGGTTGTGCCCGTCTTTCCGGGCGAGCACTGGCAGACGCGGCAGCCGGCAGAAGTGGGATTGGATCGGGCCGGGCTGGAGGAGTTCGCCCGGGTGGCGGGTGGCCGCGGTTGCGTCGTGCGCTACGGATACCTCGTCTACCACTGGGGCGATCACACGCGGTCGACCGACGTGGCCTCGGCCTCCAAGCCCTTTTACAGCCACCTGTTGTTCACGGCGATCGAGGAGGGCAAGCTGGCCGGGCCCGACGAGAAGGTGGTCCGGTGGCAGCCGGCCCTGGCCGGCCTGAACCACCGACTGGGCTACAAGGACCGCCAGATGACCTTCCGCCAACTGGCCTACCAGACCGCCTGCCTCGGATACGAGGACCCGCCCGGAACGGCCTTCGACTACAACGACCGTACCATGGGGTTTTTCTGGGATACGCTGGTGAACCAGGTCTATGGGGTCTCGTGGGAGGACGCCGACGCCGCGCTGTTCCGCCCCAAGCTGGCCGGGCCGCTTCAGTTCGAAGACGATTTCACCTGCAACGGCCCCAAGCCGGGCCGGCCGAACATCTCGCCGCGCGACTTCGCCCGATACGGGCTGCTGTACCTCAACGAGGGCAAGTGGGGCGATCGACGCCTGCTGGGGGCCGAGTGGGCCCGGCGGGCTGTCAGTGAGCCGCTGCCGCTGAGCATTCCGCGAACCCGGGCCCGGCCCGCCGACACGTGCGATCCGCGCAGCATCGGCGGCGGCGGCAACCAGTGCGACCACAACGGCGGCTACAGTTGGCTCTGGTGGCTGAACCGCCCGGCACGCGACGGCAGGCCCTGGTTCGCCGACGCCCCGGACGACATGTTCCTGGCCCTGGGCCATTGCGGCCGCCGGGGGCTGGCCGTGATGCCCAAGCTGCAACTGATCGTAAGCTTCAACGACACGCAGGAGCTGCATTGCGACCGGAAGCTGGGTAACCGGGCTTTCCAGGCCTTGGCCGCGGCAGCCGAAGGGATGTGACACGTAAGGCTCATGGAGACCCGGGCCCCCAGACAGTGCACGGTAGCCGTTTGGCGGTAGTGTTGCCAGACATCCATAACCTCTCGATCCTCTCGTTGCCAATGACTGTCATCCGCCTGCAAAGCTTCTCCTTTCGGCTCGGCGACAAGCCGATTCTCCGCGACGTTTCCTTCGCGGTCGAAAAAGGCGAGTATCTGGCGATCGTCGGGCCCAACGGGGCAGGCAAGACTACGTTGATCAAGTGTCTCGACCGGCTGCTGACCGGCGGCACCGGCGAAATTGAGATCTGCGGCCGTCCGCTGCGCAAGTATTCCCAGAAACAGCTCGCCCGGCTGATCAGCTACGTGCCCCAGGCCGACGGCCGCGTGGTGCCCTTCACCGTCGAGCAATTCGTGCTGATGGGCCGCTATCCGTATCTGAGCCCGTTTTCCGCCGTCAGCCACGAAGACCGCCGGGCGGTCGCCGAGGCCCTGCAACTGACCGGCACCGCCGAGTTCGCTGCTCGGCTGCTGGGCACGTTAAGCGGCGGCGAGCGCCAGAAGGTCTACATCGCCGCGGCCTTGGCCCAGGGCGCCGAGATCGTGTTGTTGGATGAGCCGACGACGTTTCTCGACTATCGCCACCAGGCGGAGGTCACCGCGCTTTTGGGCCGCATCCATCGCAGCGCGGGCGTGACGATCGTGGCGGTCACCCACGACCTGAACCATGCCGTGCTGGAGAGTGATCGCATTGTGGCGTTGCGCGAGGGCCGCGTAGCCTTCTGCGGCCCGCCCGTCGAGATCATGCGCCCCGACGTGCTCCGGAAAATCTACGGCACCTCCTTGCTGCTGGTCGAGCACCCGCAGGTCGGCCTGCCGGTGATCGTACCTCAAGCCCCGGCGAAAGGGAATCGATGAACCGGACAGCCGTGCTGATGGTTCTGTTGGCAGCTGCGGCGTTGGTCGTGGTGGTGGCGCCGTTTGTGGGCATGATGCACGTCCCCTTCAGCGCCCTTTGGGGCGCGGCCGACGATCCGACCCAGATCGACGTGCTCTGGAAGCTCCGCATACCCCGCGTGTGCATGGCCCTGCTGGCCGGCACGGCGCTGGCCACCGCGGGCACGGCCTTTCAGGCGATGTTTCGCAACCCGCTGGCCACGCCGTTTACGCTGGGCGTTTCCAGCGGGGCGTCGCTGGGAGCGGCTATCTGCATCCACCTGGGGTGGGCCTTTTCCGTGCTGCGGTTTTCCGGTATCTCGCTGTTCGCGTTCGCCGGGGCCATGGTCTCGATCCTACTGGTCTACGGGTTGACCCGGGCCCGCGGCGGCTCGTCCACCGCCACCATGCTCCTGGCCGGCGTGGCCATCAGCTTCTTCTTCTCCAGCCTGATCCTCTGTCTGCAATACCTCAGTGACTTCACCCGCACGTTCCGCATGCTCCGTTGGGTGATGGGCGGGCTGGAGGGGGCCGTCAGCTTCGACGAAGTGTTGGGCGTGTTGCCATTCGTGGCGAGCGGCTGTCTGATCGTGCTCTACCTGACGCACGAAATGAACCTGATCACCACCGGCGACGAGTTGGCGGCCAGCCGCGGCGTGGCCCTGGGACGCACCAAGCTGGTTCTGTTCTTCGCCGCCTCGCTGATGGTCGGCGCGGTCGTGGCCGTCTGCGGGCCGATCGGGTTCGTGGGACTGATGGCCCCGCACATCTGCCGGCTGCTGATCGGTCCGGAACACCGCTATCTCACGCCCGCCGTGATGCTCTTCGGCGGCGCGTTCCTGACCCTTTGCGACACGCTCGCCCGCACGGTGATCGCGCCGACCGAGCTGCCCGTGGGCATCATTACGGCGCTATTGGGCGGGCCGTTTTTCTTGTGGTTGCTGTTGAGCAGGAGGTCGGAGTTCTGACGGGCGTTTGCGGCTTCTGGCAGGGCACCTTGCCCAAAAGGCATCGATGAGCTAAACTTAAAAAGTGTCCTTGGCGGTCTCGGCCGCCCGTTTCCTTGAAACCTGTGAACCTGGTGGGAAGGAGGATAGACGTGAGAAGGTATATTGCGTTGATCGCGATGGTGTGCGTGGTGTTGGCCGGCTCGACGGCCTTTGGCGGCTGGCGGCACGTTGCCCCGGTCGTGGTACCAGTGCCGACAGTGGTGCATTCGTTCCATCCGGTCGGTCCGGTCTATGCGTATCCGAACGTGGTCCATGTTCCGTCTCCTGTGGTCCATGTGCCGCCTCCGATGTTCCACGTGTCGCCTCATGTGGGCTTTCACGTTCCGGTGCCCTATCCGACTCCGGTCGTCTATCCCCATAGGGTGCCGGCCCCGGTCGTCGTCTACCCGAAGGTCTACGTTCGTGGCCAGCCGGTCCGCAACGTGGTCCGCGCCGTGCTGCCCTAGTCGGCCGCGATGCGAAAAAACAGGCTGCCTAGCCATGCCCACGGGTTTCACTGCCCGTGGGCATTCCTTTGCGCCGCTCCCCGTGTCGCCTCACGCCGTGTCCGGGCCATCGAAGCCGGCAGCTTGCAGACCACCGGCGAAGAATCTAAAATAAGCGGCGGCGAAGCAGCCCCGCTTTCTGCCTTATTGATGTTTGCATTGTGAATGATCCAGGCCGACCAACGGGATGCCGGACACGTCGGGCTCCCGTTGGTCGCCCTCGCGCATTGAGTGTGCAAGCGTCAGTAAGAGAAGTGATTGCACAAGGAGACCGATCATGTCGCATCGCATCTGGCTGGCTTTGGCTTTGACCGTGGGGATGACCACCGACTCGGCCGGGGCGGAATCGGGCGCCGCGCCGGCGGCCATCGTCTCGCCCGGCTCCGACTCCGCCACGTTCGGCGAAGCGCTGGCGGCCAAGGAGATCCGCCGCTACGTCTATCTGCGGACCGGCACGCTACTGCCGATGGTCGACACGGAGGCAGCGACGCCCGACGGAGGGCTAATCGTGGTGGCTTCCCTGTCCGATTTCGAGGACGGCAGGCTGCTGCCCGACGCGGAGTTGAGGACGAAGCTGGTTGCCGAGATCGGTCGCCTCGAGGAGAACCAGCATCTGCTGAGAACGGTCCGCCACAAGGGACGCTCCGTTCTGCTGGTCACGGGTCGGGGCCCCGGTGCTCCGCTATATTCGGCCTATCGCTTGGCCGAGCGCCTGGGCGTGCGATTCTACCTGCACGGCGACGTTGTTCCCGACCGCCGTGTGCCGCTGACGATGCCCCAGATCGACGAGACGAGCCAGCCGTTGTTCGAACTCCGCGGCATTCAGCCGTTCCATGATTTTCCCGAAGGCCCCGACTGGTGGGACGCCGACGGCTACAAGGCGATCGTTGGCCAGTTGCCCAAGCTGCGGATGAACTTCTTCGGGCTGCACACCTATCCGCAAGGCGGCGTGGGCCCCGAGCCAGCCGTGTGGATCGGTGCGCCGGGCGACTTCCAGGCCGACGGCAAAGTGACGTTCAGCTACCCGTCCCGCCACTTCACCACCGCCAACGTCACCGGTGCCTGGGGCTACCAGTCGGCCAAGACCGGCGACTACCGGTTCGGCGCGGCGGACCTGTTTGCCGACGATGACCACGGGGCCGGCTACATGCGGGGCATGAATCCCTGGACCGGGATGTCGCCCGAGCAGGGCAACGCGTTGTTCGACCGCTTCGGCGTGCTGCTGGGTGACGTGTTCGGCTTCGCCCGGCAATTGGGCGTCAAGACGTGTCTCGGCACCGAGACGCCCTTGACGATTCCCACGCCGGTTCAGGGGCGTCTGAAGGCTTTGGGCAAAGACCCTAGCGACCCGGCCGTGGTGCAGGAAGTTTACGAGGGGATGTTCGGACGGATTCGCGCGACGCATCCGCTGGACTACTACTGGTTCTGGACGCCCGAGGGCTGGACCTGGAGCGGCACGAAGCAGGAGCAGATCGACGCCACGCTGGCCGATTTCCGTGCGGCGATCGCGGCGGCTCAGAAGGTTGAGGCCCCGTTCACCTTGGCCACGTGCGGCTGGGTGCTGGGACCGCCGCAGGACCGGGCCCTGTTCGACAACGTCTTGCCGAAGGAGATGCCCATGAGCTGCATCAACCGCGAGGTGGGCCACGCCCCGGTCGAGCCCGGCTTCGCTAACGTTGGCGGCCGGCCGAAATGGGCCATCCCCTGGCTGGAAGACGACCCGGCGCTGATCATCCCGCAGCTTTGGGCCGGTAGGATGCGAAAGGACGCGGCCGACGCGCGGCAATACGGTTGCACCGGCCTGATGGGAATCCACTGGCGGACACGGATCCTCGGGCCCAACGTTTCGGCGCTGGCCCAGGCGGCCTGGCAGCGGATCGGCCCCGATGCGACGACCGACGAGTGGCCGCACCCGCCCGCGCCCCGGCCGCCCGAAGGGCCCCAAGGTGGCAAGTACGCCCGGTTTCCGAACAACTCCATGGCCGATACGGACGACGATCCGCTCTACCAGTCGGTCCGCTACGATGTGGGGGCCTATCACCTCGACGTGCCCAACGGGAAATACGTGGTGACGCTGAAGCTCTGCGAGCCGCACTACGACGCCCACCACAAGCGGGTCTTCGGCGTGAAGATCCAGGGCCGGCAGGTCATCGACACGTTGGACCTCTTCCGCCAGGCCGGCAAGAACAAAGCCCTGGACTACACCTTCCGCGACGTCGAGGTCGCCGACGGCCGGCTGGCGATCGATTTCGTCTACCAACTCGAATATCCGTGCATCGCCGCCATCGTGGTGCAGGGTGAAAAGGTCACTCGGAAGATCAACTGCGGCGGACCGGCCTACCAGGACTACGCCGCCGATTGGCCCGAGTCGACCGACGGCGGCCGGCAGCGGTTCCTCCCCTGCGACGATTTCTATCTCGACTGGGCCACCGCGCAGTTTGGCCCCGAGGCCGCCGAGCCGATCGCCGAGCTCTTTACACGAATCGACGGCAGGCTGCCGCGGCCTTCCACCTGGGTCGGCGGTCCCGGTGGAATCCAACCGGACGCCCGAGGCTGGGAAGAAGCCTGCAAGCAGTATGCGTTTGTCGCCGAGCTGGCCCAACTCCAGCCGCGTATCCAGGGCGCCGGCAACCGGCAGCGGTTTGGCTTCTGGCTGAGCCAGTTTCGCTATCTCCGGGCCGTGGCGCAGATCAATTGCACTTGGCACCGATTCAACGAGGCGATGAAGCAAGTCAAGGCCGCGGACACTGTGGAGGCCCGCCAGGGACTCGCCCGGGAACTGGCCCTGCCGATTCGCCAGGAGCTGGTTGCTCAGGTGGCCGAGGTCCATCGCCACCTGCTGGAGACCGCCGAGACCGCCGGACTGCTGGGCAACGTGACCAACTGGCAACAGCACCTGTTGCCCGAGCTGCTGACTAAGCCGGGCGAGGAGTTGGCCGCAGCGCTCGGCGAGGACCTGCCGGCCGAGGCAGTGCCCTCGAAGCGGCATCGGGGCGAGGCGCGGCTGTTCGTGCCGGTCGTGCGAACGAGCCTGATCGCCGGCGAGGCGTGGAGCCTCCAGGCGATCTTGCTGCCGGCAGAAAATCGCCGCCCCCGGGAAATCGCCGTCTACCGGCGAGAGTTGGGCACGGCCGATTTCACCAAGGTTTTGCTGCAGCACGCCGGGCGCGGCGTGTACACGCTCAGCATGCCTGCCGAGGCCGTTTCCCGCGACTTCGAGTACTACGTGGAGGCAGCATTCGACGCCAGTGCCGGCCTTGACGGGGCGCCCGTGCAGGAAGCCTTGAGATTTCCCCCGACGGCACCACGACTGAATCAGACGGTGGTCGTGGTCGAGTCCAGGTGAGACGCGGATGACCGCTCGGTCGGATTACACGGGCACGGCGCCGCGCACCAACCCGGCGGCCCGCCAGACTTTGTCCAGGGCCTCGCTGACCTGCCTGACCACCACGTCGCGCCGCCGGGTCTGGAAGACCCTTCGCGAGGGCTTGACGGTCACCGGGCCGTCGTAGCCGGCGTCGGACAGGATCATCAGCGCGCCGGCCAAATCGATCTGGCCGTTCTCGGCGCCCGGCAGCAGGCGGCAATCCGCGTTGAGCCCCCCCAGGGCGACATCGGCCGGCATGTCGGCAATCTGGACCGCCACGATCTGTTCCGCCGGCAAACTGCGAATCGCTTCCAATGACCCGCCGCAGGCGACCACCTCCCAAACGTCCAGCAGCAGCCCCATATTCGGCGCGTCGACCATGTTGGTCAACAGGGTCAGCGCATCGAGGTCGTGGATGAACTGAAAGGTCCGATCCTTGCGCAGATATTCGGCCGCCTGGAACCCCAGGCCGATCCGGGTGCCCACCGGCTTCAACGCGGCACAGATGGCCGCGAAACGGTGACGGTGGAACTCGAAATTCTCGTGGTACGGCCGCTTGTCGCCGGCCGGCGACAGGGTGGCCACGCACCGCGTACACCCCACTTCCGCGGCAGCGGCGGCGTAATCCGGCAACTTCTTCACTTCCTCTTCGAACCGCTCATCCTCTGTATCCCACTCAAAGGGGAGTTGAAACGTACCCACGCGAATCTTGGCGCTATCGATCAGCCGTCGGGCGTAGGGCATCCCCCGCAGCCTTGCCCGAGTGGCGAAATCGGCCACGTCCAGATCGAACCCGTCAAACCCGAAGGTCAGAGCCAACTCGATAATCTCGCTTTGATGACCTGATACGCCAATTGCCGACGGGCTTAGGTTCTTGAACATGGCAACTCTCCAGAGGGGTTTTGGGTGATGGCGGTAATGCTACCGGAACGTCCGACAGCTTGCAGAATCCCATATTGTCGCAGATCGGGCAGATGTTTCCAAGGGCGTCGAGCCCTTCTGCACACTCCATTGCCACGAATACCCCACCAGAAGGCCGCGAGCGAGACACTCCCCTTTGTTCCGAGAACGCCCCTGACCACGCAAAACGAACCGCTCGACAGGGTTATTCACTTCTCGTCTTGCGCCCGCTTGAGCAATTCAAAATTGCAGATTCGAGTCAACGGCAGGCCGTGCTCGTCGTCGACGAGTTCCTGCTTGCGGTTGATCGACAGCAGCAGGTGATTGCCCCGAAGGCTGAGATCTTCGATCCCGGCGGTTGCCAGTCGTTTCTTGGTGGCGCGCATCACTTGCACGTAGCCACGCTGGCTCAGGCGGCCTTCGCGATAGGCCGCCAGCGCGTCAATTCCCTTGTAGACCACCTCGTCCTTGACCGCCAGCACGTCGTCCGGACCGTTCCAGTAGCCCCAAATGCTGAGGTACTCGTGCTGTCGGCTGAGGATCGGATGTTCGTCGGGTGTTTGCAGCTCCGCATGGCTACGGTATCGGCTGTCGTCGACCAGCGAGGACGTGACGGAAGACCGGTGTCCGGTCATGTAGATCGCGCGGGGGTAAGTCGTCTCGATGCCCTTGTGCTGCAATTCCAGGGCAATCGCAAACTCCTCGAACGGGCTGTTGTAGCCGTAGGTCAGGATCCGCCTCTCCCGCGGGACAAAGGGATCCGCGTCCGAAATCTGCCCCACCCGAGAAACACGCCATACCAAGTGCACGTTGTCCTGGGTCACCGTCTCGTACACCGGCTGCGAGGCACTGATTTTGGTGCGGGGTGACCGCCGCCATTTTTCGGGCAGGAAGTAGTCGAAGAGCACCGGATCGCGGCCCACGACCCACAATGCTCCGCCCGTGCTCTCCACCTGGCCGTAGACGTAGTCGACACCCATAATGTGCACCGGCGTGAGCCCCAAGGGAAACTGCTCGCGGGGCTCAAACCGACGGACCTGCCGGGCCAGGTAGTTTTTGCGCCTCTCTGCCCGCAACTGTGACTCACGTATAGGAGTACGCTTCAGCAACTCGAAGTCGACCAGTCCGTACAGCGGCTTGCCGGTGCGGTCATTGACCAGTTGCCCATCGATTCCGGGGCGCACGATGATGTGCTGCGGCTTGTTGTCGCTGACCGCGAACCCGTTGGTGTGCAGATCCTGGCCCGCGCGTTCGACCAGCCCCGCCATAGCCTCGTGGTCGAGCAGGCCCTTGCGACAGGCCTCGACGGCGTCGATGCCTTTGAGCCATTCGTAGATCACGGCGTAATTGCGGTTCCAGTCGATCGCGATTTCGTCGTGACTCCGCTGAATCGCCTCCATCTTGTACCGCCGGCGGCCGAGTCGCTCGCCTTCCACGTACTTCCTGGGAACGTAGATCGCCAACGGTTTGTGGGTGTGAAGCCAACCTCGCGAGTTGCCGCACGATCGCCGCAACTCGATCACCAGGCTGAACTCCATGAAGGGACTGTTGAACTCCGCGTCGGCGGCGTCGACGGCCTGCGTTTCGCCCGGAATGTCCTGGCCCATCCGGTTCCATTTGATCACGATCTCTCTGGACCGCCCCTGGACCTGCTTTGTCCTGATCCGGTACAACGCGCTGGTGCCGGGCAGACGCACGCCGTGCGTTTCCACCCAGGCACGGTTGCCCCAATGGTTTTCGGGCATCAGGCACTTGGCAAACGGCAGGCCGTGCTCGGTGAGGTAAAGGTCCGAACCGTCCTCCATCCGTAGGTGAAGGTACTTCACGCCCAGCACCGTGATCAGCGGCCGGGGAGGGAAATAGGCACCGATCCCCTCGATCTCGCTTATCGTGTTGTGCATCATCGCTTCGGCCCATCCGCGGAGGATTATCCCAATCGCGCCTTCAGTGCTTCCAACTGGGTCGTTAATTGCGGTGGGACCCGGTCGCCAAACTTGGCAAGATAGGCCTCCGCGTCCTCAACGTCCCGGCGGAACGCTTCGTTGTCCACTTCCATCAGCTCCGCAAAGTCCTCTGGGGGCAGATCCAGGCCGGACAGGTCGAAATCCGCTTCCAGCGGCATGTTGCCGATGGGGGTCTGCTGTGCCCCGACGTTTCCTTCGATGCGCTGACACATCCACTTCAGCACACGGCTGTTCTCGCCAAACCCGGGCCAAAGCCATCGGCCCTCTCCTGAAGTGCGGAACCAGTTGACGTAGAAGACCGCCGGGGCCTTGTCCTTCAGCTTGTCGCCCATGGCGAACCAATGGGCCCAATAGTCGGCCATGTTGTATCCGCAAAACGGCAGCATCGCGAACGGATCGCGACGCAGCGTTTGCCCGACGTCCAGGGCCGCAGCCGTCGTTTCCGACGCCGCCATGGCGCCCATGAAAACCCCGTGATCGAAATCGAATGCCTGAGTCACCAGCGGCACCGTGCGGGTGCGGCGCCCGCCGAAGACGAAGATGTCGATCGGCACGCCGGCGGGATCTTCCCAGTCTTCACAGATCACCGGGCATTGCGCGGCGGGCGCGGTGAAACGGGCGTTCGGGTGCGCTGCTGCCTTCCCGGACTCCGCAGTCCACTCGTGGCCCTTCCAGTCAATCGCATGATCGCACGGCTCGTCCATCCCTTCCCACCAAATGTCCTGGTCGTCCGTCAGGGCGCAGTTCGTGAAGATGCTGTTCTTCTCCAGGGAGCGCATGGCCATCGGATTCGATTTCATGCTCGTGCCGGGAGCCACCCCGAAGAAACCGGCCTCCGGGTTGATCGCGTAGAGACGGCCGTCGGCGCCGATCTTCATCCAGGCGATGTCGTCGCCGATGCACTCGCACTTCCAGCCGGGAATCGTCGGAACCAGCATGGCCAGGTTCGTCTTGCCGCAGGCCGACGGAAAGGCGGCCGCGATATGGAACCGCTTCCCCTCCGGATTGATCAGACGCAGAATCAGCATGTGCTCGGCCATCCAGCCTTCTCGCCGCGCCATGTTGGAAGCAATCCGCAACGCGAGGCACTTCTTGCCCAGCAGTGCATTGCCCCCGTAGCCGGAACCGTAAGACCAGATGAGGTTCTCTTCCGGAAAGTGCGCAATGTACTTCTCTTCGATCGGGGCGCAAGGCCAGGGAACGTCTTGCTGGCCCTCGGCCAGGGGAGCCCCCACCGAGTGCAGGCAGGGAATGAACTCGCCGTTCTCTCCCAACACCTCCAGCACGTCGTCGCCTACTCGCGTCATGATGTGCATGTTCGCCGTCACATAGGGTGAATCCGTGATCTCGATGCCGATCTTGGAGATCGGAGAGCCGATGGGACCCATCGAGAACGGAATCACGTACATCGTACGGCCCCGCATGCAGCCGGTGTAAAGCTTCGTCATGGTCTTCTTCAACTCGACCGGATCGATCCAGTTGTTGGTCGGGCCGGCTTGTTCCTGGGTCGTGCTGGCGATGTACGTGCGGTTTTCCACCCGGGCCACGTCGCTCGGATCGCTGCGGAACAGGTAGCTGTGGGAACGTTTCTTCTCATTCAGCTTCGTCGCCATCCCCGTGTCGACCATCAGCTGCGTCAGCCGATCGTACTCTGCCTCCGAACCGTTGGCCCATTCGACCCGGTCGGGCTGACACATGGCCTGTACCTCGGCTACCCACGCAAGAAGCCTTTTGTGACTGGTTTCCATTGCTCTGGTTTTCCTTGTTCTCCTGGAAGTTGTGTTTCCACGCCGCGCATCGCATAGGCCAAACGGCGCCGGATGGGTGTCGGTTCCCGTGGGACACAACGGTAGCCGCAAACCTCTGACGGCGGCGCCGCACCCCTATATCGCACCCCGCCTCGCTCGATCGGGGGTCGTTTCCACTGGTCTAGCGAATACAGGGAGAAATGCGCTCGGCCCGGCCAGCCGATGCCAGCCCGGCCCGGTCCCAGCACGTCTGCCCGACGAACCTCACACAAAATGTATAGTCCTCTCGCCCAAAGTCAATCGTCCATCGCCACACCAACATTGGGGGGACTCGTCCGCGTCCCTCCGCGACAAGTCGAACCCCAAGAGTTATACTTGCACACCATTGCCCCCCGAATCTGCCTCCCGGCGTTCCGATTTCCCGCGATGATCTGGCTTTCCCTACCATGATTTGGCTCGAAATGCTCCTGTTGGCTTTCGTTCAGGGGGTCGGCGAGTTCCTTCCGATCAGCTCCTCCGGCCACGTGGTGGTAGGGCTTGCCCTGTGCAGGCAGTTCGGTCACCCGATTGCGGATGAGCTGACCGTCAATATCGTGCTCCACGTCGGGACCTTGCTGGCCATCCTGATTTTCTACCGGCGGAGGATTCTGGACCTTCTGGGGCAGGATCGCCGGGTGATCGGCCTGCTGATCGTTGGCAGCATACCGGCGGCCATCGTCGGATTGCTGCTGAAGGAACATCTCGAAGGCACCCTGAAAGACCCCCTGGTGGCCGGCCTGATGTTCCCGATAACTGGGGCCATGCTGTTGTGGACCGCACGATGGCTGCCCGGAAAAGCCACTTGCCGCGAGTTGGGCTACGGCCACGCTCTGTTGATCGGCGTTTTTCAGGCATTTGCCATCATGCCGGGCATCTCTCGAAGCGGCGCCACCATCGTCGCCGGCCTCGGTACGGGCTTGCGAAGAGACGAAGCGGCCACATTCTCATTCCTGCTGGCTATCCCGGCCATTGGAGGGGCTGGGCTGATTGAATGCGTCAAGCTTGCCAGGGAGGCAACACTAGGATCCAATCTTGGGGTCCTGGCAGTCGGGGCGGCCGTAAGCTTCGTCGTCGGATGGGCTTCGCTCTGGTGGTTGGTCCGATGGCTCCAGCAAGGCTGGCTGCACTATTTCGCCTGGTGGGTGATCCCGTTGGGGTTGGTCGTCATCGCCTGGCAACTGCTCCCGCTGTAGCGGACCGCGGCCGTAGACCGCACGGCCCCGCGGGCTATAATGACTAACAGACTGACGCCGAGCGTGTTTTCAAGGGATGTGCCTGGCATGAGCGGAAACTTGGCGTCCGGAGCTTTGAGTAGAATCCGCTTAGGAAAGGGGGCGAACAGGATTCGACCGGGCAGCTTGAAGTGTAAGTGGCGTGCCGTGGTTGGTCAGCAGGCCACGCAAAAAGCCGACCACAAACTTTAATTGCCGAGAATCATCTCGCAATGGCCGCCTAGAGATAGGTTGCCCCGGCTGAGGGCTTTTGCCGAAGAGGCCCGACTGCCGGCCACCAATTTCGGATCGTCCCGGGTCACGTTGGGCACGCCCGGGATTAAACCCGTTCCCGACTAGTCGGCCCGGCACCCCGTCGGTTGGGGGTCGGGCGGGCGAAATCTTAAATCATCCGACTACGCACGTAGAAGCTTGCGCGGAAATGTCGCGGGACGCGGGTTCGATTCCCGCCGCCTCCACTCCCCCTGTTAGCGGGGTATCGCACATAGGTGCAAGACCTCGCAAGAACAGGGGTTTTTCGTGCGCGCTCTCCGTCGATTGCGAGTCAGTGCGCTCGGTTGCATGCGTGTACTGCGCCGCTCTTTGCACCGCTTCTTCCGTCACCAACGTACCGCCGAAGATCGCCCGTTGAAAGTCGGCGTCGGTGACGTCAACATAATGCCGCGTCGCCACCGCTTGAGTATTGCCCAGCCACTTCGCCACAACCGGCAGCGGGAATTTCCGGGCCACGTCCGTTTCGCAGCTTGCTCGCATGGAATGCCATAGTTGCTGCAGATGGTTGATGAGCAAATATCCGCTTGATTTTTTGAAGCATGTTTCGGGATCCTGAAAATCGGTCAGTCGGCACATGTCCATGTGGTTCATGGGGTTGCGTCGATTTCTCGCCGGCGGTGATGCCCCCAAACGGCCGAAAATGGGGCGGAAAACGCGTCGTAAGTCCTGTGGTGACAACCGGTTGGAATTATTGAGCCGCGTCGGCGGACG
>JAFGRD010000036.1 GCA_016935315.1 Pirellulales bacterium
GCAGAGCCCAAGGCAAAGCCCAAGGCAGAGCCCAAGGCAAAGCCCAAGGCAGAGCCCAAGGCAAAGCCCAAGGCAGAGCCCAAGGCAGAGCCCAAGGCAGAGCCCAAGGCAAAGCCCAAGGCAAAGCCTGGCAAGCTCGGAGCCCTGGACCGCAACCAGAATCGCGCGCTCATTCTCCAGGCGTACTCCACCGCCAAGCCGGCCGAGAACAAGAAGCTGCGCCGGGCGATCAGCCGCTTCCGTACCCTCGACCGCGACGGCGACGGCCTGCTGAGCCTCGAAGAGTACGTTGCCGCCAACCCGGCCAAGCTCGACCTGGTGAAGCAGACGTCCCGTTAGTGTCGACGGCACTCAGCGGCATCCATCAGCGGCGAACGCCAGCGCGCATGGGGTGTGCCGTTGGTGTTTACTGCCCATATCATGCCCGGTAGTCGGTCAATGCTCTCACTTGGCCTGCCGATCGGTTTGCTGCTGCTTGCCAAGGACTCGCCAAAGACCAAGTTGGACATTCTCATGTTGGGTAAGTCGGCGTACTTGGTGTGGTTCCAGCATTCCTCGACCGGGTTCAGCTCGGGGGCGTACGGCGGCAACCACTCGAACGCAAACCCATCACCACGGTAAGTCGATCGTGTCGATCCCCGGTGTCTTGGAACGGCGCTTGGCCGGAGGGAGCCCAAGTGCGCCGCTGCACCAGGGGCAGCATGAAGCCGCTTTCGTCCCAGAAAACGATGGGCGTCAGCGTGCGCTGCGCCCCTTTCTATTGGATCAGACGGGCTTCGATGTTCGCGATCTCGCGGTTGGCGAATTCGTCCGTGAAGAACCACTGTTGATAGAGGCCTTCGATCTGCCTCAGGTATCCGTCGACCGAGCTCTTAGGCAAGTTGCGGGTAGCATCCTTCGGTCGATCTTCGTCGCGGATCGGCGGGCGTATGCGATCGGCGGGTGGCTGGTAGGATGGATCGTAGACCAGGGCCGGCAGGTTTTCCGCGGGCAACAGATGGCGCCATAGGAAGGCCTGCATTCTGTCTTCGGCCGGCACGGCCTCATGGACGACTTCCCGGTCCCCCATGGTCGCACTGCCGACGACGGTGAGGTCGACCGGCTTTTCCATCTCCGTTAGGCTGGTTTTCACCGCCAGCCCCACCATCTCCGTATTGGCCGCCAGCGTGGCGCCGGACGATTCGAGCCCCTCGGGCAGGTCTTTGAAGCTCAGCTTGATCGGCCCGTCGAATCCGTCCTTGCGTATGGCGAAGACGGTCATCGCAGCGGACGCCTTGCTGCGGATAACGATCCTGGAAGGGATGAGACGCAGCACGAAATCGGGTTGCGGCTGGCTGATCCGGAGCCGGTAGGCATACTCCTTGCCTGCATGTCGCCTCGTGTCGCCGAGGTGAATGAAGTACTTTCCGTCGGCGGGCAGCTTCACCATGAGGTAGGAATCGGCGTGGTCGGTGTTCAGCCCCGATCCCGCGTCGTAATGGTCGTCGTTCAGCGCGATTACCTTGCCATCCGCGCCGGTAACCTTGACGAAGGAATCCAGCGGGGAACCGAGCCGGCGCGCGTGCACCTCCGCGACGATTGTCTCACCGGCTTTTCCTTCCACCTCGAAGACGTCCCAGTCACCCGGGCGATCCGCTCGCCCGTTGATGATGATCGGAAGGACCACCTTCTGCGCCTGGGACGGCTCGTCGTTGGATTCCGTGTCCAGGCACTCGGGCAGTGTGTCCAGGGCGAAGGGCACGTAGTTGGAAACGAGTTTCCCGTTGGTGGCGGCAATCAGATGGTGCCCCGGTTTGGCGTCTTTGGGAGGCGGCTCCAGCGTGGTCTCCTCCAGATTCCAGCCGTTCGTCTCGATCTTGACCGGCTCGCCCACACGGGCGCCCAACGGGAAGATGCTGGTCACAAACGGCGCCTCAGCGACGGTGATCCGATAGACAAAACTCTCGCGGCCGCGAAACAGCGCCTCGTTGATGGTGAGCACGTAGTCGCCGTCCTCGGGGACCTCAAAATAGAGGACCGGGTCCGGGTGGAAACGGAAATCGTCGTTGTACGCCAGCTCCTTGCCGTTGGCGTCGTGGAGCCTCAACACGGCTTGAAACCAACCCGGAACACCGTCGGCGACGTAGGGAACCAACTGCCGAGCTTTGGCGGTGATGACCAGACGCTGCCCCTTGCTCGCCGAAAAACGATACCGGTTCACTTCGCCCGCGGCGATCTGGCCGTTCATCGTGCACGGCACCGTGATGCGCAACTCCTCTTCTTCCGGCGGCCTTTTGCGCTGGGCCAGATGCTCCTTGCCGAGCACCTGTTTCTGAGCGGTTTTCATCGGCTTGCGGGCGACTTCGGGCACTTGCCCCACGTGAAAGGGCAGCGCGTTGGAGATACCCCGTTTGGTGATCACCCTGATCTCTCGCCGGCCCGGTTTTGCGTCGGGGGCCACCGTGACCTCGGCAAAGACGAGTTCGGTGTGGGCAGGAACGGCTGCGTTGCGCTCGTCTTCGGCGAACCTCAGTTGGATCCGTTCGATCAGGTTCTGCTTGGCCACTTCTTTCTCGGACATCGGAGGTTCGTCCTTCGCGTCCGTTTGACCCGGCTTCGGGTCTGCTGGTTTCTCCAGCTTCGCATTGCAGCTGCTGCAGACGGTGGCTTCCAGCGGGTTGAGACGACCGCATGCTGGGCAAATCAGACCACGGACCTCGGGTGGTTCAACACGCGCGGGGAACTCAAAGTAGGCCATCTTGGCGGCCATCACGTCGCTTACCGTCGTTTCCTTCTTCTGCAACTCGTTCAGTTGCTTTCGGAGCAACCCAAGCTCCTGATTGTTCATGACCCTGTAGTAATCGACCAGCCGAGCGGATATCCCTTCACCGGTCACAACCACATCACAGGCACCGATGAGCCCCTGTCCACCTAGCCTGATCGGGAAGGTGGTGCCCTTCTGGCCGCCGGCGGGATAGGCGTAACCGATGTACTGGTTCTGCGCCCGGACCGAGGATGCTGCGGCCAGAAGTACGGCCAGCACCAAGCTCGGGAGCTTTCTGAGACTACTCATTGAGCTACTCCACGTTTTCTTGCCATTAGGGAGGGCTACATGATCTCTTCCAGAAGCCCGGCCGACTTCATGCCTTCGTTTTCGGTGTCTAACACATGGGCCTCAAACCCCAAGGGATGGGGCAACTTGGCGGTGGCATCGATGCCGCCCAACAGGTAGATGCTGCCCAGCAGGTCCGCCGGATAGACGGGCCTCTCCTTGACATATGCGCCCAACTCATCCGAGGAACCGACCACTCGGCCACCCTTAAATCCGCCACCGGCGACCAGCACGGTGAAGACGTGGCCGTAGTGATGTCGCCCCCCGTTCCAAGGCGGCTCCCAGGAGACCTTCGGCGTTCTGCCGAACTCGCCGGTGCACCAAACCAGGGTGCTATCCAGCAAGCCCTTATCGCTGAGATCCGCAAGCAGCGTTGCCAGCCCTTGGTCCAACATGGGACACTGTCGCTTCATCGTCGGGAAGTGGTTTCCGTGCGTGTCCCAGCCACCGGGGAAGCTGATGGTGATATACGGCACACCCGCCTCGACCATCCGCCGCGCCGCCAGGCATTCCTGCCCGAAGGTGTGCCGGCCGTAGCGATCCCTGAGTTCCGTAGGTTCGTTTTCGAGATTGAAGACTTCCTTCCCCCTACCCAAGATCAACCCGTAGGCTTTCTGCTTGGCCTCCTCGGCGGCAGCCATCTCCGGGACGTCCGCAAGGCCGTAGCCCATGAGATTGATCTTATCGACCAATTCACGGCGGGCCTTCTGCCGCGCGTCGTTGATTCCCCTGTTGACGATTCCCTGCACCTCGAAGCGGGCCGCGTTCGGATCGCCGCCGGTGGCGAAAGGTTTGTAGCCGGGACCCAGGAATCCCTCCTCGGAAAACCGCCCGGCCGCCTGGAGCATCACGATGTAAGGCGGAAGCAACCCTTTGTACTGCTCCTTCTTGAAGAAGGTGAATATGGCGCCCACACTGGGGTAGGCCAGCCGTCCGCCGGGCTTGTGACCGGTCTGCATCAGATAGGCCGCCGTCTCATGGCCGAAGACGCCGTGGGTCATGCTGCGGATCAAGGAGTACTTGTCGGCTTGCGTGGCCAGTTTGGGGAACAGATAACTGAGTTGAATTCCGTCCACGTTGGTGGGGATGAACTTATCAAACTCACCCAGGTAGTTGTAGCCCGTTCCCGGCTTGGGGTCCCAGCAATCGTTTTGCGATATGCCGCCCCACAGGAAGATCTGGATGACCGACTTCGTCTGGCCTTTCTTGGCCTTGGCTTTGGCCGCCTCGTCTCGGGCAGCCTTCCGTTTGGCGAGTTCCTCCGGCGAGATCTTCAACGGGTCCGCAAAGACACGGGAGTTCAAACCGCCGGCCGCGATGATACCCGCCGCGCCCAGGGCACCGCGTCGCATGGCCTCGCGCCGGGACACATGCTCTTGGTTGTCTGGATGGTGGTCTGTACTCATGATTTCAGCCCTCCTAGGACTCTTCCTTGGATTGTCGTGCCAGGAAACCGACTGTTTCGCGTTATGTCCCACCGCTTCGGTAACAATCAATGTCGCAGGAGAAACTCGGGGCTATTGATCAACGCCCAGGCAAGATCGACCCAGACGTCGCGCCCTTTCGCCACTCCGGTTTTGGCGTGTTCCTCTGCGGCCTTTACGTCAGCATCCGTCGGAAACCGCGAGAGGATTGTCAGATAGAGCTTCTCGGCGATTTCATCCGCACTGCCGCCTGATGAGAGCATCGCCGCGAGCTTCGGGCCGCTCTGAAGCTTTTGCTGTATTGTGGCCGAATTCAGCATGTGCAGCCACTGGGACGAGGCAAGCTCGCTGATGCGCTCGTTTTCCATCCCCGTGGCCCGCGCGGAACGTCCGAACAACGTCAGGAAGGAACTGGTGACGCTGCCGTCGGCCAGCGCCACCGCAGACATGTCTTTGGGAATATACGTGAAAGGCTCCGGAACAGCGCTGGTGTACAGGTCCGAACTACCGGTAATGTCGTTCAGAGCATCGATCAACACCTCGGCCTCCACTCGTCGCAACAGGTAGCTGGCGAAGTTGGCTCTCGCTTCCGGCCCTTTGAACCTCGGTATCGAAGAGAACTGGTACGCGGTCGAGGTGAAGATCAGCCGCTTCAGATGCTTCAGATCGTAGCCGCTTGAGACCAGTTCCGTCTCCAAGTAGGCCAAGAGTTCAGGGTTGCCGGGCGGGTTGTCCTCCCGAAGGTCGTCCGGCTCGTGGATGATGCCGCGTCCCATCGCCCACGCCCAGGTTCGGTTGACGATGGCTCTGGCAAACCAGGGGTTTTCCGGCCGAATCAGCCAATCGGCAAACACCTCCCTGGGATCACGGTTCGGCGGAATCGTCGTCTGGGTGCCGTCCGGAAAGACGGCCGCCAGCGGCCCGTTTTCGCTCAGAGGTTCGGCCAACGCCTGCGGAATCTCGTTGGTGGCGGTCACCGACTTGGCGACGGCGTCTATTCCCGGCGCGGTGCTGCCGGGCACGGCGGTCGAGTGGAGGGGGTCCCAGAAGACGATCTCCTCTTTCCACTCGCTGGTGGGCTTGTAGCCGACCTGCGAGAAGAAGGCCGCCATGCCGGTGCGACGGTCTTCCGGCCAGACGTGGATCCGCGTGCCCATCAACGCCAATCCCACGGACGAGGCGATGCCCTCTGTCGTCTTGTCCTGGATGGCGCGGTAGAAGTTGACCGGGCCAACGCGATAGTTGCTCCCACTGGAGGTGAGCAGTTCCCGGGTGAACTGGTCGTACGGCTTATTCCGGGCGATCGATTCCCACACCCAGCGGTGATAGGCCTGCGCCGCGTTCGGCCAAACCTTGACGGGGAACTCCGCCTTGACTCTCAGGATATCGCTCCATTTCATGGCCCAGTAATCGACATGCGCGGACCGGTCGAGAAGACGGTCGATCAGGGCGACGCGTTTGTTCTGGTCCGAATCTTGGATGAACGCTTTGGCCTCTTCTGCGGTGGGCAGCTTGCCCGTCAGGTCCAGGCAGGCGCGGCGGACAAACACCGCGTCGGAGCAGAGGGCCGGTTCGATACCCAATGCCTTCAACTTCGCAAACACGATTTCATCAATCCGGTTCGCCGGCTTCGGCGGATCGGGACTCTCCATAAGGTCCGCCACCTGCCTGGCGGCGACCAGCCGGTACAGCGCGGCCTTGGCCTGCTCGGCCAGGTCGCGCTGGTCGTCGGCGATCTTCCTGGCAGCCTCATACGCCGCCCGGGTCTTGTCTGCTTCCACCTTCAATGGAGCGGCCGCGTCTTCCGCCGCCTTGGCTGCTTCTTCGTCCGCCACGTGTGTCTCTTTGGCAGCGGTGATCCGCTTCTTGAGGTTTGCCAGGCCCTGTTCGGCCGCCTTCTTCCGCGCTTCGGCCCTGACCAAAGCTTGTGCGGCGGCGTTGGCCTGAATCACCGCTTGCTCCAGCGTCTTTGCCTTTGGGGCGAGAGCTGCCTTGGCCTCATTGGCCACTTTGCGCTTGGCGGTGGCTTCGGCGGCGGCCTGCTTGCTTGTCGCATCGAGTTGGATGAGTTCCTGGGCCGCTGCCCGGGCCGCCTGGTTCGCCGCCGTGGCGGTGGCCACCTGCGCTTGGGCGGCCACCAGCGTCTCGTCGGCCGTCTTCTTCTGTGCCTCCGCTTCGGTCAGCTTCGGCGCGGCGGCTGTGGCCTGAGCCTGCGCTTCGGTCAGCCTCTGCGCGGCGGCTGCGGCCTGAGCCTGGGCTCGCTGCTCGCCCTGCTGCGCTTCAGCTAGGGCAGCCCCAGCATCCGCCGCCGCTTTGCGCTTGGCGGCGGCTTGCGCCGCCAGCTGGTTCTTCTCCTCCGCGGCCTTCTCCGCGGCCTGGGCGGCCTGCTCCGCGGCCGCCGAAGCCGTGACGGCGGCGGCTACCTGGTTCTTGACGTTCGCCAACGCGGCGTCGGCCAGTTTCCTCTGCCCCATCGCCCGGGCCAGCTTCTGCGCCGCGGCGTCGGCCAGTTTCTGCGAGTCTTGCTGGGCTGCCTCTGCTTGGGACAGGGCCGCCTTGGCCTCGTCGGCCGCTTTGCGCTTGGCGTCGGCCTCGGCTGCGGCCTGCTGCTTCTGGGCTTCGGAAACCACCTTGGCGTCGGCCTCCGCAGCCAACGCGGCCTGCTCGGCTGCCTGATAAGCAGTTGTGGCAGCGGCGACCTGGTTCTCGACGCTGGCCAAAGCCTCGTCGGCTGCCTTCTTCTGCATCTCGGCTTCGGCTAGCTTCTCAGGCGCGGCGTTGGCCTGGTTCTGCAAATTCTGCTCGCCTTGCCGTGCTCGGGCCAGGGCGGCCTTGGCCGTGTCGGCCGCTCTGCGCTTGGCGACCGCTTGGGCCGTGGTCCTCTTGGCTTCGTCGTCGAGCCTGTTGGCCGCGTCGGAGGCGGCCTTCGCCACGGCCTCAGCCTCCTTAGCCGCCTTCTCGGCCACATCGAAAGCCTGCTGCAGCGGGAGCGCGGCGGCCTTGGCCTCGGCCAGCGCCTTGTCCAGAGGGGGCTTGGCGTTGGTCGCTTCGGTCAGGGCCTCGATGGCAGCGGGCAAGTTGGCCTCGGCCTGCTTCAAGTCTCTTACGCCCGGCTCGCCCGCCAAATTCTTCGCAGTCGTGGCCTGCTGTCGCTTCGTGTCGGCCGCTTTGCTCGCGTTGGCGTATGTCGTGTCGGCCTGTTGCATGGCGTCCCTTAAGGGGGCGACCGCCGCTTCCGCCTCCTTGGCTGCCTTCTCGGCCGCATCGTAGTCGGCCTTCGCCTTGGCCTCCGCGCTTGTCTCGGCCTCAGCGTTGGCCGGCTTCGGTTCCTCCCCGGCATGAGCCGAGGGCCAAATGGAAATCGCCAGCGTGACCACAAAGGGCAAGATAGTCTTGATTCTCATCGCAGTATCTCAATATCCAGGATCGAATCATGGAGGCAGGGCCATTCGTCAAGACCTTGCCCGGTGGGTCAGTCTAAGGACTCGCAAGAGAATAAGTTGGACATACGTGAAAATGCAAGGACGCGCAGCGGCATTGCTCCTTCATCACACGCTGAATGAAGATGCCTTTGAGCCTCGTGATACTCTCCCGATCAGAGGTCACCCAAATCAATGTCCCACGCAGGGCGAGCGTTATGGGTGGAAAGGCGTCTGCGCCGCCTTTCCACCCATAAGAATGCCCAACTTGTTCTTTTGAGTCCTAAGCGAGCGTACGGGGGTTGATGTATGCCTATTGAGGTTCCTGTAGTCGCGCTGGCGGTCTTCCAGCTACCAGGCGCATCAGAGCATTTGATTCCGACGGCGGACTTTCAACCGAGGCCTGTGTTGTGGGTTGGATTCAAGGCAGGCTATCAAGGTTAAGCGTAGTCGGCAGGTGGCTGTCCTGCAACACCCTGGATCACGCTTCGCCCTGGCCGATGCCAGGCCTGCCCAGCTCGCCCCCCCCGCAATGTGATTGGGTGACGGCAGCGAAAGCGCAGTCCCGGCTTCCCCTTATCGCTTTCCGAGGACTCCCGAAAACCGGCCGCAAGTATACTCGACCCCCCCATGTGGGCCAAATTGCTCTCGCGGGGCGGTGCCCTTTTGCGCGCTTGGGACTCGCAGAAGAACAAATTGGACATACATGAAAGAGCAAGGACGTGCAGCGGCCTTGCTCTTTCATCACGCCCTGACGGGAGATGCCTTGGACGTTTGTGGTTCTTTCCCGATCAGAACTCACCGGAATCGACGTTTCACATAGGGCGAGCGTTATGGCTGAAAAGGCGTCTGCGCCACCTTTCCAGCCATAAGAATGTCCAACTTGTTCTTCTACGAGTCCTTAAGTGGTGCGCCCCGCTGTACCTGGCGAGCGGCAATTATATGCGGCGGTGAAATCGCCCGCCCGTCGCCTCTTGGGGCCAAAGGCTGGGTCGCGGGGGAACCTTGGCGGCATATCGGTCCCGTCTTCTTACGGAAGCTTCACCGATTGCGGCTTCTGCTGCGTCCGCAACGCGGCCAACAACTGCTCGACAGCCGCCTGCGCCGGCTGCGACTGTAGCACGATCAGGCAGCCGGAGGGGCGGTCGAGGCGGATCGCGCCCGGGCCGCCGGCGTCTTTCCACGTCGCCGCGGCCACCTCGCTCTTGATCTGCTCGATCAGCGCAGCCCCGGTCGGATCGGCGGTCAGCAGATCGGCGGCCGGGTAGAACTCCAGTTCGAGCCGGGCCTCCACTGCCTTCTGCGTCGACACCTGAAGCGTCCTGGAATCGATCGCCCGATACTGCAACCCCAGCGGCCCAAGCAGCGCGTCCAAGGTAGCCGCCAGCGGCTGCTGCTCGACCTTCAGCGTCGCCTCGACGCGATCCGAGAGCCCGGCGGCTGCCAGGGCCAGGCGGTCCACCAAGATGTCCGATTCCGTGAGCATGCCGAGATAGCCCAGAATATCCAACAGCGGCGTCGATTCGCGGAAGTTGGCCGACACGGGCCGGGAGAGGATCTCCCGGGCACGGTCCCGGCGCGTGCTCAGGGCGAAGCGCTCGGGAGCCAGCCGGCTTCGCAGCGGCTTGCCGCGGGCGTTGCGGAGCTTCTCGCAGAACGTGACAAGCTCGTAATGGACCACGGCCGTCTGGTCTACGGCCAAGACGCCGCCGTCCGCTTCAACCGTGCCCCGGCCGCCGTTGCTGCGCCATGTCTCGGGGGCCATCAGCTCCTCGACCAGCGCGACCAACCTGGCGGCGGACGCCGGTGTGCCGTCGGTGAGGTCGGAGACCGTGTAGCGGATTGGCCGCAGAGTCTCCTGATGGGCTGGCGGACTGGTCAGCAGCACTTGGCCCTCCGCCACGACCATGGCCAGCCGGCGACCGGAGACCACCTGTTCGAGAACCTGGCCGATCGTGGCTTCAGAGGCCTCGACCGTTACCGGATCGCGCAGCGTGACGCCCCCGCGGGTCATCGCGTCGGGATCGAAGGTTACTGGGATCGTGCTCATCGCGGAAAGCAGGCTGACCGCTTCGCCCAACGGCGTCTCGCGAAACTGGATCTCGGGAATCACGTCGGCCAGCCGGGCCTGGAGGTCGATCACCGGTTGCGCCGGCACCGTCGGCGGCTCGACGGCATCGGGCGGCGGCTCGACGGCTTCGGGCGGCGATTCGCCGGGCGCCGGCTCGGCTTCCGGCCGATCGGGCGCCGGCTGCGGCAGCGCGGGCTTGGGGATCAGCGCGGCCACGGTGGCCTTTTCGCCGCCGCGGATCGTCGCCAACTGTTCCAGCACCGCCGGATCGATGTCCTTGGAGATGAAACGCACGGACCCGTCGGCCATGCCGGCCAACATGCCGTCGGGCTGGCCGCTACCGAAGCCGTCGGGGCCGTTGACGTAAGGGCGTTGTGTCAAGGGTCGGGCCGTCGCATCGCCGCCGGCCGCCCAAGGACCGAGACGCCCGGTTACTCCGAGCACGGCGATCGTGTTGGCTGCTCCGTCGACGAGGTTTTCCATCCGCGTGGTGCGTCCGAAGCCGAACGCGCCTGCGCGGGGATCGTCGGCGCTCAAATGACCCGCATCGGGGCCGATGCCGGCGACTCCCACGTAATGGGTCACCGGAAAGCCGGCCTCCGTGGTGCTTGGCCCCAGCGCCGGGTTGACGACCTCCAGCAAGGGTCGCCGTGTGACGTGTCGGTTTTGCGGGCCGTTCCACGAGTAGCCGAAATCCAACCCTTGCTGCCAATCGGGATGTCCGTAGTAGGGCAGCATCGTGGCGATCCAACTCAGCCGCGTTTCCGGCGGCAGGAGGCTACCCCCGGCGGCCGCCGGCGGAAAATGGCGTTCCGACTTGGCGTAGCCGGCCAGCCCGGTCAACAGGCGGCGATGGTTGGCCTCGTCGACGTTGCGAGCGGCCGCGCGCCAATCGGCCTGCATTGCCGAGGAGCTGTCGGCCGTGGCCGTGGCCAGCCCTAACAGGCCGGTGCTCCAATCGGCGCGGACCCAGACCGTATCGCCGACGGCCTCCCAGCGGGCGGCTTCTGCGGCGGCACAACCCTCCTTCAACAGCAGGCCATATTGCTGGGCCATCGCCGCGGTGATTTGCCCCGCCTGGAGTTCTTCGGGCAACGACTCCAGTCGGGCCGAAAGTGATCGGCCGGCGGCCGGCAGCAGCGAGCCCAGGGCGGCGTGGACCTGCTCGGCGGCCGTCTCGCCCTCGCACACCAGGGCCAGCTCGCTACGGCACGGCTCGGCGATCTGCCAAGCGCAACCGAGGCCCTGGGGTATCTTGCAGACCGTGTGCCACGGCTGCTTGCCTGCCGGCCAGACGTCGAACAGGTAGACCGGCAGGTCCCAGCCGGCGGTCCGCGCGGCTTCCAGATCGACCAGCAGCGTCAGGCTGGCCTCCGAGGGCATTTTCTTCAGCAGCCGCTCGAAGACCGCGCTCTCCAAATGCAGCTCGCTCCGCTGGGCCAGCTCGCGCAACAACGCGAGATGGCCGGTGACCACGGTTTGCTCGTCGAGCACCGCGAACGGATGCGGCCAGTCGGCCAGGGGCAGCCGGCGGCATGCGACGCCGTCGAGGCTCAAATCGACCGGCTCGCCGATCAGCGAGAGCAGCTTGGCGTCGTGGCCGGGCTGCAACCGGATCACCACCACGCTCTGCGCCGGCCAGTCCGCCAAATCGGTCGCTGACCAACTCAAACGGGAGATCCCATGGAGCTTAAGCCCCAGGCTCTTCAGCACCGCGCCGACCGACGGCCGCCAGGCCGGCACCAGACGATCGATCCAACTGCTGATGGCCGGCTGCCCGGCCAGTTGCGAACAGGGCAGACAGAACATCAGCCTCGTCCGGTCGGGCAGCCATCGGCGGTCGTCCCAGCGCGGCGACGGCTCCGGTACATCGTCGACCGCAGGAGGTTGCTCGGGCGGGGAAGGTTCCGCGGGCTGCTCGACCAGCGGCGTTAGCGTCGGCTGCGGGCCGGCGGACGAGAAGAACGCCGACCACAGGCCGATCACCACGATTAGGCCCGCCACCGACGCCGTCGCCAGCAGCAGCCACTTCCGCCACAACAACTCGACCGGCGAGGTGCCCACGCCGCCGGGAGTCAACACGTCCGCCGCATCGCCCGGCGCGGCGGCTTGCGGGGACGGCGACAGAGGCGGCGTCGCCGATTCCGGTGACGGGTGGCCGATGGCCGCGGCAACCCCCGCAGCATGTACTTTGGCCGGGGAAACGGAATCCGCATCGGCCGAGAATTCTACCGGCGCGGTCGAACCGCCGGTCTCGGACGGCGGACGTGGTTTGGAGGGTGGGCCCGGTTTTGCCGGTGGAATCGGTTCACCAGGCCGCTGCGCAACCGAGGGCGTCGGGGGCGAATCATCGGCAGGGATGCCGGCGGCGGCGATGCCGGAGTGGCCTGCTTCGGCGTCGCCCGGCTTGGACTGGGGCGGCGGCCTCCAGCCTTCGGGCGGCGTGACCTGGACCATATTGCCACATTTGGGGCATTCTAGTATAGCCCCAATGGCCTCCGCGCTGCGAACCGATAGCCTCGCCTGGCAGGTCGTACAGGTGATGGAGAACAAGGCCTTTTCCACGGTTCCGCACGCTGCGACAAGAGTTTCCGAGTTTCCGGCGTGCCCATTGGGCCAATAGACCCATCCTTAATTTTACGGCGCGACGGGATAAATGTCATCCGGAATACCAGCGTTTCGGCCGTGCTAATCCGAGACTTGCGCCACGAGGCGTTCGATTTCTCGCCAACACCTATCGAACGAGTCGGATCTTGAACGAGTCGGACCGTTGGCGGGCCAGGTGCATTTCGAACTGCGCCGTCGCACCCGTAAGGCGCGGTCCCGCATTCCGGCGCTCCTGGGGGCTGCGGAGGTAAGCGTGGCCGGCCGATACCCGGTGGGCATTTTTCAAGTGCGAATCCACCCTCGCGCATTGACTCTACAAACGTCAACAAGAAGATCGACGCCACCGTCCGCTGATCCTCCCGCCGCTACGCCGGAAGAGCTTTTCCACGCTTGCCGGAAGGACACAGATACCGGCAGTGCGGGTGCAGACACGCTGAAGGCAACAACTCTCTGGATCGTCTCAACGACCGGCAGCGAAGACGGCTCTTCACGGCGCCGGGAATCAGTCGTGCGGCCGTCCGAGGAACCGGCATTCGGCCACCGGCACACGCATGTCCATCGACGTGCCGCTCTCGCGATGGTCGAGATACTCGCTGGCCCCTCCGGCGACCCTTCCCAAGGCGAACGCCAGAAACGGCAGATCGATGGCGCGATCCACGGTGATCTTGTGTTCCACCAACAAGGGCCAGGTGATTCCCATCAAGACGCACGTGATCGCCGCGTCGACGTTCACGGCGTGTACCTTGGTGGTTGCCTGCTGCGTAAATAACTCGTTCGCCAGCCGGTGATAGAAGTCGAAGAAGACATTGTAGAGGCCCTGCTGCTCGAGATAAGCGTAGAGCGCACGTTCGCGGGGATCGTAGTTGACGCGTTCGGTGTTGAACACGGGATGGCCCAGGCAGGGGATGCGTTCGTACTCGACGCCGGCGTCCTTCGCGGCCGCTTTCTTCTTCCTGAACTCCGAAACGTAAGCGCGGACCAACCGGTCGAGATTGGGAATGTGCTCTTGGTCATAGGGATTGGTCAGGTCGGTTCCGCCGAACACGTCGATTAGCAGTCTGGCGGCCTTCTGGCCGTTTCCGCCGTGTACGGTGCCGATAGTCCCCAGCGTGGTCATCATCGCCGTGTTGGGGCTGTTTCCGGCCGTGGCCGCCAGCTTGGCTCCCTGGGCCGAGATCGTGCCCGGCCCGTTGGTCAACGAAGCCGTCAGGCACATCTCCACCAGCTTCGATTCGAACCGATGCTTCACGGGGAACCCCAACCAGGAGAGCAGCACGGCATCGACGAACGTACAGCTATTCATCAGGTTCAGCAGCGAATAGCCGTATACTCGCGGCGTGACGCCGTCGTTGGACGAGGCGTGGGAAGCGTTCCGCATGGATTGCCGGGCGGGAATCCTCCCCAAGCTCGACTTGACGTACTTCTTGATCAGAGAGCCGTACGGCTCGACAATGGCTCCCACGTGGGGAACGAGGTTCGGCGGCAGCTTCTGTGAGAAAGCTCCCAACCCCACGATCCAAGGTTTCAGGGCCAGCGGGCTTTTGGGGATGAAGTCGCGTTGGATGTCCAGGGCCGACATCAGCGCGGTGGCGGCGGGTACCAGATCGTGCAGCGTGTTGACGCGAACGCCCCGACGCTGCTCGGCAAGCATGCCGGTGAACTTCTCTTGCTCCTTGACGTCGAATACGGGCAGGCCGAAATACTCGTCGAACAGTTGCATCTTGGCGGCGGCGGAGGTATACGGGCCCTCGACGACGGCGCCGGCGTGGCCCAGTGAGACGTCGGTGCCATCGGCAAACGAGCCCGCCACATACACCAGGATGGGCTTGGTGAGCTGGTGGTCGCGCGCCCACTGAATCGCGTCGAGCTCGTACGTGCCGCCAGGTTCAACGTAGAGCACGATGATCTTGCTGCGATCGTCCTTTTCGGACAGGGCCAGCAGCTCCCGCAGAGGCGAAAGAATGAGCGTGTCCTTTCCGGTGGCCACGCCGTAGGAGACCCCCAGCCCGGCCGACTGCAAGTAGCCGGCGATCGTGTTGACCATGTTACCCGAGTTGGAGAGGATGCAGGCGCTGCCCGGCAAGAAGGTCTCGTCCGGCGTTTCGCCGCCGACGGCGCCGACCCGCGTTCTTTCGTGGACGTTGATCATCCCCAGCGTGTTACAGCCGATGACGTCGATGTTCTCCAGGTCGCAGAGGAGCTTCAGTTTGGCGGTCACCTCCACGGAAACGTGTTCGGTGATGACGAAGATCGTCTCCACGTGTTTGGCGCCGTGTTCGGTGACTTCCTTGACGTCGCCGTAGACGGCGTCTGGAGGCGAGTAGACGACGATCTTGTTGGGTCTCTGATCGTCGGGCAGCTTGGCCATCAGGTCTTCGAACTGTCCGAACACGCTGATGTCTCTGCCTTTGGGGATCGAGATATTCTGCCCTCCCCTTCCCAGGGCCCAACCGGCAACGATGTTGCCGCAATAGAGTTGGGAGGCAAAGGAAACCTTCACCGCTTCGCGGCCGGTGACGTTCGATACGGCCACGCGGTCGCCTTCTTTCAAGAGATCTCTTGGACACTGTGCCCTCACTGGTCGTCCCCTCCATTGACTTCAGCGGCGAATTTGGCGAGTTCCGAAGCGTATGCGGCCACCAGGGTGATCGGCGTATCGGGCCCAAAGAAGACGTAAGGCATCCCCAGATTATCGAGCGTTTTCTTCAGCACGGCGAACCCCTGCACCAAGCCGGGACCGCCGCGTCCGACGACGACGGGAATCGGCCGGGGGCCGTGCTCGTCGGACCATTCCTGCAATGCGTCGGCGATGGCCGCAAGAGTGATGTCGATCTGTGTGTTGTTTGCCTTTCCCCCAAGGATCAACAGCAACGCGGCGTTGGCGAGATTGTGCTTGAAACAGATGGCGGCGGTTCTCTTCATCCGTTCGTAGGGAGGATTGCCGCCGAAATCAGAGAGAAACATCGGGTCACCGCCCAGTTGCGAGAGCGTCTCGATGATGATCGTGCTGGCCCCGCCGCCGAACAGCAACGGCAGGATCTTCATGCCACGCAGGTCCGAAACGTGAGCCTGGCCGCGATAGCTCGACGCGGCCCACGATCTCATTTCCTCCTCGAAGGGTGTCTCATTGGAGGGATACTCGGGCCACTGGATGCCGAGGTCTCGCGTCTTGCGGTTGTTCTCGTCGAAAGTGGCCTTGAAATCGCAGGCGTAGACTTCGCCGCTGTGAGTCACCCGCCAGGGGTTGATCTCGCAACTGAGCATTCCCGAGGAAATGAACAGGTCCCATTGATTCACCAGACAGAGCGCCAATTTGGCGTTTAGCTGGCCTTCCAGCCCGAGGTCGGTAAGGGCCTCGGACGCCTGGTACGCGTTCAGACCCCGAAAAATCTGCACTCCGAGAGTGACTTTCTCCGTGTCGGAAACCGATTCGATCTCGATGCCACCGCCGAGGGAAACCGTGAGGGACGGTTCCAGTAGCCGGGAATTATAGGTGATGGCCGAGAAGACCTCGAAGTCGGCGGGAACGGCCTGGACCATATAGGCTGTGCGGGGTTGCTGCCCGGAGACCTCCGTCGCGGCGACCTGCTTGAGCAGCCTAACGGCCGTGTGGTAGTCGCTTACCGTCCGCACGACCCCCGCCTTGCCTCGTTTGCCCGTCAAGACGTCCGGCTTGACAATCCCGGTGCCCCACGTATCCAATTTCTCCTTGACGACCGACTGAGCGACCGGCTCCACGACAAAGTCGGGGACTGGAATCTTGAAGCGTTGGGCAAGTTGCTCCAGAAAACTGAGCTCCCCTATTTTGATGCTCATGGCCCATTTCCTCCAAGCCGGTTCACCATCGATCGCAAGTCTTCGGACGGATCGGGATCGCCTGCGACAGACCGCCCTCCGCGTGCCTCGATCGCCACAGCGTGCCTCGATCGCCACAGCCTAAAACCACCGTCCGATCTGGTCCCGTCCCCCTCCACACGCGCCCATTGTGAAACATAGCGTCCTGGCTTCAGTGCGTCGAGAGACGATTCTTGCCTGCGACGGCAAGCCGGAAGCCGGCAGTTTCGTTGGACGGGTCCTCCGAGCGTGAGCGCGAGCGGGCTGGAGAGAGGAAACAAGTTGCCCGGTCAAGAAGGGTAAATACACAGGTCGTGCGAGAATGACAGCATGCCGGCAGATCGGGAAGTCCGAGATAGCTGGGTGACTTGCGCAGGGTGTCTGCCAGCATGTGTGTCTTTGCGACGATCCAGTCGACTGAACTGGTTGGACGGCTGCAACGAGAACCGGCGCAAGTTCCACCGATGATCTGGCAAATCGAACCCGCAGATTATCTCTGATCGTCACACAAAAGAACCAAATGCTTTCACCTCTGGTAGGCAAGCCGATAAGGATGTGGTAGAAAGCCGGCGATAGGAATGGTCGCTGTCTCCACTGCAACGAAGCCGAACACTCCCTAGAGCCTGATCTGCCCCGCCCAGGCAATGCGTGAGACGCTCCGACTCGCATCCTGCGGTCGGCCATGCCGTCGCGAGGACAGGCGGCTGCTTCGTAGTATTTCGGTGTGGAGGTGAAAGGCATGACACGAAGTCGATATCCCCGCCGAGGTCAACGGCTGGCACCTGCGAGATTGCGTGAACTGTTGCAGCATCCCGTGCCGGAAAAGTGCTTGAGGGGGGAGGATAGTGCCGGCTTAATGTTGTGTGATCTGGATGAGACCGTCTGGGAGCGATTCGACGAAGACGTTTGTCAGGGACTTGCCTTTGCCGTGGTGCGTGCGGTGGCCCGTGCTGCCCGAACGCCAATGGCAATCGGTGATCATCATCTGCCTGCCATTCCCGAGGGAATGACTCTGGCCGACCTGGACCTGGAAGTCCGCACACTCAATTGTCTGGTCTCCGCGGGCATCCACGAGCGGCCGCAAGACCTGCACGGAATGACGATCGAGGGGATTCTGGGGCTTCGGGGGTTCTGGGTGAAATCCCTCGTCGATTTGCTCAGTTCCCTGGAGCATGTGATTGACCACCCCGAAGCCCGAAGGGCCGTGCGAACGGATGCGATCGCAACCGTGAGGCACTTGCGAGAGGCCCATCGGTATCCACGTCCGCATCATCGCCTGGCGCCGCAAACCCTAAAGGAGGTCTTGCTGGACCGGGTTCCGGCCAGCCTGGTGCGCGGGAGTCCTTTCCGCGGGAAGAGACTATGCGATTTGGATGAAACCGCCTGGGAGTACTTGTCCCAGACGGCGATCAGCAAGCTGGCAAATCTGGTTATCGCGCGAGCCGCTGCCGCCCCGCACCACCGGACCATCATGCAGCGGCGACTCCCCAAACCACCAAGGGGCATGCGGCTGGAAAGCCTTCGCCTGGAGAACCGCACGCACAACTGCCTTCAACGAGAAGGATATGCCGAACGACCTGAAGATCTGGGCGGGCTCACGGTGACCGAGTTGCTCTCCATTCGAGCGTTCGGCGCCAAGTGTCTGGTCGATTTGCTCACATCGCTGGAAACGCGGGTAGCCCGGGAAGGCGATCTCGACGAGAAGTTGACTGCGGAAGGGAAAGCGTTGCGGCAAATGCCGAATGTCCAAGAGATCGCGTTTAGCGACCCTCGACTGGGGCCCTTGCTGAGGTCGATGGATACCGAGTCGAATACGATTGGGCAAATGGCCGATCGCTTAATCGGCCGGCGATTGGATCCCCCCGACCCGGCGCGGTTGCGTGAGCAGATCCGTGAGTTGCGTCAGAAGATCTCCGAGTTGAGCGAGCTGCCCTTGGAAGAGGAGTTGACCCAGATCTTCGCCCCCTCGTTCAGCGCCCGCGACCGGCGGATTGTGGCTGAATACTACGGCTGGGACGGTCGAGGCAACCACACGCTGGAGGAGCTCGGCCGGCAGTACGATCTCAGCCGGGAGCGGATCCGGCAGATTTGCGTGCGAGCGGTCAAGCGGGGCCGGGATGCGCACGTGTTCGCGCCCGTGCTGGATCGGACGCTGCGCTTCCTGGTCAAACGGTTCCCGATAGGGTTCGACAAGCTCCAGGCTGAACTGAATGCCAGCGGACTGACTCGGTGTGGCTTGCCGATCGAATCGATTCGCCAGGCCGCCGAGTTCCTTTCCCGACGGCCGGAGTTTGCCGTCGTCGACGTCGGTCGCAACCGCGTTGTCGTCCTCCCGAAGCACGTTCGGATGCCTCAGGCCATCGTGCGGGCCGCCAAACGCGTGGTCACCAACTACGGGGCGGGCACCCTGGCCGAGGTGGCCGATGAGCTCAGCGATCGCTTCCGGGGCAAGGTCGAGCCGCTGTTGATTCGCGAGACGCTCCAGTCACAAGACGGCATGCACTGGTTGGACGAGAAGCGAAACTGGTTCCGGCTCGACGCGCTTCCACAGTACGGACTGCCGAGCCTGATCGAGAAGGTGCTTTCGGTGACCGAACGGATTGACGTCTCCAAGCTACGTTGCGCGATGGCCCGCTATCGACGCAACGGGCGGAGGCTGCCCCCACCGCAGATCCTGCTCGAATTCTGTCGCCAGATGAAGGGGATTCGCGTCGAAGACAACGTCATAATCTCCGATCCGCCGCGCGACTGGACCAAAGTGTTGACAGGGGTCGAGCGGTCGATGGTGGAGCTGTTGAAGCGCTACGGGCCGGTACTGGAGCGGACGGTCTTCGAAGAGCTGTGCATTCATGGCGGAATGAACCGCTTCAGTTTCAACGCGATCGTGATGTCCTCTCCGGTCGTCGCCCAATACGGCCGCAGCGTCTACGGCCTGGTGGGGCTGAAGGTCGATCGGAAAATGGTCGCCGATCTGGTCAGCCAGAAGTCGGCAATGCCGTCCAACCGGGTGTTGAAGGCCTTCGGCGAAACCAAGGACGGCAAGGTCTATCTGGCGTACAAGCTCTCGAAGGCCGCCATTTCCGGCGGCGTGGTCACCGTCCCGGCTGCCGTGAAGCGGCAAGTGCGAGGCAAGTTCATTCTCCGTACCGACCAGGGCCACAAAGTGGGCACACTGGTTGCCAAGAAGGGGTGCGGCTGGGGATTGGGGCCGGCGCTGCGCGGCGGCCATGCCCAACAGGGCGACCACATGTTGCTGCTGTTGGATACGCCGAAACGTCAGGCCCATATCCACATCGGCGACGAGAACATCCTCAATCGGCTGACCGACGCCTGAGAACGTGTTCCGAGTGCCGGCGTGGTCGGGCCTGTCGGCAGATTCCCCGTCGGTGCGCCGCGTTGCGGGCCGCCTATTCCCAGTCGGTCGACCACAACGCATCCATGACGTCCTTGCCCGAGTTGTCCTTGGCGGAAGACCGGTCCTTCGCGATCGTCTGTTCGAATTCATACAGCCAGGTCAACTTGGCGTGAGCGCCCGGATCGTCCTGCAGCACCTCGATCTCGGCCTGCGGAGGCAATCCGGCGTGCCGTGATTTGTCGGCCCCGGCGGCCTTACTCTCGGCGACCTTGCCGCCGGGCACGGTGATCAGCCGCAATGCGTTGAGGAAGTGCGTCTGGTTGTTCCGCGCAATGAGCATGTCCGTGGCGTTGACGCGGGCGTCATGATTGTAGTCGTAGTTGAAATCGACTGGGGCCGGGTTGAGGAAGTTGCGGGGGTTGTTCCGGGCCAGAAGCATGTCCGAAGCATTGACCTTGGCGTCGGCCGTCGAGTTGCCCGCCTCGCCCGGGGAGTTGCCGAAATAGAAAACGTCCGGTTCGCTCAGGCCCGTGTCCGCATTGGCCAGCACGGTGACCTGCAACCACTGTTTCGAGACGGCGAAGTTGGGCCAGACGATCGTGACGCGGTCCGCCCCGTTGTTGCCGGCGCCCGAGCGCACCGAGACCGTGCTCGGCGCAGAAGCGGCGCCCCACGTGCCCGGATTGTCGCTGTTGCCCACGCGAAACTGGAAATCGGCGGCGTCCAGCGCCATGGGGTCCGTCACGCCGACGATGTCGACCATGATGCCGTTGATGCCGCGGCTGTAGCTCGTGTAGTTGGCAAAGGTGGCCGTCTGGCCGGGCAGCAAAGCCTGCTTATCCGTGGCGATCGCATTGTCGTCCGAAGCGTCGGCACCGGCGTTGTTGCCGTCGAAGACCGACTGGTTGTAGAAAACGTACCGGCCGACCACGCCGCTGGCAGTCTGCAACAGCGGTGCGGTGCCCGGCGTCGGCAGATCCGGGACCCAACTGGCCGCGTCATTGCCCCAGGCATCAAGGGCCGAGCGATTCAGCGATGCGCCGCCGCCGTCGGCCTCGGCCGGCCAAGACCCGCCGTCGGAATAGACCACTTCGTCCTCCAACAGCCTCGGGATGAACAGCGGCTCCTCGGCCGGCGGAAGGTCCGGGTCCTGCAATTGGACCTGCTCGCCGCCGTTGCTCAATTGGCCCGAGTAGGGTCCGAACAACGGCACCGTCGCATCGATTCCGTAGTAGGTACGGAAGGCCTCCAGCCTGTCGGCGTCGGCCGGGTCGAACGACACGACGACCAGCGTGCTGCCGGCAGCCAAGGCGGCGCCGTCGGCAAAATCATATTCGATCCCCTTGCGAATCAGCCAATCGGTTAGGTCAACGCTCGCCGCCGTGGGGTTGAAAATCTCCAGAAACTCGAAATCCTGGTCCCCCGGCTGATTCCCGGGATTGTAGTGGACCTCGCTGATGACCACGGGTCCGACCCGCGGGCCGCTGTTGTCTCCCTCGGCCGGATTGAGCGTCGGCGCCGCCATGGGATACAGTTCGCCGGTGCCGTTGGGCCAGCGGCCGAACGACTCGCCGTTGCCCGCCGCCCCGAACTCCAAGTGATCCGCGAAACGCGTGAAGTCTCCGAAGATGTCCGTCGCCAGCAGCCACACGTCGTCGCCGTGGGCGCCGTCGAGCGAGAAATCGTTCGGTCCCGGATCCAACGGGGTGGGATTGAAATCGTCCTCGTCAAACACCAGGTATCCGCCGGCCGGCACGCTGGTGCCGTCGGGAATGCGGAACTTGCGGTACTGCTCGCTCGAATCGCTCAGATACCAGCCGCCGACGTCGATCGAGCCACCGGTCGTGTTTCGCAGTTCGATCGCGTCGCTCAACGGCGCGTCGGTATGGGAGAGCACTTCGTTGATGACCACGTCGCGCACGGGTCCCATTCCCGCCGCTCCGGGCGATCCGCCGTACTCGGTGCTGGCCCGCCAGTTTTCGCTGTTGTCGTAATCGCCCGCCGGGTCGACGATCTCCAGCGAACTTCCCTTGCCGTTGGCCCGGCCCGGCCACGCGCCGTCGGGGGCGTAGGCGAAGTCGTGCACGACCCGCTCGAAGGGATCGAGCACCTCGATGTCTTCTCCCTCGTTGCGCAGCCTGCCGCTGTAGCTGCCGGCCAGGTTGGCGCCCGCGCCATACCGGGTGAAAAACGCGGCCGGGTTGCTGACGACCACCACGTGCGCGCCGGGATCCAGCTCCGTGCCGTCGGCGAACGTGAAATCGATGCCGTTGGTGAATCTCACTCCGCCAAGATCGAGCGTTCGGCCGGTCGTGTTCTGCAACTCGACGAACTCGAAGTCCTCGCTCTCGTAGCCGGCGGCCGCCTCAGCGGCGGTGGGCTCGTAGGGGGCGTAGTTGATCTCGGTGATCCGCAGGCCGTCGGCCAACGGCCCCACCGCACCCCCGGCGACGAATTGCACCGGCTCGGACCAGTGGCTAAAGCGGCCGTTGCTGTCTTTCATCCGCACGCGGACGCGGTAGGTCTTGCCCACCTCGATGTCGCCGCCGGGAATCGTGATCGTATCGTCGAAGCTGGTCAACTCGTCGCTTTGCCAGGTGGCCGTGATCTCGTAGTGACGCGGCTGGGACGGATCGAAGTCGGGGCTGGTCGGATCGGTCACCCGGGCGATCCGCCATTGCATGGCCGAGAAGGAGGCGCCGAGCGGACTGCTGAACGTCCCGCTGCGGAACCGCAGCCCGTCGACCGGATAACCGTCTTGGCCGGTGTAGTCAAGCGTCGGTGCGTTGGGGGCCTGGCTGCTGTCCGAGGCGATGGTCGGATCGGTCGTGTCGCCCGAGATGCGCGCGGCGACGTAGTTTTTCTCGAATTGCAGCATGCCGGCGAAGTCGCGACTGGCCGCGGCCTGGTAATAACGCCCGTGACCGGCCTTGTCCGGGTTGATGTAACTCGAGACAAGAATCGGGTTGTAGTCCCACATGGCCCGGTCCGCATCGACGAACGATGCCTCTCCGGGCGTGTAGATGAACTGGGCGCATTCGTCCAGCAGCATGCCCGTCTGCTCCGGGTTGAACAGCAGATCGATGATCTCGCGCATGCGGTTGTTGTATTCGATGCGGAACTCGGGGAAGGCCTGCAGGACCCGATCGCGGAAGGGCTCGCCTCCGCCGCCGCCGCCGTAGGTCGTCGTCCAACAGAGATCCAGGTCCCAGTTGTGGATCGACCACTTGCCGGTTTCCGGATTGTGGTAGTAGAAGTAGTTTTTGCCGGCATGGATATCGTAGTCGTGGATCGCCATGGCGATCGCCCGGAAGTCGTAGTAGCTGTCCAGGTCGAAGTTGTCGCGCCACCACTGGGCGGTCATCGCCCCGCTTTCATACGCGCTCATAAACGCGTCCAGGTCCGACCGGTTGGAAGGCTGTGTGGGGCCCTGATTGTTGAGCGTTCCGGTGCCGCCTTCCATCTTGTAGAAGTTGCCGTCGGGCAAGCCGTGCTCTTCCAAGAGATGGCCGTCGGGCTGCTCGATGGTCATGTACAGCCCTCGAAAATCGGTGCTGAACTGGTCCGGGCCGCCTTCGTTGCCGTCGTCCACGACGCGGAAGTGGAGGAAGTTGCAGTTCGAAGCCTCGTTGCCGGCCAGGTTGTGCAGCTTGAAGCCCGCCCACTCGAACAGGCCCTGCTCGCCGCGCTGGCCGAAGTTCCCCTGTTGGATCAAGGCCGAGAAGTTGAGCTTGTCCCATTGCGTTTCATACTTGTTGCCGTAGTCGTCGCGGGCCTGGAAGTAATGCCCCCGGTTGAAGTCGAACTTATACATGTTTTTGCCCATCGAGTAGCGCCAGACGCCGCCCCGGGCACGATAGCGGATATGGTCGTAGACCACGCCGTCGTAGACCAATGCCCCCTGCCAGAGATAGTCGCTGCCGCCGTAGCTGCCGGTGTTGGGCGTCTGCTGATCGGCCTCGCCCCAACGGTACGGCACGGACATCGCGTTCAGCCGGTCCTGGCGCTGGGTGATCAAGGTGTACACCGGAAGGCTCGTCAGCAGCTCCGAGTCGTAGGCTACCTCGGGTTCCTCGCCCGGCTGGGCCGAGCCGGTCCAGGAAGGCACGCCGTCGTAGACGTAGTAGGCGAAGTTCGGCTGCGGATCGTCGGCGTAGGGGGCCGTGACCGACGCGCCCAGCGTATCTTCGACCGTCACCCGATAACGCACCAGCCGGCGATTCGTCTGCAAGGAGCCGGGCAGCGAGACCGTATAGACGTCGTCGCCCGCAAACGCGTCGCCGTGCGTGCCGTCGTCGTACATCGCCACGCGGGTCCAATACACGGGATTCTCGTAGCGAGCGTCGTTGATGCTGATGTAATCACCCGGCTCGACGAGCTGATAGGCCAAGGCCACGTCAGCGACGCCGTCCGGATCGGTCACCTTGACGGTAACGGTCACCTCTTGTCCTGAAGCCGGCTGTTCGGGCGAATGCTCGAGCTGGCGCATCTGCGGCGGGGCATTGGCGGCAAACACCGAATTGACCCGTCCCGGCGTGAGCCCTGCCTCGCCGCCGGTGGTGGAGCGCAGTTGCCCGTCGAAAAACGCGTCGCTGCTGCTGCTGATACTCGCGTTGAACAATTGCACGGCGATCACGTTCGTGCCGGCCCTGAGGAAACTGGCCGGATTGCTCAGCGTAAAGGGCACGAATTCGACGTTGTCGATCGCGCCGCTGGAGGTGGCACTGTAGGGCAACTCCTGGCCGGAGACGTTGGCGCCGTCGATGTAGTGGCCGTTGATCCAGAAGTTGATGCCGTCGTCGTAGCGTGCCTCAAACAGCAACCCGGCGTACGCGGCCGGGTCGTCGACCGTGAACTCCTTGCGGAAGTAGACGGTCGTGTATTCCCCCCGCATGTCGCTGAGCGTCGTGCGAATCACCGCCAACTCGTCACCCTCGGTGCTGTAGCCGACGGCGCCCGTGCCGATCGACCACCCCGAATCATCGAACCCCGGCTCCCGCCAGTCGCCCTGGGCCGACGGCTCTTGGGTGCCCTTGAAATACCGCCAGGTGGAATGCTCGACAAAGAGCATGTCTTCGTTGGATGCCGAGCCGGCCGACGCCCGCCAACTGCCGGCCAGGTTGTTGTCCAGCCCCGGGTTGATCAGCTCCATCGAATATCCCGGCGCGTCACCCACGGTCGGCCAGGGGAATCCCAACTGATAATCGACCTCGTCCTGCTTCACACCGGCCGCGTCGCGCAACACGAGCCGATCGCTCTCGTTAGACAGTTTCCCTTCGAAGGGCCCCAGCGGCAGCGTCCCGCCGAACTTCGCCTGCGCCGCCGTCGGATTCTGGGCCACCACGACATAGCCGCCGGGCGCAACCGCCGTTCCCGCAGGAAACGTGTACCCGATTCCGTCGGAGAAATACCAGCCGGACAGATCGATCTCGACGCCGCTGGTGTTGACCAACTCGAGGTACTCGACCGGTTCGGTTTTGACGTCGGGGCGGACGTGCAGCTCGTTGATCACGATCGCGCCCACACGCGGACTGCTGTTGGGGCCGCCGATCGTCTCTTGGCTCATCATCCCGAACGGCCCGGTGCCGTCGGGCGCGCGACCGAACGAGACGCCGTCCAGGGCCTCGCCGAACTCCACGTGATCGGCAAAACGAATCAGGTTGCCGAATATGTCGGCCTCCAGCAGCCACACGTCGTCGCCGAGACTGCCGTCCAACTGGAACGCACCGGGGCCGCCGGCGTTGAAGTCCGACTCGTCAAACACCAGGAACTCGCCCGGCGCGAGGATGGCCTCGGGCCCGTCGGGAATCCGAAACTTGCGGTAGTCGTCGCTCGAATCGCTGAGGTACCAGCCGGCGATGTTGACCGTGGCTGCCGAGGCATTGTACAGCTCAATGGCGTCCACGTCGCCTGCCGGCGGCCGCGAGAGCACCTCGTTGACGACGACGTCGACCACCGGTCCGGTGCCCGGGTGGCCCGGACTGCCGCCGTATTCGCTGCTGCTTCGCCAGTTGTCGTCGTCGCTGTAGTTGCCGGCCGTGTTGAGCACTTCCAGCGCGCTTCCTTTCCCGTCGGCGCGGCCAGGCCATTTACCCGAATCGCCGTACGAGAAATCGTGAATCGCCACCCCGTTGCGATCCTGCAGCACGATCCGCTCGCCGTCATTGTCCAGGTTGCCCGTATACTGGCCGGCGACGTGTATCCCCGTACCATAGCGGGCCGCGAAAGCCGCCGGGTTGCTGATCAGCACGAGCGACTGGCCCGCGGCGAGATTGTCCACGCCGAAGTCGAACTGGACTCCCGTTGTGAATCGCAGGCCGGTCAGGTCGATCGCATGGTTTGTCGTGTTCTGCAACTCGATGAACTCGAAATCGTCGTTGTTGAACGTCGGGTCGGCGGCCAGTTCGTCGGCCGTGGGATCGTACGGGTTGTAGTTCAGCTCCGTAATCGCCACATCGCCGCCGACCGCCGGTTGCCCCACGAAGAACGTTGCCTGGTTCAGCGCCGACCACTCGCCGGCGACCATCGCCCGGGCTTTGACCACCGTCGATCCGGTAATGGAGATCGGGAAGACGCTGAACACGTCGGCATTGGGCGAAACGCCGCCGCCGGGAAGACGCGGGTCGGAGCCGTCGAGCGTGTAGTAGATCACGCCCGCCGGCGCATTGATGAACAGACTGAAGCCCGACGCCACCTGGCCGCCGTGCTGGTTGTACGAAGGCGCGACCACGCTCGGATACAGCGGAGCAGGCGTGCCGCCGGGGAGCGTCGTCATCTCAAACTGGTTCAGCACGGTCTGCGAGCGCGTGGGAAAGAACCCGCCAAGCTCGCCGTCGATCGCCGCCTGCCAGTCGGCCTTGTCCAACGGCGCGGCTGTCTGTGCGTCGCCCCAACGCGCCGACTCGGCAATGATCGCCACGGCGATTTCGTCGGCCCGGGCCTGCAAACGCTCGGTCGAAGCAGTCGAGGTCAGCAAACCGTCGTTCAGCAGGCACTCGTGGGCGCGGTCGGCGAAGCGAAGACGGTACTCGGCGTTGGCCATCAACTGCTGGTGGAGCCACTGGGGGTTGCTCTTCTCGAACTGGTCGCCGGTGGTAAACGGCCCGGTGCGGTCTTCGCTGCCCTGCGACAGTGTATGCTCCGCGTCCTGAATGAAGAACTGGAAACCCTCCTCGCCGGTCCGATTCCGTACGCCGTACCAGTTGTTGGGATGGCTGTTTCCGAGCAACTCCGAGATGGGTGAATCCGCATCGCCGGTGTAGAAGATGACCAGCATGTAGTCGATCAAGTTATCGACATCCAGCAGGACGTCGTACGCCGGATTTCGCGTGCCGTCGGCGTTTAAGCCTTGGGCGCGATAATACGCGGCGTCAGTCGCCAACCCGGCGTCGGCCTGGTTCCAGAGGCTCTGCCAGGCGGCAAGGTCCCCGTCGGTGGCGACAATCGTATAGCCGGCGTCCGGTTCGACCTTGATCACATCGTATTCACCACGGTTGCCGCCCAGATACGACTCGCCGAACGAGGCGTCGCTGCGCTCCTGGGTCTGGTACAGGCCCCAGTACTGGCCGTTGAGATAGAGATGACAGTAGCGGCTGCGAGTGTAGGGTTGGTCCATGTCGCGTTGCGTGTCGCGGGCGAACACGTCGCGGACCATGGTGCTGCTGCTGCTGCCGGTATGGCTCCACGAAGGATCCTGGGCCGTGCGCAGGTCGATCTTGTCGAATACGTCGACCCCCTCGTCGCCGAAGAGCGGGTACTCCAGCTTGGCCTGGCCGTATGCGTCGCGGAAAAACAGCCGGAGAGCATGCTTGGGATTGCTGCCAATGGTGCTCTCGCTGCCGCGGATCCGCAGCCCAGCGTCGATCTGGAAGCCCTGGCCACCGTCCGGGCTGATCAGCTCGACCGACGTCGGCCGCTCCCACTCGATCCCGTCCTGCGACGCGTTAACGTAGATGCCGCTGGTCGAGTCGAAGAGATTGTCCAGATCGGTCACCAGAGAGATGGTGGGAATCGCCGTCAGCGCCGCGTCGAGTTGCGGTCCCCACGTGGGATTGTTGACGATATCGGGGTCCATGCCGTAGTCGAAGACCTGGCCGTTGATCGCGCCCGACGGCCACCCGACCGGGGCGCCCCCCGTCGGCGACTGCGCCATCACGTCGCCCAGGAAGACATAAGTCTGCGTGTCGACGTTGGTCGGATGGTAGCCCTCCTTAAAGGCCGCCGCCCGCAAGGTCGTCGTGCTGCTGATGGTCAACGGGCCGGTGTATTCAACGCCCGTGGCTTCGGTCGGCTCGCTGCCGTCGGTGGTGTAGCGAATGGTTGCGCCGGGAGTGTCGCTGTGGATGGCCACCTGGAAGGGCGAGCTAAAAAAGCCGCGGTCGACGCTGAATCCCGTATCGCCCACGAAGTCGATGAAACCGGCCCCGTTGGGGCCTTGCGGCGTCGGCTCGTCGAAGAATCGCTGGACCTTGTCGATCTTCGTGGTCGTCAGCTCGGGCAAGATCAGGAAGTCGTCGTCGCCCGCGCTCACGTTGAGCCCGTGAATCGCCAGCAGGTTCGTTCCGGCCACCAAATTGCCGATCAATGCACTGAGATTGATCTGCTCGAATGCCGAGGAGTCCTCGTAGGGCCGTTCGGAACTGGCCGCCGAATTCCAAGCGGGCAGCACGGGGGCGTTGCGTTGGGCCACCAATTGGCCGTTGAGGTAGGCCACGAACCCGTCGTTGTATTTGATCCGCAGCGTCAACGTGTCCAGCGTGGTGGGATCGTCGACCTCGAAGGGGATCCGCGTCCAGAGCGACGCGTTGACGCCGCTCATCTCGGCGGCCACGTCGGTCTGAATCGCCCCGCCGAAGCCGGTAACCGCCAGCCCGCCCGACGCCGTGTCGCCCACCAGATCGAACACGTCGGCGTTGAACGAACTGTAGCTGCCCCTCGCGGCAAACAGCTCGAGCTCGGCGCCCAGGCTGCGCTCGAACGAGATGAGCCGCAGGTTGTACGCGCCCGGCTGGTCGATATGGAACGTGGCCAGCGTGTCGCCGGCCGAGCGAAGACCCGGATACGACGCGCCGTAGTCGTCGACGCCGTTGTCCAATTCCAGGCTGAATCCTTCGTCGCTGCTGACACCGAATGTCCAGTAGCCGGGCGCGGGAATGATGACGGTACCCGTGGCTTCGATCACGAAGTCGTCAACGTTGCCGTAGAGTGTCAATCCGGGAAAGGCGCTGTTGCCGGCATAGTGCCCGTCGCTGCCGATGTTGTAATAGTTGATGACCTCGGCCCTTGCGGCCGAGACGGACGACTGCAGCGCGGGCGTGTCGATAACCTCCTCGGCCTTGGCCAGGCTGTCGACGGCCACGTTCGCCTGGTAACAGGTCACCTCGAAGTTGGCCGGATCGGTTCGGAAACCGACGCCCGTGGTCGCCGGGCGAACGTCGCCGTCGAAAAACGGCACGTTCAGCGCCGGGTTCTGCGAGCCCTTGTTGGGCGTCTCCGTCGCCCGGAAGTTGGTCGCCGCGTTGTCGTCGGCGCCGCCGACGCGCTGCAGGGCCGTGCCGTTGACGAGATTGCCGACCGAGACGTTCTCGAATTCGGCCGTGCAAAGCACCCCGCCGCTGTGCGAGGTGACCATGATGCCGATTTCGACGTCGCCGCTGAACGAGATCGTATCGGAGCCGATCTGGCTCCAGGAACTGCCGTCGGGCGAGGAGTACGCCGTAACCGTGTTACCCTGGCGCACCAGCCTCACCCAGTAGGGAGCCTGGACGGAAGGGCCGGGCGTATGGCTGCTTCCGCCGCTGGTGACCGTGCGGCGCTGGAACGACACGCCGTTGCCGGGAGTCACGACTGCCATTGCGTGGGCGCTGTCGGGCGCCATCGAATCGCGGATCATCACTCCGGCCTTCGCCCAACTGTCCGTGTTCTGTACGCTGATGACCTTGGCAATCACCTCGGTGTCGCCGGAGTGGGTCTGGTGAACGAAACGAAAACTGTCCGAGTTGCCCCAGATGTCGCTACCGTTGCCTTGAATCGTCGTCACGCCGGTGGCCGGGTTGTAGGAGTCTGAGCCGGGCGTGGGGCCACCGATGTCGTCGCCCGGGTTGCCGGTGTTCCAGCCGCTGATGGCCAAGGAGGGGGCCGGGCCGGTCCACCGATCGCCCACCGTGATGTTGTTCAGTCCGTTGACGCTGACGTTCAGTGCCGCGATTTCCGCCTCGTCGTATCCCCACGGGAGGAAATCGACCACGCTGCCGCCGTTGTCGACCACCATGGCCCAACCGTGGTCCTGATCCCAGGAGATGGGGCCGCCCCAGTAGTGGTCGCTGGCGCTGTCCGTCTTGTAGAGGATCTCTCCCGCAGCCACTTGCGAAGGCAGGTTCCAGACCACCGGATTCACGGCGTTGATGTTGCCGGACGATGCGTTGTTGACCGCGACGAACCAGCCGGAGGTGTTGATGCTGCGATCCGAGACGTTCTGGATCTCGAGCCATTCGGGGCTCCCGCAGTCGATCTCGGTAATCACCACCCCGGAAGCGCCCACCGTCACCGTGTCGGGCCACGCCGAATCGTTGTAGCCGGGCGCCGTCCAGTTCGCGGTCGCATCGCCGGCTGAAGGCACCAGATAGCTGAACTCGGCGCCTTCGGCGACCAAGGTCGTCACTTCCTGCGTGATACCGTATGAGATGTTCTTGTACTGTTGGGGGAACTCCGGCGTGAAATGGTGGGCGACCGTGGTCCCGTCCGACGCGACCAGTGCCAGATACTCTCCGTCGCCGTTGAGCTCAAAATTGGTGTGCAATTCGGCCGGGTCGGGGCGATTCTTGTTCGACGCAAAAACGACCAGATAGTCGCCGGCGTCGATCGAGACCGCCGGAAACCGCCATTTCGCCAGATCGTTGGCGTCGTCGGTCAAGTACCAGCCTTCGAGGTCGAGTGCCGACGCATCGGGATTATGGATCTCGATCCAATCGGAGAAGTCGCCGTCCTCGTCGACCAGGCCGCCCTCGTTGATCGCCATGAACTCGCTGATCAGCGGGGTCGTGCCGTCCAGCACGAGCCGCGATTCAAGCGTTTCGAGAGTCGGTCGCCTTTTAAGCCGTGCGTCTGTTCGCCTGGGGCTCAGCAGCGTCTGACGTGCCCTGTTGGCCTTGCTCTTGAGAGTGCGCAGCACATCTACCTCCATTGAGTTTCTGCTCCGACACCCAGGGGGAAGCCATTCCGGACTCGAACAGGGCGAAGGGCGCTGAACCGGCGGGGTTTACAGAGTCGTTCCGATTATGCACATTATGATGGATGTCCGCCAAAAACGCAACTTTCCGCTGCAATATCGAGGTTCCACAGTCTTTGGGTCGGTCACGCGGTCCGGGCAGACCGACTGGCCATCGCCGGCCGTGGCAGTCACGCTTGCCGGTGGTCGCCCCGCAGGTAAACGGAATCACAGGCTATGTTTCAGAGGGCTTGTCGGCCCGGGGCATTCCGGATAAACTGACCTATTCGGTACTTCCATTGGAGGTAGCCGGCGAGAACAGCCTCGGGGAAGGGGTGGATTTCGGGACGGGCAGCCGACTGTTGCACAGCCGAGAGTGCCAGCGTAGCTTCAATTGGCAGAGCACCGCATTCGTAATGCGGGGGTTGTGGGTTCGACTCCCACCGCTGGCTCTTGTGATAACTCCCGACGCCGCAACACGTTGCGGATTACCTGCCAGGCGGCAGCGCGGACCTCGAAACGTCGAAGCTACGGTGCATGCACCGTAGCTTGAAGAGACCAAAGGGGATCGCCGGTGCCGTTTACAAAGAAGGCGTTTATTGGCGCGGCTTTTCAGGAGATGACAGGCGATGGCGCAAGGCGTAGATTTCGATGTCAAGCACGTAGTGCTGTTCAATGGATCGTTCGGGCCCAGGGAAATCGACCAGTTGCAGGCCGCAATCGCCACCGACTATTCCCATTACCGAACGCTTCGCGATGCAGTCTCCGAATTACAGAGTAAGGACGAACAGAGTCCCGCCAGCATGGTGCGCCTGGGCGTCTGCCAGTACTTGCTGGGGCGGTACTACGCGGCAATCGACTCCCTTAAGCAGGGGGACGGTGGGGCCCTGGCCCATTTCTATCTGGCAAGATCGCTGACTGCACGACACGAATTTGACGAAGCCCTGGCCGCCTACCAAGCGGCCGAAAAGGCCGGCTACGATTCGGACGCGTGCGCGTTGGGGCGCGCGTCCGCGCAGCGCCACGCGGGCGATCCGGAAGCCGCGCTCGGCACGCTCGACCACCTTTCCGGAGCCGTGGAACAGACGGCCGAGTATCTCACCGAACGCGCGACGACGGTGGCCGCCCTGGGCGGCAATCCCAATGAGGTGGTGGCCCTCTACGAGCGGGCCGTGGAAGCCGACCGCGACCACGCGGGAGCTCTGTTCGGCCTGGCCGTGGAAAACGATCGTCGCGGAAACGATGACACCGCGCTGGAACTGTATAAACGGGCGGCCAACCGATTCCCCGCGCATGTCGGCTCGTTGCTGAATTTGGGCTTGCTCTACGAGGACCGGGGCCAGTATGACCGGGCGGCCCAGTGTTACCGGCGGGTCCTGGACGCCTACCCCGACCACCCCCGGGCGATGTTGTTCCTGAAGGACACGGAGGCCTCTAGCGACCAATACTACGATGAGGACGCGCAGAAAAGACGCGACCGAATCAGCCAGGTGCTCAGTGTTCCCGTGACCGATTTCGAGTTGTCGGTCCGCAGCCGAAACTGCCTGCAGAAAATGGGGATCATGACACTGGGCGACCTGTGCCGCTGCACCGAACAGGAATTGCTGGCGAGCAAGAACTTCGGCGAAACCAGCCTGGTCGAGATCAAGGAAATGGTCGCCTCGAAGGGCCTTCGGCTGGGACAATTCGCCCCCGAACGCCACGTCCCTGAAGTATTTGAGCCGGAAGCACTCAGCGAGGACGAACAGGCTGTGCTGAACCGTCCGATCTCGGAGTTGAACCTGTCAGTCCGTGCCCGGAAGTGCATGATCCGCCTGGGCATCAACACGATCGGCGAGTTGTTGCGCCGTACCGGTGACGACCTGTTGGAGTGCAAGAACTTCGGCGTTACCAGTCTGAACGAAGTCCGCGAGAAGCTCTCGCTGCAAGGACTGAAACTCCGCGGGGAATAAGCGGCCCCTGGCGGCCCGCCTCCGAGAATCCGAGGCTGCGGTTTCCGCCGTCTGCATTACGCTACAAATGAGTGGGCCCCCCTTCGCATTCGAATTGCACAGCACGGACGCCGGGTGTGCGGCACGCCGAAGCACGTTTCGTACACCTCACGGTTCCGTGGAGATGCCGGCTTTCATGCCCGTGGGAACGGTTGGAAGCGTCAAGGGCATCGAGATCGAGCAACTCCGCCGGACCGGAACGCAGATGGTGCTGGGAAACACCTATCACCTGGCTTTGCGGCCGGGCGAGAGGGTGGTCGAGTCGTTGGGAGGATTGCACGCCTTCACCGGCTGGGACGGCCCGATCCTGACCGACAGCGGCGGGTTTCAACTGTTCAGCCTGGCCCATCGCACCAAGATCACGGAGCAAGAAGCCGTCTTCCGCTCGCACATCGACGGACGGCTGCTGGAGATTTCGCCTGAGCGGGCCGTGCAGATCCAGGAGGCACTCGGCAGCGACGTTGCCATGGTGCTGGACCACGTGGTTGCCTTGCCCAATGCGGCGGAAGTCGTCCGTGACGCAACGCAGCGGACGATTCGCTGGGCACGGCGTTGCCGCGACATGGCCCGACGATCGGACCAGGCCCTTTTCGCCATCGTCCAGGGAGGTCTGGACCCGAACCTGCGAGTGGACTGTGCCCGGCAGCTCGGCGAGATGGGCTTTACCGGCTACGGCATCGGGGGGCTGAGCGTGGGCGAAACGCCGGAAGAAATGTATCGGGTCTTGGACGTGACCGTGCCGCAATTGCCCGAAGACCGGCCGCGATACCTGATGGGCGTGGGCCGGCCCGAGGACCTGCTGGAAGCCGTGCGCCGCGGATGCGACCTGTTCGACTGCGTGATGCCCACGCGAAACGGCCGAAATGCCATGGCCTTTACCGACAAGGGCCCGCTGCGGCTGAGAAACCTTCAATACGAGCAGGACATGGTGCCACTGCAGGAGGGGTGCGAATGCGTTGCCTGTCGGCGGAGCCGGGGCTACATTCGCCACCTGTTCATGTCCGGCGAAATGCTGGGCCCGATTCTGCTTTCCATTCACAATCTCACGTACTACCAGCGGCTGCTGGCAGACGCCCGAGCGGCCATCGAGGCCGACCAGTTCGAGCAGTTCCGGGCAGAAAAGCTGCGAAGTTGGGGGTCCCCGTAGCGTCCAAAGGCCCCCTTGTCCGCTGTAATACAAGAGTTTATGATACTGGGCTACGATTACGATGGTGGGGGTCTGATTATCGGGCAGCGGTCGGGCCGCCGGCGCTGCTGCTGACAGCTTCGCAGACTTTGTTTTCGGGCCGAACAAGGCCCCAGCTTATGCAGAAAGAAGTGGGATGTCTGTGGGTTCCCTATTGACGACTAGTTTGGTGTTGTTTGCGGCAGATAACGGCCCCCCCGGCCAACCCGGCAGCGGTTTGTTGAGCCTCCTTTTCCCCTTCCTGGCGATCGGCTTCCTGTTCTACTTTTTGCTGATCCGCCCGCAACGCCAGGAGCAGGGCCGGCGGCAAGCGATGCTGGCCGCGGTGAAGAGGAACGACCGGGTGATCACGGCGGGGGGAATCTACGGCGTGGTGACCAATGTCCACGCCGAGGCCGACGAAGTGACCGTCAAGGTCGATGAGGCGACTAACACCAAACTTCGGTTGACGCTCAGTTCCATTACCCGCGTATTGAGCGACGAAGCATCGGATCCCAAGTCGCCGTCGAAGTGAGAGGCCCGCGGATCGCAACGATACTCGCGCTGCCGTCGCCGACCGCCCCGGCAGGGCGCTGGAGAACATCATCTCGACCCTATCGTCGTTGGAGCATTTTGCCGAGGAGCAATCGAGCATGTCGAAGAACCGCTTTTCACAGGGGAATCGTGTCGGAACGTCGTTTCTGACGGCAAGCCTGTCGCTGGCGCTGCTGTGGCTTGCCCCGGCCTACGGCGCGGAGCCACCGACAGCCGACGTCAGCGAAGCGCAATCGGTCGACGACACCTCGGCGACGGTTGATTTCAGGATCCCGGCAACCGCAGAGAAGTTCCAGGAAGTCACGGTCGTCTACGGCCGCAGAGGAGGCGGCACGGAGAAGGACGCCTGGCAGAACCAGATCAAGCTGAAACCGCTGACCGGCGGCCAAGAGCGATACTCGGTCACGCTGACTGACATGAAGCCGGAATCGTCGTATCTCTGCCGCGTTTGCACGACCGGCATCGACGGGACGAGCGAGACCTGGTCGAACACCATCGAGATTCGCACGACGTCGACACCGACTCCGTGGTACATCGTGCTGGGGCTGGCGGCGCTGGTTCTGGGGCTGCTGATAGTGCCGTTCCTTGTCGGTGGCTACGTGGCCCGTTTGTATCGCATGCCCGACCACGGGTGGAAAATCGGACTGGCGCTTTGCACCTTGCTCTGCAGCATCGTGATCACGTGGGCCGGCTGGCCGCCGAAGCTCGGTATCGACCTCAGCGGCGGCGTGATCCTGGTCTACGAGGTCGATCCAGAGAAGAAAGAAGACCCGACCCAGCCACTTCCCGCGGACAAGATGAACGGACTGATTACCGCCGTCAGCCAACGAGTCAATCCCGGCGGTGTCAAGGAAGTGACCGTCCGTAAATACGGCGTGGAACAGATCGAAATCACGATTCCCAAGGTCGATGCCGCCGAGGCCCGACGGATCGAGAAGATCGTCAGCCGGGCGGGAACACTGGAATTCCGCATCCTGGCCAACACGACCGATCACGCGGCGCTGATTGACCGGGCCCGCGCCGAAAGCGGCACCAAGTTGTTCGATCCCGCCGATCCCAAGAAACTGGAGGCCTGGTGGGTCCAAGTCTACATCGGCGAAAAGCCGGGTGACCGAGACCGCGCGGAAATGCTCTTCAGCTATCCGGAAGTCGCCAAGCGAACGGTGGAACGGGGCGGCCGCGACGTCACGGAGATCCTGGTCGTCAAGGACCCGTTCGACGTGGAAGGTGGATACCTGAAGCAGGCCAGCCCGGGGATCGACCAGCGCGGCCAGCCGTGCGTCAAGTTCCAGTTCTATGACAGAGGGGGGCGGCGCTTCGCGGGCCTGACGGGCCAGAACGGGCCCGACCCCGTAACGGGCTTCACGCGCAAGCTGGGGATCATCCTCAACGGATATCTCCGCACCGCACCGGCGATTCAGAGCACGATTCACAACGAGGGCGAGATCACCGGCTCCTTCGACCGGGAGGAGGTCGACGACATCGTCAACGTGCTCAATGCCGGCAGCTTGCCGGCTGCCCTGACCGAAGAGCCGATCAGCCGACTGCAAACCGGGCCGACGCTCGGACGCGACACGATTGAAAAGGGACAGTGGGCCATGGTCGCATCGATGGTCATCGTGCTGCTGTTCATGCTGTTCTACTACCGTTTCTCCGGTATCGTGGCGTGCGGAGCTCTGCTGATGAACGTGGTCCTGATCCTGGCCGTGATGATCATGATCAAGGCTGCGTTCACCTTGCCGGGCCTGGCAGGGCTGGTGCTCACGGTCGGCATGGCGGTCGACGCCAACGTGCTGATCTTCGAGCGCATTCGCGAAGAGCTCGCCCGCGGCGCCGCGTTGCGCATGGCCATCCGCAACGGTTTCGGGCGGGCAACCACGACGATCGTCGACGCCAACGTGACTACGCTGATCACCGGCATCGTCCTCTATGCGATCGGAACCGACCAGGTGAAGGGATTCGCCGTTACGCTGATCCTGGGCGTGACCTTGAGCATGTACACGGCGATTTTCTGCTCGCGCATCGTATTCGACATTGCCGAAAAGCGACGATGGATCAGCCATCTGTCGATGATGCGGATGCTCGGCGGAACCCGGATCGATTTCTTGGGGATGCGGCGCGTGGCCTTCGTAGCCTCGGCCGTGGTCATCGTGATCGGCCTGGTGGCCGTCGTGGCGCGGGGCAAGGGGCTGCTGGACATCGACTTCACCGGCGGTGTTTCGGTCACGGTGCTCTTCGACGAACCACAGGCGAAGGTTGCCGACGTGCGAAAAGCCCTCGAAACCCGCGCCAATCTGCCGGACCTGGCGGTCAGCGACGTGCAAATCAGCAACGAAGAACCGTTGAAGCGATTTGTGATCAACACCTCGCAGCCGGACATCACCGACGATGGTGGCAAGGTCACGCAGCAGGCCGTCGACGTGGTCGAGAGCCGAATTCAAAGCGTGTTTGGCGACAAACTGGCCTCCAACGTCGTGACCATCGACCGCATCGAGCCGATCGAGCCGAAGACCCGGCAGGCTGCGCCCGCGGTGGAAGAAGCGGCAACCGGTCCCGCGGCCAGGCTGGATACGCCCGCCAAGAATCGTAACGACCTGCCTGACGATACCGTTCTGGCGCTGGCCGATTCGGCCTCGGTGCCCACGACCTCGGCGGATGCGCCCGAGGCGAAAACGGCGCCAGCTATTGAGGCCGGCCCGAGCGAGGAACCTGCCGCCGAAACAGGACCGGCTGCCGAAGGTGACGCAGGAAAGGAACCTGCCGCCGAGGCAGGGCCGGAAGAGCCGACCGGCGGGGCGCCCGATCCTCCGGCAACTGCACCACCAGCAGCCGCGCCGCAAGCAGAGGCTCCCAAGGCGACGTCGGAACCACCTCGCGCCGATGCCGAAGCGGGCGAGACACCCACCGGCAAGCCCGCCGTGGTGCCCCGCGATGCGTCTGTCGGTGGAACCGAAGCGACATTGACGTTCGCCCACGAGATTACCTCCGAAACGCTGACGGAAATGCTGGCCAGCGAATTCGGGTCTGCGGAATCGGTGCCCAACGTGTTGCTTTCGAGTCCGGAGGAGGGATACGAAGAGGGCGACGGCCTGCCGTATGCCGTCTGGGACATCAAAATGGAGTTGCCGCTGGAACAAGCCAAGCCGCGGCTGGAGTCGCTCCAGAAGCGAGAAAGCGACACGCCCTTCTTTCCATCGTCGAACACGATCGGCGGCAAGGTGGCCGGCAGCACGCGGACCTTGGCAATCACGGCCCTGGTGGCAAGTCTGCTGTGCATCGTCGGCTATATTTGGATCCGGTTCCAACGCGTCGTGTTCGGATTGGCGGCCGTGGTGGCTCTGGTCCACGACGTGTTGGTCACGCTGGGCGTGATTGCCATCACCTTCTACTTGGCCAAGGTCCCTGGCGTGACCGAGGTGCTTCTGATCGATCCCTTCAAGATCGGTCTGCCGGCGTTGGCGGCGTTTCTGACCATCATCGGGTATTCGCTCAACGACACGATCGTGGTCTTCGACCGAGTCCGCGAAGTCCGGGGCAAGGCGCCGCGACTGACTCCCGACATGGTCAATTCCAGCATCAACCAGACGCTGTCCCGAACGTTGCTCACGTCGTTGACCACGCTGGTCGTCGTGGTGATCTTGTACACCTTCGGCGGTCAAGGGATTCACGGGTTTGCGTTTGCATTGGTTGTCGGCGTCGTGGTGGGAACCTACAGCTCGGTCTTCGTGGCCTCGCCGGCCCTGGTGTGGATGAGCCGGTCCTCCGAAGCAAAGCAGTAGGCCTATTGATGTTTGCATCGTGAATGATCCAGGCCGACCAACGGGAGGCCGGGCAGGTCGCCCTCGCGCGTTGAGTGTGCAAGCGTCAATAAACCTACCGGCGGCAAGCGGCAGCGGGACGGTGCGGACTGGCCATTCGGCAGCCGGTTCGCTAGACTGTCGGGCGAGAGTCGCATGACGCCGTTGCCCCCTGCCCCGTGAGCCACCGATGAACGTCATTCTCTTCGAGGATAGCCTGGTTCCCCAGCTTTACCCCGTCACAATCGGACGACCTGCCTTCTCATTGGCCTGCGGAAGCTATCGGCTTCTCGATCTCATCGATCGATTGGGCCATCCGGTGAGCGTTGTGGTGCGACCGCATCTGCAGGATCTCGTGAAAGCTGATTCTCCGGATGTGCTTTCGGCGACCCCTCCGAAGAATGGCTCGATTCTGCTGGTCAATGCCCGGATCGTTCCCAGTGTCACATCGCTTAAACGCCTAAGGGCGTGGAGTTCCCAAGGTCGGCCGGGCGTGATTCTCTCGGACGGGAGCGTAGCGGCTGCGCTGGTGGGGCCCAAACACCCACTTCCCGCGGCCGATCTTTCGGTCGAACAATTCGCGGCCTGGGTCTTGGGTCTGAAACTTCCCGAGGCCGACGTCGAATTGCCGCTTTTCCAGTATCCCCACGATTTGATCCGACACCATTTCGGGGCACTCTCGGAGAACCTCGAAGACCGTCTTTCTCGTGGAGACTACCAAGAGATTGCCGAAGGTGTGTTTGCTGCCTCAGGTGCCAGTCTGGGCCAGCACGTCGTTGCGCATTCCGGACAGGGGCCGATCGTGCTGGAGAAGGACGCCAGCATCGGGCCTTACTGTTACCTCAGCGGACCGGTTCATATCGGCGCCGGGGCGCGAGTGATCGAGCACGCAGCGATCAAGGACGGTGTCGCCCTGGGACATACCGTGAAGATCGGGGGGGAGATCGAGCGTTCGATCATTGAACCCTACACCAACAAACAGCACCATGGTTTCCTGGGGCACAGCTATCTGGGCAGTTGGGTCAATCTGGGAGCTGGCACCAGCAATAGTGACCTCAAGAATACCTACGGCCAGGTAAGCATGGAGTATGACGGCCGCAAGGTGGCCACCGGGATGCAGTTTGTCGGCTGTATCTTCGGCGATTACGCCAAGACGGCCGTCAACACCAGCATTTTTACCGGCAAGACGATCGGCGCGTGCACCATGGTCTACGGCTTCGTGACGACCAACGTACCCAGTTTTGTCAACTACGCCCGGCTCTTCGGCCAGGTTACCGAAGCCCCGGTGAAAGTGATGATCGACACGCAGGCCCGGATGTTCCAGCGGCGAAACGTGACGCAACGCCCCTGCGACATCCAACTGCTCGAGGACATGTACCAATTGACACGGCACGAGCGGCAACTCGCGGTCGAGCCGTTATCGCTATAGGACTGTTGCAGTCGCCGCAGCAGGCGGCGATAATCCGGACGTGCGCCGAGGGCATCAAACCATCGCCAGATCGACTGTCGGCTTGCACGCTGGGCGAGAAACAAACCACTTGAACACTGGGGGAGTACACGAAATGAGCCGTCAGCACGATCGTCGGTTTCGAGTTGTCCATGTCTTCGTGTTCCTTGCCGGTCTGTTTGGCCTGGCGCTCGCCACAACCTCGGGCGCGGCGGAAGTGTCGCCAGAGGCAGAATCCGCGCTTCAGCAGATCGGGATGCGCCGAGGCATCTGCGCCGTGCTCGGACTACCCCAGCACGGTGGAGCAGGGCTGGTGTGCGAGGTGGCACGCGGCAGCGAGCTGCTCGTCTATTTCCAGTCGCCCGATTCCAGCGAGGTGGAAGCGGTGAGAAAGGCAGCCGCCGAGGCGGGACTGCTGGGGAACCGGTTGTTCGCCGACGCCGGCGACTGCCGCCACGTCCATCTGGCCGACGATCTAGCCGGCGCGGTACTGGTTTCACCCTCCGTCGAGAAGGCCATCCACGACGCGGAGCTGCTGCGGATCTTGCACCCGCTCGGAAAGGCCGTCGTCGGGGAGCGACGACTGGTCAAACCCGTTCCCAAGGGCGTCGACTCGTGGAGCCACCCCTACCACGGCCCAGACAACAACCCGCAGTCAACCGATCAGTTGGCCAGGGCGCCTTATCTCACGCAGTTCCTGGCCGAGCCGATGTTCTGTCCCATGCCGGAGATCTCGGTGGCGGCCGGCGGGCGCGTGTTCCGTGCGTTCGGACACATCGCCCACAAGGCCAACCAGAATGCCATGCTCAACACGCTGATTTGCGCCAACGCGTACAACGGCACAATCCTCTGGACCCGGCGGCTGCCCGAGGGGTTCATGATCCACCGCAACACAATGATTGCCACGCCCAAGACGCTCTATCTGGCCGACCATCGCTCGTGCAAGCTGATCGACGCGGCCAGCGGCGAGGTGACCGACGAGATCGTCGTGCCGGCGGGCGTTTCGGACGGCCCGGTCTGGAAGTGGATGGCTCTGGTCGACGGCGTGCTGTATGCCCTGGTGGGTGGGCAAGAGGTCGCGATCTCCACCGAGAAGTCGAACGTGCCCGGCATGGGCCACTGGCCCTGGGGCATGTGGCAAGGCCACGATTACGCCAACCCCAAGACCAACTTTGGCTTCGGCCGGACGTTCCTGGCGCTGGATCCGCACACGAAGAAGGTCCTCTGGACCCATCGCGATGCCGACTTTTTCGACAGCCGAGGCGTCTGCATGCGGGGCAATCGGATCTATGGCTACAGTCCCGGCAAGTTTCTGGCGTGCTTCGACGCGAAGAACGGCAAGGTGGTCTACAAGAACGCCGATGCCGAATTGTTGAAGGCCATCGGCCCCGAGGGAAAGGCACAGCATTACGTCACCGGCTATTCCACGACCACCTATATCAAGTGCGACGACCGGTTCGTCTTCTTTGCCGGCCCCCAGCGAAGCCGACTGGTGGTGGCGCGGGCCGAAGACGGCAAGCTCCTCTGGCAGAAGGAGCACGGCAACTATCAACTGGTGCTGCGCGACGACGGCATCTATGCCGCCGGGCCCCAGCAGGCCCCGTCGCCGGCGCGGAACGTCGGCTACAAGCTGGATTACGAAACCGGCAAGGTCCTGGCGGAGTTGCCCATGCGCCGTGCCTGTACCCGGGCCACCGGCAGCGTGGACAGCGTTTTCTTCCGCGCCTCCGGCGGGACCGTGCGGATCGTCACGGCCACCAACGACGCCCGCCACATCACGCCGATGCGTCCGCCCTGCCACGACGGCGTGATCATTTCAGACGGCCATCTCTTCTGGGGGCCGTGGATGTGCGGCTGTCAGCTTTCCTTGTATGGCCATATCGGACTGGCCCCGGCCGGCGATTTCAACTTCCGGCCCGGCGTCGCTTCGTCGCGGCTGACGACGTTTGCCGATGCCGCGTCGGTCGAGCCACTGGACGCTGAGCACGGTGATTGGCCGGCCTACCAGGGCGACAACGCCCGCTCGTCGACCTCGGCAACCGGTATCCCTCGGCAAGTGACGCATCAGTGGACCTTTGAAGTTCCTTCCGGCGGCTTTCCCAGCGCACCGGTTGCCGCCGCCGGCCTGGTCTTCTTCGGCGACCGCCAGGGCGCGGTTCGCGCGATCGACGCAGCCGACGGGACGCTCCGCTGGGAGGCCTACGCGGCGGGGCCGGTCTTCTTCCCGCCCGCCATCGAGAACGGTCGCCTCTTCGTCGGCTCGGCCGATGGCCGGGTGTACGCCTTCGAGGCGGCGACGGGTCGCCCGCTGTGGACCTTCCGCGCCGCGCCGGCCGATCGCTGGATTCCCGTCTACGGCAAACTGATCTCGACCTGGCCGGTCGCCGGCGGAGTGGTTGCTGAAGACGGCGCCGTTTACGCGGCGGCCGGAATTGCCCACTACGACGGCACGCACGTCTACGCGCTGGACGCCGCCACCGGGAAGGTCAAGTGGTGTAATGACACTTCGGGCGCCACGTCGGCCAAGACCCAGAGCGGCGTGAGCCTTCAAGGCAGCCTGGCAATCCGGCACGGCGAGTTGCGGTTTGTCGGCGGGGGCGTTCACGAAGAGGCCCGATACGATCTGGCCACCGGCGAGTGTCTCAATCCGCCCCACGACGTTCCCAACGCCGTGTTTCATACGGCGTTCTACGCCTACTATCCCGACTATGGCGAGTACACGTCGCTCGACTGTCCGCTGCCCGATGGGACGTCGCTCTGCTACGACATCACCTACGAAGGCAGTTGGCACGGCAATCTGATGCTCTTGCCGGCGCTTCCCGCGGGCACGCCAAGACCGGTCAAGCCGGTTTCCCGTTGGGGTGTGCAATGGCGGCGCGGCCAGGGGCCCAAGACCGTTTGGCAGCAGCCGGCCGACCGGCTGTTCAATAGCCTGATCGTCGGCGGGAACGTCGTGCTGGCCGCCGGGCACACGGGCCCCGATGACGCGAAAGCCTCCTTCCTCTCGGCAATCAAGGCGGAAGACGGCTCCGAGCTTTGGCGCAAAGACCTCCCCGGGGCCGTTGTCAAGGGTGGCACGGCGGTCAATCGCCAAGGACAGATCTTCGTCTCGCTGGAAAGCGGCCAGGTGCTCGCTTACGGAAGCGACGACTGACGGATTCTGCTACGATGCGCGTTGTGCTGCTCGCACGGCGAGTTGCCTACACGTCCAGCGTGTATCCCTCACCATACTGAGGCTTCACCAACGATTCCAGTCCGTCGATGTTGGTGGCCTTCATGTTCTTCGAGTCCCACTGAACCTTCGGCCCCTCGCCGTCGGCAGCCACCCAGACGGCCAGATTGCCCAACAGGACCGTTTCGGTAAGCGGGCTGGCGTAGTCGGGGAAGTTGGACACGGCGGGCTCGCCGCCGCGGATGGCACGGACCCATTCTTCGAAGTGGCCGGGGGACTTGGGGTATTCGACCTCCATATCGGTTCCGCCGATCAACTGGCCGCCGTTGATCTTGCCCTTGTCTCCGACGATCAACGAGCTGCCGCTGGGCTTCTGGCCTTCGAACAGCGCTTCGTTCGGCATCTTGCCGCCGTCGTACCAGACCATCTTCACCCCCGGGCGCGAGTCGTCGTCGGCGAATTCGTAGGTAATCACCGACCACTTGGGGAAACTGTCCTTGTTGTGCTTGGAGGTTACCGCTTGGACGGAGATCGGATTGTGGAAATTCAGGCCCATGTGCGCCATGTTCATCTCGTGGCATGCCATGTCGCCCAAGGCCCCGGTGCCGAAATCCCACCAGCCGCGCCACGCGAACGGATGATAGCCGTTGCCGTAGGGGCGCTTCGGGGCCGGGCCGAGCCAGAGGTCCCATTTCAGGTGCTCGGGCGGGTCCTTCGGTTCCGGCCGGGGACCACCTTGCGGCCAGATCGGGCGGTTCGTCCAGACGTGGACCTCTTTGACGGTGCCGATGGCTCCCGCCCGCATCAGCGCCGCGGCGCGGCGCAGGCCGTCCGACGCGGTGCCCTGGTTGCCCATCTGCGTGGCCAGGCCCTTCTCGCGAGCCACTTGGCCCATCAGCCGGGCTTCGTAGATCGAATGGGTCAGCGGCTTCTGGCAGAAGCAGTGCTTGCCCATCCGCATGGCCATCAGCGCCGCCGGGGCGTGGACGTGGTCGGGCGTGCTGACGGTGACCGCGTCGATGCTCTTTTCCATCTCTTCGAGCATCTTGCGGAAGTCGGTGTACTTCTTGGCCTTGTCAAACTTGTTGCCCGCGCCGTCCAGCCGGCCGGTGTCGACATCGCAGATCGCGACCATGTCGCCGTGGCGCCCCGCGTCGCCCGAATCGCTGGAGCCTTTGCCGCCGATGCCCACGCTGGCCATGGCGATCCGCTCGTTGGGCGAGTTGCTCTGCTGGGCTTGCACGCCGCCAGCAACCCAATATCCGATCCCGGTGGCGGCGGTGGTTTTCAAGAACTGACGACGGCTTGCACGGATAGCCATAACAAGAACTCCTTTGCTCGTGGCGAGCGGTTAGGTGGGACTTGGGGTGGGTGGTTGCCGCTTCCTTGCCGCATGACTCACAGCATAACCCGTGGCGTCGCGGTTGGCAAGCAGGGCGAGGAGGCCTCCGGGGAACCGGCCCGAGCCGCCCGCCCGGGGCGGAAGTCACCGGCCCCCGAGTCGCGTGAGGCGGCGATTCCGACCGGCCAAAAAAAGGGCCGCCGGCAACGACCCGTGATCGCCGCCGGCGGCCTGAGCGGAAAGATGCCCGAGCCGCTGTTAGACGTCGAGCGTGTAGCCGTCGCGGTAAACGGGCTTGACGATATTCTCCAGGCCGGAGATGTTCTTGACCTTCAGATTCTGGGCATCCCATTGGACCCGCTCGCCTTCGCCGTCGGCGGCAACATAGACGGCCAGGTTGCCCAACAGGATCGTTTCGGTCAGACCGCCGGCGTAATCGGCGAAGCTGGATCTGGCCGGCTTGCCGCCCTTGATCGCATTGACCCATTCCTCGAAGTGGCCGGGCGACTTGTCGTACTCCAACCCGTCATCGGAATCATCGATGTCGCCGTAGAGCTTGTCGATTCCGCCGTAATCGTTGCCCGAGTAGAGCTTGCCCTTGGTGCCGATCACCACGCAACCGCTGCCTTGGGGCTTGTCGCCGTCGAGCAGTTCGGGATCGGGCCGCTTGCCGCCGTCCATCCAGGTGAACTTAACGGCCGGACGCCAGTCGGTGGCCGGGAACTCGAAATCGATGATCGACCACTTGGGATAGCTGTCCCTGTTGTGGCCCGAGGTGACTGCCTGGACCGACGTGGGGTTGAACAGATCCAATCCCATGTAGGGCATGTTCACGGTGTGGCAGGCCATGTCGCCCAAGGCGCCGGTGCCGAAGTCCCACCAGCCGCGCCAGGCAAACGGATGATAGCCGTTGCCGTAGGGGCGTTCCGCCGCGGGGCCGAGCCAGAGGTCCCATTTGAGGTGCTCCGGCGGGTCTTTCGGCTCGGGCCGAGGGCCGCCCTGAGGCCAAATGGGGCGATTCGACCAGACAACCACCTCTTTCGGCGTACCAAGCCGGCCGGCCCGCATCATGGCGGCCGCCTTGCGCAATCCGCTGCCTGCCGTGCCCTGGTTGCCCATCTGCGTAGCCACGCCCTTCTCCTTGGCGACCTTGCCCATCAGCCGCGCCTCGTAAATCGTGTGGGTCAGCGGCTTCTGGCAGAAGCAATGCTTGCCCATCCGCATGGCCATCAGCGCAGCCGGAGCGTGCGTATGGTCGGGCGTGCTGACGGTGACCGCGTCGATGCTCTTTTCCATCTCTTCGAGCAGCTTGCGGAAGTCGGTGTACTGCTTTGCCTTGGTGAACTTCTTGCCCGTACCCTCCAGTCGTCCGGTGTCGACGTCGCAGATGGCAACCATGTCGCCGTACCTGCCGGCATCGCCCGAGTCGCTGGAGCCCTTGCCGCCAATGCCGATGCTGGCCATGGCGATCCGTTCGTTGGGGGAATTACTCTCCTGCGCCGAAACGCCACCGGCCACCCAGTAGCCAATGCCGGTTGCGGCGGTCGTTTGCAGGAATTGACGACGAGTAGCTTTAGAAGCCATAACGCAAAACTCCTTTGCTCCTTGATCAAGGGATGGACTGCCGGTTGCCCGTTGCTGCCGCCCACTAGGCAGCAGAACCCACACCATAACGTTGGAACGCGACTCTTGCAAGACTCTTCGCGATCCGCGGTTCGTAGTTGTCCGAACCCCCTCGCCGGGGGCGATCCGCGCAGGAGATTCGGGCTTCTGCCGATCGCAAGAGGGTTTGCGTCCCGGCTGCTTTCCCGGTACGCTGAAGTTTTGCATTCAGCCGCAAGTATGTCAACTTTTTCCAAGGAGTTTGAGGCAATGAGACTCTGGGTCTTTCCCGTGGTCGTGCTGAGTATTGTCTGCCTGGCCGGATGCCCCGCATCGGATCAGGGGCCCGCCAAGTCGGTCGCAAAAGGCGGCCCCGATCAGTCTCCCACGGGTGCCGAAGAGCCGCAGCCCGACGTGCCCGAGCCCCCGGTGAAGGAGCCCACCCCGGGCGAAGCAGCACCGCCGACGGTGCAACCGCGGGCGGATGCCGTGGAAGTGGCGGCCGCCGTGAAGCGGGTCGAGGACCTTGGCGGAACGGTCAAGTACGACGCCGACCAGAATGTGGTTGAGGTCGATCTGAACGATCTGCAGGTCAGCGATGACGACGTGGAGGCCCTTACCATATTGGCTCACCTTCAGAAGCTTGCTCTCTGGGGCGCCGACATCACGAACACGGGTGTGCAGCACCTCACCAAGCTGCCGTCGCTGCGGGAGTTGGTGCTCTTCAACACGTCGATCGACGACGAAGGCATGGCCTCCCTGGCCGCATTGCCCAACCTGACGAACCTCAACCTGCAACGCAGCACCTACCTGACGGACGAGGCTCTGGCGCAGTTGAAGGGCATGCCGAAACTGCGGTACCTGACGCTGATGTACAACAACTTCACCGATTCCGGCATGACCTATGTGAAGGAGCTGCCCGATCTGGCCATGCTGGACCTTCGCGGCTGCATGATGGTGGGCGACGACGGCCTGGCGGGCGTCAGCCAGTTGCCCAGGTTGAGGAGCCTGAAACTCCGCAGCTCGTCGATCACCGACACCGGCCTGGAACATCTCAAGGGCATGACCTCGTTGACCGAATTGTCGATCGAGGACTCGGCCACGGATGCCGACGGGATGCAGTATCTAAGCGGCCTGACCAACCTCACCCAATTCAACATCAATCGCACGTACGTCACCGACGAAGGCTTCCAGCACTTCACGAACCTCAACAAGCTCGCAAAGCTCTTCGTGCGTGATCTCCGCATCGACGGCTCCGGCTTGGCACACTTGAAGGGGGCGACCGGTTTGAAGTTGCTCGATATCCGCGAGTCGGACCTCACCGATGAGAACATGGAGCATCTCAAGCCCTTTGTCGAACTCGAATGGCTCGATCTCTGGCACACCCAAATCACGGACGCCGGGCTGGCGCCGTTGGCCGGGTTGACCAATCTGAAGTACCTTGGCCTGGAAGACACCTCGCTGAGCGACGCCGCGTTGAAGCACCTCGAAGGGCTCGACAAGCTCGAAGAGCTCATCCTGATTCAAAACGCCGCGATCACCGACGCCGGCGTGGACTCGCTGCTGAAGCTCAGAGCCCTCAAGAAGCTGCATCTGACGCGAACCGGGATTACCGACGAAGGCATCCAGCGCCTCAAGCAGGCCCTGCCGGAGTGCGAGATCATTCGTTGATGGGTTGATTCGCTCGTGCCTGCATTGCGAATGGTTGGGACGACGTACGAGCCCTCGGCTCAGCGATCGCACATGTCGGCCAATTCCCGAAGATACTCCAACGCCTCGTCCACGTCGGGGGCCGCGACGCCGGCCACCCGGCCCAGATCGTCACAGGCGGCCAAGAGCCGCAGGTCCTCGAAATCCTCGGAGCTTTCCAGCCGGCGGCGGGCGCGAACGCCCAGTGTGCCCTCGCGCAAGGCATGCGCTTCCATGTGATGTTCGATCAGCCATGCCGTCCGCGGCGTGATGAATCCTCCCAGTGCCTCCAACCCGGCGGCAATGTGCTCTTGGCGATCGATCCCCTTTCCGACGTCGTGCAACAAGGCCGCCAGCAGCAGTTCTTCGTCGTAGGGCCGCTCGTTGCGGACCAGGTCGAACACCTGAAGGCTGTGATAGAGCACGTCGCCCTCGGGATGATACTTCGGGCCCTCCTTGGTTTGCTCCAGCGGCAACAGCAGCATCTCGTAGATCTGGAACCGGTCCACCTTGCTCTCGGCCTCGAGCACGGCCTCCTCCAAGGGCAGGTCGGGGTGCTCCCGCTCGAGCAGTTGCTCCAACTCGGCGATGCTCGCCCGCTCGATCGCCTTGCCGGTGATCGAACTCTTGAAGACGTAGTGGGCCATGTTCGAGGCGTAGATCGTCAGCTCGAACGGGAAGCAGTCGGTGGCATGGATGTGGACAAAGGTCTGCTCGCTTCCTTGCTTGCGAACGCGCTTTCGCTCCACGTGGTGCGTAACTCCCTCCGCGTCCAGCGCCGCCGCCACCGCTTCGACGCTGTCGGAGAAGACGTGCAGGTCGATGTCGGACCCTTTGCGAACATGGCCGGTCATGGTGCTGCCGATCAGCCGCGGCCGAAACGCCCGCAGGATCCGCATCATCCGCAACGCGGCCACGCGCATCTCACGGAGCTTCTCGCTGCGGCGCCGGCCTTCGTGCATGCGCGCCAACGCTTGGATCTGGTCGCGGATCTCGCGGTTGCTGGGCAGGTCGCTCGGCTTGACGTCACCGCTGCAGATCCGCCGGGCCGCCTTCATCTTCGCCCGAAAGTACTCCGCTTCATCCCGCGCGTACATCAGCCGGGCCGCCTCCCAGGCGATCTGGCGACGCAATCGATTAGTTGGCATGGTCCCATGCGCCGTAACTATTGATGTTTGCATGGTGAATGATCCAGGCCGGCCGACGTGAGGCCGGGCGCGTCGGGCTCCCGTTGGTCGCCCTCGCGCATTGAGTGTGCAAACGTCAATAAGCCCGTCAATGCGGCGCGGGGCTGTACGGACGGGACTCCTCGAATCGCCACACGTCAGCGAAGTGGCGGCTGGACCGATCTTGTAGCCGAACCCGCGAGAATTCAGCGAGACTTCCGCTTGCCGTGCGAATCGAAGGTGCCGAATCTGAAGTTCTGCGACCTCAGCTTCCCTCTGGCTGAAACGCCATTTCCAATCAAATATACGCTTCCTGGCCGCCGATCTCAAGGGTCGCTTCCTGGTCCCCAGGGCCCCCAGCGGGCGGCGGGCTCCGAGGTGATGTCGCCGGGGCCGCTATTCCAATTGCCGACCGCTGTCCGAGGGGGCGCGATGTGCCGCAGTCTGCTCTGTGTCTCGTTGGCGACCGGGAAAGAAGAAGCCCCAGACGGAAGCCGCCGTATAGCCGGCCGGCAGCAGCAGCAGGAAGCAGAGGCCGTAGCCGCCGACGGCGAGCGCCAGCAGAAGCGGCGCCGCGTAGTGCCGGGGCATTGCCGCCAGGCGGGCGGCCAGTCCGTTCCGCTCGCGGGCGTACTGATCGAGGTGGACGGGGCTGACCGCCGCGGCCACGCTGCGATGCACGAAGTCGGTCATCGCCGTATGGCCCGTGCTGCCGTGGCAGACGGCGCAGCCTTCCTTCAGCGTGCCCTGCAGGTTGCCCATGTGGGCCTTGTGACAGAGCATACACATGTAGTCGGCGCCGTCCTTGTCGTCGAATCGGGTCACGTGGGGCCAGTTGGAAAACCGCTTGCGATGGATGGCCTGGTGGCAGCGTTTGCAGCCGCAGAACGAGCCCGAGTGCAATCCACCATGACATTCGTAGCACTGCACGTTCTGCCGGGCGTGCTGAGAAATGCTCCACTCGTCGTACTGATCGACGTGGCAGACCCGGCACGTTTGGGCGTCGACCAGTTGGTCTGCGGCCGGCGGCTGGTCGGACGCACGGGCCGCGGCGGCCCCGAAAACGGCGGCCACGCCCCAGATCACCGCCGCCGGGCGGAACGCGGCGGACCTTGCACCAGGCGTCTTCATGGCGATCACGATCCTGTGGCGCGATAGGGTTGAAGCTTGTTGCTGGAGCGCCAGATGACCGGGGGCGCGTAGGGATGAACCCGCGGCAACGTTCCGGCGCCGGCCGCGCAGACGATGGATTCTCCGTAGTCTTCCAGTTGTCCGAAGGCCGGCCCCGAGGCGAGCCCGCCCGAGTTGACGATCAGGGGGACGCTTTCCGGATCGTAGCCCATCACCCGGGCGCAGACGGCGTCGACCCGCACCGGATCGACCCCGGCGACGATGGTTCGTGAGTAGACACGGCTGTCGGTGATCGGACCGTCGCCTTCGGTGCCGATGATTCCGTCGACGACGTTCAGGCGCCGCCGCTGCGGGGTGGGCTGCAGCCTTCCCTGACGGTCGCAGTAGAGGATGATTCGGTTCAAATCGGCCAGCGACCGCCACAACACGTCGTTGGCGGGGGCAGCTTCGGAACGCCGCTCGATCGTTACGTAGCGGCTGTCGAAATGGGGCACGTCGCGCATGCCGCACTCGCGTATCTTGGAGAGGTCTTTGCTCGCCAGATGCTCTTCCATGCGATCGGGCGGCATGCGAAAAAGCGTGCTCATCAGGTTCAGCCCCATCATGTTCTTCAGCGCCAGCGTCACGCCCGTCCACGCGTGCGTCTTCATTTTGGGCAGGTTGATGAAGACGTCGCAATCGAGGTAGCTGTTGGCGATGGCGTACAGGCCGTGCCGATAGCCTCGCGGATCGAATCCTTGCGAGTCGGGCACGTCGTAGAACATATCGTCCTTCACGGGGCCGGAGTCGTGGCACAGGCCCTCGCGGGGAATGTCCTTCAGCAACGAACGGTCGTCCAGAAAGACCCACGTGAAATCGTCGGCGTTGCCGTCCTGGTGCTCGAAGACCGTTTCCGGGTGCTTCCGAGCAAGATGCTCCAGCCAAGACGCCATGTTCAGGAAGCTGCGGCCATAGAACCACGTGGCGGCGTAGGTCATCGTCATGGGGGCTTCCACGATGCGAACCTTCGCGGCCCCCGCCCGAGCCGCCAATTCGACCACGGCGTGGACCAGGCTCGGGTGCGTGATCGGAATCGGGAAGATGTATTGCGTACACCAGTTCGGCTTGATCACCACCACGTCGCCCGGGCGAACGACGTTGCCCAGCGGATTCGCCAAATCGGCCGGGTTCAGCAGCATCAACGCCTCTTCCACCAGCGGATAGCAGGGATTGTTGCCCCGGTCGTAGTCAGACGGATTGCCGATCGGTGGGTACATCAGGCTCCGCTCGGTTTGGGCAACCGCCACGGGATTGTCGGGCAAACCGCCCAGGCGGCGATGCACGTTTTCCACCCGGGCGATGGTCGACTGCTCCGATTCCACCGTCTGGCCGCATCCCGAGATCGATAGCGCGGCGCCGCCGGCCACGACCGCGGCGCCGCAGCGGCAGGCCTCGCCGAGAAATCGCCGCCGACTGACGGTCTGCTTCATCGTGTTCCTCCCGTCGGGGCCGAGCCGCCTCGGCCGTGTGCCAGGCGGGCGGCGCGCGGCTTGGGCTGGTCGGCCGGCTCCAGCAGATAGACGCCGTCGCGATGCCTCAGTCGCAACCGGCCGGGCGCGCTGCGGTACGCATTCATGCCGGCGAGAATCCGCTCGTCATGCGGCGCCAAAGAGACTTGCCTCAGCGGCTCGATCACCCGGAAGGCCTCGTCGCCAAGCTGCCTTGCGGCAAACACCAAATCGACTGCTTCCGGCATCGGAACCTCCTTGCCCGGCCCGATTTCCCGGAACTCGAACTGATAGTTGCGAGCCAGGACCGCCACGGGCACGCCGTCTCGCCGACACACGTAGAGGCAAGTCTGGTCGGGTACGTAGAGCGCATAAACCAGGAATTCAAGGCGGAAGTTGGCAATGATCAGGCCCTGACGGTCCCGGCAATAGCGGGCGATGGTGCGCACCGACGGCGCGAGCAACTCGCGGGGATGATCAGCGTGCCCGATCTGAGCACGCGTGGACGTGACCCGCCTGCCGCCGAGAATACGGCTTCCGTTGGGGTCTTTCCACATGAGTACGGTGAACAGAAAGACGTTCAACGCACAGAAGACCAACACGTGCGTGACGGCGAAGGTTTGCTCCAACCGATCGCCGCCGCCGGCCGGGCGGGGAACTCCGAACCGGGCAATCGCCAGCCGCATCCACAACGCCGCCCGGAGAATGCCCATCGCGGCGAGGATCGTCAGCCCCGGCACGGCGACCGCCGCATATTCCTCCGCGTGATAGGTCCCGGCCGCCATCAGCAACACGGTGGGAAGCAACCAGGTCAGCAGAAAACGCCAAGGCGTCGATTCGATCGAGTCGCGATGCCGCCGAGGCAGCGGAATCAGCACAATCGGAAGCAGCAGGGCAACCGCTCCCAGACTGGGCGCCACCGCGGCCGCATACTCAACCATGGACGCGACCAGCGCCCGAACGGCCCCAACAACGTCGCCGCGGCAGAGTGTGCCCAACGCGGACGGTTGCCAACTCGTCGCAGCGAAATGGTCGGTCAGGGCCGCCAGGTAGCCGGGCTGGCTTGCGCCCCGGAGGAACAGGGGAATCGCCCACGCTGCCAGAACGACGGCAAACGCCAGGGCCGCCTTCGCCTTGCCGAGCGGCCGGACGCGCCACAGCCCGTAAACTGCAAGTGGGCCCATCGCCACGCCGGCCCAGTTCACGTTGCACCGAATGCCCAGTGCCAGCGCAAACAGTACGGCAAGCAATACGCCCTTGGCGTCGCCGGGCCGACGGATCAACCCGAGGACGGTCAACCCGATCGCAGCGCTGGCGCAAACGTCCAGGCCGAACGTCATCCCGAGCGTGGCCGAATGCCAGGCCAGCGGCGATACGAAGAAGACCGCCGCCGCAACGGCGCCGACTCGACGCGAGACGGCCCGCGACGCCGCGAGGAACACGAGCACGACCGCCAGGCCATCAGCGGCACAGGCCACCAAGAGCACGGTCTGGGCCGGAGAAGCCGCCAAAGGTCGAACGAGCTTCAGCAGCAAGACGTAGACGGGCTCACCCGGAGGGTGAGGCATGTGAAGAGCCACGTCGTAGTGCGAGATCGCCGCGGCACTCTGAACCGTGTCCCAGGTGAGCAGGTACTGGCTGCGCAGCCACCAGCGTGAAGCGAACGTGAGGCCGGCCAGCAGAGCGAGCATCGCGACGAGCCACCAACCGGCGGTGGTCCGGGCTCGGTCGCGGCGCGCGACGCCGACGGTTTCGGCGGCGCCATGGGTCTCAGACTGCATTCGGCATTCCCTTGCCTGGCAACATCGTGGCTGTCGAGGAGTGTTCAGCAGACAGGCCAAAGACGAACGAGTATACGATGTGCCCTTCGGACCCGGCAACCCCAGTTTGGACCCCCCACAAGCCGGGAACCAGAAGCGAGTTCGTACTCGCGATCTGTCAAAGAGTGAACTCGGCACTCTCATGGGTCGAAAGGCGCCGCAGACGCCTTTCGATCCACGACTACCGGTCTTCGACCATACGCGCCAAGCGGACGACCTCGGACCGAACCCCCTCAAGGTCGGGGTTCAGTCGCAAGGCCCGGCGGAAGCTCTCCAGTGCGGAGACGGGGTTGCGCAACTCCAAGTAGGCTTGGCCCATGTTCGTGGCGGCCACGAAATGATACGGATTGATCTCCAACGCCTGGTGGCAGTCACGAATCGATTCGGCGTATTGGCCGAGATTGAATCGCGCGATCGCTCGCTGGTTCCAGGCCTCGGCAAACCAGGGCGCCTTGCCGACCAACTCGGTTGCTCTGCGAATTGCCTCTTTGTACTGCTGGGCGGCGTTGAGGCGAATCACGATCCCGAGCTCTTGGCGTTCCTCTTCACTCCCTGCCCGGGTCCAGATGGAGCGAATGCTGTTCTCGGCGAGCGTGCGGACGGTGCGATCGTCATCCAACAGGGCGAGTCCGACAGTATGGTTCGCCGTGTAGTCGCCCAGGAACCCCAATGCCAGCACCGCGGCTCGCCGGACCTGACGTTCCGGGTGACCGGCCAGCCTTTGCAGTGTGCCCGGCGTATAACGCTTCGAGACCTGGCTGATGAATCTGGCCGCGTCCTGATCGTTCAGGTACTGTTGGTAAAGGGTCGACAGGCACGGGCTTCGACGTTGATCGCTGTTCACACCGGACCCTCCCACATGTTTCAAAGCACAACGCTGCCCCCAAGCGGTACCGAGGAAGCCGGCTGCCCCATAACTTCGATTGTAGCCAGAACCCGGCGGGCACATCAACGAAAAACACCACTGCGAAATGAGTTTTTGGTCTTTTCGGCGCGTCCAACTTGAAACAGAATGGATGTCGTTTCCCACACTTAGCCAGAGCCTGTAGGCCAAACGAGTGACAAGCTCAGCGCTTCCAACCCGCGCGATTTGGGGGCGGTACGCCCTGATAGGTGCCATGACCTTCGTCGTGTGGGGGGGGCTGTACCAGACGGGCATGCCTGCCCAGTGGCTGGCCGGCGCCGCCCTACAGAAACAGCTTGCCCAAGGCGTCGATGTCTGGTGGTCCGACAACCCGTTGCGATCGGCGTTGGACGGCTTGTCTCGGGCCCAGCGGGTCGCGGTGATGATCGATCGCCGAGTCGATCCGGGGCAAAGACTGGACTTGCAGCTCAAAGGCGTCCCACTGGCTGCGGCGTTGCAGCAGATCGGAGAAGGCTGCGGCCTCGGGGTCTCGATGTTCGGGCCGGTTGCCTATTTCGGTCCCCCGGAGATCACTTCCCGGTTGCGAACCATTGCCGCCATGCGGATCGAGGAGATTCGAGGCATGCCGCCGCCGGTTCAGGCCGTATTCCTGCGGCCGAGGGCGATGGCCTGGGACGACTTTGCGACGCCCCGGGAGCTGTTGATGCAACTGGCCAAGGAGAACGGTCTCGAGTTGATCGGACTGGATCGCGTCCCGCACGATCTATGGGCCGCCGCCGATCTGCCGCCTTTGTCGCTTGCCGACCGACTCACGTTGATTGCCGTCCAGTTTGACCTGACGTTCCGGATCGACTCTCGGGGCTCGGCCGTCGAGTTGCTGCCGGTGCCCGAGAGTGTGGCTGTAGTCCGCCAATACCCGGGCGGTCGCCAGCCAGAGGCCACCGCGCAGAAGTACGCCTTGTTGGTTCCCGACGCCCGGATCAAGGTCGTCGGCGACGAGATCTACGTAAAGGGGCTGGTCGAGGACCACGAGCGGCTGACCTCTCCGTCGCATCCGCCCCGCGACGCCGAGCAGGGATCGGCTTCCGAAGTGGAACGGATTCGCATCGACAAGATGTCGGTGCAGGAGATTCCCGTGGGACCTTTGCTGGAACAATTGGCCGATCGGCTGAAACTCGACCTGAGGATCGACCACGCGGCCTTGGAGGCGGCCGGCCTCTCGCTCGAGCGACGTGTCTCGGTAAGCATTCAGAACGCTACCGTGGACGAGTTGCTGCGCGCGGTGGTTCAGCGCGCCGGCCTGAAGTACATCCGTCGGGGCAAGGTGGTCGAGATCAGCCCAGCCGACTGAAGGGGCCTTGCGGACCGATCCACGGGCCTCTGGATCGGAAGGAAGCGGTTCAGCAGCCGTGCTTTTCGAGCTTCTCGCGGAGCGTATCGGCGGTGAAAGGCTTGACCAGGTAGTCGGACACTCCGGCCTGGATCGCCTGCATCACGCGGCCTTTTTCCGCCTCCGTGGTCACCATGATGATCGGGACACTCTTGTCTTGTGCCCGGATTTCCTCGACGACTTCGAGGCCAGTCTTGCCGGGCATGTTCCAGTCGGTCAGCACCATGTCAAACTCACCCGGTTTGAACTGTGACACCGCTTCGGCCCCGTCCGCTGCCTCGGCCACGTCTGTCACGCCGACGGCCTGAAGTGATCGAAGGATGATCTTCCGCATCGTACTGGAATCGTCAGCCACGAGAACTCGGGTGCTCATCGGGTCTCCTCGCTGTTGCTGTCAAGAACGCATTTGATTTGCTACTGAAGGCCTTGGCCTCATGCACCGGTCGTCGCGTGCCGGCGAGGCGACCACGCCGTACAGAAACATACGTTGGGCGTATCGACAGTCAAGCGCCGATGGGGCCCGTTTCGCTTCCACGGGCCGCCGGCGCCGAGCAATCGGACTCGACCGGTGCCGAAGCCTCCGGTGAATGCCGCCCTGACGAACCGGCCGACGCCACTCGCACGTGGAGGCCCGTTTTCAGGAGGGCGGCGATCTCACGGGCATCGAGTCTGCGCATATCGCCCGGGGCAAGCCAGCGGCGGAATCGTGACCTATAGTTGGCTGAGTAGGGACCGTACGGCCTCGACGCGAAAGGCCGCGCCACCGGCAACTTCCGGAGAACCGCGCGTCCGACAAGACGTGCAACGCCTTGGCGTCAAAACGTTTGGGACGAGCATATAGGAGTGAACGGGTGTCGAACGCCACACAAGAAGTCTCGGTCGAAAAGGGCGGTCGAGCAGAGCGTACGGGGACGATGCAACTGGTCAGCTTTCGGTTGGGCCAGGAGGAGTACGGGATGGAGATCACCAAGGTTCAAGAGATCATCCTGATGGGTGAAATCACCCGTGTCCCGCAGACACCCGACTACATCAAGGGGTTGATCAACTTAAGGAGCACGGTGATTCCGATTGTCGACCTGCGTTTGCGTTTCGGTCTCTTGCAGCAGGAAGTGACCGACGAGACGCGGATCATGGTGGTGAACGTGGTGGGCAAGACGATCGGGATCATCGTGGATGCGGTCAGCGAAGTGCTGCGGGTCTCGCAGGAACAGGTCGCTCCGCCACCCCCCACCGTTGCCGGCCTGGGGCGCGAGTATCTCACCGGCCTGGTCCGACTGGAGCACCGGCTGCTGATCCTGCTGGATATCGACAAGATTCTGGGGGAGGAAGAGACTGTGGCACTGGAGGCCGCGTCGGCAAGACCCTGAGCGAGCGTCAGTCCGTGGGGGCAGCAAGTGTCAGACTGCGTGAGATCTGATCATGCACTTGTGGACAGAGGCCGCAACTGTTCGTCCGGCTCACGGCCGGCTTGAGGACATCGTCAGTACGAAGTGAACAACCATGGTTTTGCCCGAATTGATAAAGCCCATATTCCCGGTGTCCAACCTGGAACAAGTGACTGACGACCAGTTGGCGCGGTTTGCCGAGCTGATCTACGAGCAAACCGGAATACGCGTCTCTCCGCAGAAGAAGACGCTGCTTTCGAATCGGGTGCGTCGCCGCCTGCGAAAGACCGGAATCGATGGGTTTGAGGCTTATTACCGCCATTTGAGACAACTGCGGCCGAACGATCCGGAGTGGGACGCGTTTCTTCAAGAGATCACCACCCACGAAACCTATCTATTTCGCGACGAGTCCCAATGGGATTGGTTCCGCAACGATTTTTTGGCTCAATGCGCGGCCGATGCGCGGTCGGGCCGCGCAGCGCGATCGTTGCGCATCTGGTCGGCCGCGTGCAGCACCGGCGACGAGGCCGTCACGGCAGCGTGCTGCATTGCCGATGCACTGTCCAACCTACCGCAATGGAAAATCGAGATCCTGGGCACGGACATCGGCATCGGCGCTCTGGAGCAGGCGAGAAGCGCGGTTTTCGGCGAGCGGGCCATGCGGTTGGTCCCCCCGGCGTATCGTCGGCGGTTCTTCAACAAGGCCAAGGATGCCCTTGTCTGGCAGGCCAAACCGATCCTGACCGACATGATCCATTTCCGTCAACACAATCTGATGGACCCGCTGCGGGAGAAAACGTTCGATCTCGTTTTCCTCAAAAACGTGCTGATCTACTTCGACACGGATTCGAAACGGACGGTTCTGGACAACGTTCGGGCGGCGATTCAGTGCGGAGGAGTTCTGGTGGCGGGGGCGGCAGAAGGTGTGGCTGATCTGATTCGAGACTTCCAGCGCGTGCAGCCCTGGCTGTACCGCAAACCCACGAAGTGAGGCCGCTGGCCGGAGTAAGCAATGAGTGACTCGGATGCCGTCGCACGAGATGAGTTCTTCGACAGCTTGCTGGGGGATTTCCTTGACGAGTCGGGACAGTTGCTGGACCGGCTAAACGACAACCTGCTTCAACTCGACGAGTGGGTCCGCAGCCTCGGCGAAGGGCACGAACAGCGGTGCGACGAGGCGTTGATGAACGATATGTTCCGGTCGGCGCACAGCCTCAAAGGGCTTTCGGCGATGCTCGGACTGACCGACATCAATAGCCTCACTCACAAGGTCGAGAACGTCTTCGACGCTGCACGCAAAGACGAGTTGATCATCGACGGCGACGTGGTGGAACTGGTGTTTCAGGCGGTTGACCGCCTGGTAAGCCTGGTCGACTCGCTCAAAGAGCCCGATACCGCAGCCGTCGAGTGCGAATCGGTTGTTGCGGCAATCGGGGAACTGCTCGAGTCGGCGGGCGTGGCCCGCCGGCAGACTTCCCAAGAAGACGCCGAGCGGGCCCTGCAGGCGGATTTGGCGGAGCCGTCAGGGGAACCACTGCCGGCTCAGCCGCCGGCTGAAGCGGCCGCCGCCGAGGCGGAACCACAGCCGCCCGCGGGAGAGTCGGGAGGAGAAAAGCCCTTGGATGTTGCGGAAGCGGCAGCCGAAACCGTCCTCGACTTCTTCCAGAACCTCGAAGACGAATTGGATCCGCAGTCGAAGTACCTCTCGATCTTCATCGACGAGGCGGAACTCTCCCTGGACCAACTGACGGAAACGCTCTTGGCTTTGGAGGAGGGAGGCACCCCGGAGACGGTGGAGCGACTGCTGATTGTGTCTCACCGGATCAAGGGTTCGGCCGCCTCGATCGGATTGAACCGCCCGGCCAAGCTGGCACACCTGATGGAAGATCTGCTGCAGAACCTGGCCGACACGCGGCGTGCCCTGTCGCCCGACGTCACCGACGCGATGCTGAACTGCTCGGACGCTCTGCGGCAGTATGTGGAGGGGCTGAAGCGAGGTGCACCGCAATCGGATCACTTCAACCGTCTGGCTCACGAATTGCTGGCGGCCCAAGTAGCCGAGGCGCCTTGGCAGCCAGAGAAGCAGTCTGAGGCTGAGGCAGGCGACGTGGTCGCTCCGGAGCCAAAGCCCTCGCCCGCGCTGGAAGGCATTCCGGCGCCGCTTCGCGAGACCGTGGAGGCGGCCGCCACCGACGCCGAGGCAACGCTCGTCGGCAAGGTTGCATTCGCGCCGAAGCTGCCGTTGGTGGGCCTGAAGGCCCGCTTGCTCTACGAGAAGCTCTCGAACCTGGGCGATGTCTGCTACTTTGATCCACCGTCGGAGGGCCTCGAGGACATCGAAAAGCTCGACGTGCTCGCATTTGGTGTCACCACGAACAGATCGCGCGAGATGGTGCAGGGTTGCCTGCGCGTGGCTGGAGTGCGGCAGACGGTTGTGGAGCCGCTGATCGAGCGCGAGCCGTCGCCGATCGGCACGGCCGAAACCGCACCTCGCCGGCCGGAGCCCGCCATGCCTGCTGCCCTCGCCGCAGCCCCCCCGACGCCGGGCATGGCCCAAATCGCTTCCAAGACCAAAGCTCGGCCGGCCGAAGCGGGGTCCAAGCCCACCGAGACCTTGCGCGTGGACATTGACCGCTTGGACCAGTTGATGAATCTTGCCGGTCAACTGGTGATCAACAAGGCCCGCTTCGTCCAGATTGGCGAATCGCTCAAAGGAGTCTTGACCAGCAAACGGTCTTCGCGCGTGCTCCACAACGCATTTGCCACGTTGGAGAAGATGGCCCAAGGCGGAACAAGTTCCAACCTGGATAACGATTGGCGCGCAGAGTTGGAGCACAGCCGCGCTCAGGCACGCCGCATCCAGAACGACTTGGAGGCCGTCCGCCGCGACGTGGAAATGCTCACGGACGTCCGCAATTCGGTCAACGACTTGTTTGAAACGATCCACCAACTCGATCGGGTCAGCGACGGGATCCAGCAGAGCGTGATGGACACTCGCATGGTACCGATCGGTCCGCTGTTTGCGCGCTTCAAGCGCGTGGTTCGCGACATCACGCGCGCCAACGGCAAGCTCATCAAGCTGGTGATCCGCGGTGAGAAGACCGAGTTGGACAAGCGGATGATCGACGAGTTGGGGGACCCGCTGATCCACATGGTCCGCAACTCGGCCGATCACGGAATCGAGATGCCCGACGTCCGCGAAGCGGCGGGGAAGCCACGCCAAGGAACGGTCACGCTCGACGCCTTTCACCGCGGCAACAGCATCATTATCCAAGTGACGGACGATGGCAAAGGTCTTGACCCGCATCAAATCCGCCGCAAGGCCTTGGAGAAGGGGCTGGTCAGCGAAGCCGACGTCGAAAAAATGACGCCGCACCAGATCTATCAGTTGATCTGGGAACCCGGGCTGAGCACGGCGGAGAAGGTCACTGAGGTCTCCGGCCGGGGAATGGGCATGGACATCGTCAAGTCGAAGATCGAAGACCTCAACGGGGTTGTCGACCTCGACAGCGAGCCCGGGCAAGGGACGACGCTGACGATCAAGCTCCCGTTGACTCTGGCCATCCTCCCGAGCCTGATGGTCGAAATCGAGGGCGACGTCTTTGCCATGCCCCTGGAATCGGTCGTCGAGATCGTCAGCGTCGGCCGGCAGGACCTGCACTCCGTCCATCAACAGTGGACGGCTCGCGTGCGTGGCCGGGTGGTCTCGTTGGTCCATCTCGGCGACGTCTTCACATGGAGCCGAGCACACTCCGACACAGCAAGTTCTGACGCGGACGAAACCACCTTGGTAATCGTGGCGGAAGGAAGTCGCGAAGTCGGCCTCGCCGTCGACCGGGTGCTCGGAGAAGAAGACATCGTCATCAAGTCGATGGCGGAGAATTACCAAAACGTTGCGGGAATCGCCGGGGCCAGCATCCTCGGCAACGGCCGCGTCTCGCTGATCCTGGACCTGGTCGCCGTGATCGACATGGCGTCCAACCGGAATGCCACTGCAGGCGTCTCGTAGGAGTCACTGTCATGACTGATGTTCGTTGTCCCGAAAACACAGAGTTGGAAGTACTGCACCAGCTCTTTGCCTCTGCGACCCACGACGCCTCTGCGGCCATGTGCCGTTGGACCGACGGGTTGATCACCCTGACGCTGGACGAAGTCCGCGAGATAGAACTGGAGCACGTCTGCACCGAGTTGAATCTGGGCGATGAGCTGCTGACCATGGTCGTGCTCAGTCTCGAAGGCGACATCGGAGGAGAGATGATCCTCACCTTCGACGACCGGAACGGCCGGCAACTCGTGGCCTCCCTGCTGCGACGCCCCCTCGTCGAAGAGCCGGAGTGGACCGAGTTGGAGAAATCGGCCCTGACCGAAACCGGCAACATCCTCGGTTGCGCCTACATGAACGCGCTGACGCGCCTAATCGACCACGAGTTGATTCCGTCGGCCCCCTACTTCATCCAGGACTACGGCGCCAGCGTGTTGCAGCAAGCCCTGATGGCGCAGGCGATGAACTTCGACAAAGTGTTGATCTGCCGCACGGCATTCCACCGCGAGGGAGAGGAACTCAACTGGCGGGTCCTGTTTGTTCCCACGGAAGCCATGCGGAAAGCCATGGAAGCTGCCCTCCACTCCGCCCCGTAAGATCGAAGTATCCACCCGAAAAGGGCCAGACACGGAAATTTGAAAAATGGCGTCCTGCACGGCATGCGAAACGACCGGAAACGTCAACGTCTGCATGGGGCAGATTGCCATGGCGAAGGGGCCCGCAAGCCTCAGCGCCGTGCTCGGCTCCTGCCTCGGCGTAACCCTCCACCACTCCAGAACCAAGTGGGGTATCCTGGCTCACGTGGTCTTGCCCAAAGCGACCGGCGAAGCACTGCTGCCCGGCAAGTTCGCCGATATCGCGATTCCTCACATGCTCGAGTTGCTCAAAGAGCGGGGAGCCCCGCCGAGCAGCCTGGTTGCCAAGATCGTCGGCGGCGCCTGCATGTTCGGGGCGGGAGGGCCAATCCAAATCGGCGAAAACAACATCCGGATAGCCAAACAGATCCTGGCAGACACCGGGGTACGGATTGCCGCGGAAGACCTCAGGGGAAACAGCGGACGACGTATCTCCTTCGACTGCGGCACCGGCCTGATCACCGTGGAAACCATCGGAAAAACACCACGGACCCTGTAACGTCACCGGCTTGGCACGTGGGCCTACCGCCCAGGCAGAAGGGCCACCGACCACCATGGCAAAGACCCTGCTCATAGTTGACGACGCCCTGATCATTCGGGAGCTTATCAAGGATGCGGCAACCGACGCCGGTTGGACGATCGTGGGAGAAGCCGGCAACGGCCAGGAAGCCATCGATCGCTACCGCGAACTGCATCCCTTGGCAGCGACACTCGATCTTGTGATGCCCGAATACGACGGACTGCACGCCCTGCGCGGCATCCTCGCCTACGACACCCAGGCGAAGATCGTGGTCGTCAGTGCGCTCGATCAGAAAGCGGTGTTGAAGGATGCCTTCAAGCTCGGGGCCGCCGATTTCCTTGTCAAACCGTTCGACCAGCGCGTGCTGGTCGATACGCTCGAACAACTCGTCGCCGCCGAAGCAGAAATCGGCGGCCAGAGCTGACGAGTCCTAAGCCAGCAGGGCGTCCAATTCTTGACGGACCTGCCGTTCGATACTGCCCTTGAACATCATCGCCGCCAGCGGCACTTCGGCCGCCAACCTGACGTGCGACGCCCCCGCCTCCAGCGTGCCGGCGATCTTCATTCCCACCACCTTGAAGCCGAAGGACAGGGCGCTGTCGCTCCACTGCTCCTGCAGATCGCTCACCTGATCGCCGTAGGCGCCCTTGGCCATGGTAAACTTGTCCTTCAGGCGACGGACGGCTTCCTCCTGACCGAGAGCGTGTGAGGTTTCCACGGTAATGCGAGGCATGGCGGCACCTTTCTCGTCCGTCGAGTTGCGATTACGATCCGATCTTGGCCTTCAACTCTTCGAGCAGCCGGATTCCCGCCCCGATCTCCTCTTTCTGCCGTTGCGGGTCCTGAGGAATCTCCCGCTCGATCGTCAGCGGTCCGTCGTATCCGATCTCATCCAGCGTGCGCAAAAAGGCCTCCATGCCGACCTGGCCTTCGCCCAGCGGCACTTCGGCACCCCACTCTTCGCCCGGCTTGGCCGCCCACGTCGCGTCTTTGCAGTGCACGCTCCGCACGTAGCGGCCCACCTGCTTCAGGGCCTCGATCGGATCGCCCGACCCGTATAGAATCATGTTGGCCGGGTCGAAATTCACAAACAGGTTGTCGCGCTGCACGTCCGAAAGAAACTGCAGCAGCCCTTCGGCCGTCTCCTGGCCCGTTTCCAGATGAAACCCCTGCCCGTTGCCTTTGCAATGGTCGCAGACGTCGCGGGTCACCGAGACCACCTCGCCGTACATCGGGTCCGAGGTGTCGTGGGGGAGGAAGCCCAAGTGAAGTCCCACCGCGTCGACGCCCAAGATATGGGCAAAGTCGGCGATTTCCGTCATCTCCCGGGTCCGTTCGGCCCGCGTCTCGGGCGGAACCAGCCCCACCGTCCGCTGGCAGGTCGCGATATCGGCGTAACTCTCGCCCTCGAACCCGCCGAAGACCACCGTGATCCTGATTCCCAGTTCCTTGAGTCGGGCGAGGAACTGTTCCGCCTTGTCGTGCGTGCGGGTTTCCATCTTGGGGGCATGAAGTTGAATCGTGGAAACGCCCAGCTCGTGCGCGATTTCCAACTGGACGCCCAGACCGGCATCAATGCTGGCAAACACCCCTAGCGGCCACTTTTTCACGGCTTCCTCCTTCCCATTTGGACAGAGTCGCACAGGTATCGATCCCAGAAACATACCCCCTTGGTCCACGGGGAACAAGGGGGTATGCGGCGTTGTGCGCCTCGGCCCCATGCACAACCCTTCTCCGGCTCCGCCTAGGTCCCGAGATCCGCTTCGGGCGTGGCGTCGTCATCGGGGTCGAACCATTCCTTCTTGAACTCGACTCGCATGCCCCGGCGGGCCGCGATGTTCGTGGTCAGCGCGATCACCGCGTCGGCCATGGCGACCTTGGGATAGCATTTCGGCTGGAGGTCCGGGTCTTCGTTCTGCGGGTTATTCCGGATGCACCAGGCCCAATGCTCCTCCTCCTCGGTATAACCGCGACTGACGTCCAGCGTGGCCATCTTACCCACCGCGGCCGGCTCTTCGCCGCTGGCCTGGGTGTCCATCGTCGGACCGTCACCGTCCTTGTCCTGGGTGACGTTGATCTTGCTGCTGGCCGAACCCGTGGCAAAGAGCATCGCCTCCTGCTCGCGCTCGAGAATCAACGTCCCGTTCGTGCCGAACACCATCTCGCCGTACCCGCCGAACCCGTTGCCGTTGATCGACGAATACTGCACGCCGATCTTCTTCCGGCTGTCGACCGGGCTGGCAGGATCGTAGCCGGGGGCGGGAAACTCGTAGATGCAGTAGACGTGGTCGTTCACGTCGCGGTCCTGGGGGAAGAGGGGGCGGTTGGCCGCTGCCGCCACGTTCAAGGGATACTGCTTCACTCCGTCGTGCACGGCCGAGATGAAGATGCTGGCCGCGTCGAGTTGGTGGCTGCCCAGTTCCGCCATCAGGCCGCCGCCCGTGCGATCCCAGAGCCGCCAGCGGATCAGTTCCTCGGCGGCCGGACGGTCGTAGATGACCTTGCCGTCGGCATCCTTGTACTTCTTTGCTTCATAGCCATACCCTTCCACTTTGCCGTCGAGCAACTCGTCGGCGATCTGGGCCTTCTTCTGGGCGACCTTTGCCTGCCACTCCTCGATTTCCTTGGTGGTCGTGACGCTCTCAAGCTTCCTCTTCCAGCTCACTAGCTCCTTCTGCAGTCTGGCGGCCTGGCTGTCGTCCGGCTTGAGCTTCTCGGGCATCGGCTGTTGCCAGCTATCGGTGCCCGGCAGGTTGCCGCGGTGCCACTGGGCCCGAACAAAATGCAGCTCTCCCAGCAGGCCCCGGCGAATCTGATCCACTGCGTTGTCGTAGAGGATGTTGTAGTGGCGCTGGTGACCGGTGGCCAGGTGACGGTGCGTCTGCTTGGCCACCCGGGCCATCTGCTTGCACTGGGCCACGCTGTGGGCCATCAGCTTTTCGGTCAGCACGTGCAGGCCGGCCTCCATGGCGGCGATAGCCGCCGGGCAGTGCAGGTGCAGGGGCAAGGCGATGATCACCGCCTCGATCCCGTCGGCCTTCGCGTTGGCGATCAGTTCCTCGTACGGCCCGTAGACCTTAACCTGCTTGCGGGCTTCGTTCTCCGTCGCCCAACCGTATTTCTTCAGCAACCCGCATCGCACCTTCTGGGCGGCCGGGCTGTAGCAGTCGCCGTGGAACGCGCGGTACTGGTTGTACGGTCGGATATCGGCGATCGACTTCACCTCGATGAACTCGGGGTTGATGGCCCCGATCAGCACGCTGCCCTCGTCGCCGGTGCCGATCACGCCCACCCGCACCGGGTCGGCAATGGCCCCCTTGTAGCCGAAGTAGAAGGCACCCAGCCCACCGCCGGAGACCACGCCGGCCATGATGCCTTTCTTGAGAAAATCGCGTCGGCTCTCCCCGTGCTTGTCCTTCACGTCGCTGCCGATGGCGGCGCAGAAGTTCTCCTTGCCGACGGCCTTTTCTTCAGGAGTTAGATTCATGCTTTCCCTCTCAGGTTATTTGATCGGTTTGTTTTCGTATGTGCTCGGCGCGATGGCCGGAAACGTCTATTTCTTGTTCGCCATTTTGTTCCAGAGGTGGATCACGTAGTTCTCCACGAAATAGTCGAGCCCCGCCCAGCGCCCCACGGCCGTCGTGGCCAGCATGAACAGGGCCAGCATCTCGATGAAATCCTTGTTGATCAGCAGGGCGTGGCCGACCACGGGCGGATCGTGCGGATAGATGGTGGGCCAGGCCGGCTGGGTCAACACCACCGAAATCATGAAGCAGCCGCCCCCCAGGGCCGCCGGACGCGTAAACAGCCCCAGCAGCAGGCACAGCCCGATAGCCGTCAGCCCGTAGGTCACCGCGAGGTTGATCAGATCCACTCGGGTCCAAGGTACCGGCAGCGAGCCCCTGGCGGCCTGTGGTTCCGTGAGAATCCCGGCCAGGCCCTTCTGGAAACCTCTCTTCGACGCCTCCAGCCCGTTGAGCCAGACGTTGACCTCTTTGCGCAGCTCCTGCTTGCGATCGTAACGCCGCGCTTTCTGGTGCTCGGCACCGTTGTTGCCGACAGCTTCCCTCTTCTCGAAACGCTCCAGGGCGTCGAAGTGAACGGCGATGTCGTCCCGGTTGTCGGCCAAGACGGTCTTGAACGCGTCCTTGTACCGGCGATAGAGCTTCTCGGCCTCGGCCTGCTGGTCGGCGTTGAGCCCGAACTTGCGGACGGTCGCCTCTTTCAATTCCCTGCACGGCCCATAGAACTTCTCGGCGTCGATCAAGTCCGAAACGCTCAGCACTTCGCGCTTCGAGGGGCTCTTCAGCCGGTTGCCCGTCACCAGGCCGTCGGCCGACGCCCCCTCGCCGAAGACGGGCTTCGAGGCGAGGGCACGGGCCGAACGGTTGATGCCGTCGGCGGCCTCTTTGTTCTCCTGGCCGTAGGCCGTCATGGCTTCCAGGTATTCCGTTTCGATCTGACTAATCTCGGCAAGCCAGGCTGCGACCTTTTCGGGCGACTTGCGCTCCTCGCTCGGCGCAGCGAAGTGGCTGAGAATGGAAGTCTTGTTCTTTTTCAAGAAGTCTTCGAGCCGGTCCTCCGCCTTCCAGAGGATCGGTTCGGTGGCCAGGTCGAACTGGTCGGTCAGCGTCCGGATCTTCCTCTCCAGACTCGCGACCGTGGCCTGGTCGGCCGGGATCAGTGTCTGGTTCTTCTCCTCCAACTTCTGGGCCTTCTCGTCGTACTTCTTCAGCCGCTTCACGTACGGATCGACCAGGCGCTTCAGGGAGTCTTCGCGGACCTTGCGCCAATCGGCCAGCAGCTTCTCAGCCGCCACGCCGCGTTCGATCCGAAGCCGCTCGCGCCCATCGATATCGTAGATCATGCCGTGGAAGATCCACGCCGCCGGTCCCTTGGCCATGGTGAGGAAGCTCTCGGCCGAGAACTCCGGGTGAGTGATTTTCCACACTCCTTCGTAGAAGAAGTGACAGCCCAGCCCCAACCGCAGCAACACCATCAACGCCACGGTCGCCGCGCCAATTCTGAATTGGCTCTTGAAGTCTTCGTATCTCAGGGGAGTCCTCCTTGCCCTAGTCCGAAGGCAGGGCACGTTTGGTGTCGATCGGTGCGGTCCACGGCGGGAACACAACAACACAGAGCAACAGACCGCACGATGGGTGGGAGGCCGCTGCTTGCTCTTCTACGCCTCATTATAGTCCCCGGCTGCGTTTTCAACCAGACTGTTCGGAACTCGGCACTCCTCACGCAAGCTGCGATAGGCCTCTCTGGGGACCAGTGGGCATGCGGCCCGGCGGTCCGCCACGACGAAACGTGTATGGTGCGATGGTGCCACCCGTTAGACCACTAGGCGACAATCGCGAATTGGGTAAAAATGGTGGTTTGGGGCGTTTTCTGCCGAAGGCCGCTGTATGGGAGGCCTGATTGACGGGCACTCTGATTCGGCTCAACCCTAAGCGGCAAAAGATCTTATTGACGCTTGCCTGCTCGAAGTGGTCCACCATGAGAATCGTCCTCTGCTATCCGGTCACAAGAGATCACCTGCAACAGATTGCGGCTGCCGCGCCGGAGTCTGAGGTCGTAGACGCGGGCCAGCAACGGATTGCGGACGAACTGTTTGCCGCCGACGTGTTCTGTGGCCATGCCAAGGTGCCCGTCGACTGGGAAGGCGTCGTGCGTCAGGGCCGGCTGAGATGGATCCAATCCTCGGCGGCGGGCATGGACCACTGCCTCGTGCCTGCGGTGGTTGAGTCGGAGATCGTCGTGACCAGCGCCTCGGGCGTGTTGGCCGACCAGGTCGCCGAACACGCCATTGCCCTGATCACCGGCTGGTGTCGCGACCTGCCCACGTTCGTTCGGGCCCAGCAAAGCAGGGAGTTCGTCCGCCGCCCGACTCGCGACTTGACGGGCAGCACGGTGGGTATCGTCGGCTTCGGCGGTGTGGGCCGACGGCTGGCCGAGTTGCTGGCCGGATTCCGCACGCGGATCCTCGCCACCGACATGTTTCCGGTCGACAAGCCGGACTACGTCGAAGCCCTTTGGCCCGCCGAGGAGCTTCCGCAGATGGTCGCCCAGGCCGACGTGCTGGTGTTGTCATTGCCGCTGAACGGGATGACCCGCGGCATGGTGGACGCGGCGCTGCTGTCGAGGATGAAGCCGGGGGCGTTGTTGGCCAACATGGCCCGCGGACCGCTGGTGGTCACGGCCGATCTGGTCGAGTGCCTCCAGAGCGGGCACCTTGCCGGTGCGGTGATGGACGTGACCGATCCGGAACCGCTGCCGGCGGAGAGCGAGCTTTGGGGGATGCCCAACGTGATGATCACGCCGCACGTTGGCGGTCAGAGCGCTTGGCGGATCGACAACATGACGGACTTGTTCTGCCGCAATTTGTGCCGCTGGCAAGCCGGTCGGCCGTTGATCAACTACCTCAGCGACAAGCGGCTCGGGTTTCCGATCCGCGGCGGAGGAGCCCCGGTTTGGGGGGAGGTTTGTGAGTCCTGACTCGCTCGGACACGCGTCTGGTCGGACTTTACGGCCGGGCGGGCCCTAGGTAAGATACGCACGCGGTGTCATGCTGTACTGCTCAGACAGACGGTGAGGCTGGCCCATGTCCAACACGACGTTTTTCGAAGGTAGCGCAACTCGGACTTGGGGAGGCGGCGAGGCGGCTCGGTGCTCCGAAGAGTTGGCCCAACGATATCGGACGATCCTCGAAGAGCAACGATTCAGTTGGACCGACCACCATCGGCTCATCAAGCTGTTGGGTTCGGGGGGACAGGGCGTCGTCTATCTGACCGAGCGCCGCGGCACCGACAGCTTCACCTTGCCCGTGGCGATGAAAATCTTTTCGCCCGAACGCTACGAGAACGACAACGCCTATGACGAGGCCATGGGGCGTATGGCCCAGGTCGCCGCGCAGGTGGCCCAAATCCAGCAGGACAATCTGCTGGACGTGCACGGGTGGGTCGAACGCAGCCGGATCCGCCTGATGGAAATGGAATGGGTCGACGGGTTCGATCTCGCACGCCTGTTGACCCGCAAGATGCTCCAATGTGTCCACCATCGGGTCAGCGCCAAGCGATGGCATTACATTAATCAGGTAATCGTGACCGAGGGGCCGATGCAGCCGCGCGTCAAGCCGGGCATTGCCATCGCGATCGTTCGCGATTGCCTGGCGGCCTTGGCGGCGTTGCACCGCGAAGGGATCGTCCACGGCGACCTGAAGCCTTCGAACATCATGGTCAAACGGACCGGGAACGCGAAGATCGTCGACATCGGCTCGGCCTTCAGCACGGAATCCGCTCCGAAGAAGCGCACCTGCACGCCCACCTATGCGGCGCCGGAAGTCCTGGAAGGTGGCGAGTGCTCGCCGCGGAGCGACCTGGCCAGCCTGGGATACGCGCTGATCGAGATGCTCGCCGGCGCACCGCCGTTTGCCGGGCTGACCAACTTCCGCGATCTCTTGGAGGCCAAGCGGTTCCTGGCGCAACGCCTGCCGCGCGTCCTGCCCGAGGAAGTCGTCTGCAACGAGTTGCTGATGACCTTCTGCCGCGGTCTGGTGGCCCCGGACCCGATGCGCCGCTTCCCCAGCGCCGAGGCCGCCGACCTGGTCAAGGAAGGCGCCGCCAGCTTCCACCGCCAGTTGGTCAAGGGGGACCTGGCCAGCGAGTACGACAACGAGATCCGATTGTGGCTCGAAGAGCTGGAAGATCTGTAGCCGAATTCGCGAGAATTCAGGGCGCTGCCATGCGGACGGCTCCCCCAAGCTAAAGTCTTGCGACTTTCCCTACCATTCCCGGCGAAAGCGGCCGCCGGGGCTACAACTCGATACGCCTTCCGTGCATATGGCTCTCGCGGGCCTGTTGCACGATGAACAGCGCTCGGTACGTGTCTTCAAGGCCTCGTGTTTTGCGCAACAGGCTGGTCACCGCACGATGGAATTGCCCGAGCAGTTGCTCGCCGACGGGACGTTCACTGTCGAGTGATTCTTGATGCCTTCCGGCTTCATCGAACCAGACGAGCGTAGACGGCAGATCGACGAAGGCGACGCCGTGCTCGCAGGAAACCTGCAACGCGGCCACCGGCCGATACGTGATGGCCTCGTGCCAGCCGGCGGGAAAATAGTAGCCGCAACTGATTTGCGCGATGGTTCCCGTGCCGGGGCACCCGCGATCGGAGAAATCGAGGCTCATCATCTGGTAGTCTTCTTCGGCCAGTCCATTTCCGGCCTCGTGCATCACCCCCGTTACGTACGATGCCTCCCGATCGACCACGTATCGGCACCAGTCGACCAACTCGATGAGATCGCGCAGGGCCGAATGCTGGGCGGGGCAGCCGGAGAGGGCATGGTCGCGGTCCTTGGCGGCCACGCGCTGATGGCAGAAGAGCAGTCTAGGGTCTCCCAATCGGGTGGCGATCAACTTCTTCAGCCGCAAGGTCGCGGGCGCTTGCCGGCGAGGGAACTCGGCCACGAACGCGATGCCCGTCTGCTCCACCCGCTGCCTGACCAACTCGGCGTCTGCCGGCTCCAGGTCCAACCCGGCGGCACAATAGACCGCCTTGCCGGACTCGCAGGCCGCCAGAATCGGCAGCGCCCCGTACCATTGAGGCGAGAGAATCAGCACGGCGTCGATATCCTCGCGGCGCGCCAGGGCCCGATATCCATCCACGGCGGCGGCCGAGAATTCGGCGGCGGCCTGCTCGGCTCGATGCCCCACCTGTTCGCATACAGCCCGGACTTCAAATCGATCGGCCAGAGCGCGCAGTGCGGGTGCGTGCCGTTGCTGCCAGGCATCCCCCAATCCGACGAGGCCGACACGGAGTTTCATTCTACGGTCCCGTATGGGTCCCTTCTCCGGAGTGAATTCACAATGACTCGACAAGAAGCTCGCGTTCGGCGCAGCACGCCACCGAAGACCCTGCCGGTCCTGTGATTATATCGGCCAGCACACGGGCTGCTCAATCGACTGAAAGCGGAAGTCACTGGAAAACCATGACTTGTGACCGCGATCGTCCCTCTGCCGCGACGCCGCGGGAAGCCGCGCACCCCGCCAAGTGTCATGTCGCTTCCGCAAGGAACGGGGGAAGACAAATTCCCCAGAACATTTATGCCGTGTGACCCGCAGTTTCCTCCTTGTCTATTCAGAATCAACGGATAAACTGAATACTCCATCGCGCGGGAAACAAGACGCGTTGGGCCGCCGTACACACAGGCCTGGAAGCGAAAATCGGGGCAGCTTCTGCAGCCGAGCCTCCCGCCCGACTACCCCCCACGTATCCCACCCGAAACTGCAGAGGAGTACTTCGTGACCACGCTAACGTTCGCCGCTTTCCTTCAAGCATCGATTCTGGCCGCCAATCCGGATAGCTATGTCGAGGCCCACCGCGAGGCACAGCGCGGCACGCCCATGGTCGTTATGGTTACTGCCGATTGGTGTTCACCGTGCCAGCAAATGAAGAAGACCATTCTCCCCCAGGTAAGAAAGCTGGGCCTGTTGGAGAAAGTCGCGTTTGCCATGGTCAATGTCGACCGCGACCGCCCGCTGGCGAAAAAGCTGATCGGTGGTGGGCCGGTGCCCCAGTTGATCATGTACCGCAAGACGGCCAGCGGCTGGAGACGCAGGGGGCTCGTGGGCGGTCAGAGTGTGCGAACGGTCGAGAAGTTCATCAACGAGGGTCTGGTGCTCTCGCAGGCCGATCAAGACGCAGAAGCGGCCAGCACAGACGCCAAGCAACAGACGCAGGCGCCCGAGCAAGCGGCCAAAGCCCCAAAGGTCAAGCCGGTCAGCCGCCAGCAATAGGGTCGCAGCGGGCCGGCCGCCGTCGCGTGTGCCATTGCTGCCTGCACCCCTCAAAGTAGTTGGTGCCCGAGGTAACTCGGGTTTGACACGCGGGGCCCATAGTACATACGATACGCCCTTGGCGGCCGGGTACGCTGGCCGGCACGGAAGTCTTCCCCGCAGTACGGATGCCACCAAGGGGGGTGATCGATGCTCAACGGCAGGTCGGTTCTGGTGACCGGCGGCACCGGCTCGTTCGGCCGCTGCTTCGTCGAAACGGTGCTGCAGCGATATCGGCCGCGCCGGCTGATCGTTTTCAGTCGGGACGAGTTGAAGCAGCACGAGATGGCCCGGCGGTTCTCTCCCGCGGCGTATGGCTGCCTGCGCTACTTCCTCGGCGACGTGCGAGACCGGGAGCGTTTATATCGGGCGTTCGACGGCGTCGACGTGGTGGTCCACGCGGCCGCGCTGAAGCAGGTTCCCACCTGCGAATACAACCCGCTGGAGGCGATCAAGACGAACGTCCTCGGCGCGGCCAACATCATCGACGCCGCGATCGACCGGGGCGTCGATAGGGTGATCGGTCTGAGCACCGACAAGGCCGCCAATCCGGTCAACCTCTACGGTGCCACGAAACTCTGTTCCGACAAGCTGCTGGTCAGCGCAAACAGCTACGCCGGCCCACACCGTACGCGATTCTCCGTGGTGCGCTACGGCAACGTCATGGGTAGCCGCGGAAGCGTGGTTCCGCTGTTCCTGGAGAGACGGCGGCGGGGTGTGCTGCCGATTACCGATCCCCGCATGACCCGTTTCTGGATCACGGTCGAGCAGGGCGCCGATTTCGTGTTGGCCGTTCTGCAGCGGATGCGAGGCGGCGAGATCTTTGTGCCCAGGCTTCCCAGCATGAATATCGTCGATCTCGCCCGGGCCGTGGCGCCGGACTGCCGCACCGAGACCGTGGGGATTCGTCCGGGAGAGAGACTCCACGAGACCATGATCTCGGAGGACGACGCCCGACACACGCTGCAGTATGACGACTACTTCGCCATCCTTCCCGATCCGGCCATGCTGCACTTCAGCAGGGAACCCGATCCGGAAGGCGGTCGGTCTTGCGCCGAGGGATTTCGCTACAGCAGCGACACCAACGACGAATGGTTGTCGGTGGAGGAGTTGCGCCGGATGGTCGGCCTGATGGACGTCCGCGACGTGGCGTGAGGAGAAGCCCCTTGCAGGTTGCAGACGACAGACCGCCCGCACCGGACGACCGCCCGGCCGACGCTCCGACGGCGGTTGGCCGTCGACCGCTCCGATACGCTTGCCAATCGATTTCCGAGGAAGATGTGTTGGCCGTCGTCAAGGTCTTGCAGAGCGACTGGCTGACGACCGGCCCGATGGTGGAACGGTTCGAGCGGGCGTTTGCCGACTACGTCGGCACGGCCGAAGCGGTGGCAGTCAGCAACGGCACGGCCGCGCTGCACGCGGCCATGTTTGCCTTGGCGGTCGGCCCCGGCGACGAAGTGATCGTGCCGCCGATGACCTTTGCCGCCACGGCCAACGCGGTCGTGTTTCAGCGGGGGACTCCCGTGTTCGCCGACGTCGATCCGGAAACGCTGCTGCTTGCGCCGGAGCAGGTGGAAGCCCGGCTGACCGAACGCACTCGGGCGATCATCGCCGTGGACTACGCCGGGCAGCCTTGCGACTACGAGGCGCTGCGAGCGATCGCCCGGCGGCATCGCGTCGCGCTGGTGGCCGATGCCTCGCACGCGCTGGGCGCCCGAGACGCCGGCCGGCTGGTCGGAGGGCTGGCCGATCTGAGCACGTTCAGCCTGCACGCCGTCAAGACGATTACCACGGGCGAAGGCGGGATGATTACCACGGACGACGCCGGCTTGGCAGGGCGGATACAGCGTTTCCGCAATCACGGTTTCACGCGCGACCACGGACAGCGTGCCGCGGCCGGCGCTTGGTTCTACGAAATGAGGGAGTTGGGGTACAACTACCGTTTGACCGATTTTCAATGCGCGTTGGGGCTCAGCCAACTGTCGAGACTGGACGTCTGGTTGGACCGTCGTCGGGAAATCGCCCGGCGCTATGACTCGGCGTTCGCCGCCGTGCCCGGCCTGCGGCCCCTGGCCACCCGCGCCGGGGTGACCCACGCCCGGCACCTCTACGTGATTCGTCTGGACCGCGAACTGCTGGGAGTCGGGCGAGCGGAGGTCTTCGACGCCTTGCACCGCGAGGGGATCGAAGCGGGCGTCCATTTCATCCCGGTTCACCTGCACCCTTTCTATCGCGAGCGATTCGGCACCGGCCCGGGAATGTGCCCGGTTGCCGAAGCTGCATATGAAGAAATCCTCTCGCTGCCGATGTTCCCCGCGATGACCGGCCGCGACGTGGCACGAGTGATCCGGGCGGTGCAGGCTGCTTGCGGCCTGGGGCAAAGGAGTTTCCAAGGCACATGACCGTTGTGGCGATCATCCAGGCGCGGATGGGGAGCACGCGACTTCCGGGCAAGGTGCTCAGCGATCTGTGCGGAAAGTCCATGCTCGCTCGTGTCTGCGATCGGGTGCGGCGCGCGCGGCGGATCGACAGGCTCGTGGTCGCCACGACGCGGGAGGCGGCCGATCAAGCCGTCGTCGAAGCGTGCGATCGTCTGCGGGTGGCGTGTTTCCGCGGCAGCTCGCACGACGTTCTCGACCGTTACTGTCGGGCGGCCCGCGCCTTGGGAGCCGACGTCGTGGTGCGGATCACCGCCGACTGCCCGTTGATCGACCCGGAAGTCGTCGACCGGGTCGTGCACGCGTTTCTCGAACACCAGCCGGACTATGCCTCCAACACGCTGCGGCGGACATGGCCGCGCGGCCTCGACACCGAGGTAGCGACCTGCGACGCCCTGGAACGTGCCGACCGGGAAGCGACGGAAACCTATGCGCGGACCCACGTAACCCCGTACCTCTATCGCCACGGCAAGCGGTTTCGGCTCTTCTCCGTCGAAGGCACCGAGGATTTCAGCGACCACCGCTGGACCGTCGACCTGCCGGAAGACCTGGAATTCGTCCGGGCCGTGTATGGGCATCTCGGGCAGCCGGAGCAACCGGAGTGCTTTTCCTGGCGAGACGTGTTGCAGTTGCTTACCCGCAAACCAGCCTTGGCGGAAATGAACCGGCACGTGCGCCAGAAGCAACTCGCGGAGGGATAGGCGTGGCTGCCAGAACGCTCATTTTCCGCGCCGACGCAAACCGCCGCATCGGCACGGGTCACCTCATGCGCTGCCTGGCGTTGGCCCATGCGTGGCAGGCGGCAGGCGGACGGGCCGTCTTCGTGAGCTGTTGCCCCGTAAAAAGTCTTCGCGACCGGATCGAGCATTCCGGGGCCGACCTGATCGACCTGGAGAGCCCCTGGCCCGATCCGCGGGACCCGGCTGTCACGTGCGACTTGCTCACAGACGGGCAGGCGGCAGCCGGTACGTCGCGCGCCGCCCGGCCGTGGGTAGTGCTCGACGGCTATCACCTCGACGCCGATTACCAGCGAAGAATCCGCACGGTCGGTGGCCGGCTGCTGGTGATCGACGACATGGGCCATCTGCCGCGGTACCATGCCGACCTGCTCTTGAATCAGAATCCTTCCGCGGAGCACATCGATTACCTGTGCGACCCGGAACCGATCTGGCTGTCGGGTCCGCGCTATGCGTTGTTGCGGCCGGAGTTTCAGCAGCGAAACGCCTGCGGGCCGGAACCCCCGAAAACGGCCCGCAAGTTGCTCGTTGCCGCTGGAGGAGCCGATCCGGAGAACGTCACGTCGACGTTGATGCGCGCTTTGGGAAAGATGGACGTTCCGGGGCTTCAGGCCCGGGTTGTGGTTGGGGCGGCCAATCCACACGGGGATGCCCTGCACGCCCAGTTACCGGGCGCCGCCGGTCGCATCCGGCTGCTGGTCGACGTGCCCGACTTGTCCGCGCTGATGGCCTGGGCCGATGTGGCCGTCAGCGCCGCCGGCGGCACCGTGTGGGAACTGGCCCGGATGCAGGTGCCGGCGGCCGTATTCGTCCTGGCCGACAATCAAGAGCGGATTGCCCGACGGTTGGCCGACGCCGACGTAGTCACCGGTCTTGGACGTTTCGACCAGCTCACACCGCAGCAAGTTGCCCAGAAGCTGACGGCCCTTTGCCGCGACCCGATCCGACGAGCCAGTCAGATCGAGGCAGGGCGCCGGTTGGTCGACGGTCAAGGTGCCTGGCGCGTCGCGGCCGTAATCCGTGCCTGGGACGGACCGCTCCCGGATGACCGGTTGGGCCTCCGCCCCGTCGCGGCCGACGACGTCTGGCAGCTTTGGCGGCTGGCCAACGATCCGGCCGTGCGCCGCGTATCGCTCGTCTCGCAGGCACGAATCCCGCGCCGGGAGCACCAGGCCTGGTTCGAGGCAAGGCTTGCCAGCCGGGATACGCGGATCTGGGTGCTCGATTTCCAAGGCTTGATCCTGGGGGTGATCCGTTACGAACGCACGGGCTCCGACGCGGCGGATATCAGTATCCACGTGGCCTCCGCGTTTCGGCGCCGGGGATTGGCAACGCGATTGCTCAACGAGACGCAACGGCTGGCCGCAAGCGAGCTGGGGGCGGCCTGTTTTCGGGCCGTTGTCCGCCGGGAGAACCATCCGTCGGCGCGAACGTTCGCCAAGGCAGGTTACGCCTCGGTCGACGCCCGGCCGATCAACGGACAACCGTGTCTTGTCTTCGAGCGCATGGTTTCCGCTGAAGTTCTTGGCCCGCGCGAAGACCGTCCCTTGCCGTGTTCCAAAGAAGGACTCGCCAGAGAAGCATGAGCAACGAGTACATCGAGGTCGCCGGCCGGCGCATTGGTTCTGGAGAGCCTCCCTACATCGTGGCGGAGATGTCGGCCAACCACGGGCGGGAGTTCCAGCAGGCAGTCAGGCTGCTGGAAGCGGCCGCCGCCGCAGGGGCCGACGCCGTCAAGCTCCAGACCTATACGCCCGACGGACTGACGATCGATTGCTCCAATCCGCATTTCCGGATCGACGGGACGATCTGGGCGGGCCGCAGCCTCTACGAGCTGTATCGGGAGGCGTCGATGCCGTGGGAGTGGCAACCGGAACTGAAGCGAATCGCCGACGCACTGGGCCTGACGCTCTTCTGCACGGCGTTCGACGGCCCGTCGGTCGATTTTCTTCAACGGCTGGGAACTCCGGCCTACAAGGTCGCCTCCTTCGAACTGGTCGACCTGCCGCTGCTGCGGCGCGTCGGGCAAACCGGCAGCCCCGTGATGCTCTCCACGGGGATGGCGACCTTGGGCGAGATCGATGAGGCGGTCCGCACGATTCGCGCCGCCGGCGGGCGCCAGTTGATGCTGTTGAAGTGTACCAGTGCCTATCCCGCCGTTGCCGAAGGGATGAACCTGCGGACCATCCCGCATCTGGCCGCGGCGTTCGGCGTGCCCGTCGGCCTCTCCGATCACTCCCTGGAACCGGCCGTGCCGGTGGCTGCCATAGGCTGCGGAGCGTGCCTGATCGAGAAACACCTCACACTGTCGCGTGCCCTAGGAGGGCCGGACAGCGCGTTCTCGCTCCAGCCGGACGAGTTTCGGCAAATGGCCGAGTCGGTCCGTGCCGCCCATGAAGCGCTTGGATCCGTGCATTACGGGCTGGGCGAACAGGAAAGGGCCAGCCGCCGGTTTCGGCGATCGCTGTTCGTCGTGGCAGACGTTCCCGCCGGTGCGGTGTTCTCCGAGGAAAACGTCCGCTCGATCCGCCCCGGCGACGGTCTGCATCCTCGCCATCTTCAAGATGTCCTGGGCCGGACGGCCCGAACCGACATCGCGCGAGGAACGCCGCTGTGTTGGAACCACGTGGGCTGAGAACAGACCCCACGGCTCTCACCTGAGCCGTGAGCACGCAGGCGGCTCGCGACCAGCTCACAACCGCAACATCGAGATGGCCACCTTGATCAGGCGATCGCTGAGCAGAAAGGTCTCTTCGTTGGTTTGTTCGAAGGTGACGCAGAGGTATTCCAGCCCCCTGGAGTAGGCAATCTGGTAATTGTGCCCAACGATGACGGACGGAACGGTCACGTGCTGAAATCCCCAGGATGTGCCGGAAAGGCCTTTCTTGATGCCTCCGGCTATGATGTTCGTCATTTCTCCGACACCGTCGATAACCTGGGGGGTGAGCTTCTCGAATTGGTCCTGCAACAGCCCTCCGATGGCCGCCATGGCCACGGCTTCGGCCATATTGACGGTGACGAAGCCCGACACGTTCCCGTGGATGCCGATCATGCCCGTCACGCTGCCAGCGTCCTGAGTGGGAATTGACGAAGCGCCCACGCACTTGGCGGCGGTGTCGCACATCGTCAGGCAACTGCCCACGGAATCGACAATGGCCCGCAGTAGAGTGGGGTCGGCGACAATAATCTCAGGTCCTTCGGGGGCGGCGGTGGCCATCAGGTTCTCCTGTGTCGAGCCAGTCTTCTCTGCACCAAACTTCTCTGCACCAACAACCTCTCCGGTCCGGGACGGTTCGCCAACGCCATCCACCGGCCATCGTCGAATGTCGGGCGCATCTGCTACGCCAACAATTTATGCACTACAAAAGCGTTCCCAGGGCCCGCCGTCCACAGAAAACGGTCGGATTTGTCCCTCGTGCGGCGCCGGAAGACGATTTGACCGTCTCAATCGGCTTGACGAGTTGCTTCGTTCCCCAAACGCCTTTGCAGCCGTCGCGATTCTCCATGCATACGTCTGCTACAATGCACACAGCGTGCATATTCGCACCATGCGGCAGCGTCCCGGCACATCGATCGTTCCGGCCAAGAACCTTCTCTCACCGTCGACGTCGCATCCGGCTGACCAACGCAGCCTTGTCGCCGGCGTGGAATTCGCCGAAGGGACCCCGGCGCCGCATGGCCGGTCGCGCCCCGGCAGCGCACAAGCAGCTCCGTTTTGGACCGCGTGACCTCTCGGCTGCTTGCGCCGGGATTGTCTCGAACCGGGGAGGTGACGTAGAGTTGAATGAGGAGAGTCGTTTTGCATGAGTAAGCATTCCGTCCCTCAGCAGTTTCTCGGACAGGAGCCATGTTTACAGTCAAAGACTTGATGACTTCCGAAGTCGTCACTGCCGATCCAGACGATACGGTCGCGGAAGTAATTGCCTTGATGGTGCGGCACCGAGTGAACGGTCTGCCGGTGGTGGACATGCCGGGCCGGCTGATAGGTATCGTGACCGACTACGACCTGTTGGATCTTATGGATGATCCGGAGGCAGCCAGCAGCCCAATCTACCTCCACATGACTCGCGAGATCCAAACGGTCGACGAGGAAGACGAACTCAGCGATGTTGCGCGGCTGTTCCGCAGACTGCCGGTGCGACGCTTACCGGTATTGCGAGACGGCCGACTGGTAGGGATCATCAGCCGCCGGGACGTGCTCTGCTGCGTCGCCGAGACGCACGTGTATCTCCATCCCGCATCCCCTCCGTTTTCGGCTCCGCAGTTTTGCCGAAGCCAACTGCGGCGCCGCGAGCACGGTCGCCCCTGACGCGCCGGGCGGCGGCGGATTGCCGCAGAATGTTTCGCACATCGCTCTTGGCCCCCCGGAAGGTCTTCGCCGAGAATGTGCGGAGAGGTTTTCCCGCCCGCTCCTGGGCCGTTCCCTGCCGGGAAAGGAGGCTGGCGATGGGGCAGAGCCTCAAGATGCTTCTGGTCGATGACGATCAGGCCTTGACAGGGCTCCTGGAATCCGTGATTCGCCGCGGCCTTCACCGCAAGGTCCACTTGACCACGCTGTGCGATTCGTCGGCGGCAACGCGTTGGATTGACGAGCATCGTCCGGGCCTGGTGTTGACCGACCTGGAAATGCCCGGCATCAGCGGGTGGGAAATCCTCCGCCTTGCCAAGCAGCGCAACCCCCTTTCCCAAGTCGTCATCTTTTCAGGGAACTTCTCAAGGGATGCGCTCGTTCGGGCATCCAAACTGGGCGCCGACGACTATGTGTTGAAATCGATCGATCTGACGGAAGTCCTTTGCGTTTTGAAGCAGGCCTGCGAACGTATTGCACGTTGGGAAGAATCGCTGCTGCGAACCGTCTCCTGGCGAATGGTCTCGAAAGCCAGAATTGCCTGAGGAAACAGGATTGCCCGGGGAAACAGGGCGAAGGTTGGCTCTGAGGCCTGAACGCCCGTTGCGGACTCTCGGGACGCGCGCCGCAGTTGCTTGCGCCTTGGCAGGCGGCTGTGCCGCCTGCAAGAAAACAACGAAGACCGACAGATGCCGGCCTTCGTCGGGTCCCTGCCCCGATCACGCGGTCACTACTTCGGATATCTCCCCCCAGACGGCTCTCCGCCTTCAGCCGGAACAGGCCGGCTCTTGGCCGTCAGACAACGTACAGGTCGGATTCCCTGCTTCGTCGAACACCTGACATTCGGCGACCGTTCGGGCCATCTCAGCCGTCGACTCGGCATCCATCTTTTTCAGGATTGTCTGGCGCAGGCGATCGACGGCGGACCGGCTGATCGCCAAATCACGTGCGATTCTCCGATTGGTGTTGCCCGTCATCACCAGGTCCCAGATCTTTCGCTCCAGACCGGTCAAGCTGCTCAGCCTCTGCCGAAAGGTCTGCCGCTTTGTGCGTCTCGCATGGCGGGTCGCGCTTAGTTCGAGGGCGAATCGAATCGCGCTGAGCAATTCATCAGGGCGAGCCGGCTTCTCCAGCACGGTCAGAGCCCCGGCCTTCATGACGCCGACCGCCTCCGCGATGCGGATGTTCCGGCCATGAAACACAACGGGCAGCACGGAGTCTTCCGCGGCCAGGCGTTCGAGCAACTCCAGCCCACTCAGGCCCGGCAGACGCAGTTCGGTGATCACGCAGCCTACGCACCTCGACGTGTCTTTGTCGAGAAAGCGCTCCGCGGAAGTGAAAGTCTCACATCGTGCGCCGGTCATCGCGGCCAGCGGCCGCACATGCGCGTGCGACTGCCGATCGCCATCGACGAGAAACACTTGGGCATCCGAGGCGTTCATGAGCGGAGCGTGTAAAAGGCAGGCGGCGGGTCGCCGCCGATGACTGTTACGACCTTTCAATCGGACGTATGGTCGGCAAAAGCCGTGCTCGGCAATAGCGCAAAACCCGAAAAGCCTTGCGGCCAGCCACATCGATTGTGCAAACGTCCGTGTTGTGGGACAAAAGGCGTCCGTGCAGCCTTTCCTCCCCCGGGGGATTCGCAGCTCGCCTTTCTGCGAGCCCCGAGCAGTCCCTCAAGTCCCTGCTTCCACGCGGGCGTCAATCACCATCCGCACCAGTGCCGCGACGGAACTCGTTTGGGTCTTGGCGAAGATCTCCCGGCGGCGGCCTTCGATGGTTCGTACGCTGATGTCCAGCTCCCGGGCGATCGCCTTGTTGGTTCGGCCCTCGACGATCATCTCCAGGACACGGCGCTCCGCCGGCGTGAGCGTCGCAAGTCGTCGTCGGAGCACCTGCCGGTGCTCGTACTCGTGACGACGGGCGGCGTCCACGGCAAGCCCCTGGCGAACTGCGTCCCAGAGATCGTCGTCCCGATAGGGCTTCTCGACGACGGTCACGGCCCCGTTGCGGACCGCACGAACCGTTGTCGGGACTCGGGCATAGGCCGTCAGGAAGACCAGCGGAAGCGGCGCCTCCCGCCTGAGTAGCTCCTCCTGGAGTTCCAGTCCGCTCATGCCGGGCATACGCACGTCGGCCACCAGGCACCCGGGACGCGCGGGTGAGTAGATGTCGAGAAACTCCTCCGCCGAGGAGAACGGCTCGACTTGGGTTTGCATCGAGCGCACCAGTGCGCAGACCGAAGCCCGCATTTGCTCGTCGTCGTCGACAACGAACACGGTTGGCTCAGTATCCATTGCTCCTGCCTCCGTTCTCGCCGGGCAAGGTGAAATGAAAAGCGGCTCCTCCGTCGGGATTGGCGGTGGCCCAAAGCCTCCCGTCGTGGGCCCTGATGATTGTTGCACTGATTGCCAGCCCCAACCCCAGGCCGTCGGGCTTGGTCGTGACAAACGTGTCGAAAAGGCTCAGATCGTCGTCGAAAGTCGGCGGCAGCCCCGGTCCGCAGTCCGAGACGGTCACTTCGATACATGTACCGATTCGTGCGGTGCCCACTGTCACAAGGCGCGGTTTGCACAGGTGATTCGCCATGGCCTGATAGGCGTTACGCAAGAGATTCACGAGCACCTGCTGGATCTGTATCCGGTCGACGTGCACTGCTGGAAGCGAGTCTGCGAGTTTCAGCGTCACGGCGACCTGATGTTGGCGGGCCTCGCACGCGAGCAGGTGAACGGACTCCTCGACGATCTGATTGATGCTCGACGAGGTGCGCCCGGGGCCGGTTTTCCCAACCATATCACTCAGACGCGTGATCACCTCACAAGCTTGAGCGGCCGAGGCGACGATGCCCTCGTTCCACTGCCGCAGATCGTCCAGCTGGCAAGTGCCTTCGGCGGCAAGTGCATTGCGGCACGCCTTGGCATAGTTGATGATGGAGCAGATCGGCTGATTGACCTCGTGGGCAACGGCGGCCGCCATCTCCCCCGTGGCAGCAACCCGCGATAGGCGGGCCAGTTGGGCCTCGATTCGCCGCAGTCTCTCTTCCGTCCGGTTGCGCTGCGTCACGTCGCGAACGATGGCCAGCCAAGGCGTCTTTCCCCGGGCAGGAATCGCCCGCCCGATCATTTCCGCGTCGAACGTGGATCCGTCCTTGCGGAGGTCGACCATTTGGGCACAGAAGACTCCCTGACCGCCTATCTTCCGGCAGGATTCTTCGAACCGGGGATGATAGCCTGGGTGAATCACTCGGCGAACGTTCAGGCCGGTCAACTCATGACGCGAGTAGCCGTGAGCCCGACAGGCTGCCGGATTGACGTCCAATACCTTTCCCCTTATGTCGACCACGAAAAGGGAGTCGGGAATCGCGTCAAAGACCTGGCCGTAGTGCTGTTGGCGCGCGCTGGACGTTCCGGCACCGCCGCTCGCATCTCGGCTTCGCACACGATGAGAGGTTGTCTTGGGTCGCGCCACGATACTGCCCCACTGAAAACGGCGCGGTGAAACTCCTGATTGTCGAACCAGAGGGAGATGGATCAGCGCGTTCGTGCTTGCGTTGCGGTAACCCGCAACTCGTCACGTATTCTACTTCGAGCCGGGAGAGGCCTCCAGCCCGATTTCGCTACGCACGCGGACCGAATCAAGCTACATATGGGCTATCGTGTTTGCAGTATTTTAGACCGCCCGTCTTCCGTATCCCGTGTGAGAATAACGTCTTGCGGTGACAGGATCCCCGCCAAGAATTAGCCATTGCCTTGCGGCGGGCCGCGGCGCTCGTCCCGATACGGGCGTATCGGCGAAACACCCTGCTGACATGGCGGTTGTACCGGCTCAAAGAGACGGGCCGGTCGGCTGCGGCTGTCGCCCTCGCACCGGAATATGCGTCAGAAACGACAGGAATGTCGAGCAGACAGCAGAAAGGTCGGCTGGGAGGGTAAAGCAACGCGATGTGAGAGGTTGCCGCGACGTAGGTTTATTTCGAAAGATGTGGGCTCTCAGACGTGGGCAGTCTATGTAGGTGCGCCGTCGCCCCCCGCTTCGATCGACAGTGTGGGGGAGAGGGCAAACATCAATAACGGCAGAATGGAAATGCCATCGTGGGGGGCAGAGATGGTAAAAGCACGCCTGAGAGTCTTGCTGGTCGAAGATGATCTTGACCACGCGAAGTTCGCCAAATTGGCTCTCGGCGGCGCGGATCTCACGCAATTCGAGTGGGCGCATGTCACTTCTCTGGCCGCGGCAAAGGAGTGTCTGGCAGCGGAAGAGTACGACGTCGTCCTGCTCGATCTGGGACTGCCGGATGCCCGGGACTTCCAGGCCCTCGCCCACGTTCGGCAGCAGCGACCGCAGATCTCGGTTGTCGTGCTGACCGCCAACAATGATCCGGCGTCGGGAATCGCCGCGCTGGCGCAAGGCGCACAGGATTATTTGTACAAAGGCAACCTGAACAGCCGCACGCTCGAGCGTATTCTGCGATATGCCGTGCAGCGACAGCAGATGCGCCTGGAATTGCAGAAGGCCAACGACCTGCTCGATCAGAGGAACAACGAACTTCAGAACGCCAATGCACTGCTGGACCAGAAGAACCAGCATCTCGCCGAATTGTACAACACGGCATATCAGTTTGTCGACAACGTCTCGCACGAGTTCCGCACGCCGCTGACCGTCATCAAGGAGTTCGTTTCCCTCATCCGCGACGGTTTGGCCGGACAGATTACCTGCCAACAGAGAGAGTTCCTCGACATCGTCAGCGATCGCACGGACGATTTGGTGATCATGGTCGACGACATGCTCGACGTCAGCAAGCTGGAGGCCGGGCTGCTGAGCGTTTGGCGCCGAGAAACGACTGTTGCGGACGTCTTCGAGCGCGCCCATCCGATTCTGGAGCGGAAAGCGGCGATCAAACACGTGGCACTGGAAACCGCCGTCGAGGACGATCTGCCCGTCGTCTATTGCGACCCCGAGAAGGTGGGCCGAGTGATCATCAATCTCATGACCAACGCCATCAAGTTCTGCGGAGACGGTGGTTGTGTCAAGCTGTGGGGACAACGACACGAGGAGTTGCCCGAAGTCCGAATCGGGATTACGGATGACGGCCCGGGCATCACTCCCGAGAACCTGCAAGTGATTTTCGACCGCTTCCGGCAAGTCGAAGGGGTAGCGCGAAGTGGCACGAAGGGGTTCGGCCTGGGGCTGAGCATCGCGAAGGAGCTGGTGCATCTGAACCTCGGCACGATCCATGTTCAGAGCCAACCCGGCGCGGGGAGCACGTTCTGGTTCACCCTGCCCGTCTGGAAGCCCGACGAGTTGGTGCTGAGGTATGTCGAACGCACCAGACATCTGGGAGACGCAACGGCGCAGGCAACCTTGCTGGTCGCTGCCATGGAGCCGCCGGTTGAACCGTCGGTGTCGCACACGATGGACGAGCTGCTCCAGCATCTGTTCCATGGAACCGATCTGGTGCTGCGCGTCTTGCCGCACAAGTGGGTTGTCGTAGCAAAGTGCCATCGAAACGAGGTGGACCGGATGCTGGCGCGGGTGCAATCCACACTCACGGAAGCCGACCGAAACCGTCCGGGCGCGGTGCTGCCGAGGATCGATCTCTGCGCCCAAGGCACCTGGAACATCGAGGAACAAGCCGACGACCTCGTCGACCATTGCCGTGTTGAGCTGCACTGCGAGCCGAAGGCGCCACCGAGCGCACAAACCGGGAACACCGTTCTTTCTCCAGAAACCGTGTGACGATAAGAAGACCGTGGCCGCGTTGCACGATGCCACGGCAACCTCGGAGATGCAAGATGCCAGCCAAGACCGTCCTGATTGCCGACGACGATCGTGATCTGGTCGAAGTATTGGCCGAGCGATGCCGCCGGTTGGGCTTAGACGTTCTGGCGGCCCACGATGCCATGACCACCTTGGCCCTGGTCCGGCAAGAGCATCCGGACCTGGCCTGCATCGACGTCAACATGCCCTCCGGCAGCGGGTTCGGTGTCTGCGAAATGCTGGAAAGCGACGAGGAGCTATCTCCCATGCCGGTGATCATGCTGACCGGGCGGGCCGACGAGGAGACGATTCGCCGCTGCCACGCGATGTGCGTCTACTACGTTCTCAAATCGCACGATGTCTGGCAACGCGTCGAGCCGATCCTGTGTGAGCTGCTGAACGTCGAGCCGCTGGGAACGCCTTGACGGAGCCGGTGATGTGGATGACGTGGTGCGCGAGTTGGGGCTGCTGAGAGAGATCGAGTGAACCGGTGGCGATGGAAACGATGGTTGCGTGACGTTGCGACGACGGACGGTAGTCACCGAGAGAGTATTGCTTTTGAGGGCGAGACAAAGAGGGCTCAAGTATGTCAAGAGTGAAATCCGATTCCACGGTGCTCCCTTCGGCGCTCGATCGAGTCGTTCGCCGCGTCAGCGGGCTATCGACGTTGCCGGACGTGGCGATCCGAGTGATTGAGGTGGCCAACAACGATGCCGCGGGAGCGCAGGATCTCAAGGTGGCCATGGAAGGCGACGTGGCGCTTTGTGCCCGTGTACTCCGACTCGTCAACTCCTCGGCGTACGGCCTTCGCCAAAGAGTATCCAACGTCCAGGCGGCGATCGCGTACTTGGGGTTCCGGCAGATCCGCAACGTCGCGCTCACGGCATGCGTCAGCGATCTCTTCAAGGAGGATCGGCCCATCGGAAAGTACCGCCGGTCGGCACTTTGGCGACATCTGGTGGCGGTGGGCATCTGTGCGCGCATGGTCGCCATGCGTTGCCGTCTCGACAACTTCGAAGACGTGTTCCTGGCCGGCTTGATGCACGACATCGGGATTATACTCGAAGACCAGTACACCCACGCGCAATTCGAGCAGGTGCTGGCTTCGTTGGAAGGGGCGGACTCCCTGGCAGCCATCGAACGCCGAGAGCTCGGGTTCGCACATACCGAATTGGGGGCTGCCGTCGCGGAACACTGGCGATTTCCCGATATCGTGACCGCAGGAATCCGCTGTCACCACGGCGAGCATCGCGATTCGGCCGAATACCCCAAGGCCGTACACTGCGTGGAAGTAGCCAACATACTCTGCACGCTCAAGGGGATCTCCTCCGTGGGAGTCAACCTGCTTCGCCCGACGTTGCCGCCGGCGAACGTGCTCGATTTGACCGTGGCCGACCTCGAGGCCCTGTTCATCGACCTGGACGAGGAACTCGAACGACACGCCGCCTTGTTCACGTTGTAGGATTGCCGCGATGCTCCATGATCTCAGCCACCTGTTTCCGGCCGAGGAAGTTCCCCGTGACAAGACCGACGGTCTCGGGCGAATCAGCGAGTTGCTCTTCGAGTTGGGCCCCTGTCTGGTGCTCTTGGCAGGCCAGAACGGTCAAGTCATGGGCGTTGACGGAACGGGGTTGTCATTGCATCAAACCGACGCGACAGAATTCGCCGCCGACCTGACGACGCGGCTGAGAACGTCGGGGTCATGCATCTACAACTACACGACGCACGCCGGCCAACGGCTGGCCTTCGGTCTGCGCCTGCACTTCGACACGATGGGATCTCTGCTGGGCGGCTTCGTCTCGCCGGCTCCTGGGGCAAGCGAGCGACTGGAATCGCTGATGCCCGCACTGGCCACCGCCGGCCGGCTCGCCTGGTCCCTGATCGATCAGCAGCGCAGCCTCCATCGCATGGAAGCGCGCATGCGGCAGCTTCGTGCCGAACACGAAACGCTGCGGCGCGCGCACGAAACGGCGATGGTGGCGGTGATCGAGGAGCAACAGAAGAGGATTGCCGTGGAACGGAGCCACGCGCGGCGTCTTCAGAAGGAGGTCGAAGAGCGCTCCAGTTCGCTGCAGGAAGCGAGAGAAGACGCGGAGAAAAAGGCCAAGGAGCTGCTGGAGTATTCGGCGGCGTTGGAGCAAGCGAACCTGGCGCACGAGCAATTGTCTCAGGCCGCGGACGCGGCCAATCGGGCAAAGAGCGAGTTTTTGGCCAATATGAGTCATGAAATCCGCACGCCCTTGACGGCCGTTCTGGGTTTTGCGGACCTGCTGCTGGGCAGCCTCGAGAATCAGGCGGACCTTGAGGCCGCGAGCATCATCAAGCGCAACGGTGGACACTTGCTGGAAGTGATCAACGACATTCTCGATCTGTCGAAGATTGAGGCAGGCAAGATGCACGTCGAGCGAACCGCGTGCTCGCCGTGCCAAATCGTTGACGACGTGGTCTCCCTGATGAAGGTGCGCGCCGAGGGGAAGGGGCTGTCGTTGAATGTCCGGCACGATCGAGCTGTCTCCGCAACCGTCCAAAGCGATCCCACCCGCCTGCGGCAAATCCTCACCAATCTGGTCGGCAACGCGATCAAATTCACCGAAGTGGGTTCGGTTACGGTGACCACCCGCCTGCGCACGGACGCCGGGCCACCGACGATCGGATTCGACGTGAGCGACACCGGCATCGGCATGACCCTGGAGCAGATCGGCAACCTGTTCCAGCCGTTTGTGCAGGGCGATGCGACGATGAGTCGGAGATTCGGAGGCACCGGGCTGGGACTGATGATCAGCAGGCGCCTGGCCGGGATGCTGGGGGGAGACATCTCGGTGACCAGCGAGCCCGGAGTCGGAAGCACTTTCAGCCTGACCGTCGATCCCGGACCGCTGGATTCCCAGCCTGTGCCGGCGCATACGACGCAGGTGGATCCGGACGGTGCGCTGTTGCGCGAGCGGCCCGCCGCATCGAAAATCATGCTCCCGCACCGCATCTTGCTGGCGGAGGACGGCCCCGACAACCAGCGGCTGATCTCGTTCATTTTGCGCAGCGCCGGCGCGGAAGTGACGGTGGCAGAAAACGGGCAGGTCGCCCTGGAGAAGGCGATCGGTACACAGCCCCATCGGGGCGGGGAGCACGGCGGCCGGGAACCGCCCTTCGATCTGATCTTGATGGACATGCAGATGCCGGTTCTTGACGGGTACGAGGCGACCAGGCAATTGCGGAGTGCGGGCTATGCAGGACCGATCATCGCGCTGACCGCCCATGCCATGGCCGGCGACCGGCGGCGATGTCTCGAAGTTGGCTGCGACGATTATGCAGCCAAGCCGATCCAACGCGAGCAGTTGGTGGCCCTGGTCGCCAAGCACGTCCCAGCCGCGTCGTCCAAGATCCGTGCTGCTGCCGACGAAAAGGCCGATCACGCAAAGACGGACTATTGACGCTTGCACACTCAATGCGCGAGGGCGACCAACGGGAGCCCGACTTGTCCGGCCTCCCGTTGGTCGGCCTGGATCATCCACAATGCGAACATCAATAAAGGACCGAATCTGATACGATGGCGAGTGAGCGCATCCTGATCATCGACGACAATCCGGCCATCCACGGAGACTTTCGCAAGGTCCTTGCCGTCGAACCGACAGACGATTCGGCCCTGAACGAGGTCGCGGCAACGCTCTTCGGGCAATCGGGACGCCCATCGGACGCCCGCCGGCACCGCTTTCAAGTGGATTCCGCGTATCAGGGGCAGGAGGGCCTGCAGATGATTCGCAACGCGGCAACGGAAGGCCGTGCGTACGCCATGGTTTTCGTCGACGTCCGCATGCCTCCCGGTTGGGACGGCGTGGAAACCACCACGCGCGCCTGGCAGGAATTCCCGGATCTGAACGTGATCATCTGCACCGCGTACTCGGACTACTGCTGGGAAGCGATCGTCGAGCGGCTGCGGCGGACGGACCGGCTGTTCATCCTCAAGAAGCCCTTCGATCCCATCGAAGTCCGCCAATTGGTCGAAGTGCTCGCCGAGCGCAACCGCACGGAGCAAGAGATCCGAAGACATCGCCTCCGCTTGGAGGAGCTGGTCGAAGAGCGTACGGCCGAGCTCATCGCGGCCAGCAAAGAGCTCCGCAGGTCCAACGCAAGGCTCCAGCAAGAGATTGCCGAGCGTCGGCAAGCCGAGGAAACCCTGCGCACGACGACGCGCGAAATCATCGACACCCAGGACATCGCCGTCCTCACGCTGGCCAAGACCGCCGAGTGCCGCGATGAGGAGACCGGCGAGCACCTGCTGAGGATCCGCAACTACTCGCGAATCCTCGCCAATCAGCTTCGCCGCCAAGGCCCTTACCGCGAGCAGATTGACGAGACATTCCTGTCGGACCTGTACCGTTCCAGCCTGTTGCACGACATCGGAAAGGTCGGGATTCCCGACGCGGTTCTTCTGAAGCCGGGACGCCTCACCCCTGACGAATGGGAGATGATGAAGCAGCACGCGATCATCGGCGGGAGCATCCTCGATGAAGCCGTGTCGCGGTCCGGGGGCGGCGACTTCTTGTCTATGGCGGCATCGATCGCCCGGCACCATCACGAGCGGTTCGACGGCACAGGTTATCCTGCCGGCTTGGCGGGAACGGACATTCCGCTGGCGGCGCGAATCGTGGCCGTCGCCGATGTTCTCGACGCGCTCACTTCGGTGCGTCCCTACAAGCGCGCTTACAGTTTCAGCAAGGCACGAGAGATCATCGAAGAGGGCAGCGGCGGCCATTTCGACCCCGCGATCGTGGACGCGTTGCGGCAGTGCTGGGACGAGTTGACAGCCGTGCGAAAACAGTGCCGGGATTCAGCGGCATGTTCCGTCGGTACGTCATGAAAGCGCAAGGCCGCCGCGCGGCCTTCCTCCTTCGCGCACGCTCCATTCGTTCCTTGGCGGGGCCTGAGACACGGCCGTCAAGCGTACAACTCCGGAGAGCACTCGTGCGGACTGTCGGGATACGGCGGCTCGTGGCATTGCGTCGTGCCGGCAACCTGCTGCTCTTCTTTGCGGAAAAGCGACTCACACGTCGTGGCCAGGTTCCGCAGTTCCGCCGTTTCCGCCTCGGTCAACGGGCGATACGCCGGGGCGGCCCGGACCGCCTTGTCCAGCAAGTCGACGAAGGAAGGCGGAAACGCCGCCACGACGCCCGCTTGCGAAAGCGTGAATCGCAACGCCAGCAGAACCTCCGCCTCTTCCTCGACGGACCGGTACCACCAGCGACGTGTCCTCTCCACGCCCGCGGGCCACGCACCACGGGACATCGCCTTGATGGCCAAGACTCCCGCGCCCTGTTGCTCCGCCAGCTCCAGGACCGGTTTGCCGAATCCCAGCGTGAAGTACTCCACGAAGTTGATGGGGAACATGACCGTGTCGAAGCGGAATTGCTTCATGGCCGCCAAGGCCCCCTTGGTGGTATGGGCTGAAAACCCCACAAACCGCACTTTGCCCTCTTGCTTGGCCTGGAGGATCGTCTCCATGGCTCCGTCCGGCCCCAAGGCCTGTTCGACTTCCTCGGGCCGCTTGAGGCAGTGCATCTGGTAGACGTCGAAGTGATCCGTCTTCAGCCGCCGGAGCGAGCGATCCAACTCCTCGCGGGCCCCCTTCTTGTCGCGCATCTTGGTCTTGCAGGCCAGGATGTACTCGTCTCGCTTCAGCCCTTGGAGGCCCACGCCCATCTTCACTTCCGCGTCGCCGTAGGCCGGGGCCACGTCGAAGTAGTTCACCCCCTGGTCAAAGGCCTTGTGCAGCGCCGCCGTGCACTGTGGTTGCTCGTCGTGGATCAGCGCTAGTCCCGGGAACGCGACGCAGGATGCCTCCAAACCGGTGCGTCCCAGGGCGCGCCGGGGCAGCCCGGCGGCTTCCTTTTCTTCCGCAGAAGATGCCGCGTAGGCCACGGTGTGCTGTGTCCCGAGTGCACTTCCCCCCACGGCCCCGCCGACAGCTTTCAGGAACGAGCGACGTTTCATGGAAATCTCCTTCTGCCCTTTCTTGTGGTAGGTGTAGTGGTCGGGGCGAGGTCGCCCGAGGACCATGCCTCGTCCGCCGACGGCAATGCCTCGTCTGCCGACGGCAATGCCTCAGTGGGGCCGGGATATCCCGAGCACCGCATTCGACTCACTGTCTCTCGATGGGAGGGAATGAAGCCCTCGCCTTCAGGCGAAACCTTTAGGTACACTATGGTACATGGAGAACTACCGCACC